>JADYYK010000202.1 GCA_020853705.1 Deltaproteobacteria bacterium
CGACCGTAGTTGCTTCCGTTCGGCCCTCAGCCGCTCAACCTCAGTTAGCCCCGTGACGACCGTATCGACCACAAGGTCAAACTCCTGCCCGGTAAGGCGACGCGGCCCCGCGCCTTTCTGCGCAAGCCACCGCGCTCGCACCGCTGGGATGTCATCGGTCATTGTGAATTGCTCCCGTAGGTGGATGCGTTCACGCGGGAGCGTAGGCCGCCCACATCTGCAGGCGCGCCGTCGGGCGAACGCCCTTTCGAGCGCAGTGCTTGTCGTAGAGCTTGAGCGCGGCCTTCGCGTCAGATGCCGCGAGCGCCATGATCTCGTTCTCGCAGTCCATGCTGCCCGGCCCCTTGGCGCGCCGCATCCGCGCCGGGCGGTTGGTGCAGGTGCGATTCGGCGCCTTCTGGACGCGACCATCCGCGTGCTTGATGTACTTGATCTTCATGCCACTCTCCTCCAGGTGCTGTTGACGGGCTTCGACTTGACGCTGCAGAACTTCGGCTCCGGTTCGCGCTGGAACTGCGAAGGGAAGATCGCGAGCGTGTAGTGCAGGTCGATGGCGTGCAGCGCGACGTCGGTCCAATAGGAGTCGCCCGACTGCAGCCTGAGCGCCTGGCAGGCTTCGTAGATGGTGAACACGTCGTTCACCTCGAAGAAGTTGCACAGCTCCTCGACCAGCATCTTCTGGTGCTGCCCGGGGTAGGGCACGTAGACGGCCTGCTCGGGCGACATGCCGCTCTGCTCGTACCACCACGTGAGCTCTTGGTCGAAGTGCTCACCGAACATGCGCCGCCCGATGTCCGCCCACGTCTTGATCGCGGGCTGGTCCTTGGTGGCGTCACGCTGCGCGTGCTTCGGCGCCGCGCGCAGCGGGCCGCCGGTGGTGTAGACGTGGCGGGCGAAGGCGCGCGCCCAGGACTTCGTGTCGGTCGGATCGAGGGCGCTCACTGCGCCTTCTCGATGCGATCAGCCATCGCGCGCAGCTTCGCGGCGATCTCGGCAGGTTCGATGTCCGGCTGCATGTCGGTGCGGTAGAGGTTGGTGAAGCGCGCCATGTCGCCGGGGTTGCTGAACTCGAGCAGCAGCCCGAAGCGCCCTTCGGCGAACCAGTAGAGCATCTCCATGCCGCTCGACGTTGCGGCAGGGACGGGTTCGGTGTCGGTCGTCATAGAAGATCCTCGTGGTGATCGTCGCGGTCGTCGTCATACCAGTCGCGGCGCGCGGCTGCGGGCTGGGAGGCGTAGGACTGTTTGGCGTAGAGCTCCGGCGGCACGAGGCGCAGCGGCTGCGCGCTGTAGGTGGCCATGAGCTGACGGGACTTCGCGTCGTAGTACATCGGCGCGCGCCCGGTCCAGTTGATGTCGCCGCGCTGCTTGTGCACGCGGAAGATGTTGGTGGCGCCATCGGGCAAGCCCATCTTCGCGGCCGCCGCGGCATCCTCGGGCGCGCGCTCAATGGTGATCACCTTGTCCGCCTGGTTGATCACGTCGCCGGCGCCACGCACGTCGTTCATCGACATCGGGCGGAAGTCATCCTCCATCTTGCGCGGGTGGGCGACGAGGTGGATATGCAGGTGGTACTGCTTGGCGACGCGCGAGATGAGGTTGCCGAGCTCGCGCTGGCCGTCGTAGTCGTCGAAGCGCAAGGAGAGCTTCATCAGCGAGTCGATGACGACGTGCTGCGTGCCAAACTCCTTGGCGCAGTGGCAGGCGACGCCGAGCACGGTCTCGGGCTTGATGTTGCCGGTGTGGTTGAAGATTTTGAGATGCGGCGACCAGAGCTTCACGGCGGCCGCAACGAAGGCGTCACTCACCGAGCGCTGGCAGGCGGCCTGGTACAGCGCCTCGCGCAGGAACTCGACCGGCTCCTCCTCGAGGGAGGCGAAGAGAAATCCGGTCTGCTGGCGGATCGCGTGCAGCGCGAGCATGCGCAAGAGCAGCGTCTTGCCTGAGTGCGTGCGGCCGCTCCAGAGCGTCCAGCGCCCCGGCTCGAAGCGCACCATGTCGGCCATTTCTGGCCACGGCAGGCTGAGCCCGAGCTGCGCCGTGGGCGCATGCAGGCGCGAGATGAGCTCGGCCTCGAGGTCCTCGGGCGTGACGATGTAGCTGCGGCTCTCGAGGCGGCCGATCTCGGCGAGGTAGTCCTCATCGGGGCGCGCCGGGATCATCAGCGAGCCGGCGAGCTGCTCCATCGCGCGCTGCTTGGCGAAGTCAGTCACGGCTGCGGGTCCTTGCGCATCGTCGCGACCGCGTCGAGGGCGAGCGCCGGCGCCTCGATCGGCGGGATCGGCATCCAGTACACGACGTTGCGAACCTCGACAGTGCCGCGCCACCCGCACCAGTCGCCCAGCTCGTTGACGAGCAGCACCTCCCAGCCGTCGTGCACGCCGCGGCGCTCGATGTAGCACAGCACCTCGACTTCGATCGGGGGCAGCCGCTCGGCAGTCGCAACCCAGGGTTCAGAGGCCATGTGCCACCTCCTCGTCGCGGGCGAGGCGCCGCGAGCTGAACTCGAGGCACCAGTGGGTCGCCGCCACCTCGGGATGGAATCCCGGGCTGTGACCCGAGGGCGAACGGCGGCGGCAGTGGCCGCTCAGCCCGTCGCGCTTCCCGAAGAAGCCCGGGTCGATCTCCTGCCAGAGCACGAACGCCTCGCAGTCCTGGCGCTCGCGCCCAGGCCGGCGCGGCCGGATCGCGACGTAATTGGTGCGGCCGGTCTCATCGTCGATCTGCTGGATGTGGCGCAGCGTCGGAATCGTGTCGTCAGAGGCCATACAACCCCTCCTGTTCCTGCCAGCGGGTGAGACGGGCGGAGGCCTGCTGGACCCACACCGGGATCTCCCAGCCCTCGCCGATGCAGTAGTCGATCAGCCGGTCGTAGAACCCGGCGCGGCCGTCGATCCAGTCCCAGGTCGCGCCCCACGGGGCGTCCGGCGGCAGCGCGCCGCGCGGCTCCGCGGGACCGCGGTTCAGCACCACCTGCGCGTCCACGCCCGGACCCCAGTTCGAGGGGGCGAGGTAGAGCGCGCGCGGCTCACAGGCGGCGACCCGCGGCACGAGGCTCGCAGACCACTCCGCGGAGTCGAGATCGTGATCCGGCAGCACCCACACGGCGAGGCCGCAGAGGCCACGGAAGTTCAGGGCTGTGGGGTCGCCCACGGTGATCACGAGAAAGCCCCTGAGCCAGCCACGTTCGGCCACGCGGCGGTATTGGCCCTTGGCCTCGACCAGCCAGACGCCGCCCGGGGGCCTTCCGGCGCCGCGCGAGCGCAGCTCGTCGAGGGTGTCAAGCCAGGTCCTCGCGTCCCGTTGGTTTACCAGGTTCCCACCAGCCGGGGCCGGCCTTGCGTCGTCCATCGGGGGTTGTCTCCGGTTGTGCGGGCTTGCGGGCGTAGTCGGTTCGGTCCTTGGCGCGCAGCGCCCAACCGTTCCAGGCGAGGTCCCAGTTCACGTACTTGCGGCCGTTGGCGCCGAAGAACGATTTGAACTTCTCGAACTCGGCGGCAGCGTCACAGTCGGCCGGCAGGTGCTTCGTGGCGCTCGCGGCTCGAGGCCCGCTGAGGTCGAGGTCGGGCGGGATCGTGGTCTCCCGGCTGGCCG
>JADYYK010000203.1 GCA_020853705.1 Deltaproteobacteria bacterium
GAGAACCTGACCCTGAAGGACTTCGGTCGCGCCAAGCGCGTCACCGTGGACAAGGACAACTCGACCATCGTCGACGGCGCTGGCAAGAAGGCCGACATCGAGGGTCGCGTCAAGCAGATCCGCGCCCAGGTCGCCGACACCACGTCGGACTACGACAAGGAGAAGCTGCAGGAGCGGCTGGCCAAGCTGGTCGGCGGCGTCGCGGTCATCAAGGTCGGCGCGGCCACCGAGACCGAGATGAAGGAGAAGAAGGCCCGCGTCGAGGACGCCCTGCACGCGACCCGCGCGGCGGTGGAAGAGGGCATCGTCCCCGGCGGCGGCGTCGCGCTGATCCGCGCGCTGCCCGCCATCGAGAAGCTCGAGGTCAAGGGCGAGGAGGCCTTCGGCGTCGCCATCGTGCGTCGCGCCATCGAGGAGCCGCTGCGTCAGATCTCGGCCAACGCCGGGGTCGAGGGCTCGATCGTGGTCAACAAGGTCAAGGAGGGCAAGGGCTCGTATGGCTACAACGCCGCGAGCAACACCTACGAGGACCTGGTCGAGGCCGGTGTCATCGACCCGACCAAGGTGGTGCGCTCGGCGCTGCAGAACGCGGCCTCGGTCGCGGGCCTGATGCTGACCACCGAGGCGCTGATCGCCGAGAAGCCGAAGAAGGATGGCGACGCTCCGGCGGGCGGCGGCGGCGGCGGCGGCGGCATGGGCGGCATGGGTGGCATGGGCGGCATGATGTAACCAACTGCACTGCGGTTCTCCGCAGCGCAGCTGTCTGGTCTTCTGGTCTTCGAGAGGGCTCGGCTTCGGCCGGGCCCTCTTTATTTTGTGGGGCCGGCGGGCAGCGGCTCGACGATGGGGGCGAGATCGGGGTCACTGCCCGGCGACCACTTCATGACCACCGGATGCACCCCGTCGGGGTAGCGGATGGCGAAGGTCGCACGATCGGGGAAGGCGGCCAGGATGGGCGCCTTGCCGTTGCTGTCCTTGGCGAAGATGACGTCGTCGCGCAGCGTGTAGTGCGGCAGGCGGCGGGTCATGACCCAGCTCCTGAAGTTGGGCGGCGGGTTCCACCACACGATGGCGTGGCGGATGTGCGCCCGCGCCACCGCGCGGTAGGGGCCGAGGATGCTGTCGGACACGTGGTGCACCGCCAGGCCCAT
The DNA here is from genome assembly GCA_020853705.1 of Deltaproteobacteria bacterium. Taxonomy (GTDB): domain Bacteria; phylum Myxococcota_A; class Polyangia; order Haliangiales; family JADYYK01; genus JADYYK01. The sequence goes on from JADYYK010000203.1 coordinate 1,152, forward strand.
CATCGACCAGAAGGTGACGGCCGCGGTCAGGACCAGCGCCAGGTGGCCGGCGACGAGGTGGCGGCGCGCGCTGTCGCCGCGGTCGGCCAGCGTGGAGGCGGCGCGCGCGCTGGCCAGGGCCAGGAAGGGCAGCGCGTCGAGGTAGTAGACCGGGCCGGTGTCATAGACCGGGCTGGTGAAGAAGAAGTAGTAAGCGCCGAGCAGCGCGACCACGGGGACCAGCACGACGAGGTCGCTGGCGCGGCGACGCAGGCCGCACAGCAGCGCGCCCACGCCCGCCAGCGACAGCGCCGAGCCGGCCGACCACAGCGCCAGGCGCAGGAAGTTGGTGCCGGTCTTGCCGAACGCCAGCACCGGTGTGTGGGCGAAGTTGTAGGCGGTCTGCTTGCGCGGCCAGAAGCCGAACATGTGGCGATCACGCCGCGCCAGATCGACCGTGGCCAGCTGCTGCAGGGCGTCGCCGGTGAGGCGCCAGTTGATGTACAGGTACAGCAGCAGGAAGGGCAGGATGCCGACCACGACGCCAGCGACCAGGCGCGCGATGATGCGCAGGCCCAGGCGCTGCTTCAGGGCGGCACCCAGCGCGACGGCGCCGCAGGCCGCGCCGATGGCGACGCCGTTGAAGATGCGCGCGTGCAGCTCGAAGCCGAAGGCCAGGCCGGCCAGCGCGGCCCACAGGAACGATCTGCGGCGCACCGCGCGGGTCAGGAAGAAGGCGCCCGCGGTGACCGCGACCAGCGAGCTGGTGACGTTGTGCAGGGTCGCCGCGGTGAAGGCCAGGAAGGGCGAGGTCGCGACGAAGACGGCCGCGATGAGCGCGGCGCGGCGGTCGTCGGGCCACAGCTCGCGCGCCAGCAGGTAGCTCAGCAGCACCGCGAGGCCGGCGGCGAGGTGCGGCCACAGGTGCAGGTAGCCCAGCCAGGCGCCCGGCAGCAGCAGAGCGACGTGACCCCAGGGGTAGACGCCGGTCCAGTTGCCGCCCTTGAACACGATGAACTGCGACATGAACGGCGGCTGCGACGGCGGCTGCGGGCCAGCCAGCAGTCCGTCGCGCAGCAGGCCGACCTGGAAGCGGTAGATCTGCTCGTCGTCGGTCAGCGGCGCGTGCTGGGTGGCGAAGGTCGCGACCAGCAGCGAGGCCAGAATGGCGAAGGCGACCGCGCCCGCGACGACCAGCCGGGGGCGGGTGGCGGCGCGCGCGGCCAGGGCGGTGAGCTGGGCGCCAGCGGCGCGGGCCAGCGCCAGGGTCAGCGCGATGGCCGCGGGGCCAGCCAGGAAGACCAGCGCCAGCATCAGCTGGGCCTCGCGACCCGGGACGTGATCGAACCAGTCGGAGCCGTACTCGCGCAGCCCGGGTGCGGCCAGGCCGTTCAGGCGCACGAAGCCAAAGAAGCCGGCGACGAACAGCCCCGCCACGGCCAGCGGTGGCAGCGCGGACCACCACGAGGACGGCCCTGGTGACGGGCGCGAGGGGGCTGGCTCGGTCACGGGGTCCGCCTCGCAGATATCGCGAAGGGGAGGCGATTACAAGTGTGTGGGGGAGTGCGGCGAGCGGAGCGGAACGGAGCGAAACGGAACCGTGGTCCTCGAAGCTGCGCTTCGGGGGCTAAGCGCTGCGCTTCATCAGGACGGGCGCGTGACGCAGGGTGCGCAGGTCGCTGGGGCCTTCGAAGTGCAGATAGCGCAGCGCGATGGGGCTGTCGATGAAGTACAGGTCCTCGGGGCAGTGGAACTGGGCCTGGCGACGCTCCAGCATGATGCGGCGGACATCGGCGCGGCGCAGCCCGGGGATGCGCCGCAGCTCACCCTCGGTGGCAGTGTTCACGTTGGTCGAGCCCAGCAGGACCGCACCGGCTCGCTGCATGCTGGCGTGGTGCATCACCACGAAGCTGAGAGTCGCGAGTGCCGCCATCGCCGTCCGCTTTGTGATCTTCATCGTCGCTGGCTCCTGCACGGGTACTTGAGCAAGGGCCATGCCTGCGCGAGTGCCGCATGGTTTCCAGGGCTTCCGTTGGCATGGCCACACGTGAAGCTGGGTCTTTGGACCCCAGAACTGACGCGCGCGATGTGCACTTCGACGCCGCGGCGGGCGCCGGGTGGGCTAACAGCTGGAAAGCGATTGATGGGGGGGCTGCGAGGCGGGGTGGGGGCGAGGGCTTCAGGCCAGGAAGTCGAGCCGCACCGTGCCGACGCGCTGGCCAGCCCGATGAACTTCGAGGCGATAGCGCGCGGTGTCGAGGCCCCGGAAGGTCGCGGAGCCGTCCCGCTCGACGTCCACGGCCTCGAAGACCTTACCGTCGCGCTGCAGCGTCACCCGGGCGTCGTTGACCGGCTGGCTGCCGCCCCGCTTGAGCTCGAGGCGCACATCGACGCCGCCATCCTGGGCCCGGTCAACCGTCACCATGGCGTCCAGACCAGCCATCTTGTGCGAGAACTCGTAGCACTCGGGCTGCGCCGACGCCGCGGCGTTGCCACGCACCGCGGTCGCCAGCACGGGGGCCGGGGCCACGTCGGAGCGCAGCAGGCTCAGCGCGCTGCCGGCCAGGTGGAAGACGGCCCGAAACGCGCGCGCCAGAGCGTGCGGCTGCTCTGGCGCGTTCTCCGTCAGCGCTTCACCGAGGACGGCGGCGCGGTCTGAAGAGTAGGGGCTCCTGGCGAGCTGGGCTTCGACCTCGGCGGCGCGCTCGTCGGGCAGGCGACCTTCCACGTAGAGCAGGAGGTCGTCATCGCTGGGTTCACCGGGGCCTGGCGCCGGGACGGGCCGGGAGCGGGTAGCCTTCAGCGCCTGGCCGAGCTGGCCGTCGAGTTGGTCACGGTGCTTGGGGGCGGTGCTCATCGTCGGTATCCTACGGGCTGCCGCCGTGAAACTTCCAGAACACGGGGGTTCGATCGTGTGTTCCCGACGACAGTTGGTTGGACCACTCGGGCGTCACGACTCGTCGCTTCCGCCGCGGTGCTCCACGATCCGCTTCAGCTTCTCGCGCACCTTGTGCTTGCGGCTGTACACGGTGTTGATGGAAACACCCATGATTTCAGCAATTTGTTCCGGTTCCAGCTCCTCGAGGTAGTAGTACTTGAGGAACTGGCGGTCGGTCTCCTCGAGCTCGTCGATGGCCTCGGCGAGGATGCCGGCCTGCTGCATGCGAATGATCTGTTCAGACGGCCCGATGCGGGCATCCGCCACGTTGGAGGCCGGCGAGTTGTTCTCGTCGTCCAGCGATATGTGGATGGGATCGCGCCGGCGCAGGGCGTCGTGGGCGGTGTTGGTGGCGATGAGGCCGACCCAGGACGACAGCCGGTAGCCACGGGTGGCGTCGTAGGCGCGCAGCTTCTTGTAGCCGTCCTTGACCAGGTTCAGGCACACCGAGGACATCATGTCCTCGATGTCCTCCTCGTCGTAGGCCGCGCTGTAGCGGTGCAGCACCTTACGGATGCACGACAGCATCAGGCCGTTGTAGCGGGTCTGGAAGTTGTTCCACGCACCGGGACGCCCGCTGAGCACCGAGTCGAGCAACGCGGTCTCGGCCGCGGTCTCCTCCTCGGTGGGCTTGGGCGGGGGCCCCTTGCGGCGAACCATTCCGAGGTTGTACGCCATGATAGGACTGCCTGGCAAACCCCCTCTACTCGCTGGACCAGCTGAGACCCGCGAACACCAGCTGGCGCCACAGCGGGGCGCCGGAGGTGCTCTGCAGGGTGTAGCGCCCGACCAGGTGCAGCCGCTCGCGGCGATCGAGCGGGCGCTCGAGCTGGACCAGCAGCGAGTTGCGGTTCTCGTCCTCGATCGACTCGAAGGCCTGGCCGGCCAGGCGGTTGACGACCAGCGGATCGCTGAAGGACAGAAGCTGCAATTCGCCGCGCACGGTGCCGACCACCCGCCAGGGCAGGTCCTTGGTCAGCGTCAGCACGCCAGCGTGGCGCAGCACCGACTGGCCGTCGCTGTTGGAGTCGGTCACCGTCAGCTGGTAGTCGAGATCAGCGCGGATGGGGCCGGTGTACGTCGCGCCCATCGACAGCGCGTGGTAGAGGTCGCGCCGACGCTGGTCGCGGTGCTGGGGCAGACAGCTGGCCGCGGTGGAGCCAGCGGGGCAGGGCGGCACCAGCACGTCGCCGCTGTAGCCGCGACGCGCCAGGGCGTAGCCGAGGTGCCAGTCGTACTCGGCCTCGACGTTGCCGTCGGCGTCGAGCTCGTCCTTGTGGCCGAGGTACTCCAGCGAGTAGGTGTCGCCGCGGAAGTCGAACTGGGCGTCGGGCTTGTAGCCGAACCAGCGGTAGCCGGCGCGCGCGACCACGCGGTGGTCGGGGCCGCGGGTGAGGATGGCCTGGCCGGCGACGCCGGAGAAGCGGAAGTCGCGATCGCGCGAGGTCGCGGGGTCGGCCGCGGTCGCGCCCGGGACGGTGGTGGTGCGCTCGAAGACCTCGTAGTGATCGGCGACCAGTCCCAGGATGACGGGGGCGCGGGTGCGATAGGCCCACTGGCCCTGGGCCTGCAGCACGCCGACGTCGTACTCGCGCGCGGCCTCCTCGAGGAAGACGCGGGCGCCGCCCTTGACGGTGAGATCGAGGGCGTGGTTCGCGCCGACGCGGCGGGTGGCGCGCACGCTGCTGGTGGCCCGGAACAGGGCGCTGGTGACGGCGGCCTCACCGGCGCCCGGCTCGACGCGGCCGACGTTGCTGTCGACCTCGGGGCCGGCCTCCATGGTCAGCGTGACGCGGGTGCTGCGCGCGGCGGCGGTGCGGGGCCCGGCGCCAGCGCTGGCCAGCACCAGCAGCGTGGCCGCGGCGAGCGAGGGCTGGGCGACGCGACGCACGGCGGCCATGATACCCCCCTCGAAGCGCGGCTTGGAGGAGCGTTCGCTCCGGGTCGGCTCGCGGGCGAGCTACTTCTGCTTGCGCAGCTCGGCGGCGCGCTTCTTCATCGCGGCCTGGCGCCTGGCCAGCTCGTCGGCCAGCACGCGCAGCGAGGCCTCGGCGCGGCGCAGGGCCTGGATCTGGCGCGCCGGGTCGCCGGTGCGCTGCGCGCTGCGCAGCTCGGCCAGGGTGGCGGGATCGAGCACGTCGACCAGGATGACCGAGGGGTCGCCGGCCAGATCGAGGTCGGCGTCACGCGGCGAGCGTGTCGCGGGCAGCGGGCTGGCGACACCCTGGGGCGCCGGCTGGCCGCCGGTGGCGATGGGGTCGCCGTTGGTCTGCGCCGGGGCCGGGCTGCCGCCGGGAGGCGCGGCCGCGAAGCCGTCGGTGACCTCGGCGGGCGACTGCGCGCCCGGGCTGCGGGCGTCGTCGTTGGTCTCGTTGCCGGCGTTGAGCGTGCCGTTGGTCTTGCGGTCGCCAGCGGTGGCCGAGCGGCGGCGCGGGGCGTCGTCGGCGAACAGGTCGCCCGAGGAGGCGCGCTCGCTGGCGCGACGCAGGCGCAGGCGCTTGTCCATGCCGGCGGCGCGGCGCGACAACACGCCAGCCTGGGCGCGCAGCTTGCGCTCCGACGCGGCCAGCACGGCGGCCTTCTCGGCCAGGTCGGCGGGATCGTCGAGCTTGCCGACGCGCGGCTGCGCGATCGAGACCGGGGCGGCGGAGGCGGCGGCGCGCGCGGCGGTGTCACGGCGCAGCGCCAGCAGCTCGTCGCGGCGGGCGTCGCTCAGCGGCTGCGCCAGCTCGGCGTCGATGCTCTCGAGCACGGCGCGACGCTGGGTCGCGATGGTGACCTCGAGGGCGCGGGTGCGGCCGGCCAGCGCGGCCAGCGTGCGCGCCAGCTCCTGCGAGGACGACAGCAGGCGGCCCAGCTGGTCGTCGTTGCTGGTGCCACCCTGGCGCTTGAGCGACTCGATCGACGCGCTCTGTGCGGCCAGCTTCTGCTCCAGGTTGCGACGCTCGGCGGCCAGGCGCAGCAGGCTGCCCTCGCTGCGACGCAGCTCCACCACCCGGTCGGCGCTGCTGACCACCGGGGCCGCGATGGCGATGCGGGCGCTGACCAGCCCCATCGCCAGGGCCACCAGGAGCCCAGCGAGGAACAGCGCAACCGACCTTGCCACCCGGATCGTCATCTGGTGCGATTGTGAAGCAATGGCCGTGCCGCGCAACTGTCCGTCCCTCTCGACCTCGATCGGCGCCCACTTGGCCGGTTTCCAGTACGCCGGCTTGCGATCCCTGGGCGGCGCCCCCTCAGTTTTCTGAGGCGGTGTGGTCGGACCCCTCAGAAAGCAGGATTCTCACGTGATCCCATACTTCTCCAGCTTGTAGTACAGCGCGGACGTCTTCAGGCCCAGCAGCCGGGCGGTCTCGGTCTTGACGCCGTTGGCCTTCTTGAAGGCCTTCAGGATGAGCTGGCGCTCGAGATCCTCGAGCACGTCGGGCAGCGAGATCTCGCCGCGGGGGACCGCCAGGGCATCGGGGCTGTGGCCCTCGTCCTTGAGAAACGCGGGCAGCGCGGCCAGCGTGATGCGGTCGCCCTCGGCGAACACCAGGGCCTGCTCGATGACGTTCTCGAGCTCGCGCACGTTGCCGGGCCAGCCGTAGGCCATCAGGCGGCCCAGCGCCTCGTCGTCGATGCCGGTGATGCGCGCGTTGGTGCGCGGCGCCAGCTTGTGGATGAAGTGCTCGATGAGCAGCGGCAGATCGTCGCGGCGATCGCGCAGCGGCGGCAGCACGAGCGGCACGATCTTGAGGCGGTAGTACAGATCCTCGCGGAAGCGACCGGCCGCGACCTCGGCGCCGCGGTCCTTGTTGGTGTCGGCCACCACCCGGACCTCGACCATGACGGTGGCCTCGCCGCC
>JADYYK010000204.1 GCA_020853705.1 Deltaproteobacteria bacterium
GCCGTGCCTGCACCGCCACCTCCACGACACGATGGCCATCGTCATGCTGCATGCGCCCGCGCACGCTCATGATGGCCGTCGCTCAGCCGGTCGTGATGGCCATCAACCAGGGCGCCCCGCAACAGTCAGCACCTGGATGAAGGGGTTGCCGGCGGCGGCGGCCGCGGGCAGGTCCTGGATCGCCAGCGTGATGACCAGCAGCATGATCCAGCCGACCACCGCGCTGACCGCGACCGAGAGCACGATCCCCCAGGGCGCGTTGCGCGACGGGTCGCGGGTCTCCTCCGTGGTGTGTGCGCTGGCGTCATACCCGGTGAAGGTCCACTGCGCCTGCAGCAGGCCGATGGCGAAGGCGTACCAGTAGGTGTGCTCGCCATCCGAGGCGTAGCGCTCCATCAGGAAGCCGGGCGACGCCAGCGGGGCGCGCCACAGCAGCGCCACCACCAGCAACGCGACGCCGACGATGTGGTACCAGGCCGACAGCCAGTTGAGCACCGCGACGGCGCGCACGCCGACATGGTTGAGGATGGCGTGCGAGGTCAGGATGGCGCCGTAAACACCGAGAATCTGGGCGCGCGACGGCTCGAGGCCCAGGGTGTCGACCACGAAACAGGGCCAGGCCATAGTCGATCCCCGCGGTGATGGCGAACTGCCCCAGCGTGTTCAGCCACGCGGTCGCGAAGCCCCAGCCGTTGCCGCCCAGGATGGCCGACCAGTGGTACAGCGCGCCCGCCGTCGGGTAGGCCGAGGCCAGCTCGGCCAGCTCGGCCAGCGCCAGCGCCGCCGTCATGGTGCCCAGCGCGACCAGCGGCCAGCCGATGGTCATGACCAGCGGGCCACCATGGGTCAGGCCGTGGCCATACAGGGTGATGGCGCCGGTCAGCACCGAGATGATCGAGAACGACAGGGCGAAGTTGTGGAAGTCGCCCATCTCGCCCAGGAGCTGCTGGGCGTCGCCGAGCCTGGCCAGCTCGGCGCGGTCACGCTCGGCGCCGTGCTCGCGGTCCGTGCCCTCCGTCACGCACGAAAGGTACTCTTGTCAGCGTCGCGCTGTCGGCCAACAATAGGAGCATGTTCGCCCTGTGCTCATTGATCATCTACGGGGCGATGGTGGCGCTGCTGGAGGGTGGTCGCGAGCCGCGCGGCGGCTGCAAGGTGCTGCCGGCGCGACGTGGGGTCAGGCGGCGTGACTCCGAGCTGCGCATCGCCGGCGTGCCGGCGCGGCTGCGTCGCATCACGCGCCGCGGCTGCAAGTGGATCGAGCTGGATCTCGCGCTGTCGCCCGACGTCATCCAGCTGACGCTGCGGCCGCGCCTGCAGGCGGTGCGCAACGCCACCGCGGAGCTGTGCATCGACGACGCCACCTTCGACGCCATGTTCCAGGTCGAGGCGGCGCCGGCGGACGTCGCGCGTGAGCTGCTCGACGCCGACGTGCGCGCCGCGCTGGTGCACATGGGCGGGCCCTGGATCGTGCAGGTCGAGGGTGGCCTCAGGCTGGCGCGGCCGGGCCACACCCCGAGCGAGGTCGCCGAGCTGATCGCGCTGGCGCGCGCGCTGGCGCTCGGGGTCGAGGCGGCCTATCGCGCGGCGGATCGCGGCTCGGTGGCGCGTCGCGGGGCGCCCTTCCGGCCCGCGCTGGATGGGCCCATGCTGGCCATGGTCGAGTACACCCGGCGCGAGGAGCTGGCGCGCATGCGCGCGGCCGAGCGGCGCGATCTGCGCAAGCGGCTGGCGCGCGTCGCGGTCGCGATGGTGGCGCCGGCCGCCCTACTGCTGCTGCTGTAGCTGCGCGCAGGGACCGAGCTCGGGCGCCAGGCGGCAGGTGCGCTGGCGCAGCGGGCCGGACTCCGCCTCGGGGACCAGGATCGACAGCGTCAGGCAGGCCATGGCGTCGTCGTTGCGACAGCCGCGCTCGAGCAGGGCGCGCGCGTGGGCCAGGATGGCGGGGCCCTGGGGATCCTTGCGCGACAGCAGCGACAGGTAGGCGCAGGCGTAGGGATCGTCGGCCTTGCAGCCGGCGCCGAGCAGGCTGGTGGCGCGGTCCATGAGCAGGCTGTGGGCGGACTCGTCGCCCTCGGGGCCGCGGGTGGCCAGGGCGAGGCAGCCGATGCCGTCGCCGGCGTCGCAGGCGCGCTGCGACAGCTCACGCTCGCGGACGTCACAGTCGGCGGGCGGGGCGCCGGACGCGCCGGGCTCGCAGACCAGATCGGCCAGGGCGACACAGGTGCGGGCGTGGCCGCCGTCGCAGGCGCGGGTGAGCAGCGGCAGCTCGGCCTCGATGCTCGCGCGCGAGGGGTTGCGATCGAGCAGCGAGGCCAGTCGGAAGCAGCCGTCGGTGTTGCCCGCGGCGCAGGCGCTGCGACAGGCGGCGAGGCGGTTGCAGCGGCTGCGCGCGCCGGCGCCCCGCTGGCCGCTGGCGCAGCCAGTGAGGCCGGTGACGCCGCCGAGGCCGAGGATGAGGAGGATCACGGCTGTCTTCGCCATGCGCATCCATACCCCACCGCTGCATGGTAGAGAAAGTGAATGCGTCGCCCCGAGCTGCTCGCACCCGCCGGGGATCTGGCGTCGCTGGAGGCGGCGCTGGCGGCGGGGGCCGACGCGGTCTACTTCGGGCTGGATGACGGCTTCAACGCGCGCGCGCGGGCGGCCAACTTCGACCGCGCCGGGCTGGCGGCGACCGCGGCGCGGATCCGGCGCGCCGGCGCGCGCTCGTACCTGACGCTGAACACGCTGGTGTTCGAGCCCGAGCTGCCGCTGCTGGAGGCCATCCTGCGCGACGTGGCGGCGGCGGGGATCGACGCCATCATCGTGCAGGATCCCGCGGTGGCGCTGCTGGCGCGCGCGCTGTGCCCGGCGCTGGAGGTGCACGCGTCGACGCAGATGACCATCTCGAGCGCCGAGGGCGCGCGCTTCGCGGCGGGGCTGGGCGCGACGCGGGTGGTGGTGCCGCGCGAGCTGTCGGTGGCGGAGATCCGGCGCCTGGCCGGCGCGACCTCGCTCGAGCTGGAGGTCTTCATCCATGGCGCGCTGTGCGTGTCCTGGAGCGGCCAGTGCCTGACCAGCGAGGCCTGGGGCGGGCGGTCGGCCAACCGCGGTCAGTGTGCGCAGTCGTGTCGCATGCCGTACCAGCTGGTGGTCGACGGCGTGCGTCGGGACCTGGGCGAGGTCGAGTACCTGCTCAGCCCGAAGGATCTGGCCGGTGTGCATGCGGTCGGCGAGCTGGCCGCGGCGGGCGTACACGGGCTGAAGATCGAGGGGCGCCAGAAGGGGCCGGCGTATGTGGCCACCGCGGCGGCGACCTATCGCGCGCTGCTCGATGGCGGCGCGCTGCCGGACGGCGCGCTGGAGGAGCTGACGCTGACCTACTCGCGCGGCTTCTCGCACGGCTTCCTGGCTGGCTCGGACCACCAGGGGCTGGTGGAAGGGCGCTTTCCCAAGCACCGCGGGGCCTATCTCGGGCGCGTGGTGGCGGTCGACGCGCGCGCCGGCGAGGTGGTGGTCGAGCGCGACGCCGAGGGGCGGCCCTGGACCGGGGCGCTGGCGACGCCGGGCGCGGGCGCGACGACGCGGGCGGAGGGGCCGGTCGGGGCGGTGGCGGCGCCGCTGGCCGGCACGCTCGAGGTCGAGGTCGAGCCGCGCGCGGGCATGGGGGTCGGGTTCGATCTGGGCACGCCCGAGCAGGGCGAGCCAGGCGGGCCGCTGTTCCGGGTCGAGGTGCTGCCACGCTCGCGCGGGCGTGCGGCGGGCTGGCGGCTGGGGTTCGGGCAGCCGGGGCCGGAGCTGGCCCGGGTGCAGCCGGGCCATCGGGTCTGGCTGACGTCGGATCCGGCGCTGGCGCGGCGCACGCAGAAGGTGATCGCGAGCGCGCCGGCGGGGCGCCATGACCTCAGGCTGGTGGTCAGCGGGCGCGCCGGTGAGCCGCTGCGGGTGGAGGCGCTGGCCGAGCGCGGTGGGCTGCGTGCGCGAGCGGAGAGCGCCAGCGCGCTGGCGGCGGCGCGCGGGGCCGGGCTGCAGGCGGCGCTGCTCGAGGACAAGCTGGGCGCGCTGGGCGGGACGCCGTTCTCGCTGCTGCAGCTCGACTGTGACGGCCTCGCGCCGGGGCTGTTCGTGCCCACGGCGGAGCTCAAGGAGCTGCGCCGGGTGCTGGTGGCCGAGCTCGAGGCGGCGCTGGAGCGCGGGCCGCTGCGGGTGGTCGACGCGGCGCCGGCGCTGCCGCGGCTGCGCGCCGAGCTGGCGGCCGAGCTGCAGGCGGCGCGGGCGCGGGCCGGTGAGGCGCGGGCCGGTGAGGCGGGGGCCGGTGAGGCGCGGGTCACCGCGGTCGACCTGGCGGCGCCGCAGCTGCTGGTGCTGTGTCGGACCGACGCGCAGCTGGAGGCGGCCATCGCGGCGGGGCAGCGTGAGGTCGAGCTCGACTGGATGGAGCTGGAGGGGCTGGGGCGCGCGGTCGAGCGCGCGCGCGCGGCTGGCCTGGGCGTCACGCTGGCGACCGTGCGGGTGCAGAAGCCGGGCGAGGAGGGCTATGACGCGCGGCTGGCGCGGCTGGCGCCCGACGCGGTGCTGGTGCGCCACTGGGGCGCGCTGATGGCGTTCCGCGAGGGCGCCGCGGCCGGGGCGGGCGGCGCGCGGCCGGCGCTGCACGGCGACTTCTCGCTCAACGTGACCAACTCGATCACGGCGGCGCACCTGCTGGCGCTGGGGCTCGACACCCTGACCGCGGCGCACGATCTCGACGCCGCGCAGCTGGACGCGCTGCTGTCCGCGGCGCCCGCCGAGCGCTTCACCATCGCGCTGCACCACCACATCGCGACCTTCCACACCGAACACTGCGTGTACTCGCACCTCCTGTCGAACGGGCGCGACTTCAGGAGCTGCGGGCGACCCTGCGAGCAGCACGAGGTCGCGCTGACCGATCATGTCGGCCTGACCCACCCGGTGGTGGTCGACGTCGGCTGTCGCAACACCGTGTTCAACGCGCAGGCGCAGAGCGCGGCGTCGCTGGTGCCGCGCCTGCTGGGGCGCGGGGTGCGCCGCTTCCGCGTCGAGCTGGTGCGCGAGTCGCACGACGAGGCCGGCCGCGTGCTGGCCGCCTATCGCGAGCTGCTGGACGGCCGCATCACGCCGGCCGAGGCGGTGCGCCGCGCCGGCGTGCACGAGCAGTTCGGGGTCACGCGCGGGACGATGAAGGTCCTGGCGGGCTGAGGCGTGCGCGGCAGCCCCGGCAGCGGGGGCGCCACATCCCGGCCAGCTGCATCGTCGGCCTGCGCGCGATGACGCGGGCAGCGCGCGCCGACGAGGCGCGGCTGCGGCTTGTTTCCCGGCTGAGGTTGGCTATCCTGCCCGCGGTGCGCGTGCAGGTGAACAGGGTGATGGGGGTGGCGGCGCTGCTGGCCGGGGTCGCGACCTATGCGACCTTCACGCTGCGGCGGCCGCCGACCGCGCTGCTGACGCTGATCGATCCGGCGGCCGAGCGGCGCATCGCCATCGAGGGCGGTGTCCGGCTGCGCTACCAGGGCGATGACCTCGAGCTGCCCGAGCTGCGCAAGCTGGTCGCCAAGGTCGAGCCGCGCCTGCGCGCCATGGGTGGCGAGGTCACGCTGGCGGGCCGGGACCTGGTCATGGACCTGCCCGGACGGCGCGATCTCGCCGAGGTCAAGGCGCAGGCGTCCAGGCCCGGAGGCCTCGCCATGCAGCTGGTGGCCGAGGGGCCGGCGGCGCAGGACTGGCAAGCCGACGCCGCAGCCCGGGTGCGCGCGGCCGGCGTCGCGGGGGTCAGCGACCACAGCTTCAGCTTCGGCCGCCACGGCGGCGTCGAGACCGCGCTGATCGCGGAGGATCGCGACCTCCTGGAGCGCACGCTGGCCAGCGCAGGAGTGGTGGCGCCGCCCGGCTTCGCCCTCGGCCTCGAACATGTCGAGCGCAGCCCCATGGACGACGACGACCAGGACCGCCGCCCGGGCGACCCGCCGGCCAGCTACTGGCGCACCTACTTGCTCGAGCTGCCGGTCCAGCTCGATGGCGACGACGTGGCCAGGGCGGACATCATGTCCGACCCCATGACGGGGCGTCCCGAGATCATGCTCGATTTCACCCGCGAGGCCGGGGAGCGCTTCGCCGATCTGACCGAACGCAGCGTGGGCCGCCGCCTGGCCATCGCGGTCGGAGGCACCATCAACTCGGCGCCGGTCATCGAGAGCCGCATCGCAGGTGGGCGCGCGCGCATCAGCATGGGCGGCGGCGATCAGCGCAAGCTGCTGGCGGACGCGCAGGCCACCGTGGTGGCGCTGCGCTCGGGCGCTCTGCCGGAGTCGCTGCGGCTGGTCGACGCGCGCGAGGTCGAGCCCTGGGTCTCGGCGGCGCTGCTGCCCGCGGTGCGCCTGGCGCTGGCGCTGCTGGCCGCGCTGCTGGTGCTGGGCCTCGGCCTGCTGGCGCGGCGGCTGCCGCAGTGGACCACGGCCGGGGCCGACCTCGGGCTACGAGGGCAGGCGGCGGCGCCGTGGGGCCGGCTGGTGGTGACGCTGGGGGCGCCGCTGCTCACCATCCTGGCGGGGCGCATCCTGGTGCCCGGGCTGGATCGAGACTGGCTGGACGAGATGCTGGCGCTCGGCGGCACCAGCCGGCGCGCGCTCAGCGTGGTGGCGCTGGGGCTGACCCCGGTGCTGACGGCGTTCGTGCTGGTGGAGGTGGTGGCGCTGCTGGTGCCGCCGTGGCGCAGGCTGCGCACCGGTGGGCGGCGTGGCCCGCTGCTGCTGGCGGCGCTCGGGCTGAGCGCGCTGCTGGCCGGCCTGCAGGGCTGGCTGATCACGCGCTGGCTGGTGAGCATGGGCTACTACGGGCGCGAGCTGCTGGTCGGCTCGCCGTGGCTGGTGGTGGTGACGCTGGTCGGGGGCAGCTTCGCGCTGCTGGCGCTGGCGGGGGTCGTCACGCGCCACGGCCTGGGCAGCGGCATCATGGTGGTGCTGGTCGGCGCCGGGCTGACCGAGCTGCACGCGGTGGCGCGCAACCTGCTGCACGCGGGCACCGCGCGCCTGACCCTGACATTGGCGGGGGTGGCCGCCCTGGCGCTGGCGACCACGTGGCTGCTGTCGCGGCGCACCGCGGCGCCGCCGCAGCGACGGCTGCCGGGCAGCAGCCTGGATGCGCTGGTGCTCCCGCAGCTGGTGCTGGCGCTGCTCGGGCTGGCGGTGCTGATCGGCGGGGTGGCGCCGGCGCGCGTGGTCGAGTGGCTGCAGCCGGCGCGTTTCGAGGTCCTGGTGGTGTTCGCGCTGGTGGCCGCGGCCATCGCGGTCGGCCTGGGGCGGGTCTACACCGGGCGGCTGGATGGGGCGCCGGTCGATGTCGCGTTCCTGGCCCTGGTGCTGGTGCTGGGCTATGTCCTGGGCAAGCTGGCCGGGCTGCCGGCGCTGAGCATCGTGATCGGCACCGGCTGGCTGCTCGACGTGCAGGCCGAGTGGCGGGCGCGGCTGGACGATCCGGTCGATGTCACGGAGCTCGACGACCCGCAGCGCGGCGATCTGGTGCTCGGTACGCTGGCGGCGGCGGGGATCCCGGCCCACCTGCGCGGCGCCAACGTGCGCACGCTGCTGCGCTTCTTCGCGCCGTTCGTGCCGATCACCGTCCGGGTGCCACGCGCGCAGGCGGCGGAGGCGCAGCGGCTGCTGGCGACGCTGCCGGCGTCGGCGTAGGTGCTGGCGCTGGCGGCGGCAGCACCACCAGCTCGATGCGGTTGTTCTTGCGCCGGCCCGCCGCGGTGCGCGGGCTGACCAGGGGCACGTTGTCGCCATAGCTGCGCGACTGCAGCCGGTCGGCGGCGATCCCCTTCGCGATCAGGTAGCGCCTGATGGCGTCGGCGCGGTCGGCGGACAGGCGGCGCGCGCGGTACTCCTGGTCGGGTTCGCCGTCGTGACCCTGGATCTCGAGCTGGAGCGCGGGCTGGGCGACCAGCAGGGCCACCACGGCGTCGAGCAGCTCGAACGCGGTGCGATCGATGATGGCCTTGGCGATGGCGAACTTGACCGGGCGCGCGAGCAGGATCCGGTCCTTGGTCAACACCGCCAGCGCCGGGGGCGGCGCAGGGCTCGGGCGCGGGCGGCTCCGCGAGCGGGCGCTGGCGAGGCCACAACATGTGATGAGCACCGCAAGGCTGACGAGCCGCCGCATGATGATCCCTCAGTGCGGTGAAACGCCGCGCCGGTTACCGCCTTTACACTTCTTCACCGCCCGGACATTCGTCCGGCACCCGGGCCCGACAGGCTGGGGCCATGGAGAGCTTCAATCGCGCCAAGGCCCGCCTGGTCGCGTCGGCCCCCGATCGCCCCGGCGAGCAGTGCTTCGCCGAGCCCGCCAGCTTCCAGCCCATCGTCAACCGGCTGCGCTGCGAGGGCCGCGGCGACTGTGTCGAGGTCTGCCCCGAGAGCGTCTTCGAGGTCCGCCGCATGGAGGACGCCGACTTCGACGCCCTGCCCTTCTTCGCGCGACTGCACAGCCGCGCACATGGCCGCAAGACCGCCTACACCCCCAACGCCGACGCCTGCGCCGCCTGCGGCCTGTGCGTGGTCGCCTGCCCCGAGGACGCCCTCACGCTGGTGCGCATCGGGCCGAGCCCAGCGGCGCGCTAGACCACCGGCTCGCTGCCGGCGGCCAGCGGGTCGGCCAGCCAGGCGGTGCGGAAGGCGGTCAGCGCGGGGTACTTCGCCAGGTCGGCCTGGGCGCGGAACACCAGCCAGTCGAGGGCGACCGCGAGTGACAGGGCGCCGAGGCCGAGCGGGCGCGCGTACTTCACGGGCGTGGGGCCGTGGTCGAGGTGGGCCAGCGTGGTGTCGATGCGCTCGGTCTGGCGGGCCAGGTAGCCGCGCTCCTCGAAGTTGTCGCGGCGCAGGTAGAAGCGGTTGATGGCGGCGTCGAGCACGCCCTCGGCGAGCACCTGCAGCTCGCGCTGCTCGAGGTGCGCGGGATCGAGGTCGAGGCCGGCGGCGCGCAGCGCGGCCTCGTGGCGCTGCCACAGCCAGCCGACGATGACCGAGGAGTCGGGCAGCACGCGGTCACCGTCGAGCAGCACCGGGATCTTGCCCAGTGGCGCGTGGCGGGCCAGCAGCGCGGCGCCCTCCTCGCTGCGGGTGTCGAGCATGGTCAGCGGCAGGTTGGCGGCGCGCGCGACGATGCGGACCTTGCGCACATAGGGCGACGTCGTGGTCCCGAGCAGCTTCATCATGACGTCGTCATCGCACGCGAGCGCGGCGCCGGCAAGCCACAGCCGGGGCGCGGCGAGGCCGGCTCAGGCGCGCGCGCTGGCCAGCCAGTCGAGCAGCAGCCGGTTGACCTCGGCGGGGCGCTCCTGGTGCAGGAAGTGGCCGGCGTCAGCGACGCGCTCGACGCGCAGGCCGCCGGGCGGGAAGTCGCGCGGATCGCAGGCCAGGTCGTAGAGGCGGCTGTCCATGCAGCCGTCGCGCGCGCCGGTCAGCGCCAGCAAGCGCACCGGGGTCCTGGCCCGCAAGAGCTCCCGGGTGCGCCGCGCCGCCGGGCCGCCGCTGGCGAAGGCGCGGTAGTAGCCCAGCGCCGCGGTCAGCACGCCGGGCTGCGCGAAGGTGTGCTTGAGCGCGGCCATGTCCTCGGCCGGCCAGTCCCAGCCTGGCGACCAGGCCCGCCACAGCCGCTCCAGGAAGGCCCAGTCGTCGCGCGCCACCACGCGATCGCTGAGGCCGCGCAGCTGGAAGAAGGCCATGTACCAGCTGTTGCGCAGCTGCCCGGGGTAGCGCAGCACAGCGCGGCCCATGCGGCTGAGCGGCGGCACCGCCAGCGTGGTCAGGCTGAGCAGGCGCTCGGGCGCCAGCGCGGCGACGGCATAGGCGGTGACGGCGCCCCAGTCGTGGCCGACCAGGTGGCAGCGCTCGGCGCCCAGGTGATCGAGCCAGCCGACGACGTCCTCGGCCAGGCGCACCACGTGGTAGTCGCCGCCTGCGGGCTGTGACGACGGCTCATAGCCGCGCATGGTCGGCGCCAGCGCGCGATAGCCGGCCGCGGCCAGCGCGGGCAGCTGGTGGCGGAAGCTGCCGGCGTGGTCGGGAAACCCGTGCAGACACAGCACCAGCGGGCCAGCCCCGGCGGCGTGGGCCGAGAAGCGCAGGCCGCTGGCGCGCAGCTCGATGATCTCGCTCACGGATCCGCGATAACAGATGCTGCGGCGTTTGTCACCGCGCGCGGGCGCGCTATGCTGCGCGGCATGATTGACGCAGTCTTCGTGAATCCCTGGCCGTGGTGGGCCGCCGGCGCCGGCATCGGCCTGGTGGTGGTCGCGCTGGCCGCGCTGGCGTCGCGGCCCCTGTCGGTGACCACGGGCCTCGGCAGCGTGTGCGCGATGGCCTCCAACCTGCCCTACCTGAAGCGCAGCGAGTTCGGCGCCAGCGGGCGCTGGCGGCTGGAGTTCCTGGCCGCGGTGGTCGCGGGCGCCGCGCTGAGCGGCTGGCTCAGCGGCGGCTGGGGCAGCGGGCAGGCCATGGGCTCGCTGGCCGCGGTGCTGTCGCAGCCGCTGCAGATCGCGGTGCTGGCGGGTGGCGGTGTGCTGATCGGCTTCGGCGCGCGCATGGCGGGCGGCTGCACCTCGGGCCACAGCATCATGGGCACCTCGCTGGGCGCGCCGTCGAGCTTCCTGGCCACCGCGATGTTCATGCTGGGCGGCGCGGCGGCCACCAACGCGCTGTTCGCCATCGTGGTGCCTTCATGATCCGCGCGGCGACGCTGCTGCTCGGGCTGGCGTTCGGCTTCCTGCTGTCGCGCGGGCGGGCCACCGACTATGACGCCATCGCGGGCATGTTCAGGTTCAAGGACGCGCACCTGCCGCTCCTGATGTGCACCGCCATCGCGGTCGCCGGGGTCGGCCTGTGGCTGCTGCGCCGGTTCCAGGTCCGCGCGCTCGACGGCCGCCCGGTCAAGCTCGACATCAAGCCGCTGCACGCCGGCGTGGTCATCGGCGGCCTGATCTTCGGCGCCGGCTGGGGCCTGGCCGGGCAGTGCCCGGGCACCGCGCTGGGTCAGCTCGGCGAGGGCAAGTGGCTGGCCGGGGTCACCGTGGCCGGCATGCTGGTCGGCACCTGGTTGTATGCGCTGCTGGAGCCGACGCTGGCGCCGCTGCAGAAGCCGCGCCCCCGCGAGCCCGTGGTAGGTTCGCGCGCATGAAGCTCAGCACACGCGCGCGCGTCCATGTGCCCCGGTCCCCCGAGCAGGTCTTCGACGTCGCGGTGCGCGAGCTGCCCGCGCTGCTGCAGAAGTACGGCCCCATCCCCGGCGTCGAGCACATCGAGATGCTGGAGGGCGCCAAGCCGGTGACCGGCGCGCGCCGCCGCGTGACCATGACCGACCGCAGCGTCATCGAGGAGGAGATCCTCGAGCTCACGCGCCCGCGCCGCCACAACTACCGCTGGCTGAACCGCCCGAAGTTCCCCTTCTCGCTGATCGTGAAGACCGCCGAGGCCGACTGGATCTTCAGCCCCGAGAGCGGCGGCACCACCGTCGAGTGGACCTACACCTTCACCCTGACCACGCCCCTCATGTGGCCCCAGGCCCGCCTCGCCGTCGCCCTCTTCAAGCGCTGGATGCAGAAGGCCCTCGACCGCCTCCGCGACAATCACCCGTAGGGTGATTGCTCCGTTCCGTCCACTACCCGTGGACAGCCTTCCCGAACGTCCTCATCCAGGCATCTTCCTCCGCGCTCAGCGGGCCCTTGGCCACCGCGGCCAGGTTGTCGTCGAGCTGCTGCTCGCTCGCCGGCCCGGTCAGGCAGACGTCGACGTGGGGGCTCGACAGGCAGAAGCGGTAGCAGTCGCCCGCGGTGGGCACCGGGCCGTCCCAGCCGCGCGGGCGCTTGAGCAGCTTGCGCCAGCTGGTGGCGGTGTAGGCGATGACGTTGGGGTTGCGCCGCTCGAGGTGCGGGAAGATCTCGCGCTCGGCGCCGGGGTGCGCGGCGTTGTAGCGGATCATCAGCATGTCGAGCGGTGAGTCCTCGGCCAGCTTGCCGGCGCGCGGGCGGTCATGGATCGACACCCCGAGGGCGCGCACCTTGCCCGACTCCTTGAGGTGGCGCAGCTCCTTCAAGGTGCCCTCGTTCCACGCCGCGGTGACGCCGAGCCACTGCAGCTGGAAGATGTCGATGTAGTCGGTGCCCAGCCGCTTCAGCGTGCGCTCGGCGCTGCGCCGCACCGAGCCGCCGAACCAGCCCAGCAGCGGCCCGGTCGCCAGCACGATCTTGTCGCGCTCGGCGCCCTTGCCGAACAGCTCCTTCAGGGCGCCCTTCGCGGTGCCCTTGAAGGTGTAATAGACGTAGTTCATGCCGCGCTCGAGGGCGTGGCGGACGCCGGCCTCGTCGATGCCATAGTTGGCCGCCAGGCCGAGGCGGAACACGCGCTTCTTGACGGTGCGCAGCTCGCGCTGCTCGAACTCCGGGCTCGCCATCGCAGGCCTCCTCAGCGGCCCATCAGCATGTCGCCGTGGTCGTCGCGCAGCTTCGACTTGAGGAACTTGCCGGTCGACGTGCGCGGGATCTGCGCCATGAAGAGGTAGTCGTCGGGCAGCCAGAACTTGGCCACGCGCGACTCCAGGTGCGCGGTCAGCTCGGCCTTGGTGGCGCTGTGGCCGGGCTTGAGCACGATGGCGGCCAGCGGGCGCTCGTCCCACTTGGGGTGGCGACCCGCGAACACCGCGGCCTCCAGCACCGCGGGGTGGCTCATCAGGGCGTTCTCCAGCGCCACGCTGGAGATCCACTCGCCGCCCGACTTGATGACGTCCTTGCTGCGGTCGGTGATGCGGATGTAGCCCTCGGCGTCGATGGTGACGACGTCGCCGGTCTTGAACCAGCCGTCCTGGGTGAAGCGGTCCGCGCCCGCGCCGCCCAGGTAGCCCGAGGCCACGAAGGGCCCGCGCACCTCCAGTTCACCCATGGTCGAGCCGTCCCACGGCAGCACCCGGCCGTCGTCGGCGACGTGACGCTGATCGATCAGCGTGACCGCGTAGCCCTGGGTCGAGCGCAGCCCCAGCTGCGCGGCCGGGTCAGCGGCGTCGAGCGAGCGCTTGATGCGCGCCAGCGAGCCCAGCGGGCTGGTCTCGGTCATGCCCCAGGCGTGGGTCACGTGCAGCTTGTGACGGCTCTGGAAGCCCTCGATCATCGAGGGCGGCGCCGCCGAGCCGCCGATGACCATGGAGCGGATCGACGACAGATCGAAGCGCTTGGGCGCGGCGTCGAGCAGCGCCAGGATCCCCAGCCAGATGGTCGGCACGCCGGCCGCCAGGGTCACCTTCTCGGTGGCCATCAGCGTGGTCAGCGACTCGGCGTCGAGGCGCGGGCCGGGCATCACCACGCGTGCGCCGACCGCGACCGCGGAGTACGGCAACCCCCAGGCGTTGGCGTGGAACATCGGCACCACGGGCATCACCACGTCACCCTCGCTGAGCGCCAGGGTGTCGGTCATGCACGACACCATGGTGTGCAGCACGGTGGAACGGTGGCTGTAGACCACGCCCTTGGGGTTGCCGGTGGTGCCCGAGGTGAAGCAGATCCCGGCGGCGCTGCGCTCGTCGAGCGGCGGCCAGGCGAAGTCGTCGCGCTCGGCGGCGAGCAGGGTCTCGTAGTCGAGCAGGTCGGGCGGGGTGGCGCCGTCGTCGGGCACCACGATGACGTGGCGGATCGACGGCACGTCGGCCGCGAACTTCTGGTACAGCGGCAGCAGCGAGCGGTCGACGATGACGACCTTGTCCTCGGCGCTGCGCGCGATGAAGCTGAGCTCGCTGGGGTGCAGGCGCAGGTTGAGCGTGTGCAGCACGGCGCCCATCGAGGGGATGCCGAAGTAGGCCTCGAGGTGGCGGTGGTGGTTCCAGCACAGCGTGGCCACGCGATCGCCGCGCACCACGCCGAGGCGGGCCAGCGCGCCGGCCAGGCGGGCGGTGCGCTTGTAGAAGTCGGCGTAGCTGAGGCGCGACAGCTCGCCGGCGGCGCTGCGAGTCACGATCTCGCTGCGCGGGAAGAAGCGGCGCGCGCGCTCCAGCACGCTGGTCACCAGGAGCGGGGTCTCCATCATCTGGCCGAGCATCGGGGCACCTCCGCGGCGGATTGAACCACAGCGGCGCGGCGTCGGGTAGGATGCCGCCATGCCGCGCCTCGCCCTCGTCGCCGCCGAGTTCAACCGCCCCTTGCTGGACGCCATGGTCGCCGCAGCCACCGCCGAGGCTGCGGCGCTGGGCGCCACCATCACCCACACCGTGCGCGTGCCGGGCAGCTACGAGGCGCCCCTCGTGGTGTCCCGCCTGCTGGCGCGCGCCGACGTCGACGCCGCCGTGGTGCTGGGCTACATCGAGCGCGGCGAGACCCTGCACGGCGAGGTCATGGGCCACGTCACCCACCGCGCCATCGTCGACCAGAGCCTGCACCACGGTAAACCGGTCGGCTTCGGCGTCATCGGCCCCGGCGCCACCGTCGAGCAGGCCGAGCTGCGCAAGGACAGCTATGCGCGCGCCGCCGTGCGCGCGGCGCTGCGCAGCCTTGAGGCGCTGACGGCGCTGGAACCGCCCCGGCGCCGCGGCCCGCGGTCACGCGCGCGCAAGCGTTAGCGGCTGGCGGCTGCGGCCGCGGCTGAGGCTGAGGTCAGGTGTTGGGGCACGGCGGGCGGCGGGCGGCTGGCGGCTGAGGTCAGGTGTAAGGGCACGGCGGGCTCCGCGGTTGGCGGGCTCCGCGATTGTGCATACATGGGTCCGTGCTCAAACAGTCCTCGGGCGAACTGAGTCGGAGCTGTGCGTCGCGGAGAGGCCAGAGCGGACCTGTGCCAGCGCGGGGCTCCCGTCGCCCTGCGGAACTGCGCGCGGACCCATGTATGCACACTCGCTCCACCCGCCAACCGCTCCACCCGCCTATCAGCCACCACGGGCTGCGGAGACACCAGGCCGCTGAAGAGTTGGGTGGGGTCAGTTTTGGCGTCGTAATGGGGTCAGTTCCTGCCGTCGCTTGGCACGGTGACGTCGATGGCCTCCCTCGGGTGTCTCAGAGGTGGGCGGAGCGGCTGGGGGGCGGAGCGAATGCGTGTGTATGGGTCCGCGCGCAGTTCCGCAGGGCGACGGGAGCGGCGATCAGGCACGAAGCCCGTTTCTCCTCTCCGCGAAGCAGGGCGCCGAGTCAGTTCGCCCGAGGACTGTTTGAGCACGGACCCATACACATGCAGTCGCGGAGCCCACCAGCTGCGGAGCCCACCGGGGCCTGGCCAAGATCCAGAAGCAGTCAGGGGAGTGCCGGTCGGGCGGCTAGTCGTGCAGGTCCTTGACCAGGTCGGGCATGACGGGGGTGCCGCGGTCGAGGACGTGGCAGCGGGAGACCTGGATGGCGCCGTAGATCCCGGACACCAGGCCGGTGGCGGAGACGCCGCCGGCGACGATGGCGCCGGGGACGCCGCTGTCCTCGCCGTCGCTCTTGTCGATGATGACGTAGGCCAGCACGCCGGCGGCGACCGCCAGCACGCCGTCGAGGGCGGGCAACACGTAGCTGGTGGTGCACGGTGGCGGCAGGCCCTCGTCGACGTGGCGCGGGCCCTTGACCAGGGCGAACGAGCAGCTGGTGCTGGCCAGCGCCAGCGCCGCGACGCCGGTGCGCCAGCGCGCGCCCATCACCAGCCTGTGAGTGACTTGATGTGGGCCGTCAGCACGTCGGCCATCTTGGCGTGCGTGCGCACGCTGGGGTGGTAGTCGCAGCCGATGGTGTCGGCCATCTGCTGCTCGGCGAACTCGACGAAGGACACCTTGCTGTCGCCGCCGGTGGCGCGCGCGGTGACGACCTCCTGCAGGTAGGTCTTGACGCGCGCGGCCTCGGTGGCGCCCAGCATCGAGCCGACCGCCAGCACGATGAAGGCCTGGGGATAGTGGCCGCGCACGGTGGCGACCAGCGCCTTCATGGCGTCGAC
The DNA here is from genome assembly GCA_020853705.1 of Deltaproteobacteria bacterium. Classification (GTDB taxonomy): domain Bacteria; phylum Myxococcota_A; class Polyangia; order Haliangiales; family JADYYK01; genus JADYYK01. The sequence continues at coordinate 15,927 of JADYYK010000204.1, forward strand.
ATAGGGGCGCCCGGGGTCGCCGCCGCTGAAGTCGTTGGTGCCCAGGTTGATGACGACGACGTCGGGGACCTCGCGCGTGAAGTCCCATGCCGGGGTCGGCAGATCGCCGTGGGTGCGGCCATAGATCACCGGCATCGGGTCGGTGGTGTTGCCGCCATAGTTGCGATAGACGCCCTTGCCCGAGTAGCACACCGCGGTGTGCGCCGCGTCGAGGCGCCGCGCGGTGACCGCGCCGTAGGCCTGGGTCTCGTCCTCGGTGTCGGCCGAGAACGGGCAGCTCGGCACCGCGCCGAGGTCACCATAGCCGCAGGTGATGGAGTCGCCGATGAGCTCGATGCGCCGCGTCCACGGCGCCGGCGACTGCACCAGCGCGCCGCCGGTGATGCTGAAGCCGAGAAAGCTCGTGATCCCGACGTAGGACTCGGTGCGCTTCATGAGCTCGACGCGGTGCTCGCCCGCGGCGAGGCCGGTCGCCAGCGGATAGCTCTCGCTGGCGCTGCTGGTCTTGATGACGGTGGGCGCGGCGGCGTCGATGCGCACCGTCCACTGCGAGTTGCCGCTCTCACGCAGGCGGGCCGTGATGGCGGTGCCGGTGAAGCGCGCCACGATGGTGCAGCCCGGGAACGAGCAGCGCGGCGTGGTCGGGGTCGCCAGATCGAAGCGCCCGAAGAGGTGCACGTCGCGCACCGGGGCGGGCGCGGCGTCGGGGCCGGGGACCGCGCCGTCGGTGTTGACGACGCTGCCGTCGGGTGTGGTGGTGCTGGCATCCACTGTGGTGCCGTCGCCGCCGCTGCCGCCGCAGCCGGGCGTGCAGCCGACCAGCAGCAGCGCGAGGCCGAGCAGCCCTGTGCGCATGGCCAGCCTCACTTGCTGTAGGTGAACTGGTCGAGGACGCTGCCGTCGAGGCGATAGGCGGTGACGCGCAGCATGCGTCCGTCGACCTCGGCGATGAGGTAGTTGTTGACCGACTCGGCCTTCAGGGTGTGGAAGCACGCCGTGCTGGAGCCATACAGCGACGCGCCGGCGCCGCCCGACACGATGTAGATCGTCCCGCTCTCGGCCACTGGCACGCCATCGGCGCCCTCGGTGGCCAGCGCGCCCTCGGTCGAACCGACCTGGAAGCCTCGGATGGGGTGCGAGCGCTCATAGTCGTGATCGTGGCCGTTCCACACCACGTCGACCTTGAACTCGTCATAGATTGGCTGCAGCGCCGCGCGCACCGCCAGGTTGGAGCCGTGGTTGCTGGCGCACGAGTAGGCGCCCTGGTGGTGCATCACGAAGATCCACGGCGTCTTCTGCCGGTCGACCTTGCCGAGGTCGGCGCGCAGCCAGGTCGGCTCGCTGCCGGTCAGCACCGTGGACGACGACACGCTGTCGTTCAGCACCACGAAGTGGGCGTTGCCATAGTCGAACGAGTACCACTCCTCGCCCTCGCCGCTCTCGCCGTCCGACAGCTCCTGCGGGAAGGCGAAGCGCGACAGGAAGATCTGCGACAGCGACTCGTGGTTGCCGTCGGCGAACAGGAAGGGCACCCGGGCCAGCACCTCCTCGGCGGCCATGCCGCTGGTGCTGGTGGCGTCGAACCACTTGCGCCAGTCGCCCTCGCTGGCGCCCAGCAGCACGGCGTCACCGCTGAAGAGCTGAAAGTCGGGGCCCGCGGCCGCGATGCGCTGCTGCACGTCGGCGAAGATGGTGGGGTTGTCGCGCGAGTCGCCCGAGACCGCGAACTTGAACGGCCCCGCGGTGCCGGCCATCGGCGCGGTCGTCACGTCGAAGACCTTGCTCCACGCGCCAGGGCCGCCGACCTTGTAGAAGTAGCGCGTGTCGGCCATCAGGCCGCAGACGTGGACCTCGTGCAGGCGAGTCTCACCGGCCGGGAACAGCGACGAGTACACCAGGGTGTGGCCGTCCTGGTGGCCCAGCGGGCCGGCCTCGGTGGCGGGGCCATCGGCGGCGCTGACCAGCGCCTGGTCGGTGCCGTACAGGACCTGGCTCAGCTTGGTGTCGGCGTCGGACATCCAGTTGACCGCGAAGGTCGTGGTCGGCGAGCCGGCCCAGCTGACGTGGACCTGGGTCGGCGCCGGCTGCGCGCCGCGGGCGCTGGTGCCAGGTTCGGCCTCCAGCACCTCGGGGGTCGCCACCGTGTAGCCACAGCCCCGCGGGGTGTAGGTCAGCTGGCGCGGCACCGCCGCATCGGGACCCGCGTCCCCACCGCCCCCACCACACCCAGCAAGCAGTACCAGAAGGGCTATCGATGGCCTGGTCATGACGTCCTCGCACGTGAGGATAGCACCGTGGTACGAGTGATCGCGATGAGACACATGGTGTGGATCGCGGTGCTGGCGCTGGGCTGTGGCGGCGGACACAAGGGCGGCAAGGGCGGCAAGCTGGGGCCCGGCGGGCCCGGGCCCGCGGTGGTGCGCCCGCTCCAGACCTGGAGCGTCGAGCCGCTGCGGGGGCCGTACCAGACGCTGGCCGAGGCCTGCGAGGCGCTGCGTGGCGAGCAGGCGCCCGAGGACTACCAGTGCGCCGCCGCCGAGGCCGAGGTCATCAAGGGCGAGCGGCGCGCGCCCGAGGGCAGCGCGCTGCGGGCGGTGACCGTGATCGTGGCGTCCGACCCCGAGCCCACGCGCTACTGCGGCGTCGTCCTGGAGACCGCGGCCGGCCTGTGGGTGCTGCGCGATCCGAAGGCGCTGTGCGCCGACCAGGAGTTCCGCGCGCTGGATCGGGTGCGCTGGGTGTGGGCCGACATCGGCGGCGGCGCCGGGGCGGAGCTCGTGCTGGAGCTCGAGACCACGGTGCGCATGCGCGACGAGGTCGACCCCAACGACGAGGGGCCGACCTTGATCGACGGCAAGGAGACCGTGCTGATCGCGTGCGGTGCCGGCGCCGGCAGTGGCGCAGGGGACGTGCCTGGCTGCGTGCCGGCCATGGTGATCGGGTGCACCCAGGTCGGCTGCTTCAACGGGGGCGACTTCGCGCTCGACTGGAAGGTCGACGCGGCGGCGCACACGCTGACGCTGTCGGGGGCGGGGCGGCTCAACGCCGAGACCCAGCGCCTGCTGGGGCCGCGCAAGCTGCCGTGACGCGCACTGCTGTGGTGCTGACGATGGCGGTGGCGCTGCTGGGCGGCTGCAAGCGCAAGCCGGCAGCGGCGCCGACCGGGCAGTCGCCGTCGGCCTCGGCCACGCCTGGCGCCACGCCGGCCAGCGCACCCGACGCCGGCGGCGCCGGCATGTCGTCCGCCAGCGACGACTGCGAGGCCATCACCCAGCACCAGCTCGAGCTCGAGTACCCCGACCCGGTCGAGCGCGCCGACCACAAGCGCGCCGCCGCCGGCGAGGACCTGCGCCGCTGTCGCAACTCGGCGCCGGCCTACCTGGCCTGCAGCAAGGCCGCCGCCGACCTCGACGCCCTCGAGGCCTGCGACACCACGCACGCGCGCGCACAGTGCGAGCGCGCCGTCATCCACGCCTTCATGCTGGGCCTCGAACCCACGCTGGCGCTGCGCAGCGAGGCCGAGGGCCGCGCCCGCATGATGTGCCCCACGCTGGCGGGCGAGCCGCTGATCGAGTGCCTGCTGGGCGCCGACACCCTGCCCCAGCTCGACGCCTGCAAGGCGCTGGCGCCGACCGAATAGCCGCGTCGACACCGCGAGTGAAACATGTTTCACTCGGCCCCGTCATGCGCCGCGTCCGGATGCACTCGCTCGGCCTCGAGCACCCGCTGACCATCGAGGACGACCTGCCCACGCCGACGCCGACCGGCGCCGAGCTGCTGCTCGAGGTCGACGCCGTCGGGGTGTGTCACCGCGACGTCATCGATCGCACCGGCGGGGCGCCCTTCATCCGGCTGCCCATCACGCTGGGCCACGAGGTCGCTGGCCGGGTCATCGCCGCCGGCCCCGACGCGCACCGCTTCCGGCCTGGGGATCGCGTGGCCACGCTGCACCGCGACGCCTGCCAGCAGCCCGACTGCACCGCGTGCACCCTGGGCGAGACCTCGCTGTGCGAGCGCGCCATGCACGTCTTCGGCATCCTGGCCGACGGCGGCTATGCGTCGCACCTGCTGGCGCCCGAGTCCGCGGTCTACCCCATCCCGGCCGGCGTCCCCGCCGACGAGGCCGCGGTGCTGCACTGCACCTTTGGCACCGCCTATCGCGGCCTGCGCGCCGCCGGCTGCGGCCCCGGCAAGACCGCGCTCATCGTCGGCGCTGGCGGCGGCGTCGGCAGCGCCGCCATCGAGGTCGCCACCCGCCTGGGCGCACGCGCGGTCGCCGTGGTGCGCGACGCCCGCCACCGCGAGCACTGCCTGGCCCTGGGCGCCGACCGGGTGGTGGTCGCGCCCGACAACGCCTTCCACAAGCACGTCGACGCCGTGGGCGCCGACCTGGCGCTCGACTGTGTCGGTCAACCCACGATGGACGCCACCCTGCGCAGCCTGCGCCTGGGCGGCACCGCGGTCGCCATCGGCAACCTGGTGCGCGAGCGCCTGGCGCTCAACCTCGGCCTGGTCATCGTCAAGGCGCTGCGCCTGCTCGGCTCCAGCGGCGCCAGCGCGCGCGACATGGGCGAATTGCTGGCACTGCGCGGCGCCCGCCCGTTCCTGAGCCCACGCAAGCTCCTGCCCCTCACCGACGCCGACGCCGCCCACCACGCCCTGCGCACCCCGGGCGCGGTCCAGGGTCGCCTCATCCTCCGCGCCTGATGGGCCTGATGGGCCTGATGGGCCTGATGGGCTGCTCCAGAGTGAGGACGGAGAGGAACACATGGCGGGAGCGTCCTCTCGTCGTAGCAGGCGCTTGATAAGCGGTAGTCCGCAGGTCCGATCTGCTTTCTGCGTTTGCCCACGTGGGTAGCGCGTCCGAGCGGCCGCCGCGACGGTGGGTGAGCTGTGTGGCTCTTTCTTGACGGGACTTCCTGGCTCCCGTCAGCATGTGGCTGGATGACCTCGAGTGAGCTGGCTGCACTGCTGCTGTCTGGAACTCGCCTGGTCGCGGACCTTGTCAGTGGTTCTCGTCCATTTGTGGAGTTTCACCGGGAATATGGGGACTTCTATCATGAGAACTGTCTTGATGGGTTCGACGCGGATGATGATGATCGGCTGCTCTTGCGTCGGTTCCCCGAGGCCGTCGAGCTCCACCGATTGGTACAGCAGATCTGCTACCGCACCTACTTCAAGGGGCCCGGCGTAGACGAGGCAGTGTATCGATCAGCTGGCCGAGTCTCCGAGGAAGAGGCGATCCAGCTGCTCCGTACCGAGGCAAGGAGGCTTGATGTGAGTTCGATGGTGACTGAGCTGGAGAAGGCTGCGGGCTGAACGTCGGGGCTGGAAGGTCGGAGGGAGTAACCTGAGATCGTCGAATTCGGCCCCGTGCCGCGGAGGCCCGACTGAATCAGCGCGCGAAGACCAGCTTCCAGCTCTTCAGCGAGCCGGTGTCCTGGGCCGCGCCGTCCACCACCTCGAGGCGCCAGACGCCTTCGCGGGCGGCGCCTTCGAAGTCGCGCAGGGTGTAGGTCTTGACCAGGTTGTCGTCGCCGCCGCCGGTGCCGGCGTGCAGCAGCACCGACTTGTCGCCGTGCACCAGCTTGACGGTGAGGTCGCCGATGTAGGTGTGCGCGATGTCGACCGAGACCGCCAGCGTGGTCACGGCGGCGCCCGCGGGCACCGTCAGCTCGCTCTTCGCGCCGGCGGGGGCGTTGTCGGGGATGTCGACCGTGGTGGTGCTCTCGAAGCTGTCGCCGGTCATCACCGGCGGGGTCACCGGGGTCAGCGTGGGCAGGTCGCTGGCGTAGGCCGAGCCGTAGTCGCGGACATACTTCATCGACAGCCAGCCATAGCCGGCGCCGTGCGGGTTCTCGATGCCGAAACCGGCCGTGCCCCAGCTGTTCTTGAACAGGTAGAAGCCCTTCTCCATCACCGGCTTGCCGTCGGCGTCGACCACCAGCTTGCCCTCGCCGTCGACGGTCTGGACCTCGAGCTCGTCATCCCAGCCCACGATCAGGATCGAGTGGCCGGCCTTGTGGGTGTGGCTCTCCTCGACGTCCTTGGCGTTGGGCGCCAGCACATAGCCCTTGTTCCAGTACCCGCTGTTGACCGGGATGGTCGACCGGCGGTGGTTCCAGCTCTGGTAGAAGAAGTCGAGGCCGACCTGCACGCCGCTCTTCTTGGTGGTGATGTGCGCCTTGATCGAGTTGGTGTTGACGTACTTGCCGCGCGGCAGCTTGAACTTCATCGCGGCCACCGCGCCCGCGGGGGGCTCGCCGTTGGTGAAGCACTTGAGCGGCAGCATGGCCTCCTCGCCCTTGCACTCGGGGTCGTTGAACTCGCCCCACTGCGAGGTCTCGTAGGGCCAGGCGGCCTCCTCGACGATGCCGTAATCGGTGATGGCGCGCAGGTTCTCGCCCGCGTTCGACCCTGACGAGTGCGGATAGGCGCCGACCTGCTTCTTGACCGACCACTGCAGGTACTGCTCCGAGAAGTCGGGCACCCCGGGCGCGCCGGCGCTGATGTACAGGCTCTCCATCAGGGCGGCGGTGGCGAAGATCGAGCACACCCCGCGGCTGCCCTGCGACTTGACCGGCGACTGCTTGGCGATGAGCTCGCTGTGCTTGGCCGGGTAGATCGCGTCGGCCTTGTTGTCGTCGGGCAGCATCCGGTTGGGCGGAGCGCCCGCGAAGATCTCGTCATAGCTGGCCAGCGGCGGCCCGTTGTCACCGTTGACCGGGTCGGGGTCTTCGCTGGCACAGCCGGCCAGGCCGAGCGAGAACGTCGATGCGATCACCAGGGCGGCCAGCTTGCGAGCGGTCCAGTTCAGCATGCCGCCAGCCAGTAACACGATGTGTGCCACCGCCAAGTCACGGGAATCATGCGGTCGCCCTGGGGGCTTCCTCTCCATCTGGCAACTACTGTAGTCAGCCCCCCAGCGCGCCCTGGTCCAGGGCGTGGTGCATGTCCCGGGTCCCGTCCCAGACGTCCCGGGTCCAGCGATCTTCCCAGGCAAGCACTGGAATCATCAGGCACGCCCTCCGGCATGGGCGCTGCAAACAGCAGCGTCATGGACCACCGCGCGCTCGCGACCGCCGCCCTGCTCTCCTTCACCCTGCTGGCGCCTGGCTGTGGCAGCGACGGCGGCGCCGCCGACGACGACGGTGGCCCGCCGGGCAGCGACGGCGACATCGTCGTCCCTGGCGACGGCGGCCCGACCGCCGACGGCCCCGAGCCCATGTTCCCCGCCGCGCACACGCGGATCTATCTGAACGCCGCCAACAAGACCCGCCTGGCCGCCGCGTTGAGCGCCAGCCGGCCGGCGGCGACGCGCTTCCGCGACATGGTCGACAGCCAGCTCGCCGGCACCGACCACTACAACTTTCGCTCCGCGCACGCCGCCCTGCTGGGCGCCGTCACCGGCACCGCGCGCTACTGCGACTACGCCGTGACCCAGGTCGATCGCTACGTCACCGCCGAGGAGGCGCTGATCGCCGCCGGCAACCGCCCCGCCGTGGCCGGCGACAGCTACCTCGAGGTCGGCGAGCTGATCGGCGATCTGGCCATGACCTACGACTGGTGCTTCGATCGCGTCACCGCGCCGCAGCGCACACGCTGGCTGGCGCTGGCCAACCAGGCGGTGTGGAACGTCTGGCACCATGAGACCGCGGTGTGGAACGGCCGCCCGGCGTCCTGGTCGGGCTGGTCGGTCGATAACCCGTCGAACAACTACTACTACTCGTTCCTGCGCGCGACCATGCTGCTCGGTCTGGCCGCGCGCGGTGAACACCCCGACGCCGCCGGCTGGATCACCCAGTTCCGCGACGCCAAGCTGGGCCAGCAACTCTTGCCGCTGTTCGAGCGCGACCTCGTCGGCGGTGGCTCGCGCGAGGGCACCGGCTATGGCGTCGCCATGGCCGGCCTGTTCGAGCTGTACGATCTGTGGGAGGCCTCCACCGGCGAGCCGGTCGCGCGCCTGACCGGCCACACCCGGGCCTCGCTGCTGGCCATGCTGCACGCGGTGGTGCCGACCATGGATCGCATCGCGCCCACCGGCGATCACGCCCGCGACAGCACCGCGGCGCTGTTCGACTACCACCGCAACTACCTCCAGATCCTGACCTACCTGTTCCGCGACGACCCCATCGCGCGGGTCGGCAAGTGGTTCAATGGCCACTCCTCGGTGCCGCGCATGGGGCAGTACTTCATGTACGCCTACGACTTCATGTACGACGACCCCGCGCTGACCGAGCTGGCGCCCGGGCTGGCGCTGGCCTACCACGCGCCCGGCGCCGGGCAGATCTATGTGCGCTCGAGCTGGGACACCACGGCGACCTGGCTCGGCCTGATGGCCGGCCCCTACACCGAGTCGCACGCGCACCACGATCAGGGCTCGCTGCTGCTCTACAAGAACGAGTGGCTGGCCTATGACCAGAACATCCAGTCGCACTCCGGCATCCGCCAGGAGGAGGAGCTGCACAACCTGCCCCGCATCGTCCGCAACGGCACCACGGTGCGCATGCGCGAGGGCGCCCCGGCGGCGCAGCTGCGCTCGCTGGCGCACGGCGCGCGCTTCACCCACCTCGGCGCCAACGTGACCCCGATCTATGACGGCAACGTCGCCAAGGCCGAGCGCGAGGTCGTCTTCATCCCGCCCGATGTCGTGGTGGTGTTCGACCGCATCGACGCCGCCGCCGACGCGACGCGGGTGTTCCAGCTGAACAGCCCGCTGCGCCCGACCATCGCCGGCGCGCGCGCCACCTTCACCGGGCGCATGAGCACGCTGACGGTCGACCGCATCCTGCCCGCCGGCACCGGCGCCACCGCCAGCGTGTTCGACTGGAGCGGCGACAGCGACATGGGCGGCGGCTTCCGCCTCGACGTGACCCAGACCGGTGCGGCCGGCAAGTCGCGCTTCCTGCACGTGCTGTCGCTGGACGGCGGCGCCACCGCCACCGCGGCGTCCGACATGGGGACCCAGGTCGGCGTCGACGTCACCCTGCGCGGCGGCGGCCACGCCGTGGTGCGCTTCGAGAGCGACGGTGTCGGCGGCAGCCTGCGCCTGACCGCCCCCGGCGGCGCGCTGCTCGAGCAGGCCACGCTGGCGGCCGGGGTCGCCGTGCTGCCCGTCATGCCGTGACCCGGGTCGGCAGGGCGTGACCCGAGTCGGCAGGGCCAGGGCCAGGGTATGATGGGGCATGCGCTGGATCTGCGTGCTGGGCGTGCTGGGCGTACTGGCCGAGAGCGCGTGCGTGTCCTCCAGCGGCTTCCAGTGCAGCACCGACACCCAGTGTGGCGCGGCGGGCAAGTGCGAGGTCACCGGCTTCTGCAGCTTCGCTGACCCGGGCTGCGGCATGGGGCGCCGCTATGGCGAGCACGGCGGCGCCTTCTCCAGCATGTGTGTCGGCGAGGACGGCGCGGTGCCGCGCCCCGACGGCGGCGACTCCGGCCCGGTGACCTGCATCGACGAGCTCGCGGTGGGGGCCTTCCACTCCTGCGTGCGCAAGGGCGGCCGGGTCGAGTGCTGGGGCTCGGGTGATGACGCCCAGCTGGGTGACGGACGCTTCGTGCGCAACTCGACACCGACCCCGGTGTCGGGCCTGACCGACGCCGCCGAGCTCGCGGCTGGCTTCGTGCACACCTGCGTGCGCACCACCACCGGCAAGGTCAAGTGCTGGGGCTATGACGGCGCCTACCAGATCGCGGCGCCCGATCGCGACTATCACCCGGTGCCCGAGGAGATCCCCGGGTTGCCCACGATCAAGAGCCTGTCGACGCAGTTCTTCTTCACCTGCGCCATCGACATGGCCGACGACGTCTGGTGCTGGGGCGATAACCAGGCCGGGCAGCTCGGCCATGGCATGACCAACCAGCCGGTGCAGCCGGTGCAGGTGGTCGGGCTGCCCTCGGGCGCGCGCGCCATCGCGGCCGGGCGCGACCACGCCTGCGCCATCGTGAAGTCGCCCGCCGACGAGGTCTGGTGCTGGGGTCAGAACATGGGCGGCGCGCTGGGCGACGGCACGCTGCTGCCGCGCGCGGCGCCGGTCAAGGTGATGCTGGATGGCGTGGCCGAGATCGCCGCCGGGCAGGGCCACACCTGCGCGCGCAAGAACGATGGCACGGTGTGGTGCTGGGGTGACAACGGCGCTTACCAGCTGGCGCGACGCACGCCCGACCGGACCGGGATGCCGGTGCAGGTGACCCAGGTCAGCGGCGCCACCGCGGTCACCGCGGGCCACGACTCCAGCTGCGCGCGGGTGGCGGGCGGCGAGTACAAGTGCTGGGGCAACGACAGCTTCGCCAAGCTGGGTGACGGCAGCGGGACCTACAACCAGGACGTGCCCACGGTCAACCAGGCCACCGGCGCGCTGGAGCTGGACTTCGGGGAGCAGTTCGGCTGCGCACGCTTCGCCACCGGGGTGCGCTGCTGGGGCGCCGACTTCTTCGGCCAGCTCGGCGATGGCGTGCTGACGCACAGCACGCGCCCGGTCACGGCGGCGCTGACCGCGCAGGCGCAGGTGTCGTGCGGCGGCGCCTTCACCTGCTCGCGCAGCATGGGCGGGCTGGGCTTCTGCTGGGGCCAGAACGGCGACGACCAGCTGGGCAGCGGCGGCAACGTGCAGGTCATCCCGCAGCCGACCCAGGTCGCGACGCTGACCGGGATCACGTCGATCCACGCCGGGGTGTCGCAGGCCTGCGCGCTGGTCGGGGGCGCGGCCTCGTGCTGGGGCGACAACATGGCGGGCATCCTGGGCGACAACCAGGAGCCGCCACAGCAGCGCGCCACGCCGACGCCGGTCTTCATGCTGACCACCGCGGCCGACCTCAGCCTGTCGTTCTCGCACATGTGCGCGCGCAAGGCCGATGGCTCGGTGGTGTGCTGGGGCCAGAACACCGCCGGGCAGCTGGGCGACGGCACCACCATGGAGCGCCACCTGCCGGTGGCCAGCACCATCACCACGGGGGCGACCTCGGTGGCGGCCGGCAACGACTTCACCTGCGCGGTGGTGGGCGGGCTGGTCAGCTGTCGCGGCGACAACGACGACGGCACGCTGGGCGCGGGCGACAACGTCGCGCACGCCGGCGTGGTCACGGTGCAGAAGGCGGGCGGCGGCGATCTGACCGGGGTGCTGGAGGTGGTGGCGGGCCTCTACCATGTGTGTGCGCGCACCGCGAGCGAGGTCTATTGCTGGGGTGACGGCTATGCCGGGCAGATCGGCGATGGCGGCGGCTCGCCGCGCAACCTGGCCACCCTGGTGCCCGGGCTGGCCGCGCAGGCGCTGTCGGCCGGCTACAAGGACACCTGTGCGCTGATCGCGGGCGGCACGGTGCGCTGCTGGGGCGACAACTTCTTCGGCCAGATCGGCGACGGCACCCAGGATACCCGGACCACGCCGGCCAACGTGGTCGGGCTGACCGGCGCCACGCAGATCTCGGTCGGCTATGGCCACGCCTGCGCGCGCAAGAGCGACGGCACCCTGGCGTGCTGGGGCAACAACGAGGACGGCCAGCTGGGCACCGTGCCGGTGGTGCTGCGCCCGATGCCGGTCGACGTTCTGCTGACGTGCCCCTGAGCTTCGCGGAGGTCGCGACGGCCGACGCCGAGGCGCTGCTGGCCGCTGCGCCGGAGCTGATCGCGCGGCCGCCGGGGTTCGAGGACTGGCGCGTGCTGGCGCGCGCGCTGGCGGCGCTGGATGACGCGCGGGCGTTCCGGCTGCTGCGCGAGCACAGGGGCAAGCCGCACATGGGGGCGGCGCTGGAGCGCTGCAAGTGGGCCGGTGGATGCGCCGAGATCTTGACGGCCTGTCAAGATTGGGGCGCGGTCGGGCAGCACGAGCTGCGCAACTGTCTGTGGTACCTGGCGCGCCACCGCTGGCAGCCGGCGTGGCCGCTGCTCAGCACGGTGTACCTGGAGCATGGCGACAGCAACGTGGTCAACGACGCCGGCTGGGCGCTGCGCGAGTGGGGCGACGCGCGCTCGCTGGCGGTGGTCGAGGGTGCGCTGGGCGCGGCGGACCACACCCGGCAGCGACACGCGCTGCAGCTGCTGCTGGCGCGGGCGCCCGGTGAGGTGGTGGACCGCATGGGCGGGCTGGCCACCCTGGCGCAGCAGGGGGCGCGGGCCGGCCTGCTGCTGCATCTGGTCGGCTCGGCGGACGGTGATGCGGCACGCCAGGCCGAGACGCCGCCGCGGCTGTGGGCGGTGGAGCCGCGCTTCGTGGAGCTGGCCCAGCTGCTGGTCAGGGATCGGCAGCACAAGCAGACCGCGAAGTGGGTGCTTGATCTGGCCGGGGTGCAGGTGCGGCCGCTGGCGGTGGCGGAGGCGGAGGCGGGGGCGAAGGCAAAGGCGGGTGCGGGGGCGACCGGGGCGCCGGGGGCGCGGGCGCGACGCGGCAAGGCGCTGCCCGATGGCGCGGCGCTGCTGGCACGCTATGAGGAGGGCGCCCACGCGGAGGTGACCACGGCGCTCTGCAAGCTGGGGCCGCGGGTGCGCGAGCCGGAGGTGCTGGAGGGTGCGCGGGCGGTCGCGCGTGCGCTGATGCGGCGGGTGCGCGGCAACCTGGAGCTGGTGATCGGGCGGCTGGAGGCGGGGGGCTATGTGTTCGAGCGCCGCGCGCAGGCGCTGGGGCGCGGCGCCAGCGCGGCCGAGCTGGCGGCGCTGGAGGCGGCGGTCGGGCAGCTGCCGGTGCTGCTGCACGCCGCGCTCGAGGTGCTGGGCGAGGTCGATCTGCGCGGGCGCGCCCCGAGGATGCAGGCCGAGTGGCAGACCGATCCGCTGATGCTGGCCTCGGCCAGCGCGCTGCTGGAGGACGCCGCCGACCATGACGGCAGCATCGCGTTCGATCTGGCCATCGCGCCTGACGCCCTGGGCAAGGCCGGCTTCTCGGCGGGCGCCCATGTCATCGAGGTGCCGGCGGCGGGCTTCGACGCCGCGGTGACACCACGGCCGGGGCGCCAGGCGGGCCTGCTGGGCCTCTTGCGCGAGAGCCTGGCGGCGGCCGGCTTTCCCGGGCTTGCGCGGCAAAAGGGCGCGAGCCGGTTCACGCGCGCCTGGATGGGGCCGCTGAGGGCGGGGCTTCGGCCCTTCTGACATGCTACTTTGGTGTGGGGGATGAGTACGCCACTCGCCGAAGAGTTCTGGCGCCTGGCCGGTGAAGAGGCAGGCGTGCGCACCACGCCAGTGGTCGCGGTGCAGGCCCTGCTGCGCGCGGTCAAGCAGCTCGACACCCGCGAGGTCACGGATCGCTCGGGCTTCGGGCTGGCGGCGTTCTACGTCCTGCTGCGTGAGGGCGCGGGCCGAGCCGACGGGGGGTATTCGCCGCCAGAGCTGGCCACCGGCGCCAACCTGACCCAGCGCTCGGTGGTGTATGCGCTGGGGGCGCTGCTGTTCGAGCGCGTGACCGGCGAGCTGCCGCCGCGCGACCTGGGCGCGGCGCGGGCGCTGCACGAGCTGCCGCGGGCGCTGACCGCGGTGCTGCGCTGTGCGCTGTCGCCGACGCCGGAGGATCGCTTCGGCAACATGGCGATGATGCGGCTACGCCTGGAGGACTTCCTGCGCGAGCCGGGGGCGGCGACCGAGACCCGCTCGGGCCCCCGACCGGCGTCGCCACCACGCTCGGGGCCGATGGCTCCGTTGATGGGCAAGTCGGGCCTGACAGGGAAGATGCCGCGGATCGTCGAGCGGGTGCGCAGCCCCGAGGAGCGCGCGCGCAGGCCAGCCGGGGTGCGCGACGCGCGCAGCGCGGATGCTGGCGACGACAGCGGGTTCGGCGCAGGCGGCACCGGGACGGGGGCGCCGGCCGGGGCCGGGGCCGGGGTCGGGGTCGGAGTCGACGACGAGTGGGGGCCGATCAAGACCAGCGAGCGCTCGCGCGGCGGCACCAACGCCGGCACCGGCGCGCGACAGCGGCCAGCGGGGGTGGTGCCCATCACGGCGTCGCGGGCGCGGCCGGCCGGGGTGCTGGAGCCGAGCGAGCCGACCTTGCCAGGGCCAGGGCCGGAGGGCGGCACCCTGCCAGGGCTGGAGCCCGCGGGGCTGGGGCAGCCGCTGCGACTGGACAGTGAGCCGCTGGAGGGCACCAGGCCGGGCCCGGGCCTGGGCCTGGGGAGGACGACGGGGACGACGGGGGCCGCGGCGACGACGGGGGCCGCGGCGACGACGGGGGCCGCAGGGGCGAGGGGGGCCGCGGGGGCGAGGGACACGGAGATCGTCGAGGCCACCGAGGAGCGGGCGATGTCGTTCCCGCTGACGGCGCCGGCGGAAGACCCGCCGCCGCCGCCATCGCTGTCGGGACGCCTGCAGCTGGCCTCACCGAGCCCGAGTGTGGCGGCGGGTGACGAGGTGCCCGCGCAAGCCGCGGCCGCGCCGACGCCGACCCAGGCGCCGGCCGCCACCCCCGTCGAGGCGGAGCGGCCGGCCGCACAGGCGATGCCGGAGCCAGCGACGCCGGGGGCCGAGCCGGCAGCAGCGCCCGACGCCCCGGTGACCAGGGCGCCAGGCGGCAGCAAGAAGGTGCCCATCGTGCTCGGGCTCGTGCTGGTGGCGGCAGCGGTGGTGGCGTTCCTGGCCTGGCCGCGCAAGAAGGCCGAACAGCCGAAGCCCAGGGTCGCGGTGGCGACGCCATCACCGATGGTGACCGCCCAGCCCAGCCCGAGCGTCACCCCGGCGGGCACGCCGGTCGCCACCGCCGCCCCGAGCCCCAGCGCCACCACCGCCCCGAGCCCCAGCGCCACCGCCGCCCCGACGCCGGCACCGACCGCACCCGCCGGCGCCACCTTCGACCCCGAGAGCGCGGGCCAGCGCGCGGTGGCCCAGATCCGCGTCTGTTTCGGCCAGCCCCGCCTGGAGCAGCGCATCGAGTTCGGCGCCACCATCCTGTTCTCCGCCGACGGCATCGCCCGCCGGGTCTACTTCCCGCCCGAGTCGCCGCTGCCCCAGGCCGAGCGCGCCTGCGCCCACCAGCTCATCCTCGGCCTCGACGCTGGCCCGGCGCCGACCGCGACCATGGTGCTCTACAAGTTCGTCCTCGACGGCAGCAGCGGGACCGCCCAGCTCCTGCGTCGTCACTGAAAAGTTGGTGAAACCGGGCGGCGATGGCCGCCCCACCGTGCAATCATGAGGACGCCGTGCGTGCCGCCCTCACAGCGCTCCTGCTGGCCGCGAGCCTGTCGCTCGCCGGTGGCGCACGTCTGCCCGCATCTCCCTCCGTGCCGCAGCATGACGCGCTGTCCGCCGCCTGTGATGGCCCCGCCGTGCCCATGCTGGGCCGCCGCGCGGGAGAGCCCGACCGTCCCGGCCTCGGCGTCGCCCTGGCACAGCTCGACCCCCACGCCAGCGGCCTCACCGCGCGGTGCGTGACCCGCGCCACCGGCCTCCCCGCCCCGCGCACCCCGCGCAGGCCCCCTGTCGCCGTCTCGCCGCAGAGCCCGCGCGCGCCTCCGTCCGCAGCCTGACCGGCTGTTCCCGAGGCCAGGCCTGACGTCCGACGTCTGACGATCGCGCTCGCGGAGGGCAACGATGATCGACCCGCACGAGTTTCTCACCAACCTCGCCATGGTGCTCTGTGTGGCGGCCGTGACCACGGTGCTGTTCCAGTGGCTGCGCCAGCCGGTGGTGCTGGGGTATCTGCTGGCCGGCGTCCTCATCGGCCCGCACGTGCCCATCCCGCTGGTGGTCAACGGCGACATGGTGCCGGCGCGGTCGGAGCTCGGCGTCATCCTGCTGATGTTCTCGCTGGGGCTGGAGTTCAGCCTGAGCAAGCTGATGCGGGTGGTGCGCCGCGCCGGGCTGGTGGCGCTGATCGAGACCAGCATCATGGTCTGGCTGGGCTACCTGGCCGGCCGCCTGCTGGGCTTCGGCGCGCTGCCCAGCCTGTTCGTCGGCTCCATGATCGCGATCTCGTCCACCACCATCGTGGCCAAGGCGTTCGAGGAGCAGAAGACGCCGACCAAGCTGCGCGAGGTGGTGTTCGCCATCCTCATCGCCGAGGACCTCATCGCGGTGCTGCTGGTCGCGATCCTGACCGCGGTGAGCACCGGCGGCGGGCTGTCGCCGGCCGCGCTGGCCGAGACCATCGGGCGCCTGGCGGCGTTCCTGATCGGCGTCGTCGTGGTCGGGCTGCTCACGGTGCCCCGCGTCGTGCGCGCCATCGTCAAGCTGGGCCGCCCCGAGACCACCCTGGTGGCCAGCATCGGCATCTGCTTCGCGCTGTCGCTGCTGGCCATCGAGCTGGGCTACTCGGTCGCGCTGGGCGCCTTCCTGGGCGGCTCGCTGGTGGCCGAGTCGGGCCACAGCCACGACATCGAGAAGGTCGTCCACCCGGTGCGCGACATGTTCGGCGCCATCTTCTTCGTCGCCTCGGGCATGTTGATCGACCCCGCCATCCTGGTCGACCACGCCGGCGCCATCGCGCTGCTGACCGGCCTGGTCGTGGCCGGCAAGATCCTCGGCGTGTCGACCGGCGCCTTCCTGGCCGGCTATGGCACGCGCAAGTCGATCCAGGCCGGCATGAGCCTGGCCCAGATCGGCGAGTTCTCCTTCATCATCGCCGGCGTCGGCGTCACCCTGGGGGCCGCCAGCCCATCCCTGTACGCCATCGCGGTCGCGGTGTCGGCGCTGACCACGCTGCTGACGCCGTGGCTCATGAAGGCGTCGGATCCGGTCGCGCGCTTCGTCGATCGCAAGCTGCCGCACCGGCTGCAGACCTTCGCCAGCATGTACGAGCGCTGGCTCGAGCAGCTGCGCTCCCGGCCGCGCGCCCCCACCATCCGGACCCGGGTGCGCGGCCTGATCCGCCTGCTGGTGGCCGACACCGTGGCCATCGCGATCATCGTGATCACCACCGCGCGCGCCATGCCCACCATCACCGCCTGGGTCGGGCGCGAGCTGTCGATCGCGCCCGAGGCCGCGCACATGGCCGTCATCGCGATGGCCGGCATGCTGGTCCTGCTGTTCGCGGTCGGGGTGTTTCGCTGCGCGCGCTCGCTGGGGCTGGTGCTGGGCACCCAGGTGTTCCCCAGCCAGGGCGGCGTCGATGTGCTGACGGCGCCGCGGCGCACCCTGGTGCTGACGCTGCAGCTGGTCTGCGTGCTGGCGGTCGGCGTGCCGCTGCTGGCGCTGACGCAGCCCTTCGTGGGTGCGCCCGGCGCCGGCGTGATGGCGCTGGTGCTGCTGGTCTACGGGCTGTTCTTCTGGCGCAGCACCACCAGCCTGCAGGGCCACGTGCGCGCGGGCAGCCAGGTCCTGCTGGAGGCGCTGGCCACGCAGACCGCGCACGA
>JADYYK010000205.1 GCA_020853705.1 Deltaproteobacteria bacterium
GGCTTGAGGATGCCGCATGCCGGGCATGTCGGTTCACCCCCACGTGCGTGGGGACGGCGACCGACCCGCCGCCAGCGATGTTCTCGGTGCACGGTTCACCCCCACGTGCGTGGGGACGGCGCTAGCCGGTGGACCACGAGCGCAGTTCGGTGGACGGTTCACCCCCACGTGCGTGGGGACGGCGCTTGCCCACGCTCTCGCCCATGCGCTTCTCCCGCGGTTCACCCCCACGTGCGTGGGGACGGCTCGATCAGTGCATCGCGCAGCTCGGCGGCGGTCGGTTCACCCCCACGTGCGTGGGGACGGCGATGCGGCGTGGCGATGGCTGGTATCAGGCGTCGGTTCACCCCCACGTGCGTGGGGACGGCGTTCTTGGCTTCGAGCCACGCGCCAAGCGCTGCACGGTTCACCCCCACGTGCGTGGGGACGGCTTGTCGATGTCTCGGCGTCGGCCGGCGTCGTCGGTTCACCCCCACGTGCGTGGGGACGGCGCGTGTGCGCCGTTGCTGCGTCAAATGCGCGCGCGGTTCACCCCCACGTGCGTGGGGACGGCTCTTCGAGATCACAAGGGAAACGGCCACGCATCCTGGCCGAAGTGTACTCCGTCCGGTTGCGCGGCCGACCTCAGAACGGTACGGATGGGTCGATCTTGTGAGGGACGCGGACGAGGTACAGCCCTTCCGCGTCAACGAGCTCGCGGCTGAGGCGGCCCGCGGTGATGGCCCGAAATCCCTGCTCGGTCTGTGCGGGCACGAGCATCAGCACGCCACCTTGGCCGATGCGCGCGCGGCAGCGCTCGAAAAGCGCCTCGCGCACCAGCGCCGACACCTGGCCCACGAAAACCCCGGGGCGCAGCTCGAGGAGCCAGCGCGTCAGCTCACCCTTCAAAGTCGTCGGTGCCTTCTCCAGGATCAGGATCACCATAGTTGACTCCTCCGTCAGCCGGATCCACTTCGGGCCCTGCCCACAGGCCACCGAGCCCTTCGACCGCCGCATCGAGCCATGACGACGACGCCTCGATGGCCGCCTCGTCGAGCGTCAGCAACCGGTCGATGTCACCAACGACTCGGCCCATGAGATCCCGCGCCCGGAAGGTCTCGCGACACGCCACGCGAACCTCGCGCTCCAGGCCCGCCCTCGTCGGGTTGTCGATCCATCGCCCAGCCACCTCGAAGGCGGCGGGTGCGACGACGTCCATTCGGTAGAGGTCAGCGATGTCGTACACGAACGACAGCATCTTCCCGGTGTGGATGAAACCCAGGGCGGGGCTGTACCCGGCGGACACGATCGCCGCATGGCACACCCCGTACAGGCATGCCGCGCCCGACGACAATGCCCGGTTGACCAGATCCGCGGCGGTCCAGTTGCCCCGCTCGTACCGGCGACCGTGCCAGGGCACCCGGTACTCCTTTGCCAGGCGGGCGTAGGCGGTGCGCACCCGAACGCCCTCCTTGCCCCGGACCTGCTCGATGGTGGCGTCCGAAGGCAGAGAGTCATCGAAGCGACTCTCGTACATGCGCCTGACGACCGCGGCCCGTCGAGCGGGCACGGCGTGGTTCTCCGCCTGCGTCAGCAGTCGACGCGAGCTTCGGGTCTCGCCGTGCCCCTGGGCGTAGAGCCGACTCGAACCCTCTCCTACCCAGATGATGGAGCATCCGGCCTCGGCCAGGGCGGCGACCGCCGCGTGCGTGACCGTCGTCCCTGGCCCGAGCAACAGGGCGGCCAGGGCGGCGCACGGCACAGTGCGGGTGCCATCCTTGTCCCACAGCGCGACCGCGTGATCACTGCGTTCCACGCGGGCATGCTCCACGTACAGATAGGAAAGGCTGTCACGGATCTTCGGCAGCTCGCGTAACGACATCGCTGACCTCAGACCTCTTCCATGAGGACTATTCGGTTGCCAAAGAGCGGTGCTACGGGGCCAGGCTGAGGAGCCCGCAGCCGTACGCCTTCGCCGGCCCGATCCCGCTGGCCAGCGCCTTCAACAGGGCGGCTGGCTCGACGACCTCCAGCAACCCGTCGAACGTGACCGCCTCGAATGTGAGTCGTGCGCCCTTCCGCGTCCCCCACGCGCGCGCCTCGGGGCGCGTCCAGACCGCGGCTGGCTCCTGGATTCGGAAGCCCGCGGTGGCGGCCTTCCGTTGCAGCCACTCAAGCTGCTTGTCGGCCTCCCGGATGGGGACGCGGGTACCGTTGGGGCGCTCCGCTCCGGCGGGGATCTTGCGGGTGACGTTGGCACGCAGACGAAATCGGAACACCGCGCCTTGTCGAACCGCCTTCTCCAGGGGGTCGAGGGACCTCACGGCAGGGTTCTGGAGTTCTTCACCGAGGTCGAGGAGCACCCCTGCCGGCAAGGTGTTCCAGCTCGGCGATGCGCCCGACTGGACGTAGAGCACGATCTGCCCGCTGCGGCGGTCGAGCTCGCAGCGGTGCAGGATGGAGCCGCCGTGGCGGTTGCCCTCGACGGTCGGAAAGCCCTTCATCACGAGGCCGTGCAAGACCTGGGCATCCGCGATGGCCCGGCGCACGTCCCGGTTCATGGGGTTGAGCAGCAGCCTCGACAGGTTCATGGCGCGTCCTCGCGGATCTCGGGCATCGGCACCCAGTCGACCTCGACCCGGCGCTGGGTGTGCTGGCGCGCGTACAGGCGGAACGAGACCGGGGCATCGTTGCGCGGCGCGCCCGTATCCGACTCGCGCACCAGACGAAGCCGCTCCGGCGTCGCCTTGTCGGAGGCCGGACGGAGCCGTTGCGGAAACGGGCGCGCGGGAAGGACTTCCTCCAGGGCCCCCTCGACCAGTCCAGCAGCCAGCGGGGCGGCCGCGGGGCACGACCTCCGGCCCAGAAACGGGGTCCACACGGGGTTCGCCAGGGCGTCGGCGATGGTCTGGGCGAGCGCCTGATCTCCCTCCAGCCCGACCAGGAAGCTGGCGCCAGCGAGGTAGTAGCGCTGTGTGGGTGCCGTCCCGCCGACCTTGCCACCAGCAGTGTTGTCGGCGGTTTGCCAGATCCCATAGGTCTCGCCCCGGAATCGCCCTCCGCCGGCCGTGTGGTAGTCGCGGAGCATCGTTCCTTCTCGATCCACCCGCACCGCCATGCGGAGGCGCGCCAGCTCACCGAGCCTCGTCTCGTCGTCTCGGGTCATCCCCAGCGCAGCCCCGACCAGCCCGAGCACGCCGCTCTTCGATGGCTCGGTGTCGGTGTCGCGGATCTCGAAGCGGCTCTGGGTACCCCAGGATTGCAGCGGGCCCTCCAGTCGCAGCAGCACCGTGTGCATGGCTCACGCCTCCGCGAGCTTTGCCGCCACGAGCGTGCGCGCCACGACCGCCGAGAAGCTATCCACGCGCTCGATCTGCGGTGTCGCGCTGGCCGCGGTTCGATCGGCGCACGCGATCGCGCTGACTCCCTGGGCGCCCCACAGCCGCGTCAGCTCGCCGAAGTATCCCTCCAGGGCAGCCACCGATTTCTCGACCAGATCCTCGTCGGCGCTGGCCCGCACCGGCCGCACGAAAGCGTTGGCCAGAGACATCGGCGTGCCCTTCTCACGGACCACGGCCAGGAAGTAGCTGGGCGGGTTCTGGGCGGCCATCGAGTTCTGCTTGCCAGTCGGGATGGCCTCGGCGGAGCCACGGATGAAGGCCTCGACGGTGCGCCGCAGCAACTCCGGGTCCGCCTTGAGGTTGCTCTGCAGCTGCTCACGATCGAGAACGGCATAGCGGTAGAAGCAGGCCGAGTTGAACTGAATCGTCCCCATCATGTCGCTGCCCTCGGTGTCCTCCCGACGCAGCTCGTCGACCGCCGTGTAGAAGTCGAAGTCCATCGCGACCCGGTGAGTGGAAACGGCGTGGGCGACCTGGCTGGCGGCGTCGACGTTCCAGTCCGGGTGATCCGCGATCATCCGCCCGAACAGAGCGAGATCCGGGACCCGATCTGCGGACGACACGATCTCTTCGAGCCGGTTGCGCAGCTCCTTGGGGAAGCCTTCTTGCTTGTCCTTCTTGGCGTCTCTCTTTCCTTTGCGCTTCTTGCCGTCAGCCTCTGCTTCGGCGCCTTGTGCCGGCGCTGCCAGCGGGCGGATCACGTCCCAGTTCTCGTGGATGAAGGCGGCGAGCGCTGCAATGACACGCTTGGGGAGAAACAGCAGGTACTCGGTCTTGTTGTCCTTCTCTGCCTTGATCCCGAGCCCCGAGCCCTCCAGGGTGGCGATCGTCGCGGCCTGCGCCTCGGTTGGCTCGCGGCCGTGCACCTTCTCGAGCTGGGCCGAGACGACGTCGACCAGCCGCTTGGTGCGGGTGGCCATCTCTTCTGGCTTGAAGTGCTCGCCGAGGCGGAAGGCCTCGCGAGTCGCCCTCTTGAGGCACTGGCTCGAGATGCGAGCCCTCCTCACGCCGCCGAAGTCACAGTCCTTGGGTGCGCCAGTGTCGTCGCGGTTGAGGTTCGATGGGCTGAAGTTCTGCAGGATGTGGAGTTCGATCTTCACGGCGTGGCCTCCTGGTCCTCGGTGTTGGTGTCGGTTCTGGCGGACCAGAACGCACGCGCCCAGCGGCGCTGGGCGAAGCGGTCCGGGTGTCCCCAGTTGCGCAGGGTGTCGAACAGGTCGTTCCAGTCGAGCGCGATCTCCGCGCCCCTCAGCAGCGCCACTGCGTGGCGAAGGTGGTGTGTCACGTCTTCGGCGTGGGCGCCCAGGAGGGCCACGAAGCGGCGCTCGACGCCATCGCCACTGCCCTCCCGGTCCGCGAGCTGGCGCAGTCCACCAGCCAGGCTGCGCTCCCCTTGCTCCGGGTGCTCGGCAAATAGCACGGCGACATCGACGAGGACCCCTTCGAGCCATGGGTTGGCCTGTGCGGGGAAGAACCTCGCCACGATGGGATAGGCCGCCGCCTCTGTCTCCCGCGAAGCGGCACGGCGAAGCTGCGCCAGCAGCGCCCGGTCGTCGCGGCTGGCTGCCTCGATCAGAAAGTCGATCATTGGGTGGGACATCACGTCTTCTCCTCGTTCAAGCTCGCCAGTCGCTTCTCGAGCACGTCGCGCCCCAGGCTTGCCGCCTGGAGGGCGCGGGCGCCATCACCAAAGCCGTCCACCGAATGGTCCAGTGCATCACGAGCCGCTCGCACGGCCACCTTCAGGAGCCCTGCGAGTGGGACGCCTTCTCTTGCTGCACCAAGGTCGAGCAAGAACGCCTGAAACGGCACGGCCAGGCGCGCCCAGTAGGCCTCGGTGGTGGCCATGGAGTCCGTCAGGTTGCGCAGGTCCTTGGCGTCGGGGTCACGGTCGCCCGGGGAGAGGAGGCGCCTCGCAGCGGTCCACACGGCCCCTTCAAGTGCCTTCCCGACGGCCCCGAGGTGTTCCACCGCCTCGCGGACAGCAGCCCAGGCCGACTCTGTCGCGAGTAGCCGTCGCGAGATGGGGAGGGTCTCCTGCCGGACGAGCAGGATCTTGGCCTGGTCTCCCACCAGGCCGATGACCTCGAGGCCGAATCGCCTGGTCGAGGGGATCACCTCGTCGAGTTCGAGGCTGGCCAGCTGGGAGAAGATCCGGGGGCGGTGGTCGCTGCCGCCAGCGTTGCCGACAAGCAGGGTCTCGCTGTCTCTCCAGACGGCGCGGTCTTGGCGCAAACGATGTGCAAGCAACCCTGCCTTGGGGTCGGCTCGCCAGGCCACTTGGGGATCGAGCACGTCAGGCGGCAGGTCGTCTCCCCCGGCGACGACCACTTCGATGACGCCAGCGCCGGCGGGTGCAGGACGGAGTTCGATGCGCCGGCTCTGCCAGGTCAGCAAGTCCAGCCACCCTGCGACCTCTCGCCTGCCCGGGACAGGCGTTCGCTCGCTCTCCCACGCGGGGACGTCCACCTTTCCTGCAGGGATCGGCGCCCCACTGACCGGGTCGTACTTGAGGCAGTTGAGGAGCAGCGTTTCCCACAGGGTGTCGCCCGTGACGAGCGAGATCGCGCGCGCATTCAGGGGAGCTGCGCCAGCGGATGATGGCTCACCCTTCGCGCGCGTGGTCAGCCCCCCAGGCTTGTAGGCCTGGGTCGCGACGAGCGCCCTGGCCGCCTGAGCAAGGGTGAGGTGTCCGTCATCGCCCCGGGGACGGTGCTCGAAGAGGTGGACGGACGCGCCGTAGTTCGAGGTCTCGAGCACCAGCTCGCTCGCCGGCTTGGGCTCGTACGCCAGGCCGCGTACCTGGTAGAACGGGCGCTCGGGGTGCAAGAGGTCGAAGCGGTGGCGCCACTTGTCGAGATAGGCGTCGGTGACCGAAGTGTCGAAGCGCTTCTGCTGCCAGAGCGCTGCCCAGGCCGCCAGGGTGGGTGGCCCGAAGCATCGGTGGACGATCGCCAGCAACAGCCGGTGCAGGGACGCCGTCACCAGCGGTGATGAGTCCACCAGCGCGCGCACCTCGTGAGCGCGGGCAAAGACCTCTTTCAGGCCGAACTCCACCCGGGTGCCGTCTAGCCGCAGGCATGGGACCCAGGGTTCACTCGTCAGATCGAAGGAGGCGGTCAATCTTCATCTCCCTTCGCGGGGGTGTTGGCGGCGGTGATCGTCAAGCCGAGGTCAGGGTCGAGCACGAGCATGAAGCCGCCGATCTCGCAGCGGCCAGCGCGGAGCAGCAGCAACTTCACGTTCTCCAGCAGCGCGACCTCTGACCACGCCTCGGGCGTCGGGGTCCGGGCCAGCACCCGGACCAGGCCACGGTGCGAGATCGCGACGCTCCGCTCCAGGAGCGCGCGAACCTCGGCGAAGGTCGGGACGCCAGGGCCCGGGGCAGCCTCGGCCCCAGCGGGATCCAGGGAGGCCCGTCCCCCGACATCGTGCAACAGCACGACGGTGAGTCCGTCCGCCCCGAGCCTGGTGCGCGCCTGCAACGCCTCGTGCAGCTCGGGATTGTCCTCCTCGAGGTGCGCCACGAAATCGGCGAAGGGATCGTCGTCCTGCACCGGGCTGGGCATCAGACGCCGCGCGGCGAGGAGTTCGTGCTCACCTTGCCCGGCCTCGTGGCGTCCGGCCGCTAGCCTCACCTGCGGAGAGTCGGCGTCGTTCACTTCGGCGTAGACCTGCTCGACGAGGGGCTCGATCTGATCAGGCAGGGTGACGGTGGCTCGCCCGCGCAGGGCCTCGAAGGTCCGGAGCTGCGGGAAAGCGTGGTAGACGATGCCGCGGCACGCCCACTCGGGAGGGGCCTCACCCACGGTGCCCGTGATGAGGAGCTTGGCCTCCGCCAGCCGGGCAGGCCGGGTTCGGCCGGCGTGACGGTGCAGGCGTCCGGCTCGCTGGAGCACGAGGTCGACGGGGGCGAGGTCGGTCGCCAGGATGTCGAAGTCGATGTCGATGCTCTGCTCGAACACCTGGGTGCCTACGACCAGGGCTCGAAGCGGACGGTTCGTCGACCGAGGACCGAGCCACTGCACCAGCCGCTCCTCCCGGGCTCGCCGCTCGGCCACCGGGAACCGCGAGTGCAGGAGCATGATCTCGGTGTCCGGCGGAAGGCGGCCGGCGGCGCGCGCCGCCATCAGCCAGGTGAAGGCCTCCTGCGCACGAACGATGGTGTTGCGGATCCAACCTGCACAGCCACCCCCGGCGACGGCGGCGATGAGCGTTGCCCCCACCACGTCCAGCTCGTCCGGGAGGTGTTCCAGGGCGATCTGGGTTGGCGGGCGGCGGCAGCCGATCGTGCGCACTTCGACGCGGCCGCCCATCGCCGCCGAGATGCGCGGATAGGCGGCGGGAGGTGTCGCCTCGACAGCGGCAGTTCGAAGCAGCGCGGCCCGTCGGCGCGACGGCAGCGTCGCGGACAGGATGACGACGGACGCCCCCAGGGCGTGCAGCCACTCCGCGAGCCTGAAGATGAGCTCCGAGGTGTAGGTGTCGTAGGCGTGAACCTCATCGAAGACCACGACCTTGCCGGCAAGCCCGAACAGCCGTACGAAACCATGTTTGATGCGGAGGACGCCGAGCAGCGCCTGATCGATGGTCCCCACGGCCGTGCTGGCCAGGAGCGTGCGCTTGCGACTGACGAACCAGCGCTCGGCGCGCACGCTGCCGCCCTTGTGCTCGTCATAGACGCCGCTCAGGAGCCGTTCGAAGGGCTTCGAAAGTGCGGCCTGGCCGTGGCTAAGCACCAACTGTGTCGGCGCCCCTGCCTCGGGGCGCTCCTGGAGGAAGCGCTCCACGCGCAGGAGCATCTGGTTCGCGGTCGCCTGCGTGGGCAGCCCGAAGAAGATCCCGCGCTGGCCTGACAAGGCGCCGAGTGCATCGGTGAGGTAGAGGGCGGCCTCCGTCTTGCCTTCTCCCATCGGGGCCTCGATGATCACCATGGCGGGACTGTCGAGGCGGCCGGCCAGCTCCTCGATCGCCTCGTGCAGGGGCCAGGGAGCGTTGCCGAATCTGGCCTGGAAGCTGACTCGCACCGGTGGAGCCGCCGCGCGAAGGCCCGCGCTCGCGAGCGCGTCGTGCGCCCGCGCGCGTGCCAGGTCGAGGTAGGCGTCGATCGGCGTGTCGGGTGGCTCGTAGCGGAAGACCTCCGCCATCGAGCCGATCCAGTCGGCGACTGCAACCAGCCCGGCGACGAGCACCGTGAGCGCGTGGTCGGTACGCGAGGGTTGAGCCTGGCTGGGGCCGGCGGCCACAATGGCGGCCAGCGCCCTCGCGACCGAGTCTCTGGCGGACGCCCAGGCCGGCCCGCCGTCTTCATCCGCGATCGGGGGCTGGGTGAAGTGGGGATCGATCGGGAACTCGCCGTGATGAGCCGCAGCGGCTCGCGCCAGGCGGCGCGCAAGCCAATCTGGCATGAGCTGGCGAAGCTCGGCGCGCGCCAGCGCCATGGAGAGGACGCCGTGGTGTCGCGGCCTCGGGGACGAGCGCCCCGCAGCCAGCCCCTTTGCTGACAAACCCTGCAGCGCGGGCGGCCACTTGCGCTGGAAGCTGGGCGTCGCCTTTCCAAGATCATGGAGGGCCACGACGAGTGACAGGTGCCGCACGGCTTCCGCCTCGTCGAGACCAAGTCCCACAGCGAGGCGACGCCGCAGGGCCGGTGACAGGCGGTCCGCGATGAGTTGCTGCGCGACGACCATCACGTCGACCGAGTGGAAGAGCAACGGGTGGGCCGGCAGCTCCTGGGTGGATCCCGGCCGTGCCTTGCCCCAGAGCGCGAGCGCTGGGGTTGGTGCCCGCTGAAACCACTCTTCCGGCGTCATCATGATCTGGCCTCGGTGCCTCTTGCTCTTCTTGATCGCTCACGGGATGCCGGTATCCAGCGTGCCGGATAGAGTGCACTGCACGCTCGTTCATCCACGAAGGGCACCCTCGGCCAGATCGCGAACGATGGCGCGAAGCTCGGGCGTCTCCACCCGTGCGGCGTCGCCCAGCCCGACCACATGGCGCGCCAGCGCCACGACCCCGCCGGTCCTCGCGGTGACCCGGATGCCGGGCGCCGGGACGGTGACCACTTCAAAGCGGGAACCCTCGGGCAGGCTGCCCTTGACCCAGCGCGCCTCCGGGTCGCGCACGAAGAACCTGCACTCGATGGGTTGCCCGCTGGTGTAGCCACCGATCGACGTGGCGATGAACTCTCGCACCGTGGCCTCCGAAGCCCCCCGGAACGCCTCGTGCGGATCGAGGTCGGCTCCGAGGATGTTGTCGACCCGGAACCACTTGAGGCTGGCGCTGCGATGGCAGGTGGCCACGAACCGGGCCGGCGGGCCGACCTGGACCTTGTGAGCCGAGGCGTGGCGCCACTCGAGCGCGCCGCGGCTCGCCGAGAAGTACCGGAACCTGAGCGCGACCTCCTTGGACGCGGCGTCCTCGACCACGGCGAGGAAGGCTTCCTCACCTGGGCTGGGATCGGGCGCCAGCACCACGGGCGCTCGACTCACAGGCGCGGCCTGCCGGACACGGTCGAGTAGCCGGCTTCGGGCGCGCGTCCTCGGCAGCCGAGCAAGCAGGCGCATCAGGTCGGCGACGTCGTCGCGAGACAGCACCAGTCCGCCCGGGAACCAGCTCGCCGGAACGCTCCAGAACACGTGCGGGTGCTCGTCGTCCCGAGAAAACGGGACGCCCTCGGTCTCGAGTTCGAGGAGGACCCTGCGCAGCGCCGGGACTCCAACGCCCACCTCCGCCGCAAGGTTGGCCTGCGACCACGTCCGTTGGCCCAGGAACGCCGCCAGCACCCGGACCACGGTCTCTGTCCCGCTGCGCCGCCCCATCCAGGCGGCATCTTATCCCCCGCGTCACGGTTCAGTCGGAGAACCGGCGGCTGCGGCAAAAATGTTGGGATGAGGCCCCCACTTTCGGCGGGAGCGCCGCCGATTCTTGACCACCGGGGTGCTCCGGCTGTCCAGAATGATCGGGCGTCGTGCTGCTGGGCTTGCGCGCCGGTCCTTTCGGCGGCGAAGTTGGGCGCCGGGCGAACCGCAAGACGGCGATGGCGAGAATGCGCAAGGACGGTGAGATGGAGGGGGGGCGGCTCCACCGGGGTGCGCATGAGCGGAGCCCGGAAGGCGACGACGCCGAGAGTGCAGGCGCGGCCACTGAGGAGCCCGCCTATGACGACTACGGGCGCGCCTTCACCCCGAGGGGCGAGGGTGGCTGGCCAGGGCGACGCACGTTGCTCACCAAGCGGGACCGCGGCGCTCCTCCGGCCGTGGCGCGAAAGCGGCGCGCGCTCGCAGAGACCGCGAGAGGTGTGTCGACGGCACTCGGTCTGCCCGCCGCGTGGGGGCAAGTTGCACAGGATGCGGCAGCGGATCAGCGCCTCGCCGGGCCCGCTGCGCGAGGGCTGGCCTCGGCCACGCGGATCGACATCGCCTCCACACTCGATGTGGCCGACGCGGACGGCCGCCGTGTCGTTGCGCACGAACTCGCCCATGTTGCGCAGATGCGGCTGCCATCATCGGGGGCGGACCTCACCGATGAGGCGGAGCTGGAAGCAGAGGAGATCGGGCGGGAGTTCGCCGAGACCGGACGACTGCGCAAGCCAGTCGTGCCACTCCCTTCCAGCGCCATCGCAGCCGACACGGGTGCACGAGCAGTGGTCCGAGAGGCCGACCTCCCGACACTCGACGCGCGACAGGCATTCAACCCGGTGATCGTCAACGTGAACGCCCAGTTCATGCAGATCGAGGCGATGGTGAAGTCGATCCCCGGTGGGGAGACCGCCGCCGGAGCAGCGGTGATTCAGAGCGCGAAGGAGCACTACATCAACGCGGCCCGGGTTTCGCGTGTCCGGCTCTTGAACCACGTGCCGCCGCTGATCCACAGCGGACACGTGGAGGCGGCTGGGCTCGAACTCACGCGCCTGATGTTCGCGGCCCAGCTGATGGGGCTCTTCACCAGAGTGCTGAGCGTCGCCTCCTACGCGCACGCCTCCGGCGCGCCCGCAGGCGCCGTGGCGCAGGCGATCGCCGAACTCGACAAGCTGTTCGGGAAGACGCTCGATCTCGCGAGCTCAGAGAACCCGGCGCTGTTCCGGGCGGCGGTGGCGACCGCGCCGCTGCTGGTCCGGCGGGTCGAGGACGTCCTCGCGGCAGCCGTGCCGCGGATCGCGGCCGATGCCGAGATGGCCCGCAAGGTGATGGTCGCGGTACAGGTCGCATCCATCGCGATCAGCCTGTACCAGCTTTGGCGAACGCCTGTCGTCGGGGGCGGCGGGGGTGGCGGCATCGCTGGCGTCTCCGGCGGCGGCGCGGTCATCGCGTCGGCGAATGGGGGCCAGCTGCTACAGCTCGTCGCCGCCGTCCGTCAGCTCGTCGCGATCGGCGCGCTCGACGCGACACTGGTCACGACCATCGGCGCGCTCGGCAGCGGCCCGCAAGCACGCCCAGAACCAATGCAGTCATCCGGAGTGCCACCTGGGAATCCTCCAGCTCCGTCAGCTGGCCGAGCCACGCGAATGGCGGAGCTCTCCAAGGACCCAGATAACAACGGCAAGGTTACGCCCAAGAGCACGAACGAAGCGGGTGTGATGCTCGACATGGAGGATGCAGGTCGCCTCCCTGGGCCTGTGCGGCGCCCCAACCGGCAAATGGGTGAGAGCGGCGATGTCGTGGACGCCAGCGGACAGCAGTGGGACATCAAGTCCCTCAAGGACCGGGCGACCATCCGTCAGATCCGGATCGCAAAGGGACAGCCGGTGCCGCCGCCGCATGTTCCGCTACGCGGTGAGTTTGATGTTGCCACCGAGATCCAGCGCCTGCGGGGGCAGATCGCATCGGGAGAGAAGGTGATCTTCGACATGCGGGGAATCTCGGCGGCTGACCAGCTCACCCTGCGCAATGCGGTTACCCAGGCGGGCCTCGATGCCCACGTGCTCTACTATCCATAGGCCTCCATGGACATGAAGAAGCCATCAGCAGAGATCCAGGCCGCCCTCGACGCGAGTCGGCTGTTCTTCGAGTCGTATGCGGCGACGCCAGCGGGTGGGAAGACTCCAGGGGCAGAGGTGAGCTGGGGCATGCAGGCGTTCGAGGCAGTGGATCTTCGCGGGGCTGTCCTGGTCGGGGCCGATCTCCTGGAGACCAGGCTCGCGAATTGCTGGCTCGACGGCGCGCTGATCTGGAATGCCACGGGCGGCGGCTCGGTCTGGGACGGGTCTTCGCTGCGCGCCGCAGAGTTCAACAAGGCCGAGCTGATCGAGGCCAGCTTTCGGGACGCCAAGCTCGAGGGCGCGAGCTTCGTCGCGGCCGATCTGGTTCGTGCGACCTTCGCAGGGGCCCAGGCGCCGCGTGCCAACTTCGCCAGGGCACACCTGCTGTCGGCAGACCTGGGCAAGACCGACCTCAGCGGGGCGAACCTGACGCGGGCGCTGCTGACCGGGGCCAATCTAGCTGGCGCCCAGCTGTCGGGCGCCATCCTCACTGGCGCCGTCCTCGACCACGAGACGCGGCTGAGCGGGTGCCAGGGGCTGGAGACCGTCCAGCTCGACTACATCGTGGTCAACGGAAGCCGCGTCGAGGGTGCCGCAGCTCGGGCGTTTCTCCTCGGTCGGGCCGCTGATGGATGATGAAGGGGCCGAGCCAGACCTGCAGGCGGAACTCGACTCGGAAGGGCCAGCGCCGGCGCCTCAGGGCAGGTCGGCGGCCAGGCGGAAGGCGACGTCCTTGTAGCGCGTGGGGGGGCGCTGGTCGGTGCCGACCGGGGCCTTGCGCAGCGGGCGCTGCTTGGGGTCGCTGGCGGTGCCGCCGTCGTCGACCCACTCCCACAGCAGCATGCCGGCGGGGGAGAAGCCGTCGGTGATGATGGCCAGGTCCCACTCGGCGGGCGTCATCAGGCGGCGGCCGGCCTTGCTGGCGTAGCCACGCGCCTCGGCGAAGCTGACGTCGGTCATCGGCGCGTTCGCCTCGGGCCGCGCGCCCTTGCCGACGGGGCGCGCGCCGACCAGCTTCTCGTAGTCGCGGCGCGACACCGGCAGGCGGGACACGAAGAAGGCCGGCTTGCCGTCGAGGTCGCGCGTCAGCAGGAAGCCCGGCGGCGGCGTCGGCGCGGGCGCGACCGGCACCGCGGCGTCGCGCTTGCCGAGCGGGCCGGCGTCGACCGCGGCCACCGCCGCGCTGGACCTGCGCTGCGGCGCGGTCAGGAGCAGCGCCAGCGACACCGCGAAGAACAGCGCGGTCGCCGCGGTCGCCAGCTTGGCCCAGGGCAGGGCGCGCCGGCCGCCCGGCACCATGCCGTCGAGCGAGGCGCCCCCGAGGTCGTCGGTCGCGGCCGCGCGCGGCGGCGGGGTGCGCTCCTGGCGGGTCTGCTGCGAGTCGTCACGCCGACGCCGCGCGCTCGGGCTCTCGCTGATCCCGGCCAGGCGATCGGCCAGGCCGTCGAGCTCCGCGGTCAGCTCCTCATAGGACGGCCGGTCCGCGGGGCGCTTGGCCATCATGCGCTTGCACAGCTCGGCGACGTCATCGTCGAGGCTGCTGGCGTCGACCCCGTTGGCCTGGCGCAGATCGGGCACCGGCGACCGGATGTGGCGCGCCACCACCTTGAGGTAGCGATCCTCGGCGTCGTCCTGCTGCCGGAACGGCGGCCGCCCGCTGATGAGGTAGAACAGCGTGCAGCCGAGGGCGTAGATGTCGACGCGCTCGTCGAGCTCGTCGCCGCGGGCCTGCTCGGGCGCGATGTAGTCGGGCGTGCCGACCACCACGCCGGCCTGGGTCAGCCCGGGATCGGCGCTGTCGAGCGGCTTGGCCAGGCCGAAGTCGGTGACCTTGACGATGCCCTTGTCGGTCAGCATCAGGTTGGTCGGCTTGACGTCGCGGTGGATGAGGCCGGCGGCGGCGGCGGCGGCCAGCCCATGAGCGGCGTCGCGCGTGCAGGCGATGGCCATCGCCTGCGGCATCGGCCCCTTGTCCTTGACCATGACGCCGAGGTCGTCCCCGGTCAGAAACTCCATCGCGAAGCAGGGCCGGCCCTGGAACTCCTCGATCGAGAACACCTGCACCACGTTGGGGTGCGAGATCTTGGCCACCGCGCGCGCCTCACGCAGGAAGCGCGCCTTGAGCTCGGCGTTGTTGCGGTGGCCCTCCGACAGGAGCTTCAGCGCCACCTTGCGGGCGAGCGACTCGTCCTCGGCGAGGTAGACCTCCCCCATCGCTCCCGACCCGATTCGCCTCTGTACCCGGTAACGCCCGACCAGCGTCCCGGGCTGGATGTCCGCGCCCACTGCGCGCCGACGTTACCACGCCGCCGCGGCGCGGGGAATTTCAGCCGTCCCACCAGTCATCTGCGAGGTTGATGCTCGCCGCCTGGTCGGCCTCGGGGCCCAGGCCCCCGTCGGCGAAGGCCGCTTGCCAGGCCGTCTCCAGGTTGACCAGCTCCAGCCCTTCGCCGCTGAAGATGCGCCCGTCGGCCTCGTAGACGTCCAGCGCTGCCGCCTCCAGCTTGGTGAGGAGCTTGATGGCGCCGTCGCAGAAGCCCAGCACCGCGGTCCCGAAGCGACGGCCGCCCTCGACCACCAGCAGGGCCTTGCCGCCGGCGACGAAGGTCAGCTGCTTGGGATAGTGGCAGCGCATGGCGCGATACCAGCGTGGCGACCGCTCGGGCTGGGCCGGATCGAGGATCTGCAGGCTGCCGGTGGCGGCTGCCGCGAGGACCCCTGCGGCCGACGCCGTCAGCGCCCCCATCGACATCGAGTACATGCCTTGCAGGACGACGCTGACCTCGGCGCTGGCGAGGTCGACCGCGAAGACCTCGCTATGGCCGCCGAGGATCATCCGCTGACCGGTGAAGGCGTGTTGCGACAGGAACATCTTCCATGGCGCCAGCTCGACCGGCCGTCGCACTCCATCCGCCACCAGCGCCACGGCATAGCCGGTGCCGTCCCACTCGAACGAGACCCAGGTCCGCCCATCGGGGGCGCAGCTGAACCGGCTCTCCTTGGGACACAGCGTGACCACGTCTGCAGGAGCGCTGGCGGTCGCCGCCCGCGCCGGCATGTCCGCCCTGTCGATGGGCACCAGCGCCACCTTGCCCGCCGCCAGCGCCCGCGCCGCCGCGTCACCGGCCGCCTCACGGATGGTCTCGGTCCGGACCAGCGTGCGCTCTTCCTCGAAGGCGGCATCCACCTCTGGCTCCCGAGCCGGCTTGGTGCGCCGCTGCCCGGCTGCGCACACCACCAGCTTGGGGTCGTACTTCTGCGGCCAGCGCGGCGCGTCCCCTGGCACCGCCAGCTGCTCGCGCGACCAGTTGGTCCAGTCGTCATCGACCTCGCGCGCCGACAGGTTCACGACCTCGACCAGCGGCGCGACCTCGTGCACCCTGCGCAGCGCGTCCTCGACACCCTCGTTGAACTCGCCCAGATCATCGCCGGGCGACAGCGCACGCCGCAGCGGACAGAGGGCATGCGCCCCCGACCACCACCAGCCCTTGCGCGGATAGATGTCGTCCGACGACACCCCCGCGTTGCCGCGCAGCGCGCCCTCGAAGGCCCGCGCGATCCGCAGCCTGTCCTCCGGCGAAGGCTCCACCTCGAAGTGCAACTCGTAGTCCTGGATGCCCTCGAACCAGTCCAGCGCCGCAGCCCCATAGAACCGAAATGGATATGCGGCCATCTCACCCTCCCGCTGCGCGGTGTGCGCCGCGCTCAGAACTCGTCGCGGCGGCTGCTGATGTTCTCGAAGCGGGTGAACTTGCCGACGAACGACAGCCGCACGGTGTCGATCGGCCCGTTGCGCTGCTTGCCGATGATGACCTCCGCGATCCCCTTGTCCTTCGACTCCTTGTCGTAGACCTCGTCGCGGTAGATGAACATGATGACGTCGGCGTCCTGCTCGATCGCGCCAGAGTTGTGGCTGACGATCCCATCGGCCAGCCATGACGCTGGCCCCGGCACCGTCAGGTCGAAGACCTCTGCCTCGCCGGCCGCCTCCACACTGACGACGCGATCCCAGAACAGATCGCTGTCGGCGGCCGCCGCGAGCGCGGGGGCACCCAGCAGCTCGGCGTAGTTGGCGACCACGGCGCGCGACGGCGCGAACTTGAAGTGGGAGGCGCCGCCGTATGACGTGCCCCGCATCGCCGCCATCTTGCGCTGCGTGATGCCCTGCGCGCGCATCAGCTCCTGCACCTCTTCGAAGCGCTCGATGGGCAAGGTGTCGACGTTGGTGTTGGCCTTGCGAGACTCCAGGTACGCCGCGAGACGCTGGGCTGGTTCGTGGCGCGGTCCGAAGGCACCGACGACGTCGAGGAAGCGGCGCTGGTCGTCGGCGCCCGAGACACAGACGTGGTGGTTGACGCGGTGCTTGCCCTGCGCCACCCGGTAGGTGCGCGCCACGATGCCCAGCCTGAGCAGCAGCGCGGCGACGTCGGCGGCCAGGCCGGCGCTGCTGGTGGCGTAGTAGACCCGGCTCTGGTTGCGCCTGGCGCGGGGCACATAGATGCAGCCATCGGTGGCCCACAGATGGCGCAGAAACAGCCCGATCTGCTGGTCTGGCAGCCCGAACACCGCACCTGGGACGCGCTTCTCATGCGAGCGCTGGTTGAAGATGCCAAGCTGGCGCAGCCACAGGTTGACGCCCTCGGGCGCCCAGCGAGTGCCGTTCTTGCTGATCAGGAGCTGGTGCCATGCGCCGCGGCCCCGGTAGCGCTTGACCTCGGCGGAGAACTCCGCGCGCGCCGCCTCGGCGACGATCCGGCTGTTGTCCTCCGACGCGGTCGTGTACCGCATGGGTTGACCGCTGAGATAGCTGCCGTCGCCCATCAGCTGACCCAGCAGCGCGACCCGATCGTCAGACCAGCGCTCGCGCGTCGGCGCCAGCGGCAGTCGGCGCGCGATCGCGATCCGTGCGCCCACCCCGAGTTCCTCGACGCGCTGCCAGCCCTCGGCGCCGAAGAGGCGGTGCTTCGCGGTGGCGCGCAGGCTGCGCCCGCTGGCCAGGCGCACGTCGAACACGGGGCGCGTGCCGACCGCCCACACCTTGTCACTGCGAGCGCTGACGATCTTGCCGTCCGCCATCGCCAGCACTTCGGGAGCCGTGTCCACCAGCTCCCGGATCGGGACGCGCTGGCCGTCTGCCAGCAGCACCAGGGTGTCGCCGGTGACACACTCACGAAGGTCCGACAGCAGGGGGCGCTTGTCGGTGCGCTGTTCGACGCCGCGGTTGAGCTGCGACAGCGCGACCACCGGGCAGTGCAGCTCCTTGGCCAGCGCCTTGAGGCCGCGGGAGATCTCGGAGATCTCCTGCTCGCGGTTGGAGTTCTTGCTGCCCTGCTGGCTGCCCTTCATGAGCTGCAGGTAGTCCACGATGATGAGGCCGAAGGGCTTGTCGCCGAAGGCCTGCTTGTCACCGCGCCAGCGCCGTGCGCGCGAGCGCAGCTCGTGCACCGTCGGCCCCGGGGTGTCGTCGATGAAGATGGGGGCCTTGGAGATGCTGGAGGCCGCCACGGTCAGGTTCGACAGATCCTGGCGCTGCAGGTTGCCGCGACGGAGCAGCGTCGAGTCGATGCGCGCCTCCGAGCACAGCATACGTTCGACCAGCTGTAGCGAGGACATTTCCAGCGAGAACACGATGGCCGGGTAGCCGGCGCCGATGGCGGCGTTCTGCGCGATCGACATCACCAGCGAGGTGTTGTGCACCACCACGTCGCCGGCCACGAAGTTGTGCGTGCCCGGCACCGTCAGGTCGTACACCGGGTGCTCGCCGGTGGGCTCGATCGACACGATGCGGTCGAACACGATGTCGCTGACGTGGCCGTCATCGTGCGCCAGCCGCTGCGCCCAGGCGCGCTCGAAGCGCGCCAGCTTGGTCTCCAGGCCCTCGGCCCCGACCTCGCGCGCCAGCACCAGCAGCGAGGCCGGATCATCGATCTCCAGGCTGGGCGCGCTGCCATGCACGCGCGACGGCCTGACCCGCGCCACCATGCCGAAGCGCAGCGCCAGGTGCGCCACCTGCCGGGCCGCCTTCTCGCTCGGCGCGGGCCAGCGTAGCCCCTCTGCCGTCAGCAGCCCCCGCCCCAGCACCACGCGCAGATACTCGGCCAGAAGCTCGCGCCGGTAGCTGAAGACCTCGTCGGGCACCACCCCGGGCACGGTCTCGAAGTAGTCCGGTGCCGGAGGCCCGCTCGAACTCGAACTCGAACTCGAACTCGAACTCGAACTCGAACTCGAACTCGTGCTCGTGCTCGTGCTCGTGCTCGAACTCGTGCTCGTGCTCCCGCCGCGCCCGAACGCCGCCAGCATCGCCGCGCGTGACTCCTCGCGCGACTCCGCCCGCTCGCTCGTGGTCTCACCCAGCCCGCCGCCGCCGCCGCTCGCCGCGCGCAGCCCCATGCGTGCCAGCCGCGCCGTCGCCGCCGCGCTGTGCCGTCGCGCCTGCAGCGCCGTCACCACGCGTCCGACCCGCGCGCGCGCCTCCGGCGTCGCCGCCTCCGCGGCCACCGCCGACAGCGCCCGCCCCAGCCCCTTGCCGTCGCCCGCAGCACCCGACAGCGCCGCCGCCAGCGTGCGCACGCGCGCCTGCGACGTCTCGAGCCCGCCGAACACCTCGATGCGTCGCACCACCGCGATGCGATCACCGACGTTCAGCTCGCCCAGCTGGCGCCAGCCCCCCGGGGTCAGGAAGGGATGCACCCAGGTGGTCTCGACCTCGCGCCCCAGCGCGGTCCTGATCTTGAAACACGGCTTGGCGCCATCATCCACCCAGTCCGACACCTCCGCGGCCCGGAAGGTCTGGTCGCCCTCG
The DNA here is from genome assembly GCA_020853705.1 of Deltaproteobacteria bacterium. Classification (GTDB taxonomy): domain Bacteria; phylum Myxococcota_A; class Polyangia; order Haliangiales; family JADYYK01; genus JADYYK01. Next base: position 19,163 of record JADYYK010000205.1, read on the forward strand.
CCGAAACTCGGCCCCACCTCCAGCGACATCACGCGCGCCACCGCGTGGCCGCGCACGATGTCCTCGATGGGCACCAGCCTGCCGTCCGCCAGCGGCACCAGGGTGCCCTCGCGCACGCACTTGCCCATCGCGGGACGCGCCGCCACGATGATGAGGTCCGACGGCTGCAGCCCCGCGGTCAGCTGATCCAGGTCGGTGAACCCGCTGGGCACCCCGGTGACGTCACCCTTGTTCTCGAACCGCTTGTCGAGGTTGGTGAAGACCTGCTTGAGCAGCCGCTTGATGGGCTGCGTCGAGCTGGCCCCGCGCTGCTCGGTGATCGAGAAGATCTTCTGCTCCGACTCGTCGAGGTACTCCTTGACCTCGCCGTACTCGTAGCCCTTGTCGGCGATCTCCGCCGCGGCCTCGATCAGCTTGCGCGCGGTCGCCTTCTCGCTGACCAGCGTCGCGTAGTAGGCGATGTTGGCCGTGGTCGCGACCCGCGACACCAGCTCGCCGATGAAGCTGACGCCGCCGATGGCGGTCAGCTTGTCCATCACCTTGAGCTGCTCCTCCAGGGTGATGATGTCGATGGGCAGGTTCTTGGCCTGCAGCTCGCGCATGGCCCTGAACACGTGCGCATGCCGGGGGTCGTAGAAGTCCTCCGGGGTCAGGCGCTCGACCTGGTGGATGGCGTCGGCGCGCAGCAGCACCCCGCCGATGACCGAGGCCTCGGCGTCCAGGTTCTGTGGGGGTACGCGACGTTCAGCCATCCAATCACCCTTGTCTCGACAGCTTCAGAACAGCCTTTCCGACACTTTTTCCACAGCCCCGACCCCGAAACGCATCGAGCCCGGCGGCTGGTGACCGACGGGCTCGATGATGACATCTGACTCTGACTCTGGGGTTTGACTGCAGGCCCAACCAGCCGGGCGCAGAAGGAAGACTACTCCTTCTTGGTGACCTCGACAACAATCGTGGCCGAGACACCGCCGGCCAGCTTCACCGTCAGCTCGTTCTTGCCCAGGGTGCGGATGGGCGCGGGCAGGGCGATCTTCTTGTGATCGACCTTGTGGCCCTTGGCCGCCAGGGCCTCGGCGATGTCGCGCGCCGTGACCGACCCGAACAGCTTGTCCTCGTCACCCACCGGGCGAGCGATGACGATCTCGACGCCCTGCAGCGTGGCGGCGTGGCCCTCGGCCTCCTTGCGCGCCTTGGCGGCGCGGGTCTCGGCGACCTGCTTCTCGTGCGCGATGCGCGCCACGTTGCCCCGGGTCGCGACCACCGCCATGCCACGGGGCAGGAGGTAGTTGCGGCCGTAGCCGGGCTTGACGTTGACCAGCTCACCGGACTTGCCCAGGTTGGCGACGTCCTCGCGAAGGATCAGTTGCATTGCCATGACGTCCTCACTTCCCCGTGACGGTGAACGGCATCAGCGCGATCATGCGTGACCGCTTGATGGCCACCGCCACCTTGCGCTGGTGCTTGGCGCAGTTGCCGCTGATGCGACGCGGAATGACCTTGCCGCGATCGGTGATGAAGTACTTCAGCGTCTGCGGGTCCTTGTAATCGATGGCGACGTTCTTGTCGGCGCAGAAGCGGCACACCTTGCGACGCGCGGGGCCGCCGCGCTTGTCGTCGCCGCCGGCGCCGCCCTTGCCCTTGCCGCCCTTGCCCTTGCCACGACCGTAGTCGTCGCCAAAATCCTCGTCCATATCGAGCGCCATGGCTTAGACCTCCTCCTTCACGGGCGGCTTCTCCAGCAGGGCCTTCTCCTCGGGCGGGATCTCCGCCAGGATGGCCTCGGCGCCCGGCGCCACATAGTCGTCCTCGTCGTCCCCATCGCTGGCGAAGCGCGGTGCCTGGCCAGTCACGATCTCTTCCTCGTCGGGGCCCGTGGTCGCGGCCTTGGCCCAGGTCTCGTCGGTGACCTCGGTGGGGCGCGCGTCCGGCACGACGTCCTCGTCGACCTTCACGGTGTAGTAGCGGATGACCGCGTCCTGCATGCGCAGGTTGCGCTCCAGCTCGTCGACCGTGCCGGCGTTGCCGAGGTAGCGCCAGTAGAGGTAGATCCCCTTGAGCTGACCCTTGACCTCGTAGGCCAGCTTGCGCTTGCCCCAGTTGTCGAGCTTCAGCACCTTGCCAGCCAGACCCTCGATGACCGACTTGATCTTGCCGTTGACCGCCGCGATCCCGTCGTTCTGGGTGTCGGGGCGCAGGATGAAGATGGTCTCGTAGTCGCGCTGCGTACCGGGCTGATCTCGCTTGCTGATCTGTGCTGCCATGCGCTTGCTCCTCTTGGGTTTGCCCCGCCTCATGGGCGGAGCGAGGTGGAAAAGTCCGCCGAATCTAGTCAGATCCGTCAGGTTTGCAAGGTCTTTTTCACGTTGAAGCGGTTCATCGCCGGGGTCAGGCCGGACTTCACGACGACCTCGGTGGCGTCACACGCCTCGGCGATCAGGGCCTCGACCAGCGCCCGCTCTGCCTTGGCGAAGTTGGCCAGGACGTAGTTCGCCACCGCGTCGCGCTCGGTCGACCGGGGCCGGCCGATGCCGCAGCGCACGCGCACGAAGTCGGGCGACCCCAGCACCTGGGTGATCGAGCGCAGCCCGTTGTGGCCGCCATGGCCGCCGCCGGCCTTGACCTGCAGCCGCCCCGGCTCCATGTCGAGCTCGTCGTGGATGACCACGATCTGGGCGGGCGCCACCTTGTGAAAGCCCGCCGCGCTGGCCACGGCCTGGCCCGACAGGTTCATGAACTGCTGGGGTTTGCACAGGATCGCCGGCTGCCCGCCATCCTTGGGCAGGACGGTCTGGGTCAGCTCGGCGCCGAACTTGGCGCGGAAGGCCGGCGCGGCACAGCGCCGCGCCAGCTCGTCCACCACCATGAAGCCGATGTTGTGGCGGTTGTCCTGATACTCGCGGCCCGGATTGCCGAGCCCCACCACCAGCCACATCGACCGAAACTCCGACCGGGATTACTTCTTGGCGGGAGCAGCCTTGGCGGGAGCAGCCTTGGCGTCGCCCGGCTTGGCGCCGGCAGCAGCCTTGGCATCGCCCGGCTTGGCCGCGGCACCCGCCGCCGCCGGAGCAGCACCCTCGGCCGCAGCGCCCTCGGCCGCTTCCTCGGTGGCCGCCGCCGTGACCTTCTCGGCGCGCGGAGCCACGCAGGTGACCACGGTCTCCTGCGCGTCGAGCACCGACTTGACGCCCGGCGGCAGCTTGAGGTCGCTGACGTGCAGCGCGCTGCCGACCAGCAGCGTGGTGACGTCGATCTCGAGCTTGACCGGGATGTCGGTCGGCTTGCAGAGGACCGCCATGTCACGGATGGTGTGGTGCAAGATCCCCCCGTCCTTGACGCCCTGCGCCTTGCCAGTCAGCACCAGCGGCACCGTGATCTCGACCTCCTTGTTGGGGTCGATGCGCACGAAGTCGGCGTGCGTCAGCATGTGCTTGATGGGGTGGATCTGGTAGTCCTTCAGCATCACCGTCATGGAGCCCTTGCCGGCGACGTCCAGGGTGATGACGGTGTTGCGCTTCTTGGACGGATCCAGCGACTTCTGCAGCGCGCGCGGATCAAGCGTCAGCTCCAGCGCGCCGCCGCCCTTTTCGCCACCGCCATAGACGATGCCCGGGATCTTGCCGCTCGCGCGCAGCTTGTGGGCGGCTTCCTTGCCCTTCGAGACGCGCACTTCCGCACTCAGCTTGCCGACTTCCATGACACGTATCCTTTACCAAGAGGCCGTAGGGGCTCGCGTTCTAGCTGAAACGCGGGCGCCGTGCAAGCCTGGAGAACATTGGACTAGATGAAGAGCGAGGAGATCGAATCCCCGTGGTGGATGCGCTTGATCGCCTCGCCGAGCAGGCGCGCGACAGATAGCTGCTTGATCTTCTTGCAGTTTTTGGCCTCGTCGCGGAGCGGGATGCTGTCCGTGACCACGACCTCGCTGAGCGGCGAGTCGGTCAGGCGCTGGATCGCGGCGCCCGACAGCACGCCGTGGGTCGCGCAGGCCGACACCGACCTGGCGCCGGCCGCCATCACCGCGCGCGCGGCGTTCGACAGCGTGCCCGCGGTGTCGATCATGTCGTCGACGATGACGGTGTCCTTGCCCTCGACGTCACCGATGATGTGCATGACCTCCGACACGTTGGCCTTCTCGCGCCGCTTGTCGATGATGGCGATCGAGTTGCCCAGCCGCTTGGAGTAGGCGCGTGCGCGCTCGACACCGCCGGCGTCGGGCGACACCACCACCGAGTCGGGGCCGAACTTGCCGCGCAGATAGTCGACCAGCACCGGCATGGCGAAGATGTGATCGACCGGGATGTTGAAGAAGCCCTGGATCTGGCCGGCGTGCAGGTCGACCGCGAGGACGCGGTTGGCGCCAGCGGCGGTCAGCAGATCTGCCGCCAGCTTGGCCGAGATCGGCGTGCGCGGCTTGGCCTTGCGATCCTGCCGCGCGTAGCCGAAGTAGGGCACGATGGCGATGATGCTGCCGGCCGACGCGCGCTTGAGCGCGTCGATCATGATGAGCAGCTCCATCAGATTGTTGTTCACCGGTGAGCAGGTGGGTTGGATCACGAAGCAGTTCACACCGCGGACGTTCTCGCCGATCTCGACGTAGATCTCACCATCCGAGAAGTTGGTCACCTCGGCGCGACCGAGCGGCACCTCGACGTAGTTGCACACCGCCTTGGCCAGATCGCGGTTGGCGTTGCCGGAGAAGATGGTGAGCGCCTTGATCATCCGGGACCTCGCGTCAGGGTTCAGGCTGCGGTCGCTGTAGCCGGGTCGGGCGGGTTCGGGCGGAAGGATTCGAACCTTCGAATGCGGGAATCAAAGTCCCGTGACTTACCACTTGTCGACGCCCGAGCAGTGGCACCTTGGGTCACGCCAAGGGTGGTTGGGATCTACGCGATCGCCACAGCAGGCGTCAAGGTCGATTGTATCCACAGTGATTTCCGCGGCTTGAAGTTGTAGACCGATCCGCGTCCGGGGGCGTTTTCAGGTTTATTCCCACGCGCTCCTGGAGAGGTTCTGCCATGTCGATGCGGATGGCTTCTGCGGTTTCCCTGGCTGCTGGCGCCCTGCTGGCGTCCGCCTGTTCGTCGGCCATGGCCGACAAGCCCCACGGCGCGGCGGCGCGGGTGGCGGTGGTCCCGGCGCCCGACCCGGTCGCGGTCGAGACCCCGGTGGCCCAGCCGACCTACAAGGTCGAACTGGTGTCGGAGACCGGCGCGCTGCTGCCGACCTACCTGCACAAGAGCCGCTACTACGTGATGGGGCTGGCGGGCACGCGCTATGGCGTGAAGATCACCAACCCGACCGACACCCGCGTGGAGGCGGTGATCTCGATCGACGGCCTCGACGCGCTCGACGGCGAGGACGCCACGCCCAAGAAGCGCGGCTATGTCATCCCGGCCTACCAGTCGATCACCATCGAGGGCTTCCGGGTCTCGATGACCGACGTGGCGGCGTTCCGCTTCGGCAGCGTGGGCCGCTCGTACGCGGCCTCGAAGGGCAAGGCGCGCAACGTCGGCGTGGTCGGCGTGGCCTTCTTCCGCGAGAAGGCGGCGCCCGAGCCGGTGCAGATCCCGTATCCGGTCTACGACCCGTGCCCGAACTGCGACTATGGTGGCCCGCCCCCGGGCGCGTCGCCGCGCGGCGGCAGCGACGGTGACGAGAGCGCCGGCACCGGCGGCGGCGGCAACGTGCGTCGCCCCAGCACCGACCCGCGCCCGCAGAAGTCGGCGCCCAGCACCACCGGCACGCCGCCGATGCGCCCCACCGACAAGGACATGGCGCGCAACGAGGAGCCCAACGTGAGGCGCGAGCGTCCCGGCCTGGGCACCGAGTACGGCGAGCGCCGCACCTCCGCCGTCATCCGCGTGACCTTCGAGCGCGAGACCGAGGCCCCGTGCTGCCTGGTCAGCCTGCGCTACAACGACCGCAGCGGCCTGGTTGCCCTCGGCATCCAGCTCGAGGATCCGGTCGACGCCACCGAGATCTGGACCCGCGAGACCGCGAATCCGTTCCCCGGGACGGAGCCGTTCTCGAAGCCGCCGATCGGCTGGCAGCGGTAAGGCCCCTCGAAGCTTCTGCCTCGTCTCTCAGTTCAGCCAGCGACTCCCCCGCATATCCCCGTCAGGCAGTGACCAGCGCCCAGCGGGCCCCGGGCTCGGGGTCTTGATCGCCATCACCTTCCCGCTGTACCGCATCGTCAGGTAGAGGACGCCACGGCTGTCCATGCTGGCGCTCACGAGCTGGTTGTCGAGTAGGTTGCCGAGTGGGACGACGCCGTCCACCGCGCCAGTCGCGAGCTCGAGCCGGTAGACGGATACCGTCTCGGGGCCGAGCGTGGACGGGCTCGGGTGGCTCGCGACCAGGAGATAGGCGAAGTCGTCAGCGCCGATGGCCAGCAGATCGGTGCGGATGAGCTGGGTGGTGCTGGCGTCGATGCCCAGCGTGAAGCCGTCCGAGCGCTTGCCGGTGATGGCATGGCTGAGCCCGTACCAAAGGCCCTCGCCGTCGAGCGTCAGCAGGCGTCCGTCAGCGGCCTCGAGCGCGGAGCGGAACTGGTAGCGCGGCAGGGACGCCAGCGGCTCACCGCAGACGCTCATGGTGAAGTGGCTCGAACGCCACGGCCTGCCGCCACCCGGGTCATCGTCGAACTCGGCCAGCAAGAAGCCAGCGCGTGTGGCGATGGGGTCCGCGGAGTGCAGCAGGTGGGGACACATGCGCGAGCGCCAGCGCGGTTCGCCGGTCGCTGCATCCAGGGCCAGATAGCCATCACCCGCGGTCGGGCTGACCAGGGTGTCGCCCCTTCCCGCCAGCCGCACCCTGAAGCCAGGGGCGACCGCATGCATCCAGCGCTGCCCGCCGTTGACGGTCGACAGCGCGTGGACCCCGAACTCGGTGGCCACATAGACCAGCCCCGCGCCGACCGCCGGAGCGCTGCCGACGCCTGGCTCGCCCGGATAGGCGGCCGACCGTCCCGGCAGCGCCGCGCTCCAGCGCTCGAAACCGGCCGCGCTGAGCGAGTGCAGCTTCTTGCCCACGACATACATGTTGTCGTCCGCGTCGGCCGAGATCGACCACGACAGGGGCTCTCTGACATCGATCGCCCTGCGCTCCTTGCCCGAGGCCAGGTCGAGCAGCACGATGCCCTGGGCGCGGGCGCGGACCGCCAGGAGCTGGCTGCGCTCGAGCACGATGGCCTGCGCCACCTGCTCGAGCTCGACCGTCCAGGCCAGCGAGAATGGCTCGCGCGTGGAAGGCAGCGCGGGCTCGCCGCTGGTCGCCAGCGTCGAGGCGCACGACACCAGGGCCTCGGGACACGCGCGCATGGGGCGAGCGTCGGGACGAACCGCCGCGTCGGCCTCGAGCGGCGGATCATGCAGCATGTCGTGACAGCCAGCACCCACGCCGAGGAGCGCGGCCAGACCGAGCATCAGGAACATCGTGCTGGGGCGACACGCCACGATGGAGCCAGCATATTGGCAATCGGCGTGAGGACGGGTGTCGTGGGTCACGGTGCAAGGCAGACCTGGGGCAGACCCGGCGAACCAGGCGCTGTACAGCTGGTGCGCCCGGGGGTCGTTGCGCTGTTCCACGGACGGAGGGCGCCTGGGGTAGGATGCGCGCGATGACGGTGCGCATGACGGTGCTGGTGCTCGCGGCGGTGCTGGTGAGCGGGTGCCTCGAGAAGAAGAAGAAGGCGAGCACGAACCCGGGCGCGAGCACGAGCACGAGTCCGACCGGGGGCACCGTCGAGTGGCCGGTGGGGACCTGGCGGGGGCAGGGCACCTACGCGGTGGTGGCGACCGGGGATCGGTCGTCGTTGCCGGTGCGGCTGGACATCAACACCGCCGACGCGGGCGGGTTCGTGCTGTCGTTCTCGCCCTACTCGGCGACGCTGGCGCCGGATCCGACGCGGCCCAATGTGCTGATGGGGGACGCGCGCTACGAGGCGCTCGATGACGCCATCGGCAAGGCGACCTTCATCGTCACGCAGCCCGGCAAGGCGCAGCTCCTGCTGCAATACCCGGTCAGCAAGGGCTTCGGGGCCTTCTCCCTGGAGGCCGAGCTCAGCTTCGCTCCATAGCGAACCGGGGCTGGACCAGGGCTGGACCACGAGCGCCTGGTCCACGGGTGAAAACTGGCAAAGCCGGTGTGATGTCGAGCAGATGAACGAGGCACGGCGGCTGCAATGAGCGGCCGGCATGAAGACACGACTGCTGTCCCTGTCCGCACTCACCATCATCATCGCTGCTGCCACTGGCACCGCGCGGGCCGACGTCCCGGGCTGGTGCAAGGTCGAGGGCGAGAAGCCCTCGGGCAGCCTGACCGATCTCTACAGCGAGGACGACGCGCGCGACGCCGTGGTCACGCTGGTCGCGGTGACCTGCTACCCCGACGACGAGGCCAGGGGCCAGAGCAAGCAGATCGAGGCCATGCGCAAGAAGTGGTCGGCGACCCTGAACATGACCGAGGCCGACTGGGCCGACGCCGCGCTGTGGGCGCACAAGGGCCAGTGGGAGCGCAACGGCCCCAGCTTCAGCCCCAAGAACACCAAGGCGGCCTGGTCGACCTGGGGCGCCATCGATCAGTACGCCGGCATCGTCAACTCGATGATGCTGGGCGGCTCGGATCGCACCGTCGATCCCGCTTACCTGGCCGACGCCTTCGGCGCCAAGCTGACCCAGGCCGGGCGCCTGGGCTTCATCACGCGCTGTCTGGCCGGGGACAGCGGCGACCACGCCGTGCGCTGGGGGATCTGTCAGCCCGACATCGACGCGTGGGATGCCAAGGTCTTCGCGACCGAGCTGCGCGCCGAC
>JADYYK010000206.1 GCA_020853705.1 Deltaproteobacteria bacterium
CATCAGGAGATTCGCCCGCATTGCTCTGTCCGCAGGTGGCCTCGCGTCCGGCCCACCGGACACGGAGTGTCCGGCGCAGCCCCAGCCCGCGGGTGGCGGTCGACACCGCTCGACACTGCAACGAACCTGGGTCCGGTCTCCCGACGAACCTGGGTCCGGTCTCCCCCGGGGTCGGGTCTCCCCGACTGCAACGAACCTGGGTCCGGTCTCCCGACTGCAGGGTCCGGTCTCCCGACTGCAACGAACCTGGGTCCGGTCTCCCCCCGCAACGAACCGGGGTCCGGTCTCCCCGACTGCAACGAACCTGGGTCCGGTCTCCCGACTGCAACGAACCTGGGTCCGGTCTCCCCCGCGGCGCAACGAACCTGGGTCCGGTCTCCCGACCTCCGCGGTCATCGCCGCTGATGGGTCGGCCGGGCCGCTGCGCATGGCGGCGACCCTGCAGGCGTACGGGTTCAGCATCGATGGTGTGCTCGAACCCGCGCCGGGGGGCGTCATCGCCGACGTCGGCGTCGAGACCGGCTTCAACGACGTCAGCGAGTTCTACCAAGGTCGGATGGAGCTGTGTGGCGCTGGCGAGCCTCCCGCACCCGCGCTGACCGTGGACACACAGCGCTGGTCGCCGCTGGCCCAGATCAGGCTCGTTCCGACGACGCCGCTCGACCCGGGGACGCTGGCCACGATCCGGGCCACTGCAGGTGGTGCCGACACCGCGGTGCGCGTGGAGTTCGAGGGCATGGACCATGTCCTGGTCTCACCCGTGACGGCCTTCCCGCCCGACCAGCAGGTGACCCTGGATCTGACTGGCGTCCGCGACGTCCTGGGCCGCACGCCGGGCACAGCGGTCACCCTCGATGCGCCGCCGTCAGCCGAGGTGGTCGACCTGACGTTCTCGAACCCGCTGCCCGCTGGCAGTGCGGTGGTGGGACTCGGCGCCTCCTCCGTCCTGGTCGCGAGCGGCCTCCTCGAGGTCCGCCTCGACTACTGGTCGGGCGCGACCATCGCGCTGGGCACGCGGGTCGGAACCAGCGCGGTGGTCCGCCACAAGGTCGACTGCGGGAACTTCGGCGTGCCCGTGCAGCGGGTCGCGATCGTCGCCGCAGATGGCTCCTTCGTCGAGCTGCCCCTCACCTGTGGGGCAGACCTCGTCGACGCCCGCCTGACCGTGCCCGCCAGCGGCCGGCGCTGGCTCGTGGTCGCGCTCCAGCAGCATTGGTTCGGCGCACCGAGAGCCAATCCCGGCAAGATCACGATCGACGAGATTCGCTTCGAGTAGGCTGCTCACGGACGTACTCGGTCCACCCGCGCGCGCCGCGTTCCTGAGGCCGTGACGCTGACGAGGTCGTGCGCCAGAGGCCAAGGTAAGATGGCACGATGTTCGCTAGCTCCTGCAGGTTGGGCCGATGACCAGGCCAGAGCTGGGACCACGCCTGGGCGGGTACCCGGTGGGTGGCAATCTGATCGTACCGATCATCGTCACCGGGGTCGGGGTCGCCATCGTGGTCGGGGCGCAGACCCAGGGTGGCAACGGGGTCGTCGCCATGTTGGTCATTGGTGGGCTGATCTTGCTGGCGGGCCTGGCCAACCTCCTGCTGCTTCCGTCGGCGATCGATGTTCATGAGCGGGGCGTCTTCGTACGGCGAGCGGTGGGCGGGTTTGCGGCGCCGTGGCAGGACGTCAAGTCGGTCACGGCAGGCCGGATCCTGTCGGGGGCGGGACGCAGCCGCCGTCATCGCGGAGGGGTCGAGCTTGCGATCGGCCACCGGCGGCTGCAGTTCTTCGACGGCAATCATGCCCCCGGCTCACTCGAGGCGCTGGCCGGGGGATTGACGGCGCTGCGCGAGGCGGCGCTGGCCGGCCGGCCGCTGGTCATGCCGACGGTGAAGCCGCGACGGAGCAACCGGGTGCTCGCCATCATCGGGCTGGTCGTGGCCGCCTACCTGGTGGTCGCGACGATTGTGACGCTGGTGCGCGACTCGCGCCGCCGGGCGCGGGCGAACGCGGCGGCGCCTGCCAAGCCCTGACCACGAGTCTAGCGCCGGCCGCCGAGGCGCATCACGCTGCCGGCGACGCGGGCCAGCAGCGTGCGCGGCAGCAGGCTGGTGCCCAGGGTGATGGCCTTGTTGACCGCGCCCGGGACGCAGATCTCATGGCCGGCGGCATAGGCGTCCAGCGCGCGCGACACGGTCTCGGCCGAGGTGATCGCGGCCATCTTCATCGGGCCGGCGATGGCGCCGATGCCGGCGGCGCTCTGGAAGCCGGTGGCCACCGGGCCGGGGCACAGGGCCATGACCTTGACGCCGCTGCGACGCGACTCCTCGGCCAGGGCCAGCGACAGGCTGAGCACGAAGGCCTTGGTCGCGGCGTAGGTCGCCATGTACGGCGTGGGCTGGAAGGACGCCACCGAGGCCAGATGGATGATGCCGCCCTCGCCGCGGGCGCACAGCTGGGGCAGGAAGTGGCGCGAGATCACCGTCAGGGCCTCGCAGTTGACGCGGACCATCTCGGCCTCGCGCTCGGCGGGCAGGTCGTTGAACGGGCCGGCGCTGCCGAAGCCAGCGTTGTTGATGACGTGCGTGATCGCCAGGCCGGTCGCGTCCACGGCCCGCACCAGCGCCGCCGCGCCGCCCTCGGCCGCCAGATCACCGCGCAGCGCGCGCGCCTGCACGCCGCCGCGGCCGCCCAGCTCCCGGGCCAGCGCCTCCAGCTTGTCCAGCGAGCGCGCCGTCAGCAGCACGTGGCCGCCGCGCGCCGCGATCTGTCGCGCGAACTCCTCGCCGAACCCTGACGAAGCCCCCGTGATCAGCGTCCACTTGCCAGTCATCAAGTCGGCCATGGCCGCGGATGGTAACATCGGTGCCGCCGTCGGCCCATGAGCGACACCAGCGACAGCTTCCTCGCCGAGCACCCCGAGCTGCTCGAGGATGATCGCACCTCGGCCATGGCGCAGCGCGTGGTCGCCGCGCTGGTGCGCCCGCTGGCGGCCTACCACAGCGTGCGCAGCAGCGGCTGGGACAACGTGCCGCGCGAGGGCGGCTGTCTGCTGGTCGCCAACCACAACATCGCGGCCATCCAGGAGGCCTTCATCTTGCTGCGCGAGTGGGTGCGCAACCTGCCCGAGCGGCCCGCGCGCGGCCTGATGCACCGCATCGCCTGGCACGCGCCCTTCAAGTGGTTCCCGGTGCTGCAGTGGATCGGCGGCGTGTTCGCGCACCCCGAGGTGGCGCGTCGCGCGCTGGCCCGCGGGGACGCCCTGCTGGTGTTCCCGGGCGGCGACGTGCAGGCCATGCGGCCCTTCGCGGATCGCTACAAGATCGACTTCTATCGCCGCATCGGCTTCGTGCGCATGGCGCGCGAGACCGGTGTGCCCATCGTGCCCACCGTGCTGTGCGGCGCCCACGCGACCTACCTCATGTTGCCCGGCGCCGAGGCCGTGACCCGCGTGGTCCCGCTGCGCAAGTGGTTCGGGGTCAAGGCCTTCCCGGTCACGGTGGGCGCGGTCACCAGCCTGGGCATGATCGCGAGCAGCCTGGCCATGCCCCTGCTGTGGCCGGCCGCGCTGGCCACCCTGGCGCAGGCCGCGGTCGCGCTACCCTCGCGCATCGACATCGAGGTCCTGCCGCCGATCACGGTGCGCCCCGACGAGTCCGACGAAGCCGCCGCCGAGCGCGTCCGCGTGGCCATGCAGGACGCCATGGACCGGATGGCCAGGCAGCGCGTCACGCCCTGGTTCTGAGTGCTCACGGGCCATGAATAGCGGTCGCGCCGCGCCGTCCGTGGTCGCCATGCGCGCAGGTCTTGGACTCGCTGTGATCGGGATCGCGTTCGCCGGGTGTGGGGGCAGCAGCCAGAGCCGCCCGGCCGACACCACCGCCTCGCGGGCCGTGCCGGTTGGCCAAGATGATGCACCCCCGGAGAGTGATCGGCCCGACTCGCCGGAGCGGCCGCCGTACCTGCGCAAGACGCAGCGGGCGTTCCGGGTCACCCGCCGCTGCAGCCAGGGGCCGTTCCTGCTGCCGGCCCGGACGCTGGGCGCCGACCGCGGCGAGGACGTCAAGGTGTACGCCTGTGGGCCGCGCTCGTTCGACGGGCGCTACGCCTACGAGCGCAAGGACGGCGGCGCGCCCTACGAGCAGGAGTTCCGCAACTACGGCGTGGGTGGCGATCACAGTCGCTGCCTGGCCACCCCGGGCGAGCTGGTCTCGGTCGGCGGCGGCCCCAGCGTCACCCCGCCCGCGACAGCGCCCAGCACCGGCCCCGCCACCGTGGTGCACGGCGCGCGCACCGCGCCGGTCACCGTCGATGCCACGCTGCTCGAGGAGGTCACCTGGTCGGACAGCGCCGACTGCCGCGTGCAATCGCACATCATGAGCTACGGCACCGTCACCAACGAGCGCCGCCCCGCGCTGACCGCCGGCGTCGACGTCAACGTGCGCATCTGGTCGGAGCTGCCCAACGACCTCGAGGGCGTCACCTTCATCATCGAGCAGTGGGCCGTCGACCCCGCGGTCACCGACGCCGTATGGACCGCCTATCGCGAGGCCTCCAACGCCTACTGGGACAAGCTGCCCGCGCGCTACAAGTTGCCCACGCCGCCGCGCCTGGGCCCGACCACGGCGCCGCCGCCCGCGCGGGTCGAGATCCATCCCCCGCGCCCCAGCGTGCACGCCGAGTGGATCCCCGGCTCGTGGCACTGGGCCGGTGGCAGCTGGAACTGGATGGCCGGGCTGTGGCGGGTGCCCGACGTCGACATCACGGCGGGCGCCACCGCTGAGGCGCCCGCGCCGCCGCCGCCCGCGCAGGTCGAGATGCAGGGCGCGACCATCGAGGGCGCGGTGTGGACCGAAGGCTACTGGGGCTGGTCGGGGCGGTGGGTCTGGGTGCCCGGGGCGTGGCGCTTGCCACCGGCGCCGACCTATACGTGGCGTCCGGCGGCCTGGCGGCCCCGGGCCAGCGGGGTGGTCTTCCTGCCTGGGGGCTGGACGTTGCGGGTCGGTCGCTAGCATAGTCGCCCCCAGGAGGAGCCATGAACCTGCTCAAGGTCGGATTCGTCTCTGCGTCGTTGTCACTGGTGGTGCTGTCTGCGTGTGGTGGTGGTGGGTCCAAGGGCCCCGCGAAGGTGAAGCCCACGCCGAGCGCGTCGCCCTCGGCCACGCCCGAGGCCTCGCCCGAGGCGACGCCCGAGCCGACGCCCGAGCCCGAAGTCAAGAAGCCCGAGCCACCCACGCCCGTGACGCCCGAGGGTCTCGCCGCGCGCGCCAAGGAGTGCTTCGACATGGTGTCGTCGAAGAACTTCGACGGCTACATGAGCTGCTACACCGCCGACGCCGTCGAGACCACCGCCGATGATGACGAGCCGGCGCGGACCGGCAACGCCGCCATCACCGAGACGCGCAAGCGCCTCTTCGGCGCCGTGCCCGACGCCGCGCACACGCTGCCGCTGCTGCTGGTCAGCGGCAATGACGCCGTCCACGTCATCTTCGCCACCGGCACACACTCGCAGGCGATGCAGACGCCGATGGGCGAGCTGCCGGCCACCGGCAAGAAGATCGGCTTCGCCTTCGCCTACGTCGCCACCGCGGTCGACGGCATCAAGTTCAGCGGCGGACGGCAGTACATCGATCCGGGCACCGTGATGGGTCAGCTCGGCATCAGCAAGGCGCCGCACCGCGCGGCGGCCGAGGCGCCCGCGATGGCCGACATCGTCATCTCCGCCGGCAACGAGGCCGAGGCCAAGAACCTCGCCGCCTTCAACGCCGGCCAGGACGCCTTCTTCAAGAAGGACTGGAAGACCCTGGGCGCGCTCTACGACAAGAGCTCGGTGTTCTCCGACGCGCCGATGCCCGCCGACATCGTCGGCGACAAGAAGATCCTGGCGCACTTCAAGGAGCTCCACAAGGCGTTCCCGGACGTCAACGGCGAGGTCGGCAAGACCTGGGCAGCGGGTGACTACGTGGTCGCCGAGCTGACCTTCAGGGGCACCAACAAGGGCGCCTGGAAGGCGGCCGGCGTCAAGAAGGCGACCGGCAAGGCGATCGAGATCCACGCCCTCGAGATCTTCAAGTTCAAGGACGGCAAGGTCACCAACCACTGGATCTTCGACAACGGCATGGCCATGGCGACCCAGCTCGGGCTGGTGCCGCCGATGGCGCCGCCCGCCGCGCCCTCCAAGTAAGCAATCGCCTACAGGGGGTGGCCGCGCGGACAATCGTTTGCAGTGCAACCGCGCGGTCACTCCTCAGTCGTCACAACTCCCTGACATCGCAGACGGCGTGAACCGTCGTTCGCTGGCAAGTCGAGTGCACTAGCTGGGGTCCATGAGGACCCTGGCTGGTGCGCTGCTGTCGATGACCCTGGTGCTTGGCTGCGCGGGTGAGGTCCCCGAGGAGGCCCGCCCCGCGACGCAGGCGCAGGCGGTCGTGCAGGGCGACTCGCCGCTGGCCGCCGCGTTCAACGAGGTCCAGGCCGAGACCGGCGTCCCCGCCGAGCTGCTGGCCAGCATCGCCTTCGTGGAGACGCGCTTCTCGCAGTCGGTCGGCTTCGACGGAGACCCCGCGCATGGCGCTCCGCGCACCCTGGGCGTGATGGCGCTGTCGGAGCTGCCCGAGCGTGACGTGGTGCGCGCCGCCGCGCTGGCCGGGCGCACCGTGGAGGAGGTCACGCGTGACCCGCGCGCCAACATCCTGGCCGCCGCGCGCCTGCTCGGCGCCTATGCTGCCGAGGAGCACGGCAACGTCCCGGTCGAGATCGAGGCCTACCGCGGCGCGCTGGGTCGCTATGCCGGCGACGCCTTCGCGTCGGAGACGCTGGCCGACGACGTGCTGTCGAACATCGAGCGCGGCATCCGCGGCGCCGACGACGACGGGCTGTCGATCCTGGTCCCGGCCCACGACCTGCGCGGCCTGGAGTCGGGCATCGGTTACGCCACGCTGGCGGCGGGCACGCCGGGCACGCTGTGGAACCCGGCCAGCACCAGCAACTATGCCAACGCGTCGCGCAGCAGCGGCACGCAGATCAAGTACATCGTCATCCACACCGTGCAGGGCTCGTACTCGAGCTGCATCTCGTGGTTCAAGAACCCGTCGGCCAAGGTCAGCGCGCACTATGTGGTGCGCTCGTCGGACGGGCAGATCACCCAGATGGTCGATGACTCCGACGTGGCCTGGCACGACGCCTGTTTCAACACCAACTCGATCGGGATCGAGCACGAGGGCTTCATCGCCGACCCGGGGCGCTGGTACAGCGACGCCATGTACCGGCAGAGCGCGCGCCTGGTGGCGTGGCTGGCCGATCGCTACGGCATCCCCAAGGACCGGGCCCACATCCTGGGCCACGGCGACGCCCCCGACTGTTCAGATCACACCGACCCGGGTTCGGGCTGGAACTGGACCAAGTACATGGATCTGGTGCGCGGCGCGGGCGCGCCGACGGCGCCCGGGTACGCGGCGTCGCTGACCAGGCAGAGCGCGGCGGTCAGCCTGGCCGCGGGTGAAGAGGCGGTGGTCTGGGTCGAGCTCAGGAACGACGGCAGCGCGAGCTGGGACATCAACGACACCCGGCTGGGCACCACCGAGCCGCAGGATCGCGACAGCGCCTTCTACAAGGCGGGCAACTGGATCTCGAGGAACCGGCCGACCGGGGCCGATGCCGCGACGGTGCCGGGCGCGGTCGGGCGCTTCTCGTTCGTGGTGCGCGCGCCAGCGGTGACCACGACGACGACCTTCCACGAGAAGGTGCGCCTGGTGCAGGAGGGCGTGACCTGGTTCGGGCCCACAGTGGATCTGGCCATCACGGTGCGGCCGTCGGGCGTGGCGCCGACCCCGACGCCCACGCCGACGCCCACGCCGACTCCGCCGCCGGTGCAGCAGCCGACCACGTGCTACTCGGCGACGCTGGCCAAGGACGTCGCGCTGAACACCTGCGTGCAGTCGGCCAGCGACGCGGCCTGGTACAGGTGCTCGAGCGACGGCTGGGTCGCCGGCCAGACCGGCTGCACGGCACGCTTCGCGTGGTGCCAGTCGGCCACCCTGGGTGCGCCGGTGGCGCCGCGCACCTGCGTGCAGGCGGCGTCCGACAACGTCTGGTACCAGTGCAACGGCACCGGCTGGGTGTCACCGGTCTCGAGCGGCGCCGGACCCGCGGGGCGCTGCTCGACCATGTACTCGCGCTGAAGTCTGCCCAGCTGGCGGCCTGAGTAGCCAGCAGGGGACAGCGAACCCCGGTCACTGCCGTCGCCACGATCCGATCCAACATCCCGTAACCATTCGGTTCATGCGCTGGCCCTGTCCCTGCAATACGGACGGCCCATGCGAACCAAAGCGTGGATCCTGAGTGTGATGGCGATGCTGGGCGTGGTCACGGCTGCCGGCTGCGTGGGCGAGGAGGACACCTCGGCGTTCGACGACTCCGAGAACGACGACAGCGTCGGCGGCGAGGCCGACGGCAAGGCGGACGCCACCCAGGCGGCGACCTACCGGTCGGGCTGCGGTGACCCCATCCGCACCGGCAAGTACGCGCTGAAGGGCGACATCATCACGCCGACCGGCGTGGTCATGAACGGCTATGTCGTGGTCCAGGACGAGAAGATCGCGGAGATCCGCACCTCGTCGCAGGGCGCCCCCGCGGGCGTCGGTGTCTGGGACACCAAGGGTGTCATCTCGCCCGGCCTCATCGATGGTCACGGCCACGTCGAGTACAACCACATCCCGATCGCCGACCTCGGCAAGCGCTACCAGAACCGCGACCAGTGGCCGGGCGCCAAGCTGTACAAGACCCTGGTCAAGGATCCCAAGAACGCGGTCAGCGCGGCGGGCATCCAGTGTGAGGCGCTGCGCCACGGCGAGGCTCGCGGCCTGGTCGGCGGCACCACCGCCATCCAGGGCACCCCGCAGACCTCGTGCGTGCGTCCGCTGGTGCGCAACCTCGAGCAGGTCAACTTCTGCCGCGACAAGGTGCGCCAGAACGTCACCGGCATCGTCGGCTTCGAGCGCAGCATCTCTGGCAAGCCGTCGTTCGCCGACAGCGTCAAGGCGGACATCGCGGCCCGGAAGGTCGACACCGTGGTGGTCCACGCCGGCGAGGGCATCGACGAGCACGCCCGCAGCGAGTGGCAGATGCTGAAGGACCAGGGCCTGGCCAACGAGAACCTGGTCATGATCCACGCCACCGCCTTCACCAAGGCCGACTTCGTCGAGATCGCCGCGGCCAAGGCCAAGATCGTCTTCTCGCCGCTGTCGAACCTCTTGCTGTACGGCAAGACCACCGACATCCCGGCGGCGCTGGACGCCGGCGTGCTGGTGTCGATCGGCGCCGACTGGGCGCCCTCGGGCTCGGCCAACCTGCTCGGCGAGCTGAAGGTCGCCGACCACGTCAACAAGCGCCTGTGGAACAGCAAGGTCACCGACCAGCAGCTGCTCGAGTTCGCGACCATCAACCCGGCCAAGGCCTTCCGGATGGACAAGGAGGTGGGCAGCATCGAGGTCGGCAAGTACGCCGACTTCCTGGTGGTCAAGCAGCAGACCGGGGTCAGCTCGTACCGCTCGGTCATCAACGCCCGGCCGCAGGACGTCTTCCTGGTCACCATCTCGGGCGACCCGCTGTTCGGCACCAAGCCGGCGATGGACACCCTGGGCAAGGGCGGCGACTACGAGCTCATCGACGCCTGCGGCGCCGAGCGCGCCATCGACATGACGGTCAACGCCAAGGACGTCAGCAAGAGCACCGCGTCGCTGATGTCGATCGAGACCGCGCTGAAGAAGGTCAACCCCAAGCTGACCCCGGTCATCGACTGCAGCAACGCCGCCGCGCTGGCCGCCTACAAGGGCATCCCGGCCCTGATGAACTAGCCCCCTCCAAGCCCAGCTTAAAGAAGACTATTCCGCTCCGGCTCCGCCCTCCTGCGCCGGTACCAGCTGCTCCAGCTGCCACGCCTGCATCCGCATCTTCCGCTCCGCCGCCTCCAGTGACTTCCTGAAGTGCAGCATCATGAGGGTCGGCGTGATGACCCCCGCCAGCGTCCCTGCCGTCAGCGCCACCAGCGTCGCCGTGCGCGGCAGGTCCACACCGCGCGGCACCAGCGCGACCACTCCACCCTCGAACACCAGCGTCGGCGAGATGACCCCGGTCAGCTCCAGCAGCAGCGGGAGCACGATGGCCGCGCAGCCGATGGCCATGGTCAGCCAGACGCGCTGCAGCCGGGCGTGCATCGCGAAGCCCAGCGTCGCGGTCGCGGCCACACCCGGGATGAGCATGAAGGGCCCCACGATGCGCGAGCCCATGCCCATGGTGATGGCGTTGGCGACGATGGCGACGTAGAGCCAGCTCGGGCTGAGCACCCGGGCACGCGAGAACGCGAAGCCGAGGCCGCTGCCCAGGACGACCAGCGCGGCCATGGTCAGCATCTGCGGGTAGCTGCGGATGCCCATCCACATGAAGACCGGGATGAAGAAGAGCATGACCAGGTAGGCAAAGCCGCCCACGCGGGCCTCGGCGCGCGAGGCGTCGTCCTCGGTCTCCTGCATCGCGCGCGCGACCTCGGGTGGGGTCTCGCGCGGCGGGGTCAGCATGAGCTGGGTGATGACGCGCAGCGCGCCGACCTGGGCGGGATCGAGGGCGAGGGCGCGGCCGGCCTCGCGCATGGCCTCGCGGCGGGCGGCGGGATCGCTGTCGGCGCGGCTGGCGGCGCGCGCGGCGTGCTCGGCGTGGGTGGCGGCGGCGGCGCGGCGGCGCTCGAGGTCGCGATCGCCGTCGAGGTAGCGCTCGAGGTCTGTGACCAGCTCGCGCGCGCTGGGGTAGCGCGCGGCGGCGTCGCGCGCGCTGGCACGGATGCAGATGGCCTCCAGCTCGAGGGCGATGTCGCGCTGGGGGGCGCGCGTGCAGGCGCGGGCGTCGGCGCCGGCCAGGGTCGAGGCCATGATGACGTCGGTGCTGGCGCGCGCGTGCAGCGGGGTCAGCGTGAGCAGCTCGAACAGGATGGCGCCCAGGGCGTAGACGTCGGCGCGGGCGTCGAGCTTGTCGTGTTCGCCGCGCAGCTGCTCGGGCGACATGTAGCCCGGGGTGCCGAGCACCGCGCCGTAGGCGGTCGCGGCCGGGGTCACGGTGCCCGGGCTGCTGCTGGCGGGGACGGCGGCGGGGGTGGCGCCAGCGGCGTCGG
This sequence comes from Deltaproteobacteria bacterium, assembly GCA_020853705.1. Taxonomy (GTDB): domain Bacteria; phylum Myxococcota_A; class Polyangia; order Haliangiales; family JADYYK01; genus JADYYK01. The sequence continues at coordinate 11,153 of JADYYK010000206.1, forward strand.
CGTCGGCGTCGGCATGATCGGGCGCGCCGGCGACGCGGGCGACGCCCCAGTCGAGGACATAGACCTCGCCGAAGTCGCCCAGCATGATGTTGCTCGGCTTGAGATCGCGGTGCAGCACGCCGCGCGCGTGGGCGAACTCGATGGCGTGGCACACGGTGGCGAAGACGCCGAGCAGCTTGCGGCGCGAGTGCTGCTCCAGCGCGGTGGTGTCGCCGCGCTGCTGGGCGGAGAGGATCTGCTCCAGCGTCAGGCCGCGCAGCCGCTTCATGGTGAAGTAGGGCAGGCCGTCGGGGCCGACGCCGAGGTCGTGCACCGGCACGATGGCGGGGTGCTCGAGCTGGCCCTGGATGCGCGCCTCGCGCACGAAGCGGGCGGCGCCGTCGCCGAGGGCGGCGGCCTGGCCGCGCATGACCTTGACCGCGACCTCGCGGCCGATGCGGCGGTCCTCGCACTGGCGCACCTCGCCCATGCCACCACGTCCGAGCAGCTTGCCGGGGCTGTAGCGCGCGTCGAAGCCGCGCTCGTCGAGCGGCTGCGGGGCGAGGTCGACGCCGCGCGGGCCGGTGGCGCGGGAGTCGCTGGCGCCGGTGCTGGGGCTGGTGGGTATGCGCGGTGGCGTGGCTGCACGCACCGGGGTGGTCGCGGAGGCCGGCGTGCTGTCGGCTGCCAGCGTGTCGGCCAGGCCGGCGCCGACGGGCAGGGTCTCGGCGCTGGCGTCGGGGGTCGCGGGTGCGGAGGCGCGCTCGGGGGGGTCGCCGCTCATGGGGCGATCCTACTCCGTGGCCCCGCGGCGTGCGCTGGGGCCGCCATTCGCGGTAGCCTGGAGGCGATGCGCGGATGCGTGGCAGTCCTGGTCGTTCTCGGGTTCGCTGGCTGTGGCGGTGGGGGTGGCGGTGAGGACGTGGACGCCGCCGCGCTCGTCGACGCCGCCGTCGTGGTGGACGCCGCCGCGGTCGACGTCATGGCGCCGGTCGTCGATGGTGCCGCGGTCGATGGCAGTCCCGTCCAGCTCACAGCGATCCTCGGGACCCTGACCGCGACCTGTCCGGCGCTGACCGCGGAGCTGGGGGCGCCTGGACCTTCGCTGATCATCGACGACCTCGACTTCGTCAGCGGTGAGCAGTATGTGCGCACCGAGCTGAGCGCGGGTGGGCAGCGCATCTTCGACACCCCGAACGCGGGCGGCAGCTCGACCGAGTCGGAGGTCATGAGCTTCGAGGTGCTGCACCACTGCGACGGCGCGCTGATCTACAAGACCGAGACCGAGATCCTGTATGCGCCGCCCGATGACGCCGGGGCGTCGTCGATCACCGATCTCGAGGTCACCATCGCGGGCGACAAGTATGGCGTCAGCGTGACCCGCGTGTTCCGGCCCACCGCGACCGGGCCGACCGACCTCGAGACGCTGGACCTCTTGACGCGCAAGCTCGACGGCGTGGTGCGCTCCAGCCAGCGCGTGCTGGCGGCCGACCGCTGGCGCAAGCAGATCCTGCATGTCTTCACGCCGAACGCCGCCGGGGTCGCCCAGATCATGCGCGTGCTGCCCCAGATCCCGACCGCCACGCGCGCCGACACCATCGTCCTGGTCACGCGCACCAGCGGCGGCGGCTTCATCTACTGCAACCCCGACCCCGCGCTGGGGATGGAGTGCCCGTTCATCTGAGCGCGGCTACTCGGCGTCGTCGCGGCGCACGCAGCGGAAGCCGACGTCGCCGAGCAGCTTGGCGGCGGCGGTGACGCAGGGGCCGGAGCGACACAGGCGGGACCGCGTCGCGTTCGCCACCGGCGGCAGGGGCGCGGCCAGCTGCTTGGCGTCGAGGCCGCGCAGCACGCCGATCTCCTTGCCGTCACTGAAGTAGCGTTCGCAATCGGGCTTGTCAGCCGCGCACGGCACGTCGTTGCGCCAGATGTCGGCGGTCCATTCGCGCGGGCCAACGAGCAGGCCGTGGATCGGCGTCGGCCCCGGCGTGGCGTCACCGCTGGCGGGCAGCCGCGGCTCGCTGCCCCAGGGATAGGGACGCAGCTCGCTGCCACGCGCGGCGTACTCCCACTCGGCCTCGGTGGGCAGCGCGCCGCCGAGCGCACGGCAGACGTCGACCGCGGTGCCATACCCGACGCCGAGCGCGGGGCCCGCGGGCGCGGCCTGCACCGCCTGCGAGGTGCGCTGGAGCACCCCGGCGACCTGCTTGGCCGTGACCTCGCGGGTCTGGATCCAGTACGACCCGCTGGGTGAGGTCACGCCGCGCGCCGGACGGAAGCCCGACAGGGTAGCGGGGTGAGCGTCGGGGACGCCGAGGACGACGGCCGGCAGGATGGGGGAGATGTGCGCCCAGCCGGGCTCGGTCGCGGGCTGCGTGGGCCAGGGTGGCCCGCGGCGCGTGGCGGCGGCGGCCGGGTCGGTGGCCAGCGGCCTGATCACCAGGTTGTCGAAGAAGACGTCGCCGCCGCTGGCCAGCAGGCCCAGGAAGCGCGGCGTCGGCTCGTCCGGGGGCGCGGCATCGTCGAGGCGCAAGAACGGCGTCGGGTCGTCGTCGAGCAGCCAGTCGATGCGACCGCCCGAGCGCCGCACCGTGAGGTGGTAGGTGCGCCCGGGCACCACCTTCACGTCCTTGCGGGTCACCTGGGTGGTGGCGAAGGGGTCGCGCCCGAGCTGCGCCTGGCCGCTGTCGCTGACCATCAGCAGGCGATACCCCGACAGCCGCGATGACCGGCCATCGCCCCACAGCTCGAGCGCGAACACCGACTTGCCGGCGGTCCACACGTCGAGCTCGATCTGCGCCGCGGACGGCAGCGGTTGCTCGAGCCACAGCGGATGGCCGCCAGCGACGCGCGCGCGCAGGGCGCCCTTGACCAGCGAGAAGCCCGGGCCGGTCTCGTGGTAGCCGGAACCGAGGCGGTCGCGATCGAAGTCGTCGCTGAAGCTGGGCTTGCCCGCCGCGAGGGCCGGTGAGGCCGACGGCGACGGCGACGCTGGGTTGGCGGTCGCGGGCGACGCTGACGGGCTGGAGCCGGGGCGGGTCAGCGTGTCGGCCAGCTCGCCGCCGCCCTTCTGCTTGCGCCCCGCCGGCTTCATCGCCAGCCACAGGCCGACGCCGCCGAGGGCCATCACCCCGAGCGCCGCGCCCGCGAGCACGAGTCGCCTGGGTCGCGCGGGGCCGGTCTGGATGGTGCTCGGGCGGCTGCCGCTGGCCTCGACCAGCGTGGTCACCAGCTGGGGCTCGCTGGCGGTGATGCGGGGCGGCACCGCCGCCACGGCGGGGGCGGGCCGCGCGCCCGAGTTGCGCAGCTCGAGCTTGTCCAGCGTGCCGCGCAGCGCCTCCATCGAGGGCGGCCGGTCGTCGGCCTTCTTGGCCAGCATGGCGAGGACGACCTTCTCGAGCGGCGCCTCGACGCGGGTCAGCGTGGACGGCCGTGGCGGCGGCTGCAGCTGGTGCAGCGCGATGAGCTCGCCGGCGTCGCCCGCGAACGGCGTGCGCCCACACAGCATCTCGAACAGGATGCAACCCAGCGCATAGATGTCGCTGCGGTGATCGATCTTGGCGCTGGAGCGGCACTGCTCGGGCGACATGTACGGCGGGGTCCCGAACACCATCAGGGTCCTGGTGTTGCCGCCGCCGCTGGCGGCGCCCTGCAGCTTGGCGATGCCGAAGTCGAGCACCTTGACGCGACAGCCGCCGATGGCGCTGTCGTCGGGCACCAGGTACACGTTGTCGGGCTTGAGGTCGCGGTGGACGATGCCCTCGGCGTGGGCCGCGCCCAGCGCCGCCGCGATCTGGCGCGTGATGGCCAGGGCCTCGGCGACCGTCAGCGCGGGCGCGCGCTTGAGCCGGCTGGCCAGGCTCTCGCCGGCCAGGAGCTCCATGGCGATGAAGGCGCTGCCGTCGGCCGAGGTCCCGGTGCCCTCGATGCGGCCGTACTCGAACACCATCACGATGCCGGCGTGGCGGATGGCCGCGGCAGCGCGGGCCTCGTGGAAGAAGCGCTTCAGGATCTCGGCGTTGCCGCAGTGCTCGGGCAGCAGCACCTTGAGCGCGACGTCGCGCCCGAGCTGGTCGTCGCGCGCGATGAAGACCTTGCCGAAGCCGCCCTCGCCGAGCATGCGGCCGAGCTGGTAGCGCCCGATCTTCAGCCCTTCATGGACCCCCACGCGGGAATCATACTGCGCCGCGACGCCAAAACCGAGTCGGACCTGATACCCTGGACCGGATGCCACGCCTGGGGAGCGTCGTCGTCGTGCTGGGGCTGCTCGCGCGCACCGCCGGGGGGCAGCAGTGCCCCGACACACCGCCGTGTGGGCCGTGCGTCGAGGATCCGGCCACCGCGACCTGCCACCGCAAGACCGTGAAGCTGCGCTCGGTCGAGGTTGTCTCGACGCCCCCGGGCGCCTCGATCCATGTCAGCAAGAACGGCAAGCCGCACAAGGGCAAGGTCCAGGTCACCCCGTACAAGCTGAGCTTCGCGGCCAAGGACGACGTGGTCCTGACGCTGGACCTGCCGGGCTACCAGCGCTGGGAGCGCCAGCTCCAGCCTGGCGAGGTGCGGGTCGACGCGATCCTGGAGTACATCGCCACTCTGCAGTTCGATCTGTCGCAGGAGCCGGCGGTCCACGGCGCCCGGGTCTGGCTGGAGTGCGCGTCTGCCCCCGGCGGCACCTGGGGCCCATGTCAAATGGGCGGCCAGTCGTCGGACTGCTGTCGCACGACGACGTACCTGGACTCGCGGTCGACCCGGGTGGTCATCGAGCGCGAGGGCTACGATCGCTTCATCGCGCCGTTGCAGCTGGGCGCCAGGGGGGCGACGGTGCGGCCCAGGCTGGCGCCGCGGGCGCCGGTGCGCGAGGACTTCGAGCGCACGGCGCTGGCCACGCGCTTTGGCCAGAACAGCGGCGCCTACACCCTTGCGGGCGGCAAGCTGCGCGCGACCAGGCCGATGGGCACACCGCTGTGGATGCGCCTCGGGCTGCCCGCCGACGCGGTCATCGAGCTCGACGCCAGCTCACTCGCCGGCGGCGACATCAAGCTGCTGGCCTGGGGCGATCGCTCCTGGAGCCCGAGCGCCGGTCGCAAGGGCGGCGGCACGCCTGGCTACATCTTCACGTTCGCGGGCTGGAACAACACCCGCTCGGTGCTGGCGCGCGACAACGAGGAGGCTGCCACCCGCGTCGAGCGCGCCGCGAGCGCGGTCGCCGGTCAGCGCTACCACTTCAAGATCGTGCGCCGCGGCGGCACCATCGACTGGTACGTCGATGACATGATGACGCCGTACCTGACGCTGACGGAGGCCGCGCCGCGCGCCGCGGGCACGCCAGGCTTTCTCGGTCTCAGCGGCTGGGCCAGCGAGGTCGACTTCGACAACCTGGTCATCACGCCGCTGGCGCTGGCCAAGGGCCGCGTACGCGTCGTCTCGAACGTGCCGGCGGGGCTCGGCCCGACGTCCGGGGTCAGCGGCAGCTATGGGCTGGGGACCACGCCCTGGGAGGCCGAGCTGGCGCCGGGCCGCTACAGCTACCGGATCGGCGCCAGCGGCTACAAGGAGGGGTTGGTCACGTTCGACGTGGTCGCGGGTGGCGCCCAGGTCGTCACCGCGACGCTGGAGGCGGCGCCACCCCCCACCGGGCGCGTCGAGCTGCGACCCAGCGTGGCGGCCGCGCTGTCGTGGCGGGGCGGTAGCCGCCCGGCGTCGATGCAGCACGATCTCGACCTGCCGCCCGGGCAGTACACCTTCACGCTGCACCACGAGGGCTGGCCGGTGCAGTACCGCGACGCCTCGCTGACCGTCGATGTCATCGCGGGGCAGAAGGTGCGGCTCGGGGTCACGCTGGACCCGGCGCCGCGCGTCGGGCCCGACGTGACCGTGAGGGGCGGCGACGACGATGAGGTGGTGCCGTCGCCCAGCCCGACCCCGAGGCCGAAGGTCAAGGCGCCCAGCAAGCTCGACTATCGCGTGCGCGCGGCCGCGGTCGACTACCAGCGGGCGCTGGAGGCGCGTGACGAGGTCGGGCGCGCGTCGGTGCGCAACGGGCTGCTCACCGGCATGTGGGGCGTGTGCATGATGGGCGGGATTGGACTGGGGATCTATGGTGGGGTCAGCGACGTCGAGCTGAGCACCCAGCTGATCACGCTGTTCAGTGGCGCGGCGCTGGCGGGCACCTGCTACTGGCGGCTGTTGCGCCAGGCGTTTTCACCTGGGTCGAGCTCGCGCTGGCGGACGCAACAGGCCGACGAGAAGCTGTCGAAGGCGCGCTATGGGTTGCTCGCCGCCATCGACGCCTACAACGGCGGCCGGCGCGGCTCGCTGCTGTCGCGACCGGCGCCGCCGCGGGTCGGCTTCGGCTTCTCGGTCAGCGATGGCCTGGTGGTGCGTGACGAGGCCGGCCATGCCGGCGTCGGCATCGAGGCCGGGCTGCTGCTCAACCTGGGCTGGCTGCATCCCGAGCTGGCCGCGGAGGTCGACCCCAGCCACGAGGTGGTGGTCGCGCGCCCCGGGGTGCGGGTGTCGCTGGGGCGCTTCTTCTTCCTGCGCGGCGGCGCCGAGACCGCGATCTCGGGCGGCACCGACGACTGGGCGCTGTTCGGCGGCCTGGGCGTGCGCCTGCCGCTGTCGCGCAGGCTGTCGTTCCAGCTCGCGGCCGACTTCAGCCGGACCTCGGCGGAGACGCCCACCTCGACGCTGCGCGGTCGCAGCGGCATCAGCTACGGCTTCTGACCAGGGGCAGACGCGCCGGACTGCCGAGCTGTCAGCGGCTCACGGCGCTGGCGCCGGGAGCATCGGCGGCACCGGCGCGGGGAAGCGGGTGCCGTCGGGGAAGTGCAGGGCGAAGAACTCGCTCAGCACCGAGAGCAGCTCGTCGGGGTCGCCGATGCTGCGTCGACTGGTGACCACGCCGCCGGGGCCGCGCGTGGTCAGCTCGTTGCCGCGCAGGACGTGGCGCACGGCCGCGGCGAGGTCGGGGCGGATGACCAGCGGGCCGAGGCGGAAGTGCGAGCGCGCGTGGGTCGAGGTGAAGTGGTTGGCTACCTCGTAGTCGATCGGTGTGTAGGGGTCGTCATGGAAGACATAGGCGTCGGCCCAGCCCTCGGGCTGGTGCAGCTGCAGGGTCCAGGTGTTCGGCGCGCGCAGCAGGCGGTAGCGGTCGAGCTCCAGCGGCTGTTCCCGGTCGGCCTCGAGGCGCAGCGCAGCGGTGGGTGAGAAGCCGAAGCCGACGTCCGCGAGGTAGGGGCAGTCGGCGCCGGGGAGATCGATGCGCAGCACCATGTGGGTGCGCGCGGTCGGCACCTCGGCGGGGACGCCCAGGCGGACGCGGCCGGCCAGCGTGGTGACCTGGAAGCCGAGGCTGCGCAGAGCGGCCGAAAACAGGCCGTTTTGCTCGAAGCAGTAGCCGCCCCGGCGTGCGGCCACGAGCTTGGCCTGCAGCGCGTCGAGCTCGAGCTGGATGGGGCGGCCGAGCAGGATGTCGAGGTTCTCGAAGGCGATGGCCTGCACGTGGGCGCGCACCAGGCCGCTGAGGACCTCCAGCGTGGGCGTGCGCGGCCCGGTCCAGCCGATGCGTGCCAGGTAGGCCTCGAGCTCGAGCATGGGCGCAAAGATACTCGATCAGTCCACCGTGAAGGCGTGGGCCGGGGCGCCGGCGCTGCTCCAGGCGTCGTGCAGGTACAGGGTGTAGGCGCCGCGCGGAGTGCCGGCAGGGATCTGCACCGTGATCGACTCGGGCTGCCACGACACGATGGCCAGCGGGCGCGCCACGCCGCTGGCGGGGCGCAGCTCGACGCGATCGAAGCTGTCACGGCTGCCGAACTTGCCGGTCAGCACGAGCTGGCTGCCCGGCGCGGCGTGATCGACGCTGCTGGCATCGACGCGCGGGATGAAGCGGGTCGCGGTGGTGGTGCCCGACCACTCCAGGTGGAACAGGCCGCCGGGGCCGGCCGTGCCGCGCAGCGTGGTGGCCGCGAAGCTGCCGTCGACCCACATCGGCGAGCGCGACAGGCCCGCGGTCCACAGCGGCGCCGACGCCGGCGTGGGGCCGTTCTCGAGGGCGCCGCTGAAGCTGCTGGTGGCGGCGGTGGCGATCGGGTTGCCATTGGCGGAGTTGACCTGGATGTCCCACACCACCATGCCGGTGCCCGGCACGCTGTCGTCATAGCTGGGTGTGAGCGACGCGTTGGGGCGGCGATACTCGATGAGCAGGTAGCGCAGGATGCCCAGCGGCGCGCGCGGATCGTAGAGCAGCACGGGCAGGTGCTCGGCGAAGCCGAGGTAGGCCGGGTTGCTGGGCGCGGCCAGGTAGGCGGCGCCGCCGGGCTGGTCCATGCGGTAGATCCGCGGCCGCACCCAGCCGAGCTGCAGCTTGTGCCAGGGGTCCATGTGGAAGCTGCCGGTGGCGCCGGTGCACGACATCAGGGTGTACTTCCAGCCGTTGCAGGTCGCGCCGTAGAGATCCAGCGCGAAGCCGCCGTCGGCCAGCATGTGGCCGAGCTCGTGCGCGGTGGTGGTGAAGCCCGAGCCCTCGTCGATGAGGGCGGCGTTGTCACAGACGTCGACCGTGCTGACCGGGAAGCAGCCCCGCAGACCGGCCAGCAGGCGCACGCTGGCGTTCAACTCGGTGCCCGGGATCTGCACGATGATGCTGAGCTCGTCCTGGGTCACGAGATGATCACCGTTGCGGTCGAAGCTGGCGAAGTCGAAGCCGTCATGGGCGGCGCGCTGGATGGCGGTGCGCATGATGTGCGGGGTGCTCATGGCGCGCGACAGCTTGAAGCGCAGCGCGTTGCCGGCCGTGGTCGAGCGCGCGTGCACGCCAGCGCCGCCGCCATCGACCGCGGTGAGGTAGTAGCCAGACGCGGTGCGCAGATAGACCCAGGTGTCGTTGCCGATGCTGGCGCTACCGCTCACGCCGAGGTCGACGGTCCAGCGCTCGTTGCTGCCCACCGTCCGCGCGGTCATGCGAACCTCGCCGCCGCCACCGCCGACCGCGCCGAGGTAGTAGCCAGCGGCGCTGCGCAGGGCGATCTGATCGCCGTTGTTCAGCGTGCCGCGGCCGAGGTCCTCCAGGCTGAAGACCTCGGTGGCATCGGCCGCCGGGATCTGCGCGGTCACGCCGCCACCGCCGCCCGAGGTCGCGCTGAGGTAGCACGACTCGTTGGCAGCGGCGCCGCAGCGGTTGCTCCAGGAGCGCAGCACGACCAGGCCGAAACCGGCGGCGGTGCACGCCGCGGTGTTCAGCGAGCACTCGTACGAGGACTCGTCGAGCGTGGTGGCGGGATCGTCGGTGTAGTACTTGATCGTGGTGTTGCCGGCGTTCGACCAGGTGAACAGGTTGCCCGACATCTCGGAGTACAGCGCGCGAACGTTGGGGTAGCCGGGGCCGAACAGCCAGGTCGCCAGCGCGTTCGGGGACGTGAAGCGGCGGTCGCTGAACTCGAGCCGCAGCGCGAGCAGCGGGCGCTCGCCACGGATCTGCTTGCCGTGCAGCCGGCGCGAGTTGTAGCCGAACCAGCTCGACTCGGCGGCGGTAGACAGCACCGGCGCGGCGTTGGCGTCGATGATGACGTAGCCCTCGTCGCGGAAGTGGGTGTAGCCGTCGCGGCTGGCGCCGAGCGCCAGGTGCCAGGCCGGATCGGTGCTGGCGAAGTTGTCGCCGCGGGCAGCGCTCCACATGCTGGCCAGCGCGACGGTGCTGGCGCGCGGGCTGGCGAACAGATAGCCCTCGAGGCGCACGTAGACATAGCCGCTGTGGGTGGTGCCAGGGGCCCACGCCGGGTCGGAGGTCAGCAGGTTGTCGCCGCGGGTGGCGCTCCACCATTGATGCAGGGCGACGGTCTGGGGCGGTCGCGGCTGCGCCGGCGAGAACACGCGGCCCTGGTTGCGCACCCAGCTGTAGCCGTCCTTGACCGCGCCGGCGCTGCCCGCCCAGGCTGGATCGCTGGTGGTGTAGTTGTCCTCCCGGGTCGGGTGCCACCAGGTGTGCAGCGTGACCTGGGTGGTCGACAGCGCCGCCTCGTCGGCCACCACGTCGTGGAGCTCGGGCTCCTCCCCCACGCACCCCACCATTCCCGCCAACCCGGTCAGCACGAGCATCGATGCAGTCAGCCGCTTCACGGTCGCCTCCTCGCCAGTGCGCCCAGCGGGCGCGTGTGGCGGGCCGTTTTTGCACCGGCCGGGCCAGCGCGGCGGGCCACGGAGTCCGCCGGCTTGCGCGGTCAGGCCGGGCCCGGCGTCAATCGTGTGCTGACAGGGATGTCGACTGGCGGTTGACAGGCGTGGCGGGGGCGGACGGGCGTGGCTGACCCAGGGTGTGGAGGTCGAGGCCGGCGGCGAGCGCGGCCGCGGGGGCGATCACCGCGCGCAGGTCGACCAGGTGGCGGCCGCGCATGGTGGCGGCGACGCGCGCGAGGTCGAGGCTGCGGTAGCTGTCCCACTCGGTTGCGAGGACGGTGACGTCGGCGCCGGCGCACGCGGCGTAGGGGTCGGGCGCGAGGGCGACGTCGGCCGGCAGCAGCGGGCGCGCGGCGGGGGCGGTGGCGGCGTGGGGATCGTGCGCCGTGATGGTGAGGCCGTGGCCGCGCAGCGTGGTGATGAGGTCGAGGGAAGGGCTGCTGCGCAGGTCGCTGGTGTCGGCCTTGAAGCTGAGGCCGAGGACGGCGACGCGACGTGGGGCCAGCGCCAGGATGCCGTCGGCCAGGCGGCGCTTGTGCGCGGCGTCGGCGGCGAGGACGCCGCGCGCGACGTGGGCGGCCACACCGTGGGCCTCGGCCATCTCGGCCAGGGCGCGCAGATCCTTGGGCAGACAGGAGCCGCCCAGGCCGGGGCCGGGCGTCAGGTGGCCGGGGCCGATGCGGGGGTCGAGCGCCAGCGCGTCGGCGATGGCGGCGACGTCGGCGCCGGCGACCTCGCACAGCGCGCTGAGCTCGTTCATGAAGCTGACCTTGGTCGCGAGCAGGGCGTTGGCGGCGTACTTGGCCAGCTCCGCGCTCTCCAGCGACAGGCGCAGCACGGGCGCGCCCAGCGGGGCGTACAGCGTGCCGAGCAGCGCGGCGGCGTCGTCGCCCGCGGGGCCGGGGGCGCAGCCGATGACGACCCGCGGCGGGTGCATGAAGTCGGCGATGGCCGAGCCCTCGCGCAGGAACTCGGGGTTGCTGGCCACCGCGATGGGGCGGCCGGTCAGCCGCGCGAGCTCCACGCCGAGGGCGCGCGTGGTGCCGACCGGGACGGTGGAGCGCGTGACCACCAGCGCGTCGTCAGCCAGGAAGGGCGCCACGCTGCGCGCGGCGGCGTGCACGTGGCTGACGTCGGTGCGGTCGTCACCGCGCCGGGCCCAGGTGCCGACGCTGACCAGCACCACGCGGGCGCCGTGCACGCGCTCGGGATCCGAGCTGAAGGCCAGCCGGCCGCTGCCGAGGCCGCGCGCGACCAGCTCGGCGAGGCCGGGCTCGTGCAGCGGCAGCTCGCCGCGGCACAGGCGCGCCACCAGGGCGTCGTCGACGTCGAGGCACAGCACCGGCGCGTCGCCCGCTGCGCCGGCCTCGGCCAGGCAGGCGCCCGAGACCAGCCCGACATAGCCCGCGCCCAGGATGCACAGCGGGCGCGTGCTCACGGCTTGACTACCCAGCCGTTGCCCTGCTTGAGGAAGCGCTGGGTGTAGTTCTCGTCGTCGGCCGGCGCGACCTCGCGCTCGATGCTGCCGTCGCTCTTGAAGGTCCACTTCTCGTCCCACTTGTCGTCGCGGTCGAGGTCGACCTTGGCGCGGTTGGTGATTGGCGAGCCGGCATCCTGGTAAAGGTTGACCTTCCAGGCGTGACCCGCGATGGCGTCCTTGATCTTGTCGGTGCCGATGGGCCTCGAGGCGGCGGCCAGCAGCGCGGTGTCGACTTCGCGCAGCGGCGTCGCGCCCGCGGGCAGCGCGGCGGTCGGGGCAGGGGAGGGCTCAACCGGAGTGCTCGGTGCGGCGGTCGGCGTCGGCGTCGCCGCCACCGCGGCCTCGTCACCGGGCCGACGCCAGCGGCCACCTTGCAGACGGTACTCGACGGTGTACTTGTCGTCGTCGGCGGGCGCGACCTGGCGCTTGATGCCCTCGCGCTCGCCGGGGGTCTCGAAGGTCCACTTCTCGTCCCACTTGTCGTCGCCGTCGAGGTCGACCTTGAGGCGATTGACCGCGGGCTGGCCGGCGTCCTTGTACAGGTTGACCTTCCAGGGCTGCTTGGGCACCGCGTCCTTGGCCTTGTCGCCCGAGATGCCCTGCGCGACGCGGTTCAGGATGGCCTCGTCCATGAAGCGCAGCGGCTCGCCCGGGCCGGCGGCGGGATCGCTCGGCGTCGGCGCGGGCGTCGACGTGGGCTGCGGGGTCAGGCTGGGCTGCGGCGACTGCGACGTCAGGGGCGCCGGCTGCGGCTTCTTCTTCGAGCCGCCGCGGGTCGCCAGGTAGATCCCGCCCGCGCCGACCACGACCACGCCCGCGATCACCAGCCCCCTGAAGGTCTTGAACTTCATCTCACTCCCCATTCTCCCAGGCAGGTTCGCTGCCCAGCGCGTCGGGCCGCGGCATCATGCCGCGCGCGATCGGGACGGTGCAGTTGCAGCTGTCGTACAGGCACGGCGCTGCCACGTCGGGCAGCGCGAAGTCGGGCGCCAGGAAGTCGCCCATGCGCTCGAGCTTGAAGCGGCGCGCCGGATAGCAGCGAAACGCCTGCCCGAGATCGTCGAGGATGAAGTAGCGCGCGCCGGCCCAGCAGGGCAGGCCGCGGAAGCCGTGGCGGACGCGCCCGGTGTTGTTGTGGCCGCCCAGCGCCAGCAGCTGCGTGGCCTCGGCCGGGCTGTAGTCGATGACCTCGCGGGCCTGCTTCTCGGGCTGCACCTTGAAGACCACGCCGGCCTCGGCGCAGCGCGTCGCCAGCGCGGGCAGGCGCGGCAGCACGGCGCGGGTCGCCACCGTGGTCACGCACAGGTGCGGCGCCGGCAGCGCGGGGTCGCGCGCGACGTCGAGCTCGCCTTGCAGCCAGCGCGCGCGCGCGAGCAGCTCGTCCAGCGCGGCCTCGGTATCCACATACTCGAGGTGCAGGCTGCACGAGAACACCCCGATGCGGCCTCGCGCGGCGGCCACGAAGGCGCGCAGCTTGTCGCGTGACGCCGAGAAGTTGGTCACCACCGAGACGCGGTGGCCCAGCCCGGCCAGCCCGGCGGTGAGCTCGTCGAGCGTGGGGTGCACGAAGGGCTCGCCGCCCGAGAGCTTGATCTCCCAGCGCCCGGGCAGGCGCGCGAAGGCGGCCAGGAAGCGCGGGGTGTCGCGGCTCCAGCGCCCGCGGTCCTCCTTGAAGCGCTGGGTGCAATAGCTGCAGCGGTAGTTGCACGCGGTGTTGATGTTCCAGCTGATGACGCCCTCGCCGGGGCGCGGCGTGGGCTGGGCCGGGGTCGCCAGCGCGCTCATGGCAGGGTCTCCACCGCGCCGCCGCCGCCGCCGCCCCCGGCGCTGACACCGGCGCCGCCGGCGCCGATGCCCTCGATCATGCCGCGGTTGGCGGGCACCGTGCACGGGCAGATGTCGTAGCGACACGGCTCCGGCGCGCTGCGCAGGGTGACCGCGCCGGTCAGCACGTTGCCGAGGAAGCCCTCGCGGAAGCGGCGAGCGGTGCGACAGCTCCAGGCCTCGCCGGTCTGGGTCAGCACGAAGTACTCGACCCCGGTCCAGCACATGCGGCCGCGGTAGCTCGGCGCCAGGTTGGCCTGGCGCGGGGTCGGCGCGGCGCCGGTCAGCTGGCGCACCGCGGCGACGTCGCCACCCTGGTAGTCGAACACCCCGGGGCCGACCTTCATCACCTGCGGGAACCAGCGCAGCCCAGCGGCCTCGACCGCGCGCCGCGCCGCCGCGACCTCGCCCAGGCGGCCCGGCACCAGGACCTCATTGACCACCATGCGCGCCGCCGGATCCAGCGCCGCGCGCAGCGGCACCGCGCGGCCGAGGAAGTCGTCGGCGCTGGTGTGCTCGAGGTGCAGGCTGGCGCTGACGATGCCCAGGCGGCCCTGGGTCAGGGCGGCGAAGCGCAGCAGCACCGGCAGCGGCGCCGACAGGTTGGTCAGCACCGACAGCGTGTGCGGCGTCTCGGCGATCAAGCCCGGCACGATGCGCTCCATGAAGCCGCGGAACGCGAACGGCTCGCCGCCGGTCATCTTGATCTCCCAGCGCCCGGGCAGGCCACGGAAGAAGGCGAGGAAGCGCTCGACCTCGGCCGGGCTGGGATGGCCCTGGCGGGTCTCGCGACTCTGGATGCAGTAGCTGCAGTCGTAGTTGCAGATGCCGCAGACCTGCCACTCCACGGTGGGCTGACGGGGCTGGCTCGGCTGGCTCAACGGGCCCTCCCGGTGACCTCGGCCAGGCGGGCCTCGCCATAGGCCGCGGCGAAGCTCCGCCCCAGCTTGACGTTCTGGTTCAGCTTGCCGCACTGGTTGCAGCTGTCCAGGTAGTCGCCGCGGCGCATGCGCTCGCGCAGCGCCTGCCAGGCCGGTGCGCGCCACAGCTCCGAGAACGGCAGTTCGCGCAGCGAACCCACGCGCACCTCGGTGTTGCAGCAGTACAGCACGGTGCCGTCGACCAGCACGCGGGCGTAGACGTAGCCCATGAAGCAGCCGATGTCGGCGATGGGCGCGGTGGCGGCGCCGCCGGCGTCGACCTGGGTGGCGAACACGTCGAGGTTGGCGTCGACCCCGAGGTCGCGGGCGGCGGCGCGCGCGGCGGGCAGCCACTCGCTGCGCAGGCGGGCGCGCTGCGCGTCGGTGATGCGCGCGGCCTCGGTGCCCTGGGCCAGGCTGGCCAGCTTGAAGTTGAGGTTGGCGGCGTCGTAGCGGTGCGCCAGCGCGACCATGTCGGCGAGCTCGTGGACGTTGGCCTGGCAGATGACCTGGACCTGCTTGTAGCGCCGGCCGGCGGCGTGGAAGCGCGCCAGCATGGCGTGCAGGCGTGCCCACTCGTCATGCACGAAATTGGGGTGAAACGCGCGGTAGCTGGCCTCGCTGGCGCCGTGGACGCCGATCAGCAGCTGGTCGACGTCGAGGGCGAGGATGCGCTCGGCGTCGGCGGGGATGAGGTTCGTGATCACGGTGACGTGCAGGCCGCGCGACTTGAGGCCGGCCAGGAGGTCGTAGATCTCCGGGTGGGTGAAGGGCTCGCCCATGCCGGAGACGATGACGGCGCGCAGGCCGCCCAGCGAGCGCACGTCGTCGACCAGCTCGAACATGTCGAGCAGCTCGACGCGCTGCCGCTTCCACGCCGGCGAGCGCGCCAGCGTCAGCAGCGGCGAGTGATCCCAGCAGGTGATGCAGTTGGTGTTGCAGCCGTTGGTGACGTCGAGGTGCAGCGTCTGCGGGCCGATCAGCGGGGTGCCCGCGTCGATGCCGCGCAGGGCGTCGTTGCTGGCGCGGCTCATGAGGCCCGCGGTGGTGATGCTGGCGCGGGCGTCGCCGCGGGCGTCGCCGCGGTCGACGGCGTGGCCGCGGCCAGCAGCGCGCCGTTGGACGGCAGCTCGCCGGCGCTGCCCTGGGCGCTCGACAGGTAGGCCACGCCCCGGTACAGGTCCTCGCCGCGCGTGCGCAGCCCGCCCAGGAAGCTCGCCAGCTCGCGCGTCAGCGCCGACGCCGACAGCTGCTTCTCGGGCGCCAGCAGCTTGAGCAGCGTGGCCGCCCCGGCCCAGTCGTCGAACGGCGCCAGCTCGCCCAGGAGCTCGGTCACCGCGGCGGCGCGCTCGGCCGGCGTGGCCAGCGGCAGCTTGCGCGAGGCCTGGGTGATCACGCGCAGCGCCGCCGGCACCGGGATGCCGCGCGCGCCCACCGCGGCCATCAGCTCGCAGGCCAGGCGCGAGGTCGACTCGGTGCCGCGGTCGACGCGCCGCTTGCGCCCGTTGCCGTTGCCATGGCCATGGCCGTTGCCAGCGTCGCCGTCGCCGTCGGGCGGCGCCAGCGCATGCATGACGTCGATCAGGGTCTCCAGCGCCAGCCCCTGGCTGCGCGCCGCGGCCAGCACCTGGTCGTCGATGGCGGCCTCGGCCGCGGCGCTCGCGCTCGCCGGCATGACCAGGCGCAGGAGCTCCGCGGCCGCCTCGCGGGCATGGTTCTTCGGCAGCAGCGCGCGCGCCGCCGCGGCCGCCACCTCGCGCGCCGCCGGGTCGCGCCAGCCCTCGACCGCCGCGCGCAGCGCCGCCGGCAGCCCGGGCCCCGGCTCCAGCACCACCGCCGCGCCCGCCGCCGCCGCGCGCGCCGCGCGCACGTGCTGCTCGTCCGCGATCTTCTCTTGCGGCAGGAACACCGTGGGCACCCCCGCGTGCAGGAGCTCGCTCCAGCTGTTGTAGCCGGCCGCCGACACCGCGAGGTCGAGGCCGCCGTGCAGCTCGGCGGCGCCGCCCCGGGTCAGCCAGGTCACGCGCTCACCGTGCAGCGCGCGGCCGCGATACAGCGGCCCGGCGCCGACCACCACATGCACGTCGGGCAGCTCCAGCAGCGCGCGCACGCAGGTCGAAAGCTGCTGCTCGGCGCCGCCATCGCCGCCGCCGCCCGCGGTCACGTACACCGCCAGGCGCCCGTCGGGCACGCCCAGCTCGGCGCGCGCCGCGGCCCGCGCCAAGAGCTCGACGCGCTCGCGCACCATCACGGGGCCGACATAGTGCAGCCGGCTCTGCACCGCCGCGGGCACCTCGACCTCGACCGTGCTGCGATGCTCGGGCACCACCAGGGTGTCGTACAGCGGCAGCATGGTCTGGAAGTCCGTGCGCGCGCCGAACGCCGCCTTGACCGGCCGGTAGATGAAGGCGCGGTGGCGCGCCAGGTCCAGCGCCGACAAGAGCTCGCCGAACGACCCGCGCGGGAAGCTGTCGACCACCAGCAGGTCGGGGCGCAGCAGCCCCAGCGAGTGCCACACCCACTGCTTGGCCAGCGCCAGGTAGGTCAGCTTGTCGACCCCGGCGTCACCGATCGTCGTCTTGGACGGCAGCTTGAACGACGCGAAGCGCTCCCCGAACAGGAGGCCGTCGGCCTCGCACGAGGTCAGGAAGTAGATCTCCGCGCGCACCCCCGCGTGCAGCGCATAGCGGCGCATCCAGCGGTTGATCGCGATGAGCCGCGTCAGGTGGCCGACGCCCGACCCGTTGACCGCATAGTTGACGATGCGCAGCGTGCGCGCCACGGCTAGCTCGCGTCCAGCAGGCTGCTCGCGCGGCTGCTGTCGTCGCTGGTCGCGGCCGCCGCCGCGCTGTCGTCGAAGCTGCTCAGCGGATCGCGCTCGTAGCGATGGTCCGGGTGGCGGCTGTAGAACTCCTGCACCCCGGGCAGGAAGTCGCCGTCCAGGCGCCCGTCGGTCATGAGGTCCCACCACAGGAAGTCGTCGACCAGGCTGGCGCGGTGGTAGCCGTCGAACGCGTAGACGGTGTGATAGGTCTGCTGATAGCGCTCGCGGCGCTTGCGATAGCGCTCGCTGCGATCCTGGAAGCGACGCTCGAACTGCTCCCCCGGCATGTTCTGCCACGCCATCTTGGGGCGCCCCCACTTGACGATGTCGCGACGCACCTTCTGGATGGCCGCGGCGAGCTCCTGGCGCGGCTTCTTGAGCTGCTCGTTGGCCAGCCCCTCGAGGTACTCGCGCTTGGCCTCCATGCCCTTGAGGCGCTTGTACATGATGGCGAGGTCGGGCGTCGCCGCCAGGCGATCGGCCAGGTCAGCCATGCCCAGGCTGCGCAGGTAGCCCCACAGCAGGCGCTGCGCGGCCTCCAGGTGGCGCGCCTCCAGCGAGGCCAGCGCGTCGGTCCGCTCGCCATGCTCGCGCTCCAGCGCCTCGCTGATGGCGATCTGCTCGCGCAGCTCGGCCAGCCGGGTGTCATAGACGGCCAGGGTGTCGCGGGTCGACACCAGCTCGGCGCGCAGCGCGGCGAAGCTGCCGTGCTTGGGGAAGCGCGCCAGCAGCTCGTCGCCGGCCTTCCAGTCGCCGTAGTAGCTCATGCGCCACCATCCGACGCTGTACTTGTCGGTGCCGTAGCCGACCTGGAGCAGCCGGTCGCGCCGCGGATGCGCCGACAGCGTCCACACCTGCAGCAGCGGCGCGCGGAACTCCTCCAGCTCGTCGACCTCGCGCACCAGCGACCCGATGCGCGGCGCGCGCAAAAGCTCGCGATCGCGATAGCGCGGCTCGGCCTCGATCTCGCCGAGGCGCGTCTGCAGCGTGGCGCGCTCGCGCTCGCGCGCGGCGATGAGGTCGTTCTGGCGCAGCGGCGCATACCCGGTCAGGCGCACCGCCTGCTCGATGGCCTCCGGCGTCAGCGCCGGCAACATCGCCGCCGCCAGCTCGGCGCCCGCCTGCGTCTCCGCGGCGTCGACCTCCTTGATGCGCTGGGCGTGCTCCGCCAGCAGGCGATCCAGCTGCGCCACCTCGCCCTCGAGCTGCGCGAGTTGCTCGCGCAGGCAGCGCTGGACCTCGTAGTGCCCGTGCCCGGTCATGGCCGCGGCAGCCGCGCGATGAAGCGCTGCGCCGCCAGCTCGAGCTCGGCCTCGTCAGCGACCTCCAGCTCGTCGATCAAGAGCAGGTGGAAGTCGCCGCGCTCGATGGCCGCCTCCAGCGCCGCGATCACGGCCGGCGTCAGCTCGACCCGGTCACCGGCCTCGGTGGTCAGGTACTCGTACCCGACCCGGTGCGCTGGATCGTAGCCATCCAGCACCACCTCGAAGCCAGCGCCCACGAGCTTGAAGCCATGCTCGATGTGAAACCCGGCCGCGCTGAAGCACCGCTCCAGCACCGCCCCCCCGGTTCGCTCGTCCACGCGCGCATGGTAGCGGGGGGGGCCGCGCTAGTCGAGCGTCGGGCGCGGCCGGAGCGGCTCCCGCGGCGTGCTGACCGTGGTGCGCTGCCGGGTCTGGCTGCGCGGGCGGGTGATCACGATGGCCAGCACCAGCGCCGCGGCCCAGTACAGGTAGGCGCCCTGGCGCAGGCGGACATCCTCGAACAGGTGCAGGTCGAACTGCGCCAGCAGGGTCGACAGCCAGCCGATGACCAGCAGCACGATGCGGGTCAGGTGGTGGGTGCGTGAGCTCGGCGCGCCGCGCCACTCGGTCGAGGTGCGCCAGCCCAGCAAGCCCAGGCTGAAGAGGACGAGACCGAGCCGGGCGGCGGCGTGCATGTCGCCCGTGGCCAGGGTGTGGATGGCGGTGGTGGTGCAGCTGACCGGGGCGGCGTGGCCGTGGCCGAACCACAGCGGCAGGTCGCAGGCGCGGATGACCTCATAGGGCAACACGACGGCCAGCACCAGCAGGACGAGGCCCAGCACGCCCGTGACGAGCGCAAACAGGGGAGGTTTCGGGGCGGACATGCACAGCACGAGAGAGCAATGGTCGTGCCGGCAGCGGTGGCAGTCGAATCGCTGGCTTGCGCGTGCGGGAGTGACGCGGTCCATGGACCTGGATCAGCGTGGCGGGGCGCTGGCCCAGCGCTTCGCGGCCTACTTCACGGTGATGACGATGACTGCCGGTGGCAGCGTGCCGACTTGCAGCGCCAGCGGCGGCTCCACCCTGACGCGGTAGCTGCCGGGCGGCAGCTTGCCCTGCTCCTGTGCGAAGCGGCTACCGCAGATGTCGACCTTGCCCAGCCCATAGGACAGCGCGGTCCACCACAGGTCCCTGACGTACTTCGCGCCGGGCGCGACGGTAATGGGCGGCAGCGGGGCGCGCGGAGGGTCCTCCTTGAGGTCCGCGGAGTCGGCGCAGCGATTCCCGTCGGGGCTGGGCACCCAGCCGGGGACCTCCTTGCCGTCGGGGCCGAAGATGGTCGCGGTGAAGACCTCGCCGCTGTCGAGCAGCGTGAGCGGTGTGGTGCCGTGGTTCTCGAGGGTCCAGAACAGCTGTGTGTAGGCGCCGACCGGGATGCTCGGGGGCTCGGCGCGCAAGGTGATGGTGACCGACCTGGGCGCGGGTGACGCCAGCGGGAAAGGGGATGGCGCGGGCGCGGGCGCGGGCTTCGCTCGCGCACCACCACATCCAGCCACCACGACCAGCACCAGGACGCGCTTCACCTGGAGAGTCTACGTCAGCTCAGGCCTGGGTCGGCTTCAGCCACTTGGTGACCGCCGGCGCCTGGTAGGCGGCCATCGCCTCCAGCAGGGTGTCGGGGGCGTCGCCGGTGAGCAGGGCGGCGCGGTGCTCGGGGCGCAGCAGCTCCTCGCGCACCATGTGATCGAGCAGGGCCAGCAGCGGGTCCCAGTAGCCTGCGACGTTGTACAGGGCGGTCGGCTTGGCGTGCATGCCGAGCTGGGCCCAGGTCAGGGTCTCGAACAGCTCGTCCAGCGTGCCCAGGCCGCCGGGCAGCGCGATGAAGGCGTCGGCGAGGTCGTACATCAGCGACTTGCGCTCGTGCATGGTCTTGACCACGCGCAGGTCGGTGCCGCGGTGGGCCAGCTCGCGCGCGACCAGGGCGTCGGGGATGACGCCGATGACCTCACCGCCGCCGGCCAGCACGGCGTCGGCCACGGTGCCCATCAGGCCGACGTTGCCACCGCCGTAGACCAGGCCGATGCCGCGCTCGGCCAGGGTGTGACCCAGCTTGCTGGCGGCGGCGACGTAGCCGGGGCGGGCCCCGCGGTTGGAGCCACAATAGACGCAAATTCTGCGGAAAACGTGGGTGTTTGTCATCGCGCGCTGATGACGTCATAGCCGAAGCGCGCGCCACAAGCCAGCCCGTTCAAACCAAGGTTGGCCACCATTGCTCGAAATCGCGGCGCGGTTGTGCTTGGATGCGCGCCATGAAGACCCCTGGCCGCTCTCTGTTCACCTTGACCCTGGCGTTCGCTCTGCCCCTGCTGCTGGCCTCCTGCGGCGGCGACGGCGAGGATGGCAACAAGGACGGCGCCGTCGTCAGCGACGGCCAGACCGGCATCGACGCGCGCACCATCGACGCCAGCACCATCGACGCCCGCCCGCCGGGCCAGTGTGTGCAGAACGTGTGCGGCGACAACGGCTCCGACAAGCGCTGCGACGATCTCGACCAGTGCACCAACGTGTGCGGCGGCGCTGGCGGCAGCACCTGCTCGCAGGGCTTCGTGTGTCAGACCGACGTGTGCACCTGCAACGTGCTGTCGTGCGGCTCGCTCGGCTTCGGTCGCCGCTGCGTGGCCAACAACACCGGCGCCGTCGCCGAGCCGGGCGGCGCCATCACGCTGTGCACCAACAAGTGCGCCGCCGTGGGCTGGCCGCCGTGCTCCTCCGGCTACGAGTGCATCGGCAACGTCTGCGAGCGCATGATCAACCCGTAGCGGCGCGGCGCGGGCTACCTGATGGGCTCCGCCAGCAGCACCCCGTCGGGACCGAGGCGTGCGTTGGTGGCCGTCGCGATCCAGCGCGCCACCTCCGTCGCCCCCCTGGGCAGGCCGTCGCCCCGCCATAGCCGCACCGCTCCGTCCGGACCTGACAGCACCACCGAGTCGTCGCCCAGGAAGTCGACGCGCGGAGTGTCGAGGCGCTCCTGATCGGCCAGGACCTGCGGTGGCAGGCTGGCGGCGTCCCACAGCACCCGGGAGCGCCAGCTCGAGGTATCCCAGATACGCAGGGTCCGCCCGAGACAGGCCAGGAAGCTGCTGTCCCGCGACAGCGCCATCGAGCCTGCCTCGTGGGGGCCGAGGACGCGCAGGCTATCGCTCTCGAGCTCCCAGAGGCGCAAACCCTCGTTGTCTCCGATGATCAGACGCTGGTTGTCGAGGAAGACCGCCTGGCCACCGTCGTGACGCGCGGACCACCGCCGGTACAGCTCGCCGCTGTGCGCGTCCCAGACCCGCACCTCGCCATCGTATGAGGTCGTGGCCAGCCGGCTGCCGTCGGGCGAGAAGGCCGCGCGCTGCACGGAGCTCTGGTGTCCGGCCAGCGCCGCGCACTTGCCGGTCGCGACGCCGCACAGCGCCATCGGGGCCACCCCGACGGCGTTGCCGCCGACCTCGGGGGTCCAGATCAGGGCCAGGGTGCCATCGGGCGACAGCAGCGCCGTGGAGCGGGGGGGAAAGCTGCCCAGCGTGCGCGCACTGCCGTCGGCGATCGACCAGGCGCGCAGGCGGAGGTCGCGTGTGAAGCCGACCAGGGTCGCGCCCCCCTGTGACCAGCCCACCACGGACGCGGTGTCCTCGTCGCTCAGCTGACGCGGCTGACCGGTCTGCACGGGCCACAGCCAGATGCCGTCTTGCGCGCCGGTCGCCAGCCAGCGCCCATCGGGCGAGAAGCGGGCGTGGGCGGCGGCGCTGACGCCCAGCTGGCGCGCCGGACGCTCACCATCCCAGAGCTCGAGTTCGCCCTGGTGTCCCACGATGGCGAGCGCCGCGCCGTCCGGGCTGACCTCGAGGTCGCGCGGCCCGCCCGACGTCTCCAGCGTCCGGAGAGTGATCGGGTGCATGGGCCACAGGCGCACCACTCGATCACGGCCGAAGCTCGCCAGCCACTTGCCATCCGGTGAAAAGCGCAGATGGCTCGCTGGCGGGGAGTGGCCCGCGAGCTCGCGCACCAGCTGTCCGTTGCGGTCGAGCAGGGCCAGCCCGCCCTCTCGCGCGATCGCGATCTGGGAGCCATCCGGAGCGATCGCGAGGTCCATGACCCTGCCCGTTGGCCAGTCGGTCGACTGACCGGTGGCGAGCTCCCAGGAGCGCACCATCTCGTGTCTCCCGTGCGCGAGCAGGCGCTGCCCATCAGGGGAGAAGGTGAGATCGTAGGACCAGTTGATGCCGCCCCGCTGGATGGGAAACTGTCCGAGGTCACGTCGCCGTCCCACGGAGAGCTGCCACAGCACCACATGGCCATCCAGGCTGCCGATCGCCACGGTGTCGCCGTCCGGGTGGAAGCGCACGAGGTAGGCGCCCGGGGACGACAGCTGTTGCGCGGGCGCCTCGAAAGGGGCTTGCCACACCCACAGGCGATCCCCCGCTCTCGCGAGCAGTCGCCGACCATCGGGCGACAGCTCGACGGCGTGGAGCTCGGAGAGCTCGGGGCGGCTGGCCATCGCGAGGCGGCGCTCCCTGCCGTCGACGAGCCAGTGCAGGAGGAGCCCGTCGCCGCTCGCGCGGGCGAGCAGCGTGCCGTCCGCCGAGACCGCCAGTGGTCCGCCGGCGCCCGGCAGCAGCCGGAACGGACGCCCCGCGCTCGACACGGCTGCCTGCGCCTGGTTCGAGACCGCGACGGTCTGACCATCGTCCGAGACCGCGAGCCAGCTCGGCGGCAGCTTCCCGTCGAGCACCCACGCTGGCCCGCCGTCGACGCTCCAGGCGCGGATCTCCCCGTCGGCGTCGCCGCTGATGAATGAGCGGCCGTCGCCGCTGAAGGCGCCCACGTCGATGGGCGCGCGGTGCCCGGTCCACAGCCGAGCGACGCCGCGGCTCCAGGCGTCGGCGGCGATCATGCGGGCGCCGCGCCAGCCCGCGGTGCCCGGCGACAGCCCCTGCAGCAGCACCAGCGCGTGAGTCGGATCCACGTCGAGCAGCTGGCTGGCATGGGCGAGGATCACCTCGTCGCCACGCTCTGTGGCCTGGTGCTCGGCGGCCTCGGCGACACGCCGTCGATGCTGGGCCACCACGCGCTCCGCCTCGGCGCGATCGCGTGCGGCCAGGACCCGCGTGATGCTGATGCCGGCGGTGGTGACCAGCGCGACCAGCGCGACCAGCGCGACCAGCACCGCAGCGCGGTGCCGGCGCAGCCAGCGCCCCAGCCGCTCGCCCACGCCGTAGCGATGTGCGCTGACCAGCTGGCCGGCCTGGAAGCGACGCAGATCGGCGGCCAGCTCGAGCGCGCTCGGGTAGCGCTGCGCGGCCGAGCGGGCCATGGCCTTGTCGACGATCGCCAGCAGCGCCGCCGGCACGCCGGCCGGCAACCGGGCCGGTGGTGCGGCGATGACCTGGGCCAGGATGCTGGCGGCGTCCTTGCCGTGGTACGGCGCGCGTCCGGCCAGCACGAAGTACAGCACCGCGCCGAGCGCATAGACGTCCGCGCGCTCGTCAACCGCCTCGCCGCGCGCCTGCTCGGGCGGCATGTACGGGGCGGTGCCGAGCACGTGACCACTGCCGGTCAGGTCGACGTCGCCGGGCGCGGACGCCTCGTCGTCAGGCTCCGGCGGACCGTCGAGCTCCTTGGCCAGACCCCAGTCGACGACCACCGTCTCGCCGAAGCCTCCCAGCATGATGTTGGCCGGCTTGAGGTCGCGGTGGATGACGCGCTCGGCATGGGCGAAGGCGATCGCCTCGGCCACCGCGAGCACGTTGGGGATCAGCGCCAGGCGCTCGTCGAGGCCAGGCTTGCCGGCGACCACCTCCTTGAGGGACTCGCCGGCGAGCAGCTTCATGACGTAAAACGGCGCGCCGTTCGGCCAGCGTCCAGCCTCGTGGATGGGCACGATACCCGGGTGCTGCAGCCGTGCGGTGATGCGGGCCTCGCGCCGGAAGCGGGCCTCGATGTGGGCGCTGCGCTGGTGCAGCTCCTTGAGGGCGACGATGCGGCCGAGTCGTCGGTCCCGGGCGCGCAGCAGGCGGCCCAGCCCGCCGCGCGCGATCTCCTCGCCGATCTGGTAGTGCGCGGGGTCGACCTCGGTCAGCTCCGCGGGCGTCGCCGGCAGCGGCAGGTCGCCGCCAGCGTCGGACACCGTCACGCTGAGCGGCGCGGAGAGGGACTCGCCCAGCGCGTCGACCCTGTTCGTCGGCTCGGCCATCCGCCCACGATTCTAGGCCCTATAATGCCCGCGTGGCAGAGGAGACGCTGGACGACAGCACGCGGGGCTCGGCGGGCACGGTGGGCCCGCCGTCGCCAGGTCTCGTCGTGGTGTTCTCGGCCGGGCGGCCCGCCCTGGGCGCGCTGGTCGTGCCACCCGCAGGGATCGTGATCGGTCGCGAGCCTGGTGTGGGCCACACCCTGGATGACCAGCGCCTGTCCCGGCGCCATGCCGAGATCAGGCGGCGCGGCGGGGTCTTCGTGGCGCGCGATCTCGGCAGCCGCAACGGCAGCTTCGCCGATGGCGTCGGGCTCGGCGCGGAATGGTCACCTGGTCTCCGGGTGCTGCGCCTGGGCGACAGCGTGCTGGTGCCGGCCGCCGATGTGCGGCCGTTCAAGGACGGCGTGGTCTCGGTGGTCGACGGCGTCGTGCGTGGGCCGCGCCTGGCCGCGCTCTACCAGGACATCGCCAGCGCGGCGACCTCGGCCACGACGCTGCACATCCGTGGCGAGACTGGCAGCGGCAAGGAGCTGGCTGCGCGACAGTTCCACCGCGTCGGCCCGAGGCCTGAGGGGCCCTTCGTGGCGGTCAACTGCGCGGGCATTCCCGCCGCGCTGGCCGAGCGCCTGCTGTTCGGGGCCCGGCGCGGCGCCTACTCCGGCGCCGCCGCCGACACCGAGGGCTACCTGCAGACCGCCGACGGCGGCACGCTCTTCCTCGACGAGGTCGCCGAGCTCGGCGCCGAGGTGCAGGCCAAGCTGCTGCGTGTGCTGGAGACGCGCGAGGTCCTGCCGCTGGGCGCCCAGCGACCGCTGAGGGTGGATGTGCGGGTCTGTTCGGCGACTCACCGTGACCTCCGGGCCGAGGTCGCCGCAGGGCGTTTTCGCGAGGATCTGTACTTCCGCCTGGGTCGGCCAGCCCTGACCCTGCCACCGCTGCGCGAGCGGCCCGAGGAGGTGCCCTGGATCATCGCCGAGGCGCTCGCCGCGGTGCGGCCCGCGCTGTCGGTGCGGGCGTCGTTCGTCGAGGCGGTGCTGCTGCGACCCTGGCCGGGCAACGTGCGCGAGCTCCTCACCGAGGTCGCCGAGGCCGCCCGCCGCGCCACCGCCGCGCGCTCCCGACGGCTGGAGGCGGTGCACCTTCCGCCCGAGGTCGGCCAGCCGATGGCCCCCGCGGCCGGCGCCGCGCCGGAGCCCGCCATCACGCGGGCCGGCATCGAGGCGGCTCTGGCCCGCGCGCACGGGAACGTGTCCCAGGCAGCCCGCGAGCTCGGCATGCACCGCACCCAGCTGCGCCGCTACGTCACCAGCTTCGCCATCGACCCGCGCCGCTTCGGCTCAGGCTGAGCGCGCGTCCAGCGCTCAGCCGACCGCTAGACGCGGACGGAGTCCACCAGCGACTGGGCCTCGTCGAGGTGGCCCTGCCACTTTGCCTTCCGGTCCGCGAGCACCTGCTTGAAGCCCCTGAGCATGCTGAGGTGGTCGATGAAGTCATCGACGTTGGCGCAGATGGCGGCCCCCTCGCCCGAGCGCTCGCTATACGACGGCAGGCTGATGGCGCCGAGCATGGTGTCGCATCGCGAGACCAGCTCGGTGAGCTTCCCGATCGCGGCGACGGCGGATTGCACCCGACGGTGGTCCTGGTTGCCTGGCGGGCCCTTGGCGCCGACGCTCATCAGTTCGCCGAGCTTGGTGGTCTTGTCCTCGTAGATCCCGAAGCTGGTCTTGAGGGCGTCATTGGCGGACTCGGCGCCGTCGAGCGCCGTCTTCACGTTGTTCATGGCGTTGTCGTAGGCGTTCAGCGCCTGCCGGACGCCCTCGTGGGCGCTGCTGACCTTGAGCGCGGTGATGCGTCCCCTGATCTCGCTGATCTTGGCGCCGAACCCGATGTGGCTGGCGGCGCCGATCATCTCCCCGACCGCGTCGCCCATCTTGGCAATGCCCTCCCCCATGAAGTTGGCGGTCACGGCGCCCGCCAGCGACTTGAGGACGCCCCCGACCTGGGCGCGCTGCTGCTCCAGCTCGTCCTTCTCCGCCTGGAGCTGGGCCTCCTCACCGTTGTTGCGGGCCACCGTGGCTTGACTGAGGGCGCTGTCGGCCAGGCGCAGGCCGTTCGCCACCTCGCGCATCTTGGCGCGCACCTCGCGCTCGCCCCTGCGCACGGCGTCGGCGGCAGGTCGCAGCTGGGTGCGCTTGAACTCGATGATCTTCTTGCGATCATCGTTGCCCACCTTCTTGACGTCGAAGCTGCCACCGGGCCTGTCGCCGGTGGCGAAGACGTCCCAGAGCTTCATGCCTCCGACGGTGGGGGCCGAGTTCCAGACCTCGCCTTCGGGATCCTCGACGGTGTCACCGTTGCCGTGCGCCAGGCCGGCGGTCGCGGCCGAGGCGTCGGCGGCGTCGTCGCAGTAGGTCTTGTCCATCGCTGCGACCTGGTTCCACGATCCCGCCAGCTGCATCCAGCTGGCCATGAAGGCCTGCGAGCGCGGACCGGTGCCCATGCCCTGGCGCCAGGCAGGCATGGCCTGCCACGCCCCGGGTAGCCGGTCGACGTGGACGGAAGCGGCCTGTGCGTTCCAGTTGCGCGGCAGGATGACCTGCACTGGTGAGTCCTTCCCTACGGGGATGCCATCCATGATGTCCATGATGTTCGACATCGTCTCCCCGTAGGTCGCGCGCGCCAGGGTGCCGGCACCCGCGGTCAGACTCGCCGGCGCGCCGCGCACCATGGCGTCGGCGGCGCGGTCAGCCTCGATCTCCTGGCGGTCGCCTGGAGTCGACACGTCGAGCTTGAACTGCGGGCGCGCAGCGCCACCAGACTGCTGGACCGTGTGCGCGACCTCGTGGGCGATGAGGTGCTGGCCGGCCTCGCTGCCTGGATCGAACTGGCCGCGCCCGAAGTGGATGTCCTGGCCCTGCGCATAGGCGCGCGCGCCAACGCTGGCGGTCGCGGCCTGTGAGGCTGCGCCGGTGTGCACGCGCACGGCGCCCAGATCCGTCCCCAGTGAGCCCTCGAACCGCTTGCGGAGCAGGGTGGGCAACGGCGCTCCACTGGAGCCGGCAGCCTGGGCGACCGCCGTCTCCGCGCCTGGCGCCACCCCGTTGCCGTCAGCCTGGCGCGCGACCGGTGTGCCCGGGACGAGCGGACGCTTGCCCGCCCGCACCTCCTGCTCGGAGACCGTGACCTCTTGGCCCAGGCCCAGCTGCTTGTGTCGTTCACGTTGCATTGGCGCTCTCCTATTCGAGCATTCCGCTCGAGATCAGCTTGCCCATCTCCCGGTACTCGAGCGCGACCGCACGCTCGAGGTGTTCCTGGCTCAGGCGGTGACCCTCGTGCGCGGCCAGGAACGCGGCGCGCAGCGTGGCGTTGCGGATATAGCCACCCGAGAGCTGGTATTTGCGGGCCAGCTCCGCGAGCTCCAGCGGCGCCTCGATGGGTAGCCGGGCGGGCAGGTGTGCGCGCCACAGCTCCTCGCGCATCTCCTCATCCGGGAACGGAAAGCTCAGGCGCAGCGTCAGCCGACGCTTGAACGCGGGATCGATCGAGCCACCGAAGTTGGTGGTCAGGATGGCGATGCCCTCGAAGCTATCGAGTCGTTGCAGGAGGTAGTTGACCTCCATGTTGGCGAATCGATCATTCGACGACTTGACCTCGGTGCGGCGCGCGAACAGCGCATCGGCCTCGTCGAAGAGCAGGACGACCTGGCCGTCCTCGGCGGCGTCGAAGACCTCGGACAGGTTGCGCTCGGTCTCGCCGACCCACTTGCTGAGGACCCGCGACAGGTCGACCCGGTACAGGTCGTAGCCGAGCTCGCGCGCGATGACGCCGGCCAGCATCGACTTGCCGGTGCCTGGGCCGCCCTGGAACAGCGCGGTCAGCCCCCGCGACGACGTCATCACATGGTCGAAACCCCAGCGATCGAACACGGTCCGGCGGTGCCGCACGCGCCCGATCAGCTCCCGCACGCTGTCACGCAGCTCCGGCGGCAGCACCACGCTCGACCAGGTAGCCAGGCGCTCCACGCGGTGGGCGACCTGGCCCATCCGGATGTCGCGATACTGGCGCAACGCGTCGTCGAGCAGGCCACCGAGGTCGGCCCCGGGCGAGGCGCCCCCCTGGGCGACCTGCTCGACGGCGCGCTCGATGGTCGCCGGACCGATCCGATACCTGGCCGACAGCGGGTGCGCGACCGTGGTGGGCAGGTTGTGCGCCTGCAGGGCGCGGCGCCAGGCGCCGGCCCGGGCCGCCTCGTCGAGCGGCCCCAGACGGCAGGTCAGGTAGCCGGGATCGATGGGGGCCACCGCGTCACGCGTGAGCTCGAGGACGATAGGGCCATGGTGGCCGCGCACCACCGCGGCGATGCGGCTCGCGTGCGCGGGCTCGCTGACCAGCGCCTGCTCGGCGTTGCACAGGGAGGGCAGCCAGCCACGAAGCTCGGCGCGCACCAGGGCTTCTTGCAGCGCTTCACCCAGCGGCGCCTCGGCCCTGGCGAGGGCGGCGAGGTCGATGACGCCGAGCCGCTTGCCGGCGCGCGCCGCCAGCGCGGCCAGCAGCGTCGTGCGTCCACTCCCGGTCGCCCCGTGCACGCACAGCCGGAGCGGTGCGCGTGGCGTGCAGCGCAGGGCTCGCCACAGCGCCGGGAGATCGGCGTCGAGGGTCAGCGCCTCGAGCGGACGGTCGGTGTCGCGGGGCGTCACCAGGCCGTCCCCATCGTCGGCCTCGAAGCCCTCGCCATACAGGCGCCGGATCACGAGCGGGTGCACCGCGAGCGCCGCGAAAGGGCTGCGCCCGGTGCCGAGCTGAACCAGCCCGCGCCGCACCAGCGGCGCTGACGGCTCGAGCTCGCGGGCGACCTCGCGGCGGCCTGCGCGGCCCGCGCCGAGCAGAACGGCCACCAGCCACTCGTCACACATCGGGCGCTCGGCGTCGTTGGCGACGATGGCGTACAGGCGCGCCAGCTCGCCCCAGATCGCGGGCGCCGCGACCACCATCAGGATGTCCGTCGCGACCCGGGACAGTCCGTGCTCGCGCGCCAGGACGACGAGCGGCGCCGGCGGTCCCGCGGGCGCAACAGCCGCCTCCCACGCGCGCACGCGGGCGACGGCTGCCTCGAGGCGCACCCCCGCGCGACCAGCGGGCGGCTCGACGAGGGCGTCGACCTCGTGCTCGAACGGCAGCGCCCCTGGTGCGGTGAAGGCCAGGCGCCCCGAGTCCCACCCTGCAGCCACGGCCCGCTCGGCCCAGGCGGTGACCAACCCGAGGTGATGCTCGAGGTGGCGCAGCGCCAGGGCGCCGGTCGCCGCCGCGTCTGCCGCGCGCGGTTCCAGCGCGAGTGGCGGCCCGGTGAGACTCCTTGGCAGCGGGCCGCCGCAAGCGTCGTCATGCCCGTCGTCGTGCGCGTCGTCGTGCGCGTCGTCGTGCGCGGCGTCACGCGCGGCGTCACGCGCGTCATCGAGCGCGTCGTCACCCTCGTCATCGAGCGCGTCGTCACGCGCGTCGTCATGTGCGTCGTCACCCCGGCCTTCGTGCGCATCCTCATGCGCGTCCTGCTCCTCGCTCTGCTCTTGGCGCTGGTCCCGCCGGTCGTGCCCGTCCTGGTGGCGGCCCAGCGCCACTCCGCTCCACAGCGCGCTGTATGCGAGGAGCCTGGGCGGCTCGTCGACCAGCTGGAGGGCGAGGGAGCGTCCGTGCGCGTCCAGGGCGAACTCGGCGATGGCCCCCGCGGCCTCGGCGCTGCGCAGCACCTTGCCGAAGGCGAGATCGACGACATCGAGCTGGCGCGCGCCCCGCAGCACGACCGCGTGCCCTCGGGCCGGCGCGAAGCGCACCCGCTCGGCGCCGTCGACCCGCACGCGACGCCGCACCTCCCCACTGCGGCCGTCGAGCACCAGCAGGCTGCGACCCTCGCCGTCATCGACCAGCAACGCTGCGGCGCCTTGTCCCAGCGCGCTGCCATCGAGCACGCGGGTGCGGGCGCCCAGTGGCGGCGCCGACGGCAACGCGGTCAGCTCGCTACCGCGCAGGGCGAGGACACGCCCGCCCTGCACCACCAGCCAGTGGCGGGTGCCCAGCGGCACGACCGCGGCCGGCGCCGGATCGAAGCCCTCGACCACCAGGCTGCCGCAGTCGTCGAAGATGGCCAGCGGCGAGGCTCCCCACAGGACCGCGCTCGGGACGCCGCTGCAGGCGCGGCGCAGCTCACTGCCGGGATCTGGCAGGCTGACCTCCGGGCCCAGCGGCCGCCCATCGCGGCGGTAGCGCCCCAGCCGCCCGGCGGCGTTCACGATCCAGGCCTCGTCCTCGAAGGCACACAGTGCCCGCCAGGGCCCCGGTAGGTGGACCTTCACCCCCTCGGGCAGCTCGTGCAGCGTCACGCCGGAGACATCGCCGGCCACCAGAAGCTTGCCTTCGGGTGACAGCGACAGCCCGATCCCCGAAGCCTCCACAGCATCTCGCATGAGGCCAGGACACTGCAGCGCCCATGCCGGGCCTTTGCGCCGCAATATGCTGATATTGCAGGGTTTATTTCTGTGTTCGTTGGCACTGCCGGCACAGGTGTGCCGGCACCTCGCGGCGGGCTACTTGAAGCGCTTGCCGTCCCACGGGCGCAGCTTGACGGTGGCGCCGCAGCGGTAGGCCAGCGCGGTGTCCTTGTCGGCGACCAGCACGGCGACCGAGCAGCGGCTGGGCTCCTGGTTGAAGCCCTCGTTGATGGCCTGGGTGACCCGGTCGCGGCCGTTGACCTTGTACTTGCGCGTGCTGGCGTCGGACCAGGTCACGAGGTCGTCGGTCCACAGCACCGGGTACTTCGGGGCGGGGCCGACCAGGGTCGCGCGACGCATGATGACCTTGCCGCGGTCGGCGTTGGGATGGTTCTCGACCACCACCAGCACGGTCTCCGGGAGCGGCCCCCGCGCCGCCATCCGGTAGCCGCGCAGGGCCATGGCGTACTCGCCGGTGTCCTCGCCTTCGGGGTTGTTGAGGAAGTAGCCCAGCGGGACCTTCTTCTTGCCGTCCAGTTCGAGGCTCGCCGGACACAGGTCCTGCTTGTCACAGCGGCCGCCATCCCCCATCACCAGCTCGGAGAAGCCGTCGGGGAAGCCCTCGGTCACCGAGGTCGACGCGCCGCCGGTCAGCAGGCCCTCCTCGAGCGTCCCCAGGACGATGATGCTGTCGACCGCGATCATCAGCGGCCCCTGGCCGTCCTTCTTGTGGTGGAGGATGAGGATGTGGATGCGGTCCTCGACGCCGCTGGCGCGGCGCTCGCGCACATGGATGGTCGCGGCCACGCCCATCTTGGCGATGGAGAAGTACTGCTGGGTGCTCTCGAGCACGGTGCCGTGGGCCAGCGCCGCGAGGCGCTCGGCCTTCCACTTCGCGTACTCGAGCGCGACGGTCTCGCCGCCCACCGGCTGGACCTCATGCAGGGCGTTCTTGAAGTAGAGGGCCAGGTAGTCGGCGGCCTTGCCGGCACGCTGGCTGTCGAGCCAGGCCGTGACCACCGCCTCACCCTCGACCAGCTCGGGCGGTGGCGCCGCCTGCGCCGAACCCAGCCCCAGCAGCGTGACCACGACGCACAGGCGCTTCAGCATGCCTCATGGTAGCGCCACCCAGCGCGCCGCAGCAGCAGCTTCACGCGCACATTCTGCGCGTTTTCAGGGCGCGACGTCGACGTCGCGGAACAGCGAGATCCGCTGCTCGAGCTCGCAGTCGTGGCGCTGCTGGTCGCGCGTGCCCTGGTACGTGCCGGTCACCACCAGCTCGCGCCAGCCGCTGGCGTCGGCGTCGGTGATGCGGTGCTCCTTGTCGCAGCGCTCGTCGACCGGCGCGCTCCAGCCATGGTCGAGGTCGAGCGCGCGCTCGAAGCGGTTGGCGCGCACGCGCAGCACGAACAGGTGGCGATACTCGCCCTCCTCGGCCGGCTCCACGCAGCTCCACAGCACCTCGTCGACCGCGTCACCGTCGAGGTCGGCGACCTCGAGCTGGGTGCCCACGCAGCTGTCGTCGCTCAGGGCCTCGTCCTGGCGGGCCAGCTCGATGCTGCTGTGCACGTCCCAGATCGAGTAGCGCAGAAGGCGCCCCTTGGGCCCCGACAGCTCGGCCAGCGTGACCCAGCTGACGCGGGGGAAGCGCCCCGGGGCGCAGCCTGCCTGCTCGACCTTCTCGCCTTTCTCGCCCTCGCCGAGCTGCCAGCGCGCCGCCAGGCTGTCGGCCACGTCGCTGGGACAGGGCACGAGCTCCACCAGCGGCGACGAGATCATCGCCGGCACCAGCAGGGTCGGCCGCTTGCCCTTGCCACCGGGGGCCTTGCTCAGCCCGGTGCCGGCGCCGCCCGCGCCGGTGCCGGCGCCCGCGCCGCTGCCGCACCCCAGCGCGACCGCCATCATGCCCAGCACCAGGACTCGCCGCGTCATCTCGCCCTCACCCTATCCAGTTTCGCCAGCCCGGGGAACCATCACGCAAGAACGCCTGACAGCCCGGCGCGATTCCGGGCTGTCAGGCGTCCAGGCGTCAGACGTCGAGGCGGGGCTGGCTACTCGCAGGCGCGCGCGGCGAAGGCGCCGACCACGTGGTTCTCACCCGCGGTCACCGGGTCGCTGACCAGGCACTGGCCCTCCGACACGCGCAGCCCGCCGCCGGAAGCCCAGATGCCGAGCTCACCGGTGACCACCTTGATGCCACCGGCGCTGGTGGCGCTGGGCGCGACCAGCTTCAGGACCGGGGCGGCCGAGGCTGGCTGCACCTCGCGCGGCGACACCGTCAGCATGTAGCTCTGCTCGATGAGGTCGGCCGGGGTCGGCTCCTGCGCGGTCCCGAACGGCGACAGGTCGACCTTCACGCGCAGCTCGAACGAGGGCGTGATGGCCAGCAGCGGCGCGCTGGCCGCGCTGCCGTCGCTGCTGATGGCGAGGTCGAACTTGCTGACGCCGAACTCGAACACCGACTTGCCGTCGGCCTCGATCAGCGCCGAACCCGACAGCTCCTTCAGCTGCACGCTGGTGGTCGCCGCGGCCAGCTCGAGCTGACCGGTCAGCGCGCCGATCGAGATCGCGAGGTCGGGGCCGGTGGCGTCGGGCAGCAGCACCTGGAGGCGCTGCAGGTCGAGCCGGGCGACCACGGTGCGGGCATCCAGGTTGGCGCGCACGGCCACGAGGTGCGACGGCGCCGCGCTCAGTCGGTAGTGCAGCCCCTGCCGCGTCCGGTCGACCGCGCTGGCGCGGTCGCCCGCCAGCGTCAGCTCGGCGTCGCGCAGCGCGTGCCGGGTCAGGGTCAGCGACAGCTGGCCCGACATCGCGGGCACCTGCTCGACGCCGAAGTCGCGGATCACCGCGGCCGCCTCGCCGAGGTCGAGGCGCAGCGTCGCGCCGCTCAGGCCCAGCTCCAGCGTGAGCGGCTCGTCGTGGCCCTTGCCGATGACCAGGCCGAGCTCGATGCCCGCCGCGGTCAGCTCGCTGCGGATCCACAGCGGGTGCTGGGTCAGGAAGGCGGCGCAGTCGTCGTCGGGGGCGTCGCACAGCGTGGCCGGACGCAGCCGGTAGCCGGGCGACTCCAGGTTGGCGGCGATGAACAGGCGCTGGTTCAGCGCCCGTGCGAGCTGCTCACCGTCGGCGCGCGCGGTGTCGCCACCCTCGAGGTGCGTCGCGCCGGCGCCGACGCGCTCGCCGAGGCGGTAGTCGGGGAAGCTGCGATCGACGGAGTCCAGCGCCTGCCGCGCGCCCGCGGTGGCCGGTCCGTCCAGCGCCGCGAAGGTGTCGACACCGTCGGCATACAGGCCGGGCAGCAGCGCGGCCACGTTGCGCTGGGTGTCCTCGGGTGAGGCCGACTCGGTCCCGCCGCAACCCGCGGCCGCCAGCGTCAGCAGCGCACCGCTCGCCATCGTCATCGCCAATCCAAGCTTGTTCCGCTGCCCCTTCATCATGAGCTCCATCGCAGTTGTCCCCGCCGATGGAGCAACCTCGATGCCACCCGCGCAGGCACCCGGCATCGCGAGCTTGGCGCGCACCAGGTGACGGGCGCACGCGCCGCCCGACGAGACTGTGGCCCGCGGGTCACACCCGCGCGTTGACAGCTGGCAAGGGCTGGCAAACCCCTGGGTCAGGTCACGGTCACGGTGTCGACGCGGTCGAGCTTGCGCAGCTCCGGGAACCACCAGGTCCACAGCGCCACCACCACCAGGGTGCCGACGCCGCCCAGCACCACCGCGCGCACCACCCCGAAGGCGTCCGCGGTGATGCCCGACTCGAACTCGCCCAGCTCGTTGGAGGCCCCGATGAAGATCATGTTCACCGCGGCGACCCGCCCGCGCATCTCGGGCGGCGTCTGCACCTGCACCAGGGTGAGGCGGGTCACCACGCTGACCTGATCCGACGCCCCCAGCACCGTCAGCGCCAGCAGCGACACCCAGAAGCTGTGCGACAGCCCGAACACGATGGTCGCGACGCCGAACAGCCCGACACAGCCCAGCATGATGGCGCCGGTGCGCCGCTGCAGCGGCCGGTACGCCAGCAGCACCGCCATGGTCGCGGCGCCGATGGCGGGCGCGCTGCGCAGGATCCCCAGCCCCCACGGTCCCACGTGCAGGATGTCGTGTGCGTACACCGGCAGCAGCGCGGTGGCGCCGCCCAGCAGCACCGCGAACAGATCCATCGAGATCGAGCCCAGGATGGTCTTCTTGGCCCACACGTAGCGGATGCCCGCGGACAGCGTGCTCCAGCTGGCGCGGCTCTGCGACATGCGGCCAGTGCGCACGTGCATCATCAGGACCGCCAGCGTGCCCAGCGCCAGCGCCCCGGCGCAGGTCGCGAACACCACGGTGGCGCCGGCGGCGCCGTAGATCACGCCGCCCACGACCGGCCCCGTGATGGTGCCGATCTGGAACACCGACGAGGCCCACGACACCGCGTTGGGGAAGTGCTCGGCCGGCACCAGGTGCGGCACCAGCGACTGCGCCGCCGGGCCGGCGAACGCGCGCGCGGTGCCGAGCACCACCAGGACGCCATAGATCGGCCAGATCGGCAGCTCGGGCCGCTGCGACAGCAGGCACAGCGCGCCGGCGCAGCCGGCCACCGCGGTGTAGCAGACCACCAGCACACCGCGCCGATCGAAGCGGTCGGCCACCATGCCGGTGACCAGCGACAGCAGCATCGCGGGCGCGAACTGCGCCAGCCCCACCAGGGCCAGCGACACCGTGCTGTGCGTGCGCGCATAGACATACCAGCCGATGGCCATCGACTGCATCTGCAGCCCCACGACCAAGAGGAAGCGCGCCACCTGGTAGAGCCGGAAATCGCGCGACTGGAAGGCCGCGCGCGGCGGCACCGGGGCTGACACCGCGGTCAGCCTAGCACGCGCGCCGGTGCCAGGCCGCCGTCAGCCGCCGGTCATCGCCAAGGGTGCTCAGGGCTGCGCGCGCTTCGAGCAGCTGCCGGCCGAGGTGACGATGACAGCACCGAGGACGCTGGCGGCGCGCATCACCTGGACAGAAGCTCCTTGGCCCTGGCCAGCAGGGGACTGCGCGGGGCGAGCTTGCCCAGGGTGTCGACCAGCCCCTGCGCCTTGTCGTTGGCGCCGCCACGCTTGTAGCAGGCGATGGCGTTGTAGAGGACCTCGTCGAGCTGGTCGTAGTCGGGCACCTCGCGGGCGATGGCGAGGTAGCTGATGGCGCAGCCCTCGAAGTCGCCCTTGGCCTCGAGGCCCTCGGCCTCCTTGCGGCGAATCTGCGCGTGCAGCCGCTCCAGCGTCTCGCCCATCCGGGCGCGCAGGCCGGCGTACTGCGGCTCGCTGCGCAGGGTACGCACCCAGCCGACCAGCTCGTCATACCTGCGCGCCTGGTTCAGGACGTCGAGCAGGATGCTGGCGGCGTGCTCGGCCACCTCGTCGTCGGGCCAGGTGGTGACCACGCGCGCCAGCACCTTGGCGGCCTCGAGGACATGGCCATACCTGGCGTAGAGGCTGCCGGCCAGGAAGCTGAGGCTGGCGCTCTCCCCGGGATCCCTGGTGATGGCGAGGTAGGCCTTGAACGCCGACAGCATCTGCGCCGTGCGCGGCGGCAGCCCGCGCATGACGGGGCCCTTGCCGTCGCCGCCATCATTGGCGTCGCTAACCTTGCCTGGGCGCGCGTCATGGTCGATTGCCTTGCGCCACCCCAGCACCGCGGCGTAGCTGGCCTCCTTGACCAGGTCGGGCGCCAGCCCCGGGGTGCGCGCCGCCGCCGAGAAGGCCAGCGCCGCCTCGCTCCAGAACTCGTCGGCGATGCGCGGGTTCGGCTCGCGCTCGGCGCGCGACCACAGGAGCTCCGCGTAGTAGTAGCGCATCGTCGCCGCGTGCGCGGCCAGCGCGAAGTCAGCGCTGAAGTAGGCCTCGTAGAGCTGCCTGGCGACCCCGAGCACCCGTGCGTTCAGCGTCCTGGCGCCCTCCTGGTGGAAGGCCTGCGCCATCGTGCGCACCAGCTCCTCGCCCTCGGCCTGGCACCTGGCCAGGGCCGCGGCGGGCGCCAGCTTGGCCTTGCGCACGTGCCGGAGCAGCTCGACGAACGTGGTCACGGCGCGGGCGCGCTGGTCGATGGTCGGCATGCCCAGGCTGGCGCGTGTCACCGCGAGGCCCCAGGTGCACAGCTCGGGGCTGCGCGGCTGGGTGGCGATCATGGCCTGGTACAGCGTGATGGCCTGGTCGAACTTGCCCATGTCCATGTAGGCCTCGCCGACGCGGGGCAGCAGGGCCGGCGTCGCGGCGAAGCGCTGCAGGGCCTCGGAGGCGCTGCCGAACTGCGCGAAGGCGCGCACGCCGTCCTGTCTGGCGGCGCGCACCAGCGCGGGCTGCTTCAGCCGGGCGGCCTCGTCGGCGGCCTCGGTGAAGGCGGTCAGGGCGTCGCGCGGCCGGTCGCGGTTGAGCAGCACCCAGCCGGTCATGTAGCGGACGTAGGCGTGCGCGGGTGAGCTGGTGACGCTGGCCAGCTTGCCATAGCCAGCCTCGGCCTCGTCGAGCCGGCCCTGCAGCAGCGCCTGATCCGACAGCGCCAGCACGGCGTCGGCGATGTGGCGCGCGCGCGGGAACTCCTTGACCAGGCGCCGGTAGGCCAGCAGCGCGTTGTCCTGCTGCCCGCTGTCCTCGAGCAGCACGGCGAGGCGGCCCAGCGCCTCGTCGAGCCTGGCGAAGCGCGCGAAGGCCGGGTTCGAGGTCACCGCGCTGTAGGCCTTCACGGCCAGCACCAGCGCAGCGTCGGCGGCCGGCTTGCTGCTGGCGCCCGCCTGGCGCGCCTTCCGGTAGCGCGCCGCCTGGGCGTCGGCCAGCTTGAGGAGGTAGCTCGGCTTGTCGGGATCGCTGTCGGGCAGGGTCTCGCTGCCGCGCTGGTACTCGCTGATCATGGCGTCGTCGACCTGGACGCCGAGGTCGGGCCGCGGCACCGCCTTGCGCGCGGCGGGGTCGGGCCGCAGCGCGTTCGAGGCGGGGCGCGCCAGCGCGGCCGTGAGATCGACCTCGGCGAACGCCGGCGTCTGGTGCTCGCGCCACGCCGGCCGCGCGGTGACCGGGGGGCGCGCACCCTTGCCAGCCTTGCTGCCGGGGCCCGGCGTGGCGGGGCACCGACCCCGGGCGTCGCGCTGGCTGGCATCACACTTCTGATCCGACGGGCGCGCCCCCGCGGCGCCCGCCAGCGCCATGGCCAGGGCCACGCCGGGCGCAACGAGCCGCAGCGTCTTCGTCATGGACTCTCCGATTGCACGCAGCGAAAGCCGACCAGCTCGAGGATGCTCGCGGTCTCCTTGGCGCAGGTGCCGGTCGCGCACAGCGGCTCGCGGTACGCGGCGCCCTCCAGCGGCACGGCCTGGTTCGGCAGCAGGCTGGTCGCGACGGGCAGGCCGCGCACGGTGCGGAAGGTGAGGCCCCCGGCCTGGACCCACGACTCGTCCTGACCAGGCACGTCTTCGCGCCACAGCTCGCTGGTCCACTCCTGCGCGTTGCCGAGCAAATCGTAGATGTAGGGCCCCGGGGTGCGGTCCTGGTCGCTGGTCATGACCGGCTCCACCTGGGCGCCCGGGCCGGCATAGACGTGGGTGCGCATCAGATCGAGCTGCTCGGCACCCCAGGGGTAGGGCCGGCGCGCGGCGCCACGCGCGGCGTACTCCCACTCGGCCTCGGTCGGCAGCACGGCGCCCAGGAAGCGGCAGTACGCCTTGGCGGCGGTCCACGACACCCCGGTCGCGGGCAGCCGCGCGCGCTGGGCGGCTTCGGCCGGGACCCACGCGGGCCGGTTCACCACCGCCTCGGGGTGCTCGGCCAGCCAGGGCTCGAGCTCGCCCCAGGTGACCTCGTGCTCGTGAATGCTGAAATCGACGCGCGGCGCCTCGACCGCGCGCGAGGGCCGGAAGCCGACCACGTTCTCGCGGGCGCGCTCGCTGGCGACGCCCATGAGGACGCGGCCGGGCGCGCCGCTGAGACGGACGAAGCGGTTGGCGAGCGCGAGGCCCGGCGCGGGCCTGGGTGCCGGCGTGGCCGGCGTGGCCTCCGTGGTCGGCGCGGCGGCGTCGCCGGTCGGCGCGGTCGCGCTGGGCAGGCCGGGCTGCGGGTGCGGGGCAGGGGGCCTGGCCGGCGCGCGGGTCGCCCGGTAGGCCACCAGGGCGCCGGCGGCGATCACCACCGCGGCGGCGCCGCCGAGCAGGGCCCGGCGCGAGGTGCCGCTCGAGCTGGGCGCGCGGGACGCCTGACCTGCCGCGGCGCCCAGCGTGGTGCTGACCGGCAACACCTGCTCGGGCGACGCCTGCGCTGGCAGGGTCTGCTGCGGCAGGGTCGAGTCGAGCCCGACCGCGGCGGCGGCGCCCGCGCTCGGCGCGGCGCGGGCGATGTCGTCGAGCGCGGCGGCCACCGCCGTCATCGTCTGCGGCCGCCCGTCGGGCGTCTTGTGCAGCGTCTTCAGGATCAGCGACTCCAGCGCCGGCGGCACCCCAGGGTTGAGCGAGCGCGGACGTGGCGGCTCGACGAACTGGTGGGCCCCCAGCACCTCGCCGAGCCCGGTGCCGGTGAAGGGCGGGCGGCTGGTCGCCATCTCGAACAGCACGCAGCCCAGCGAGTAGATGTCGGCGCGCAGGTCGACCTCACCCGAGCCGCGGCACTGCTCGGGCGACATGTAGTAGGGCGTGCCCATCACGCTGCCGGTGCGGGTCTTGACCGAGATGGGCGCGCTGCCCGACCCGGCCAGCTTGGCGATGCCGAAGTCGAGGACCTTGACCCGCACCCCGCCCGGCATCTCGGGATCGCGGGTCAGGAAGATGTTGTCGGGCTTGAGATCGCGGTGGACGATCTCGGCCTGGTGCGCGGCCGCCAGGATGCCCGAGATCTGACGGCCGATGGCGGCCTGCTCGGCCACGGTCAGGCGCGGCTGCCGGCGCAGGCGCGCGGCCAGACTCTCGCCGTCGAGCAGCTCCATCACGAAGTACGCGCTGCCGTCCTTGGCGGTCCCGAAGTCGAAGATCTGGGTGATGCCCGGGTGCTTGACCCGGGTCGCGGCGCGGGCCTCGTTGAAGAAGCGCTTCACCGCGTCGGCGTCGCTCGACAGCTCGGGCAGCAGCACCTTGATGGCGACGCGGTTGTCGAGCAGCTCGTGCCGGCCCTCGAACACCGCGCCCATCCCGCCGGCCCCGATCTGCCGGACCAGGTGGTAGCTGCCCAGCTTGTCCCCCACCATGCCGTCCAGAGGATACCGCAACACCTGGGGTAGACTGGGCCGACAGATGCGGCGCCGCGCCGCGGATGCGCAAACACTGCGGGCGCGCCCGCCCGCGTCCGCGTTATGCTCGGCGAAACCTTCCTCGAAGCCAGGAGTCCCCGTGGTCGAGTTTCGCCTCAATGGAGAGGTCCGGCGGCTGGAGGTCGCCGCCGACGAGTCCCTGCTCGACGCGCTGCGCGAGCGCTGCGGCGTGACCTCGCCCAAGGACGGCTGCCAGCCCCAGGGCCAGTGCGGCTGCTGCCTGGTCCTGGTCGACGGTCAGCCCAAGGTCAGCTGCGCCCTGCCGGCCGAGCGCTGCCAGGGCAAGACGGTGCTGACCCTGGAGGGCGTGTCGGCCGAGGAGCGTGACCTGACCGCGCGCGCCTTCGTGGCCGCGGCGGGGCTGCAGTGCGGCTTCTGCATCCCGGGGATCGCGCTGCGCGCCAAGGCGCTGCTCGACAAGAACCCGTCGCCCAGCCGGGACGAGATCGCCAAGGCCATCGACGTCCACCTGTGCCGCTGCACTGGCTATGTGAAGATCGTCGACGCCATCGAGCTCCTGGCCGGCGCGCGCCGCGGTCAGCCGCTGCCCGAGGTTGGCGCCGACGCGCGCGTGGGCCAGTCCTTCGCGCGCTACCAGGGCGCCGCGCTGGCGCTGGGCGACCGGCCCTATGTCGCGGACATGACGCGCCCCGGGATGCTGGCCGGGGCGGTGGTGCTGTCGCCGCACGCGCGCGCCAAGGTGCTGGCCATCGACACCCGCGCGGCGCGGGCGCTGCCTGGCGTGCGCGCCGTGGCCACCGCCGCCGACGTGCCGGGCGAGCGCTGGTACGGCCTGCTGTACGCCGACTGGCCCGGCCTGGTCGCGATCGGCGAGGAGGTGCGCTGCGTGGGCGACGTGGTCGCCGTGGTGGCCGCCGACGACGAGCGCACCGCGCGCGCCGCCGCGGCCCTGGTCGAGGTCCAGTACCAGCCGCTGCCCCCGGTGCTCGATCCCGAGGAGTCGGTGCGCGAGGGCGCGCCCCGGGTCAACCCCAAGCACGACAACGTGCTGTCGCGGTCGATCATCCGCCGCGGCGACGCCGAGGCCGCGCTGGCCGCCAGCGCCCACGTCGTCGAGGGCACCTGGCAGACCCAGCGCATCGAGCACCTGTACCTGGAGCCCGAGTGCGCGCTGGCCGAGCCGCTGCCCGACGGTCGCCTGGCCCTGTTCACCCAGGGCCAGGGCGTGTTCGACGACCGGCGCCAGGTCGCCAGCTTCCTGGGCGTGCCCGAGGAGCAGATCCACGTCGAGCTGGTGCCCAACGGTGGCGCCTTCGGCGGCAAGGAGGACATGTCGATCCAGTCCCAGACCGCCCTGCTGGCGCGCCTGACGGGCCGCCCGGTCAAGCTGCGCCTGAGTCGCGAGGAGTCGATCCGGATCCACCCCAAGCGCCACCCGATCAAGATGGACTACAAGGTCGGCTGCGACGCCGAGGGGCGGCTGACCGCGGTGCAGGCGCGCATGATCGGCGATTCCGGGGCCTACGCCTCGGTCGGGGGCAAGGTGCTCGAGCGCGCCGCGGGTCACGCCTGCGGCCCGTACCGGGTGCCCCACGTGGACGTCATCGCGGTCGCCGCCTACACCAACCACCCGCCCTGTGGCGCCATGCGCGGCTTCGGCGCCAACCAGGCCGCCTTCGCCATGGACGGCGCGCTCGACCTCCTGGCCCAGCGCGTCGGCCTCGACGGCTACCAGATCCGCGAGCGCAACGTGGTCGACGTCGGCGACGTGTTCTCGACCGGCCAGGTGCTCGAGAAGTCGGTCGGCGTCAGGAAGACGCTGCAGGCGGTCAAGGACGTGTATTACGCCGCGCGGGCGGCGGGCAAGGCGGTCGGGATCGCGTGCGGCATCAAGAACTCGGGCATCGGCAACGGCGTGTCCGAGTGGGGCAAGTGCCGCCTGGTGGTCGAGCCCGACGCCACGGTGACGCTGTACAACGGCTACACCGAGATGGGCCAGGGCCTGCTCACCGTGCTGGCGCAGTTCGCCTGCGAGGTCACCGGCCTGCCCGGCGCGGTGTTCCACCCCAAGGTCGACTCGACCTTCGCGCTGGGCTGCGGCCAGACCACCGGCTCGCGCGCCACGCTGTTCGCCGGGCGCGCGGTCAAGAGCGCGGCCGAGAAGCTGCGCGCCGATCTCGACCAGGGCCTCGCGCTGCGCGACCTGGTGGGCCGCGTCTACGCCGCTGACATCGTCATCGACGACACCACCGCGCTGGGCGCCAAGGTCGACAAGATCAAGACCCACACCGCGTTCGGCTACGCCACCCAGGTCTGCATCCTGGACGGCGACGGCCACCTGGAGCGCTTCGTGGCCGCCCACGACGTCGGCCGCGCCGTCAACCCGGCGCTGTGCGTGGGCCAGATCGAGGGCTCGATCCACATGGGGCTGGGCTACGCGCTGACCGAGGAGCTGCCCTGCCAGGACGGCATGCCGGTGACCTTCAAGCTGCGCGACATCGGCGTCCTGCGCGCGCGCGACATGCCGGTGACCGAGGTCATCCTGATCGAGGAGCACGAGCCCGAGGGGCCGTTCGGCGCCAAGGGCGTCGGCGAGATCGGGCTGGTGCCGACCGCGGGCGCGGTGGCCGGGGCGCTGGCGGCGTTCGACGGCATCCGGCGCTACACCCTGCCCATGAAGGACTCGCCGGCGGCGGCCGCCATCAGCGTCGGGCGCATCAAGGGCGACCGGAGCCGCTGGCGGTGACCCAGCCCGAGGCCGGGCTGCCGGCGCGGCTCGACTGCGCCGGCGCCGAGGTCGGGCCCGGCGCGGTCAACGCCCACACCCACCTGTACAGCGGCCTGTGCGCCCTGGGCATGCCGGCGCCGGCGCTGGCGCCGACGACGTTCCTCGAGATCCTGGAGCGGGTGTGGTGGCGGCTCGATCGCGCGCTCGACGCCGCCTCGCTGCGCGCCGCAGCGCGGCTGTATGTCGCCGAGGCGCTGCTCGCGGGCACCACCACGCTGATCGATCACCACGAGTCGCCCGGCTTCATCGACGGCGCGCTCGACGTGCTGGCCGACGCCGCCCAGGAGCTGGGGGTGCGCGCGCTGCTGTGCTACGGCGCCAGCGAGCGCAACCACGGCCGCGCCGAGGGCCAGCGCGGCCTGGCCGAGTGTGCTCGCCTGGCGCGGCGGGTCGCCGGCGACGCCGGTGTGCGCGGCCTGGTCGGGCTGCACGCCTCGTTCACGGTCTCGGACGACACCGTGCGCGAGGCCGGCGCCCTGGCCCGCCAGCTCGGCACCGTGGTCCACGTCCACGTGGCCGAGGCCGACGCCGACGTGGACGACGCGCGGCGCCGCGGCTTCGCCGGGCCG
Source organism: Deltaproteobacteria bacterium (assembly GCA_020853705.1). Taxonomy (GTDB): domain Bacteria; phylum Myxococcota_A; class Polyangia; order Haliangiales; family JADYYK01; genus JADYYK01. The sequence goes on from JADYYK010000206.1 coordinate 54,895, forward strand.
CTGGAGCGGCTGCTGGCGCTGGATGCGCTGCCCCCGGGCTCGATCCTGGCGCATGGCGTCCACCTGGACGCGGCCCAGGTCCGGCGCGCCGACGAGCTGGGGCTGTGGCTGGTGCAGAACCCGCGCTCCAACGCCGGCAACCGGGTCGGCTACCCGGGCGCGCTGAGCGCCAGCGCGCACGTCGCGCTGGGCACCGACGGCTACCCGGCCGACATGGCGGTCGAGCGCGCGGCGCTGCTGCGCGACGCCGCGACGCACGGCGACACCGGCGCGGCGGCGCGGCCCGAGGCGGGGGCGCGCCTGGCCGCCGAGCGCCTGGGGCTGGCGTCGCTGCCCGACCGGGTGGTGCGCGACGCCGCGGGCGTGCGCCACGTCATCGTGGGCGGTCGCGTGGTGGTCGAGGGCGGGGTGCTGCAGACGGGCGACCTCGCGGCCATCCGCGCCGAGGCGCGCGAGCAGGCAGGCGCGCTGTGGCGACGCATGGAAGCGCTGTAGATTTCGGGTATCTTCCGCGCATGGAGCGCTACCGCTATCGCCACAACCCCTTCGTCACCGACGCGCTGGCCGCCGACTGGGCCACGCCGCCGGACGACGTGCAGGCCTTCCACCGGAGTCTGCCCGGGTACCAGCCCACGCCGCTCCTCGAGCTGCCGGCGCTGGCGCGCGAGCTGGGTGTCGGCGCCGTCCTGCTCAAGGACGAGGCGCAGCGCTTCGGCCTCAACGCCTTCAAGGTGCTGGGCGCGTCCTACGCCATCCAGCGCTGGCTGGCCAGCCAGGGCAAGGTCGCTGGCGGCCTGACCTTCGCCACCGCCACCGACGGCAACCACGGCCGCGCGGTGGCCTGGTCGGCGCGCCGCCTGGGCCACAAGGCGGTGATCTTCGTGCCCAGCAACACCGTGCCCGCGCGCATCGAGGCCATCCGCGGCGAGGGCGCCGAGGTCGTGGTGGTGGCCGGCACCTACGACGACACCGTGCGCCGCGCCGCCGCCGAGGCCGCCCAGCACGGCTGGCAGGTCATCTCCGACACCGCGTACCCGGGCTACCTCGAGATCCCGCGCTGGATCATGGAGGGCTACGGCACCCTGTTCGCGGAGATCGACGCCGAGCTGGGTCAGCGCGGGCAGGCCGCGCCCGACGTGGTCCTGCTGCAGGCTGGCGTGGGCGGGCTGGCCTGCGCCGGCACGCTGGCCTACCGGCGTCGCGGTGGCCGGGTGCCCACCCTGGTCTCGGTCGAGCCGACCGACGCCGACTGTCTGCTGGAGTCGATCGCGTCGCCCGACGGCTCGATCCGCGAGGCCCACGGCAAGCAGAACTCGATCATGGCCGGGCTCAACTGTGGCACGCCGTCGCTGCTGGCCTGGCCGGTGCTGCGCGCCGGGATGCACGGCTTCCTGGCCGTCGAGGACAGCTTCGCCGAGGCGGCGATGCGTCGCCTGGCCGCGGGCGACGGCGGCGACCCGCGCGTCGTCTCGGGTGAGTCGGGTGCGGCCGGGCTGGCCGGCCTGCTGGCGCTGATGACCGAGCCCGGGCTGGCCGGGGCGCGCGGCGAGCTGGGCCTCGGGCCGGCCGCCCGCGTGCTGCTCATCAACACCGAGGGCGACACCGACCCGGTCAACTACCGTCGCATCGTGCCCGCGTGAGCGCGCGCGCGATCAACGGCCAGCGGCTGTACGCCGCGCTGGCCGCGCTGGGCGAGCTCGGCGCCTACACCGACGAGCGCACCGGCCTCGTCGGCGTCAACCGCCTGGCCCTGACCGCGGCCGACGGCGAGGGCCGGCGCCACGTGGTCGCGGCCATGCGCGCGGCCGGGCTGACGGTGACCATCGATCGCATCGGCAACGTCTACGCGCGCCGGCCTGGGCGTGACGACGGCGCCCGCCCGGTCATGATCGGCTCGCACATCGACTCGGTCGCCACCGCGGGGCGCTTCGACGGCTGCCTCGGCGTGCTGGGCGGGCTGGAGGTGCTGCGCACGCTGGACGAGGCGGGGCTGACCACGCGCCGCCCGCTGGTGGTCGGGTTCTTCACCGAGGAGGAGGGCGCGCGCTTCGGCACCGACATGCTGGGCAGCGCGGTCGCCACCGGGCGCATCGCGCTGGAGGACGCCTGGGCCATCCGCGACGGCGCCGGCCTCAGCGTGCACGACGAGCTCGAGCGCATCGGCTTCATCGGCGACGCCGACCCGGTGCTGCCGGCGCCGCACGCCTACGTCGAGTGCCACATCGAGCAGGGGCCCACGCTGCGCGCCGCCGGGCTGGAGCTGGGCGTGGTCACCGGGGTGCAGGGGATCTGCTGGCACGCGCTCGAGATCCTGGGCAAGAGCGCGCACGCGGGCACCACCCCGATGGCGCTGCGCGCCGACGCCGGGGTGGCCGCCGCGCGCATCAACGTCCTTCTGCGCGACATGGTGGCCTCGGGCAGCTATGGCGCCGACCTGCGCGCCACCATGGGCGTCATCACGCCCTACCCGGGTCTGGTCAACGTGGTGCCCGGGCGGGCCACCGTCTCGGTCGACCTGCGCACGCCCGACGACGCCGCGCTGGAGCGCGCCGAGGCCGACGTGGTGCGCGCCTACGCCGAGATCGCCGCGCGCGAGCACGTGCAGATCACTCACCGCCGCACCGCGCGCACGCCCTACGTGCCGTTCGACCAGCAGGTGCAAGCGCTGATCGCGGACGCCGCCAGCGCGCGCGGCCTCAGCCACCAGCGCATCATCTCGGGGGCCGGCCACGACGCCCAGGAGCTGTCGCGGCTGTGCAAGACCGCCATGATCTTCGTGCCCGGCGAGTACGACGGCATCAGCCACAACCCGCGCGAGCTGTCCACGCTGGCGCAGTGCGAAAACGGCGTCAACGTGCTCTGCGACGTGGTGCAGGCGCTGGCCGAGGAGCCCGGACCATGACCGTCGTGCGCGCCGCCATGACCGAGACCTGCAACGTCTATCCGCACATGCCGGCCACCGTCGCCGAGCTGCCCACGCTGAGCGGCAGGCTGGACGAGCTACGCCGCGCCAACCTCGACCACCACGTCGAGCTGCTCGAGGCCGCCGCCGCCCAGGGCGCGCGCGTGGTCGGCCTGGGCGAGCTGTTCCCGGCGCCGTACTTCGCGCTGGGCGGAGACCCGATGTGGCGCGGGCTGGCCGAGGACGCCACCAGCGGGGAGACCGTGACCCGGCTGTGCGCGGCGGCGCGGCGCCTCGACCTGGTCATCATCGCGCCGATCTACGAGCTGACACCCTCCGGCCAGCGCTTCAACACCGCGGTGGTCATCGACGAGCACGGCGCCATCCTGGGCAAGTACAGGAAGACGCACATCCCGTACGGGCAGAACGAGCAGGGCAGCTTCCACGAGAACCTGTACTACGACCGCTCCGACGGCGAAAACGGTGGCGGCCCCGCGGTGCTGGGCCAAAACCGCTTCTTCCCGGTGTTCCAGACCTCGCGCGGGCGCATCGGCGTGGCCATCTGCTACGACCGCCACTTCGAGGGTGTGATGTGGTCGCTGGCCCGCGGCGGCGCCGAGCTGGTGTTTTCGCCCGCGGTCACCTTCGGCGCCAAGAGCCAGCGCATGTGGCGCCTGGAGTTCCAGGTCGACGCCGCGCGCCACAACCTGTTCATCGCTGGCTCCAACCGTCGCGGCGTCGAGCCGCCATGGAACCAGCCCTATTTCGGCGACAGCCACTTCGCCGGCCCCGGCGGCGTGCTCGACAACCTGAGCCAGCACCCGAGCCTGGTCATCGCCGACGTCGACCTCGGGCAGCTGGCCGCCCCCGATCCCTCGGGCTGGAACCTGCCGCGCGACATCCGCCACGAGATCTACGTCCCGCGCACCTGACCCAGGCCCCGGCCCTGGCGCCGGCGCTGGCGCTGGCGCAGCTGCCGGCCTGGCGCTGGTTCAGGCGTTGACGTAGTTGACGCCGGGGCCGTCGAGCAGCGCCTTGCGCAGCCAGTCGAGGATGTGGAAGTAGGTCAGATCGACCTCCAGCCCGGCGTCGGCGTGGCCGCGCACCTCATCGGGTTGCGCGGGATCGAGCTCGAGCGTGAAGCCCTCGCCGCTGTAGGTCGCCGCGCCGCCCGCGACCTCGAGGCGCAGCTCGCGCCCGGCGAAGCGGCCCAGCACGGCGTCGCGCCCGGCCTGGCGCAGGAGGAAGAAGCCGTCGTGGCTGGCGAAGCGCCGGAACGCGGCCTCGCTGCCGAAGAAGCGCGGCTTGACCACGTAGGGGCCGCCGTCCTCGGGGCAGAACACGTCGCAGTTGCCGCACTCGTTACAGAAGTCGGCGAAGTTGCCGATCTGGTGCTTGCGCGTCAGCGTCAGCGACGCCGCCGCCTCGCGCGTGAAGCCACCGCCGGGCGCGGCGCGCAGCTTGACCACCGGGACGGTGGCGCGCGGCAGCACGAAGGTGAAGTTGGCGTCGTTGGGGCACACCGGCACGCACTTGTCGCAGGTGATGCAGTCGAACAGCTCCAGGCGCGACCCGATCTTGGGCGGCGGCTTGCTGTTGGCGGCACGCCGGTAGCGCGGCTCGGCCAGCACGCGCTCGAGGTAGACCCGGGTGTTGGCCAGGCGCGCCTCGCTCAGCCAGCGCGGCCAGGCGGTGCCCGCGGCGGCGCGCAGGTCACCGCCCTCGGCCAGCGCGCGGGTGCAGGCGGCGCGCTCGGGGCCCTCGGGCAGCGCGCGCGCCAGGGCCGCCTCGGCCTGGCCCTGGCCGCGCAGCTGAAGGGCGTCGAGGTCGCGCGCGCCGGCGCCGACCATGCGCTTGCCGAGGTCGCCGAAGTAGTGGTGCAGCCGGCCATAGCCGCCCGGGCGCAGCAGATCGGTGCACACCGTGACCGGGACCAGGCCCAGCGACACCGCGTCGGCGAAGTTGTCGCGATCGATGCCGGCCGAGAACGAGATCGGGTAGCGGTCGCCGAAGGTCTCGCGCAGGCGGCCGACCAGGGACATGGCCAGCACGTGCAGCGGCGGCCCCGACAGGTACATCTCCTTCTCGCTGGCCGGGAAGAAGGTGCGGTGGTTCTCGACGATCAGCGTGTTGGTGCACTTGACGCCGAAGCCCAGGCCGCGCTGGTCGGCGCGCGCGCCCAGGCGCTCGATGAAGCCCAGGGCCTGCTCCCAGCGGGTGTCCTTCTCGAACGCCTTGTCGGGCACCCGCTCCTCGTAGCCCAGCACGTCGTGCAGCAGGCGGCGCACCTCGGTGGGGCCGAGCAGCGTGGGGTTGAGCTTGACGATGCAGTGCAGGCCGAGCTCGTCCTGCAGGAACTCGACGATGCGCTCGATCTCGTCGGGTGGGCAGCCGTGGAAGGTCGACAGCGTCAGCGTGTTCGACAGCCGGGTGGTGAAGTCGAGGTCTCTGTACTGGCCGAGCTCCGGCGGCAGCTGCTGGCGCAGCCGCTCGACCACCTCGCGCGCGTCCATCATGCCGCGCATGAAGCGCAGCACGCGCTCGCTGCGCACGCCGGCCAGGTCGTAGCCCACGCTCATGTCGAACAGGCAGGCGTCGAAGCCGGGCGCCAGGCCCAGGCGTCCCGACGCCACCAGCAGCTCGATCAGCATCGAGCCCTTGACGTACTCCTCGAGCGACTCCTCCAGGGTCAGCTCCTGCGACCACTCGACGTTGTAGCCCACGCTGCTGAGGTCGATGCAGGGACGCGGGATCTTCAGGCGGTCGAGGATCTGCACCGTCTTGAGCTCGAAGATGCGCGCGCCGCCCAGGAAGGACAGCACCAGGTTCTGCGCCAGCTGCGACTGCGGCCCCGCCGCCGGCCCCAGCGGCGACGCCGCCCGCTTGCCGTGCAGGGACACCGACAGGTCGCGCCCGGCGTCACCGCGCACGAAGCGCGACGCCGGCAGGTCGAAGATCGAGCCGTCACGCTCGAGCTCGCGGAACATGCGCGAGGCCAGCCGCGCGAACGGGTAGGGAATCAGCTCCGCCATCGCGCGATGATAGCCCGGCGCGGGCCCGGCGCGCGGCCGGGACGCTGCTGGTGGGCTTGCCCTTTCACAGATGGCCAGCCTGGTGTGAAATGGAGCCATGAAGCACCGGGGGGCGTGGGGGCTGCTGCTGTGCGCGCTGGCGGGCTGTGGTGACAGGGTCGGCGACACGACACCGGAGGCGCGCGGGTCCCTGCTCGGGCGGGTGCTGCTTGCGCCCGACGTGCCGGCGGCGGCCGCGCGCGTCGTCGTCACCGGGACCGGGCAGGGCGCCATCGCCAACGCGGCAGGTGAGTTCGAGCGCGGCGGCCTCAGACCCGGGCGCTACCAGCTCATGGCCAGCGCGGCGGAGTCGGGGGACTACGTGCCGCGCCGGTTCCAGGCCGGGGTCACCGCGGGCGGCATCGCCAACCTCGAGACCATCGTGCTGGGCAAGCCGGGGGCGATCGGCGGTCGCATCCTGAACGCCGAGCTGGCGGATCTGACGCTGGCCATCGTCGGCATCGACGGCACCGGGATCGTGACCGCCCCCAGCGATCGCCGCGCCTACGTGCTGCAGGCGGTGCCGCCCGGGGTCCACGACGTCACCCTGGTCACGCCGATGGGCGTCATCGTCAAGCGCGGCGTGCGCGTCACGCCGGGACGCACGACCACGGGGGTCGATCTCGATCTGGCCCAGGTCAAGGCGGCCAGCGGGTCGCTGGAGGGCGTCGCGGTGCGCGTCGAGGACGGCCCGTCCGCGAGCGGGGGGATCGGGGTCGAGCTGCGCTCGGCGCTGACCGGGGCGCTGGTCGGCACCGCGGTCAAGACCAGCGCGGACGGCAGCTTCTCGCTGCCGGTGCCCAGGCAGGGCGCCTACGCGGTGCGCGCGACCTCCGGCGAACGTCACGTCACGGTCGGCGGCGTGCTGTTCGCCGGTGGCCAGCAGCGGCTGCTGACGCGCCTGGTGATCCCGCTGCTCGACGACCTCGACGGCGACGGCAAGGGCGCCGCGGACGACGACGACGACGACGGCGACGGGGTGCCCGACGCCATGGACGCCTTCGACGACGACTTCGCCGAGAGCGTCGACGCCGACGGCGACGGCCTCGGTGACGAGGCCGACCTGGCCACCATGGGCAGCGAGGCCATCGACGTGAAGAGCGACACGCCCGACAGCGACGGCGACGGCCGCTTCGACTTCGAGGACAACTGCGTGATGCGGCCCAACCCGACGCAGGAGGACGTCGATCAGGACGCCGTCGGCGACGCCTGTGACAACTGCCCGCGCAGCAGCAACCCCGAGCAGCAGGACGGCGACATGGACGACGTCGGTGACGCCTGTCCGCCGTCCACGGTCACCTGCGCCACCCGGGGCGCGCGCTGCGGCCTGATCTCGGACGGCGCCGGGGTCAGCATCGACTGTGGCATGTGCCCGATGGGGCAGAGCTGCGGTGCCGGCGGTCGCGCCAACCAGTGCGCGCCGACCTGCCCGACCGCGGTGAGCTGCCCGGTGGGCCGCTGCGGCAGCATCCCCGACGGCTGCGGCGGCACCCTGGCCTGCGGCGGTTGCACGCTGCCCAGCGTGTGCGGTGCCAGCGGCACTTGCGAGCCGTGCGCCGGGCTGCGCACCTGCGCGGTCGACGAGTGCGGCTCCGGCCCCGACGGCTGCGGCCTCGGGCGCACGCTGACCTGCGCCGCGACCTGCCCGGGCACCCAGACCTGCGGCGGCGCTGGCACGCCCAACCGCTGCGGGGTCGGCATGAACCAGCTCCAGGTCGGCGCCGGCCAGGACCAGACCGGCTTCATCGGCCAGCGCCTGGCGCCGGTGGTGGTGCAGGTCACCCGCGGCGGCACACCCATCGTGGGCGCCGCGGTGACGGTGACCACGCAAGACGTGGGTGCGACCTTCCTGGGCAGCGACCTTCAGACCGACACCGCCGGGCAGGTCAGCTTCACGCCCATCCTGGGCCTGGTGGCGGGACCGTACCGGTGGCAGGTCGTGGCCAGCGCGGCGGCCGGCGGCGGCTCGGTCGACGTCACGGCGAGGGCCGACGCCCCCGTCGGGGCAGTGGCCGGCACCGTGGTGCCGGTCGTCAACGCCATCCACCTGCCGGGCACACCCAGCAGCGTGGTCGGCGTGGCCTCACAGTCGCGCCCCAGCGCCAACCTGTACGACCTCGAGGTGGCCGCGGACGGCACCGTCTACTTCAGCGACGCCGCCTTCAACGCCGTGTACGCGGTCTCGACCAGCGGGGAGGTGCGACGCATCGCGGGGGCTGCCGACGGCAGCGCCGGCTCCTCGGGGGACTTCGGCGCGGCGACGGCGGCGCTGCTGTCGGGGCCCAACGACCTGGCGCTCGACGGCAACCGCCTCTACATCGCGGACTCCGGGAATCGTCGCATCCGGGTCATCGACGACCTGTCGGCGGCGGTCCCGGTCATCCAGACCTTCGCGGGCGGCGGCACCGGCGACCCCGACGCCGTCGAGGGCCTGCCCGCGACCAGCGCCGCGCTGGACCAGACCACGCAGCTCCAGGTGGCCAGCGACGGCGCGCTGGTCTTCAGCGATCGCAGCGCGGTGCGCCGCGTCGATCGCGCCACCCGCGCCATCACCACCCTGCTCCCCAGCAGCAACTGCTTCGTCAACGACGGCAAGCTGGCGAACTGCTCTGGCGAGCGCTGTCGCTTCGCGCGTGACGGCGCGGGTCTGCTCTATGTCGCCGGTCCGACGTGCACCGGCAACACCGGCTCGGTGATGTCGATCGTGCGCTACGAGGCCGATGGCACCCAGGTCCACATCGCCGGCGGCTCGGCCACACCGGCCAGCGGAGATCCCGCGCTGGGCGCCGACATCGGTGACATCCGGGGCCTGGCCTTCGACCGCGCGGGCCAGCTCTTCTTCAGCAATGTTCGCAACCAGATCTGGCGCATCGATCGGGTCGGTCGCCTGGAGCTGATCTCGGGCGGCGCCGGCTCAGGCGGCGACTTCGGGCCGGCCAGCGCCGCGCGCTGGCAGACCCCGCGCGGCCTCGGCTTCAGAGGCGACGATCTCTACGTGGTCGATGCCGGCAACGCGTCGATCCGCATGATCGGGCAGGTCGGCCGGGCCAGCCAGCAGATCACCGTGGCGGCGGTCAGCGCGGCGGTGCAGACCACCCAGCTCGGGCGCGCGCTGCCGGCTGCGCTGTCGGCGACGGTCACCGAGGGCACCACGCCGCTGCCACGGGTCCGCCTCGGCGTCCGCGCGCTGCAGCCTGGCGCGGCGGTGCTGTCGCCGCTGGCCATCACCGACGTGAGCGGCGTGGCCAGCGGCTTCGTGCGCGCCAGCCTGACCCCCGGCATGCACATGTACGAGCTGTCGCTGCGCGACATCCAGGGCCGCCACGTCACCGGCAGCCCGGTGCTGTTCCCCGCCATGGCGACGGCGCCGACGGGCACCACCTTCTACGCCGTCAACGCCGAGCGCGTGGCCGACTTCCAGAGCGTCGGCCCCAGCACCTTGCTGCGCATCCACGACCCGCGTGGGATCGCGGTGCACAGCGACGGCACCGTCTACGTGGCTGACCGCAACCAGCACGCGGTGCTCGCGATCAGCTCCGCCGGGCTGGTCAGCGTGCTCGCCGGTGTCCCGCTCGCGCAGGGCTTCGGCGGCGAGGGTGCGGCGGCCGTGCAGGCCCGCCTCGACTCCCCCGACGGCCTGGCCCTCGACGAGGTGCGCAAGCGGCTCTACGTCGCCGACACCGGGAACCACCGGGTGCGCTACGTCGAGCTCGACGGCGCGCGCCGGATCCACACCGTCGCGGGTGGTGGCAGCGCGCCGCCGCCCGGCGATGGCGATGGTGGCCAGGGTGTGCAGGCGACGCTGATCTCGCCGAGCGGGCTGGCCCTGGAGGCCGACGGCACGCTGTGGATCTGGGGCGACATGAACCGTCTCAGGCGCCTCGACACCGCCAGCGGCATCATCACGGGGCTCGACATCGGCTATCGCAGCACGCGGCCCTTCGCCCCCGACTGTTACACTCACGTCGACGGCTGTCGCCTGGCCATCTTCGACGGCAAGTTGCTGATGTCAGCGAACATCGGGAACGGCGGGGGCGCCCCGTTCAACGGGGTGCTCGAGATCGACCGCAGCACCGGCGTGACCGCGGTCTTCGCGGGGGCGCCCGGCGGGATGACGTTCGACCAGCTGGGCGCCCTGGCGGTGGACGCCAGCGGCAACAAGCTGGTCCTGGTCGACAACCTGGCTCACCGCATGTACAGCCTGGCGCGCGGCACCACCACGTTCACACCCATCTTCGGCGACGGCACCCTGGGCAGCGCGGGCGACTATGTGTCGCCGACGATGGCCGCCATGGGCGGCCTCGCTATCCTTGCCTTCGACGCCGCCGGCCACCTGTGGTTCAGCGACCCTGGCAATCATGCGGTGCGCGTCATCTGGTAACCTCGCAGACGATGGCGCGGGGGAGCCGACTGGGCAGGTTGACGCTGCTGGCAGCGCTGGCGCTGGCGACACCGGCGGCTGCGACGCCCGATGGCGGGGTCGCGACGCCGGCGCCGGGGACGCCCAGTGCGGCCGATCGCTACGACATGGCGCTGCGCTACTTCAAGCAGGGTGACTACCGGGCCGCGCTGACCGAGTTCGAGGCCGCGCACAGGATGACCGGGCGCTTCGAGGTGCTGTTCAACGTGGCGGTCACGCAGCGCCGGCTGTTTCGCTATCACGACGCGGTGCGCAGCTTCGGGCGCTATCTGGGCGAGGGCGGCGAGCTGGTGTCGGCCGAGCGCCGCGCCGAGGTCGAGGCCGAGATGGCGCAGATCCGCGGCGACTCCGCCGAGATCATGGTCATCGTGGTCGGCGCGCCGGCGCGGCTGGAGCTCGACGATCTGCCCGTCGTGGTGGACGCCGGGCAGGCGCTGCTGGTGGGGTCGGGGCGCCATGTCGTGCGGGCGCGGCGTGGTGCGGCGCTGGCCGAGAAGTCGATCGAGGTCGTCGCCGGCGAGAAGCAAGAGCTGATGCTGGAGCCGCGCGCACCCGCGCCGCCGCAGTTGACCGTGGTCACCCGGCCGGTGGGCGCGACGGTGATCGTGGACGGTGTGGAGCGCGGCAAGTCACCCTGGAGCGGCGAGCTCCGGCCCGGCGGCCACCGGGTGCGCGCGCGGCTGGGCGGCTGGAGGGACGACAGCGCAGACGTCACGCTGGTGCTGGACGAGAAGCGCGAGCTGGTGCTGGAGCTGGGCAAGATCAAGGTCACGCCGTGGTATGGCCGCTGGTACGTCATCGGCGGCGCGGTGGTGGTGGCGGGCGCCATCGGCGGCGGGATCTGGCTGGCCACCAGGCCAGAGGAGTACGGGCATGTGTTCACGGTCCCGTAGCGGCCTGGTCGTCGCGCTGCTGGCGCTGGTGCTGGCCGGCTGCAGCGGGTCGGTGGACCTCGAGATCGATCTGCGGCGCGCCGACGGCAGCATCTGGCTGTCCGACACCAGAGGTGAGCGGCGTCAGGTCGACTTCTGCATGGTGCCGGATGGCGTCGTCGACGCGGGCCCCGGCGACGCGGGAGTCATGAGCGGTGACTGTGTCATCGGCAAGGACAACGCAGACTCCATCTTCCTGACCGGCGAGCGGGACTCCATCGGGCTCTTCGTCGCGAAGGAGCGGGCACTGCGGCTCTTCTTCCTGGCCTACCAGCCGGCGCAGTGCTGGGTCATCGACCTGCCTGCGCCGGTCCGCGGACACCTCACGGTGCGGCTGCCGGTCGGCGCCGGGGCACTCGGGGTCGAGGGCTGTGCGCCGCCGAGGTGCTGGATCGTCCCGTGCGAGACGCCACGACTCCCGTGAACGCCTCGGCCGCCACCGGTGACGCCTTCTGTCCGACCTGCGAGCGCTCGTTCGCGGCCGGGACGGCGCGCTGTCCCAGCGACGGCACCGCGCTGGTCACCCTGCACACGCCGGCCGATCCGCTGCTCGGGCGCGACCTCGACGGGCGCTACACGCTGAAGAAGAAGCTGGGCGAGGGCGGCATGGGCGCGGTGTATCGCGCGCTGCAGCACTCGGTCGGGCGCGAGGTCGCGGTCAAGGTCATGAGCGGCAAGCTGGCCCAGGAGCCGCTGGCGGTGAAGCGCTTCCTGCGCGAGGCCAAGCTGTCGAGCCGGCTGACCCACCCCGGCGTGGTCACCGTGCTCGACTTCGGGCAGACGCCGGATGGCCTGCTGTACATGGCGATGGAGCTCCTGCCCGGGCGCACGCTGGAGAGCCTGATGGCGGAGACGCGGCTGACGGTGCCGCGCGCGTGCCGGCTGACCGCGCAGGTGCTCGACGCGCTGGCGGCGGCGCACGCGCTGCAGATCGTGCATCGCGATCTGAAGCCGTCGAACGTGATGCTGCTCGACGACCCGTCGGGGCGCGATCTGGTCAAGGTGCTCGACTTCGGGGTGGCGCGCTCGCTGGCGGGGGATCTCAGCACCGCGACCGGGTCGGGCCAGCTGCTCGGGACACCCGCGTATGTGTCGCCCGAGGCGGTGCGCGGCGACGCCATCGACGAGCGCAGCGACCTGTATTCGCTCGGCGTGATGCTGTACGAGATGATCGCGGGGCGGCGTCCCTATCGCGCCGACAGCGTGCCCAGCATGCTGATCGCGCACATCGAGGGCAAGCCGGAGCCGCTGCCGCCGACGGTGCCGGCCCTGGTCATCGCGCTGGTCGAGCGCCTGATGGACAAGCAGCCCGGCGGTCGTTACGCCAGCGCGCTGGCCGCGCGCGAGGCCATCGAGGCGCTGCTCGAGCAGCCGCAGATCGCGAACGCCGGCATCGCCAGCGTCAGCGCACCCCGCGCGGCCGGCGCGATCGACGCCATCGGCGCGACCCAGGCCGCGGTGGATCCCGTGGGCGGGACGCTGGCCGCGGTCGATCCAGCCGGCGGCACCCTCGCCGCGCCGAGCCAGCCGCGGGAACCCAGCCCGATCACGATCACGAACACAGGCGCGAGGCCGAGACCGAGCACGAGTCCGAGCGCGGGCGCGAGTCCCAGCGCGGGCGCGAGCACGCGTCCGAGCACGAGTCCGAGCACAGGCCCGGGCACGAGTCCGAGCACGAGCCCGAGCACGAGCCCGAGCCCGAGCACGAGTCCGAGCACGAGCCCGAGCACGAGCCCCAGCACGAGTCCGAGCCCCAGCACGAGTCCGAGCACGGACGAGCTCGATCGCACCCGGACCGGCTCGCTGCAGGCGCGCTCCGGCACCGCCGCGCCGACCCCGCCGGAGCCGTCCGCCGCGCCCCCGCGGCGCACCGCGCTGTGGATCGGCATCGCCGCCGGCGGCGTCACCGCGGCCGCGCTCGGCGGCTGGCGCCTGCTGGGCCATCGCAGCGGCGCCACCCCCCAGCCCATCGTCGTTGCCGCCGACGCTGGCGTCAGCGGCGCGCCCGCGCTCGACGCGGCGCTGGTCACGTCCCCCGCCGTCGACGCCTCCGCAGCGTCGACGGCCGACGCCAGCACCAACCAGCGGCTCGACGCCGGCAAGCCGCACGCCTCACCGACCACGCGGCCCACCGCCAAGCCCTCGCCCACCGCGAAGCCCTCTCCCACCGCGAAGCCCACGCCCTCCGCCACGCCGGTGCTCAGCCCCAGCGCGACGCCGACCACCAAGCCCTCGCCCTCGGGCCCGCTCGGCCCTGACGAGGGCAACCCCCTCCGCGGCCCCAGCCCGTCCCCGTAGCAGCCGCCACCCCAGCCCGTCGGAACACCTCGCCGCGTCATCGCGTAGACTCTCCCCGTGCATCGCGCAGCGCTCCTCCTGCTCCCCCTGCTGGCCAGCTGTGGCACCCGCAACCCGGCGCCCGCGCAGCCCCACGCCAGCCCCGCTCCCTCGGTCGGCCCCGCCGCCACGCCGCTCGGGTCGCCCACACCCGCCGACGACGCCACGCGCCCGTCCAGCCCGTGGCACGCGCAGATCCCGGTCACGCGCCCGCTCCAGCACCACCCCTTCCGCGAGCTGCCGCCGCCCGGCGGCCCCGGCGCCACCGACCTCCCGGTGGTCGCCGCGCGCATCTTCGCCTTCGGCGACACCCAGTTTCATCACATGTTCGGCAAGCGCACCTGGGCGCAGTCGCCGTTCGCCGATCGCCAGTCGGTCGAGGTCGCGGTGCGCCCCGCCGCGCTCGACGACGGTTCGGACCTGCTGCTCGAGGCCTTCCTCGCAGTGCAGCGCGATCGCTATCCGCGCCACACCCGGGTCTACATGGGCGACGCCGCCGACGCGTCATGCACCCAGGAGTACGCCACCTTCTTCGCCACCCTGGCGCGCTTCGGCCTGACCCAGCTCATCATGACGACCTCCAACCATGACGGCTTCTTCATGGGCAACTACACCTCCAACGGCGACCTCGACGGCAAGCTGGGCTACGCCGCCGACATGCCCGCCGACTGGACCCGCGCCTGCGCCGAGCCCGGCTCGCGCGAGGATCACCGCCTGACCCGCGGGCGCGCTCTGACCCGCGTGCTGGCCGCGCTGCCCGCCGCCCCCGCGTGGGCGACCACCGCCTCGCTGATCGACGTCGACGGCCCCACCGCGTACCGCCGCGCCTGGCTGACCGCGGTGCGCCCGCTGGGCGGCGGCGACGGCGGCGCCCCGCCCGCGTGGGCCGCCCTGGTCGACACCAGCGACTATCGAGATCGCGACATCAAGTCCTCGCGCGGCGCCGGCACCGTGGGCGGGATCTCGCGCGCGCAGCTGACCGACATCGATCACGCCATGTTCGAGGCCCGCGCGCTGGGTGCCCGCCCGTGGTGGGTCGTCCTCGGCCATCACCCGCTGGCCACCCTGGACGCCGGCTCCAGGGCGCGCGTCATCAAGTTCCTCGAGGTCCACCCCGAGATCGTCGCCTGGGTCAGCGCACACACCCACAAGTCCGCCGAGGCCGAGTTCAGGCTGCCCAGCGGCCGCGTCATCCCCGAGCTGATCGTCGGCTCGACCACCGACGCCCCGCAGGAGGGCCGCATCATCGAGCTGCGCGTGGCCGCCGATGGCAGCCGCGCCGGCATCGCGTCATGGCGCCTCGCCCTGGCCACCGACGAGCTGTGCGAGGGCATCGCCGCCCTCGACCCCGACTCGCTGGGCTACCTCGGCTACCGCCTGGTGCGCGACGACACGCCCGACGTGTCGCTGGGCTGGCTGCGCAAGATCGGCCTGTATTTCGGCTTCGACGACCTCGGCCAGGAGCGCATCGCGCAGACCCTGGGCGCGCTGCTGGTGGAGAGCGACCTGGTGCGCGCGCTGGCTCACCTCTATGACGTCTCGCCCATCCCGCGCAGTGACGCCGAGCAGGCCGCGCTGGCCGCGCTGCTGGCGCGCCGCTTCCCGCACGCCGACTCGGTGCGCGAGCTGCGCCAGGTCATCGCGCGCCCGGCCAGCGGCCCCTACAGCGACTACGAGGCCTGGACCGACCCCATGCTGCGCACCGTGGTGCCGCCGGTGACCCGCGAGGTCTGGAGCTTCGCCGCCACGCGCCCCCTGTTCGAGGCCCTGCGCGGCCGTCGTCGCGCCAGCCCCGAGACCCAGCGCTGGTTCGCCTGCCACGCCGCGCGCGCCGGCGCCGCCGAGGCGCTGCGCCCGAGGCGCCAGGGCGACATCGTCTACATCCCGTGACCCGGCCGGCCAGCGCCGCCGGCGTCAGTGCGGGACGGCGGGCACCACGACGCGCCCATCCAGCCCCTCGCGACTGAAGGTGACCTCCAGCGTGCCGTCGAGCTCGGTGCCGATCGGGGGCAGCGCCGCCAGGACGTCGTCCAGCGCGCGCTGGGTCGGCGTGGTGAAGCGCAGGCCACAGCCGCGCAGCGCGTCCAGTAACCCGGCCAGGTCCTCGGCGTCGATCGCGAAGCGCAGCACCTCGGCCTTGTTGCCCAGCATGTTGCCGTCCTCGACCCAGCCGCCGCTGGCGCCGATGGCCTCGGCGATGCGGTAGCTGGCCAGGGCCGGGTCCTCGGGGCAGATGGCATGGAGCTTCAGCAAGGGCAGCATGGCGGCCTCCAGACTGTCACCTCGAAGCTGCGGCCCCCGCGCGTGTCGCGCAAGTGCTGCCGCGCGCGAGTGGCCCGCGAAACGCGCAAGCATTGCGGCCTCGACCCGGGCCGAACTTCGTCTACATTCCGCGGACCACGATGCGGACCGCTGCCAGACTCGCCAGCTCGCTCGCCCTCGGCGTTGCGCTCGCCACCGCCCTCACCGCCGTCCCCGCCTGCGGCCCCAGCACCTCACGCCCACCGCGCGCCACCCCGGCCCCGACGCCGCGGCCTGGCCCCGGCCCCGACGCCGCCGTGCCCGAGCTCCCCGCGCCCGACGCCGCGATGCCCGACGCCGCCCCCGTGGTCGACTGGCGCACCCGCATGCCGCCGCTGCCCGCGCGCTACCGCGTCACCCTGCTGGGCGGCACGCTGCCGCCCACGCGCCCCGACGGCCGCCCCTGGGACGGCGGCGAGCGCACCGACAGCGCCGCCCCCGCCGCCTTCACGCTGTTCGCGCGCTACCTGGCCCAGCACCCCGAGCTCGAGGCCGCCCGCGCCAGCATCGGCCTGTCCGCGCACGAGCCAGATCCGCGCAAACTGCGCACGAAGTCCCCTGAACCCGACGCCTACGTCTTCATCGAGCTCGGCGACCAGGTCTTCCGCTCGCCGGTCATCTCCAGCAGCCTGGCCCCGACCTGGAGCTTCCCGATGCAGCTGGTCGCCACCCCTGGCGACACCCGCGTCGCCAAGGTCACCGTGGTCGACTGGGACGGCAGCTTCAGCTACGACGTCCTCGGCGAGGCCGAGATGTCGGTGGGCACGCTGATCTCCGGCCAGCTCGGCCCGCTGCGCGTCGGCCCGGGCAGCGCGCTCACCTTCATGATCGAGCCGCCCGCGGGCGCCGTCGATCGCCGCGTCGCCGTGCGCGGCAAGGCCATCTGGCACGACACCGCGGTCGACATCGTGGCCGGCCAGCGCGTGCACCTCGAGGCCGCCGGCGAGGTCTGCTCCAGCTCGGGCAAGTGTGGCGGCCCCGAGGGCCAGGGCATCACACCCAGCGACAACCTCGAGGGGCTCGGTGCGCTGCCCCACGGCGGTCTGGTGGCGTCGCTGGGCGACACCCGCTTCTTCGTCGGGCGCGACCTCAGCTTCGTGGCGCCCGCCAGTGGCCGCCTGCTGCTCGGCCTCAACGATCGCGACGCCAGCAACAACAGCGGCTTCTTCGACGCCCGCATCCGCGCCGAATGACCCACCGTCCGCGCGGCCGGCAGCCCGAGGTCAGTGGCAGCCGCGGCTCTGGGCCAGGTCGTCGAGCCGCGTGTAGCGACCGTCCTTGAGCACCAGCTTGTACTCGATGGGCGCGGGCTCCTTGCAGCGGCTGGTGCGGTCCAGGTGGCGTTGCTCGCGCGCGATGACGTCGAGGCTGCGCTGCTTGCCCCGCTCGGTGCGGTAGCTGGTGCTGCGCCCCGCACCGCTGGCGCCGATCTCCTGGGTCGGCGCCGTCAGCACGAGCTGCTTGTCCCTGGTGTCGGCGCCGCGCAGCGACACCAGCAGCAGCCTGCCCCAGCGCGAGGTGCCGCTGACCTGCTTGCGGTCGCGGCCCCGGCCGGTGCTGGCCTCCTCGCGCAGCGTCGTGATGACCAGCGCCGGCCAGCGCAGCCGCTTGCCCGGGCTGGGCAGCGCGGTGTCCCACTCGGCGCCGCCGCAGCAGGTGGGCGGCTCATTGCCATCCAGGCTGGCCGGCTTGCCCTCGAGATCGACCACCGCCAGCACGGAGACCCTGTCGCCGCTCGCGCCCAGGACGCGCGTGCCGGAGCAGCTGCGCGCACCGCAGCGCAGCAGGAACACGGCCGAGAGCACCTCGTCGTCGACCCTGTACTTGCCGCGCATCACGTGCGTGTAGTCGGCCACACCGGGCAGCACGAAGACCTTGGCCTCCACCACCGCGTCGCGCGACACCCGGTGCAGCTGGGCGAACACAGCCTTGGCGGGGCCGTAGTACGGCTGCGCCCGCGCCACGGGCGGCAGGGCTGCCAGCACCACCACCAGCGCGACCGCCGCTGCGCTGCTGCGCACACGCAGCATCACTTCACCGTGTACGTCATCGTGCGTGCCTCGCCATAGGCCGTGATACGGACCACGATGCGACTCGCGCTGCGCAGCGCCTTGACCGCGCCCAGCGCCGCTGGCAGGCCGTCGATCTTGCGATCATTGACCGCCTCGATGAGGTCGCCGCGACGCAGCCCGAGCCGCGCCAGCAGCGATCCCGCGCGCACCGACGTCAGCTCGTATCCCGCGATGGCGCCGCTGTCGTCCTCGACCAGCGCGACCTCGACGTCGCCCGTCAGCGCCCCGGGATCCGCCAGCGCGCCATCGAGCGTGGCGCGGTCGACCTCATAGCTGGTCGCCGACAGCTTGCGCACGCCACCCACCGCCGGTGGCAGGCCGCTGACCCGCCACTGCTTGCCACGCTGGCTGAGCTTCAGCCCACGCTGCGCGAGCGCCGCGCGGACGGCCGACCACAGCTGGCTGCCCGTGGCCTTCTTGCCCGTCAGCGCGACCCCCAGGTCGAGGTCGGCCAGTCCGTCACTCACCACCACGTCGCGACACAGCACCGGCCCCAGCATGGTGACCCAGTCGGTCACCGTGGCGCCTGGCTTCAGGTTGACCACCAGCTTGCCGCGCGCCGGCCTGCACGCCGCCGCCGCCGCGACCCCGGACTGCACCGGCACCAGCAGCAGCGCCACCACCACGACGATCCCCCGCATGCCTCGATCGTACGCCACCTCGGCCGCCGCGCTACTTCGCAGCCTTGACCGTGACATCGGCACGCAGATCGCCGACCTCGATGAGGTAGCGTCCGGCGGCCAGCTTGCCCAGCGACACCGTCTCGGGGCCGGCCTCGAAGTAGGCGTCACACTGGCCCTCGCCTTCGCGCCAGATCCGGATCGTGGTCGGCCCGGTCTTGCCCTTCACCTTCCTGCGCGCGACCTTCATCTTGTAGCCGCAGCCGCTGGTGGCGCCGAAGTTGGCCGTGACCTTGACCACCTGCTGGCTGGTCGGCGCCGCCGGGGTCACCTGCGGCTTGACCGGGCCGCCCAGCCCTTGCGCGCGCGCCACCACCGCCGCCGACAGCAGCGTCAGCGCCACCGCCACTGCAACCGCCAGCGCCGCCCGCGTCCCGCGCATCATCACGTGCCGACGCGCGCGAAGGCCCTCTCGGCGGCCAGCACGCGGCCCAGGAAGTCGAAGCTCTCGGTCCACGCCGCGCGCGCCGCCGGCCGCCATACCAGGGCGTGGAACGCGTGCAGCTCGCCCGGGTACAGCTTGACCTCGCTGGTCACGCCCAGCGCCGCCAGCGCCGCGTGCAGCCGGCGGGTGTCGTCGAGGATGGGATCCTTGGTGCCCGCGAAGCTGAAGAACGGCGGCAGCGGCCGCGCCGGCCGATCACCACGCTCGAACACCAGCAGCGGATCCGCCAGATCCAGCGCGCCCGGCGCCGCGCCGTCGACGTTGCCGAGGTAGGCCCGGCTGACCTCCTCGATGCGGTCATAGATCAGCCCGGGCAGCTTGCGGCGCCGATGGAAGCGCTCCGGATCGCTGACCTGCAGCATGCCGCACGCCGGCAGCACCGCACGCGGCGGCGCGGCCGCGGCGACGTCGAACACCCGGCGCGCCCACGGCTCGGGGCGCTCGTAGTGCGTGGCCACCGCCAGCGCGGTGACCAGGTTGGCCCCCGCCGAC
Organism: Deltaproteobacteria bacterium; assembly: GCA_020853705.1. GTDB lineage: Bacteria > Myxococcota_A > Polyangia > Haliangiales > JADYYK01 > JADYYK01. The sequence continues at coordinate 74,547 of JADYYK010000206.1, forward strand.
TCGCCCGCGAAGACCATCTGGGTCGGATCGCCGCCGAAGCGCGCGGCGTTCTTCACCACCCACTCATAGGCGTGACAGACGTCCTGCAGCGCCGCCGGATAGCGGTGGCGCGGCGCCAGCCGGTAGTTGACGTTGAACACCAGGTAGCCCTTGCGCGCGAACGCGATGGCCATGATCCAGTGGGTGTCCTTCGACAGGATGCGAAAGCCCCCGCCGTGCACGTAGAGCACGATGGGCAGCGGCGGCGCGCTCGGCCGCCGCTCCAGCGGCCGGTAGACATCGAGCAGGTGGTCACTGGAGCCATCGTCCAGGTACGGCAGATCGCGCAGTACCTCCACGCCATGCTTGGCCGGGCGCGCGCGCGGCAACATGCTGCCCAGCTTGGACAGCCCGCGAAACGTGTTGTCGACGACGAACGCGCCCGCATAGCGGCGCAGGTTCTTGCGCAGTGCACCAAGCCCGCTGCTAGCCATGCCGCAAGTATATGTCACAAGTCGCAAATGCGAACATGGTTCGCAAAAGTGCTTTCACTCCCTGGCGGCGCGTGTAGGATGCGGCGCATGAGGTCGATTCAAGTTCGCATCGCGCTGCTCTTGACCACCACCCTCGCGCTGCCCCTGACCGGCTGCGGCGGAGGCGACGGCGGTGACGCCCTGGGCATCGCGCCCGACTGCAACCCGCTCGGCGGCGGCGCCTGTGTGCTGCCGATGCCGGCGTCGGTCTATCAGCGCAGCGACACCACGTCGCCCACCGGCGTGCGCCTCGACTTCGGCGCCACCACGCTGCCGCGCAGCATCGACAAGGTCCAGATCACGCCCGACCAGTTCAACCAGCGCGACGGCTTCTCTGCCAACGCGCCCATCCTGGCCACCTTCCCGGGCGGCGTCGACTCCGCGGGCCTCAGCGACATCGCGCACCCCACCAGCGCGGCGACCGCCAACACCATGCTGGTCGACGTCGAGACCGGCAAGCGCGTGCTGCACTTCGCCGAGGTCGACGTCGCCACCGCGGCCACGCCCGACAAGCAGGCCCTCATCATCTGGCCGCTGGAGCGGCTGCGTGGCGGCAAGCGCTACGCGGTCGGCCTGCGCCGGGCGCTCAAGACCCGCGCCGGCGCGCCGCTGCCCATCAGCCCGGGCTTCCAGGCCCTGCTCGACGGCACCCCGACCGGCAACGCCCGCCTCGAGCGCGTGCGTGCCGGCTACCCCGCGGTGTTCACCGCGCTGGAGACCGCCGGCATGGCCAAGGCCGACCTGGCGCTGGCCTGGGACTTCACCGTCGCCTCCGACGCGTCGATCCAGTCCGACCTGGTCACCGCGCGCGACCTCGCGGTCGCCGCCATGGGCCCCGCCGACAGCCCCACCGGCCCGTTCACCTTCCGCGTCGTCCCCGGGGGCGAGCCCGAGTTCGATCCCCTGGTCACCGAGCGCATCGTGCTCGGCAACTTCGACGCGCCCAACCTCCTGACCTCGTCGGGCACCAGCGGCGTGATGATGCGCGACGCCGCCGGCAAGCCGATGGTCAGCGGGATCTACAAGGCGCCCTTCAGCGCGGTGATCCCCAAGTGCGCCGCGGCGCAGAAGCCGGTCCCGGTCGTGATCTACGGCCACGGCCTGATGGGCTCGGGCAAGGAGGTCCTGGGCGGCTATCCGCGCAAGGCCGCGCAGCACGTGTGCGCCATCTTCATCGCCACCGACTGGCGCGGCATGAGCGAGAACGATCTGCCCGCGGTCGCCCTGACCCTGAACGACCTCAACCAGATGCCCACCGTGATGGACAAGCTGGTGCAGGGCATCGTCAACTTCATCGCGCTGGAGCAGATCGCGCGCGGCCCGATGGCGCGCTCGGCCGACTTCCAGGACGGCGGCCTGCCGCTCATCGATCCCACCCGCGTCTACTACTACGGCATCTCGCAGGGCGGCATCTTCGGCGCCACCTTCATGGCGCACGACCCGGTGGTCAAGCGCGGCGTGCTCGGCGTCAACGGCGTCAACTACAGCCTGCTCATCCAGCGCTCCAGCGACTGGCCGCGCTACTACAGCATCCTGAACGGCGCCTACTCCGACCTGCTCGATGACCAGGTCCTGATGTACCTGCTGCAGATGGGCTGGGATCCGGTCGATCCGGTCAGCAGCATCGCCGGCATCGTGGGCGCCGCTGCGCAGCCGCTGTCGGGCACCCCGGCCAAGCAGATCCTCATGCAGGTGGCCATCGGCGACTCGCAGGTGCCCAACGCCGGCAGCGAGCTGGCCGCGCGCATCAGCGGCATCCCGGTGCTGGGCCCGGCGCTGTTCGACGTGCCCGGCGTCGAGACCAAGGTGGGCCCGCTGCCCAGCGCCCTGACCATGTGGGATCTGCACCGCACCCCGGTGCCGCCCACCACCAACACCGCGCTCCAGGACAACGGCGCCCACGGCGCGGTGCGCAAGCTGCAAACCAGCAACGATCAGATCAAGCACTTCTTCCAGACCGGCGAGATCATCCAGACCTGCGGCGGCGCAACGCCAGTCGCCTGTGATTGCGCCCAGGTAGGCGTCTGCGGCGACGAGCTGTAAACCGCCCGTAAAAGCCCGGTTCGCCCCAGCACCCCTGTGCCCACGGCACGTCTTCATCACCACGCCGCGACCTGACGCGGCAGAGGAGATGAGACGATGGTGACCGCGCGCGCGAAGACGATCGGGATGCTGGCACTGCTGGGGACGCTGATCTTGGGGGCCTGGAGCACCGCCTCGGCCCGCACCCCGAAGCTGTCGCGCGAGGCCGTCGTGCGCAACCAGCTCGCCACCCAGCGCAAGATCCAGATCGCGCGCCTGCGCGCCTACGCCGAGGCGCGCCACTTCCCGCGCAACACCTACCGCTGGGGCAAGGTCAACGTTCTCATCGATGAGGACGGCACCATCTGCGCGGCGGCCAACCTGATGGCCAAGGCGGGTCAGATGAGCCTGGTGCGCAAGACGGCCAAGCAGAACAACTTCCTGCGCTTCGCCGACGTGCGTTCGGGCGCGCTGATGACCTGGATGCTGAAGTCGGGCCTGACCCAGGAGGAGATCGCCGTCATCCAGGAGCCCTACGTGCTCGACCAGGGCGAGCCCGGCTTCGACGAGCGCGAGGATGAGCGCCTGTACACCCACTTCATGACCACCATCGAGCAGCTGGAGAAGAACACCGCCGCCAGCCTCGACATCGCCGTCGCGCGTCTGCTGGCCGCGTAGGCTACATTCAGGGGGTGAACCGGGGCGCCCCCAAGCCACCAGGCATCGCCATCGAGCCGACGGTGGCGGCCACGCCCCCGGTGGCGCGCGCCTCGGAGATCGAGGCCACCCTGCCCGCCACCGGCGCCCACGCCGCCGGCGCCCCCCGCCCCGAACGTCCGCAAGACCTGCCCCAGATCGATCCGCGCAGCTATGACGTCGCCGCCGAGTTCGCCCGCGGCGGCCTGGGTCGCATCCTCGACGCCACCGATCGGCGCCTGGATCGCGAGGTCGCCCTCAAGGAGTCGCTGACCGACGACCCCTACGCCACCGAGCGCTTCGTGCGCGAGGCGCTGGTCACCGCGCGGCTGCAGCACCCGGCCATCGTGCCGGTGTACGAGGCCGGGCGCTGGCCCACCGGGGCGCCGTTTTACGCCATGAAGAAGGTGGTCGGGCGCTCGCTCGATCGCGTGGTCGCCGAGGCCGAGACGCTGGACGACCGCCTGGCGCTGCTGCCCAACGTGCTGGCCGTGGTCGAGGCCATGGCCTATGCGCACTCGCGCCACATCATTCATCGCGATCTCAAGCCGGCCAACATCCTGGTCGGCGCCTTCGGCGAGACCGTGGTCATCGACTGGGGCCTGGCCAAGGATCTGTCGCTGGCGCCCGAGGCGGGCGCCACCGGCACCAGCACGGCGCCGTCGTCGGCGCAGCGCGGCGGCCTCGGCGGCGTCACCCTGCCGGTGCCCCAGACCTACGAGACCGGCGGCGGCGCCACCGTGGCTGGCGCGGTCATGGGCACCCCGGGCTACATGCCGCCCGAGCAGGCGCGCGGCGACGCCGTCGACGAGCGCGCCGACGTCTACGGCCTGGGCGCGGTGCTGTACCACGTGCTGGCTGGCCGCCCACCCTACAGCGGCCGTGACACCGAGGAGGTGCTGGCCCGTGTGATCACCCAGGCGCCGCCCGCTCTGGCCGGCGTCGCGCCCGGCATCCCGCGCGATCTGGTCGCCATCGTCGACAAGGCGCTGGCGCGCGAGGCCGCCGATCGCTACCCGACCGCGGCCGAGCTGGGCGAGGATCTGCGCGCCTTCCTGACCGGCCGCCTGGTCGCGGCCCACGCCTACTCGCGCAGCGAGCGCGTGCGGCGCTGGATCAAGCGCCACCGCACGCTGGTCGCTACCGTGACGGTGTCGCTGGCGGTGCTGGTCGCGGTCGGCATCCTGTCGGTGACGCGCATCGTGCGCGAGCGCAACGCCGCCATGGCCGCGCGCCGCCAGGCCGAGACGCGCAACAACCAGCTGGTGGTGATGCAGGCGCGGGCCTCGCTGGATCGCGATCCCGCGGCGGCGCTGGCCTGGCTGAAGCTGTACCCGCCCGGCGGCCCCGACTGGTCGGCGGCGCGCGCGGTGGCCGCCGAGGCCTGGAGCCGCGGCGTCGCGCGCCACGTGCTGCGCGGCCACAGCAAGGCCATCAGCCGCGTCGACTTCTCGCCCGACGGGCGCTGGATGGCCAGCGCCGGGCAGGACGGCGTGGTGCGCCTGTGGGACACCGAGACCGGACGCGGTCGCGCGCTGGAGGGCCACAAGGATCAGGTCAGCTGGGTCGAGTTCTCGCCCGATGGCCGCACTCTGGCCTCGGCCAGCATGGACTTCACGGTGCGGCTGTGGCCGGTGGACGGCGACGGCGCGCCGCGCGTGCTGGCCGGCCACACCGATCGGGCCCGCACCGCGCGCTGGTCGCCCGACGGCAAGCGGCTGGTGTCGGCCTCGGACGACGACACCGTGCGGGTGTGGAACGTGGCCACCGGCGAGGCCTCGGTGCTGCAGCACGACGACGACGTCATGGCGGTGGTGTTCTCACCCGACGGGCTGCACCTGGCCACCGGCGCGCGCGACGACAAGGTGCGGGTCTGGGACCTGTCGACCGGGCAGGCCACCGTGCTGAGCGGCCACAGCGACGACCTGGTCGATGTCGCGTACTCGCCCGACGGCAAGCTGCTGGCCAGCACGGCGCGCGACAAGACGGTGCGCATCTGGGACCTGTCGACCGGGCAGGCCCGCGTGCTGACCGGCCACGTGGCGCTGATCCGCGCGCTGGCGTTCTCGCCCGACGGCAAGCTGGTGGCGTCGGGGTCGGACGACAACACGGTGCGGCTGTGGCCGGTGGACCCCGCGAATCCGATGGCCAGCGTCGGTGAGCCGCGCGTGCTCAGTGGCCACGAGATGACCGTGGTCACGGTGGCATTCTCCCCTGATGGCCGCACCCTGGCCTCGGGCGGGCGTGATCGCACGGTGCGCCTGTGGGACGTCGGAAGCGGCGAGGCGCGGGTGCTGCGCGGCCACGACAACACCATCATTCACCTGGCGTTCTCGCGCGACGGCAAGTGGATCGCGTCGGCCAGCCGCGACAAGAGCGTGCGCATGTGGACGGTGTCGACCGAGGACAGCCGCGTGCTGCGCGGCCACGACGACACCATCGCGCACATCGCGTTCTCGCCCGACGGCAAGCTGCTGGCGTCGGCCAGCCGTGACAAGACGGTGCGGCTGTGGAACCTCGGCCAGGGCACCGGGCGCCTGCTGGCGGGCCACGACGACGCGGTGTACCGGGTCGCCTTCTCCAGCGACGGCCAGCTGCTGGCGTCGGCCAGCTTCGACAACACCGCGCGGGTGTGGCGGCTGCGCGACCTGCCCGCGGGTGCCGGTGACGTGCCGGCGTCGGCGTCGTGGGTGCTGGCGGGCCACACCTCCGATGTGATGGGGCTGGGCTTTTCGCCCGATGGCAAGACGCTGGCGACGGGTGGGGTCGACAAGGTGGTGCGGCTGTGGGACGTGCGCGCCCTCGCCGATGGCAGCGCGCCGGCGCCGCTGGTGCTCGCGCTGGGTGGCGATGGCGGGGTGGGCGACGCCGTGGTCAGCCGCGCGCTGACGGGCCACAGCGGCGGGGTGTGGACGCTGGAATGGGCCGCCGATGGCAAGCACCTGGCGACCGCGGGGCTGGATCGCATGGTGCGGGTGTGGGACGCCGCCAGCGGTGAGGCCCAGGTGCTCAAGGGGCACGAGGGGCACATCGACATGGTGGCGTTCTCGCCCGATGGCACCCGGGTGATCAGCGGCAGCGCCGACGAGACGGTGCGGCTGTGGACGCTGGCGGGCGGCGCGGCGTCACCGGTGGTGTTGCGCGGCCACGACGAGGGCATCAACGTGCTGGCCTACGCGCCCGACGGCAAGTCGCTGGCGTCGGCGGGCGAGGATGGCTCGGTGCGTGTGTGGGACGTGGCGACCGGCGCCGGGCGCGTGCTGGGGCACCACTCCAACACGGTGACCTGGGTGACCTACTCGCCCGATGGCAAGCGGCTGGCCTCGGCGAGCCGCGACGGCACCGTGCGGCTGTGGGATCTGGCGACGGCCGGTGTGCGCGTGCTGCGGGTCGATGGCCAGGCGCGCGTGGTCATGTTCTCGCCCGACGGCACCGTGCTGGCGGCGGCGGGCAATGACAAGGCCGTGCGGCTGTGGGCGATGGCGGGTGTGCCCGCGCTGCCGTCGGACGTGGCCGCGATGGAGAGGTGGATCGACGGCGCGACGACGGCGGTGATCGGGGAGGCCACGGAGGTCGCGACGCCGCGGAGCGCCAAGTGACGAGCACGAGCACGAGTCCGAGCACGAGTACGAGGGCGAGGACGGGCACGGGCACGCGGGTTTTGGAGATCGTGGGGTTGTGGTGGGGCTGGATGCTGGTGCTGGGGATGGGGCTCAGCCTGCTGGAGGGGCGGGGCTGGCGCTTCGGCTGGGTCGGGCTGGGCTTGATGGGGCTCGGGCTGCTGGTGGGGCTGTGGGGGCTGGCCTCACTCGGTCAGGGCGGGCTGGTGATGACGGGGGCATATGCGCGGGTGCGCAATCCACTCGGGATCTGCGCGCTCTTGCTCGCGGTCGGCCTCGGGGTCGCGCGCGGCTCGTGGCTGGTGCTCGCGGCGACGGTGATCGGCCTCGCGATGCATCGAATCTTCGTGCAGCCGTCGGAGGATCCCGGCATGCGGCAAGAGTTCGGCGAGGCGTTCGAGCTGTATCGACGGCGGGTCCGGCGCTGGCGGCCGCGCCTGCGCGCCTATGTCGCCGCCGACGAGTCGCGCGAGCCCGCGCTGGCGACCGAGCGCACCACGCCGCCGGGGCGCTGGATCGCCCTGTATGACGGCCACTGCAAGTTCTGCACGGCGCAGGCCAAGAACCTGCTGCGCGTCGCGCCCACGGGCACCATCGAGCTTTCGAGCTTCCAGGACAGCGGCGTGCTCGACGCCTTCCCCGGCGTCACCTACGACGCCTGCATGCGCTCGATGCACCTCATCGCGCCCGACGGTCGGGTCTACGAGGGCGCCGAGGCCATCATGCAAGCCGTCGCGCGCCGCGGCCTGCTGCTGCCGCTGGCCCGCCTGTACTACCTGCCCGGCCTCCGCCTGCTGGCCGACAGCGTCTACGCCCTGGTCGCCGCCAACCGCTACCGCCTGATGGGCAAAGCCGTCGCCACCGGCGAATGCAGCGACGCCTGCGCCGTGCACATCGGCAGCAAGAAACCCGCCACCAAGCCCTAGCCAGCTGCGGGATTCGTCGACGGCCCGGTGGGCTCCGCGGTTGGGGGGCTCCGCGACTGCATGTGTATGGGTCCGTGCTCAAACAGTCCTCGGGCGAACTCAGTCAGCGCGGCGCGACGCGGAGAGGCAAGACGGGCTCCGTGCCTGCCCCCCGCTCCCGTCGCCCTGCGGAACTGCGCGCGGACCCATACACACGCATTCGCTCCACCCCCCAACCGCTCCACCCACCTCTCAGCCACCCGCGGACGGGAGAGACGAATCGCATGCCAATGGGAACGTCGAGTCAGCCCAGGCGTCAGCGACCCCTCGGGTTGCCTGACAGACGGCCGAGCAGACCCGCCGGGCGGTCGCACACACCGGGAGTGGCGGTGGGGGGCCGCTGGGCCACGTTACTCGCCAGGCTGGTAGTCCACGCCCAGCTCCGATCCGTACAGGTCCACCGCCTTGTCCCCGCGGTGGAGTACCGCCTCCCGCACGTCTTCGCGTTTCATGTCCAGCACGCGCATCACGTTGTCGACCTTCGACATCGCCTCGATGCGGTGGAAGGCGTTGCCGTACTCCTTCGCGAAGGCGGCGAGCGCCTTGAGCTTCATTGATGCGTCCTCGAGGTGGTGGCCGTGGGGGTCGAGGATGGAGGCGACGATCTTGCCTCCGACCTCGTTGAAGAGAACGAGGTCGGGGTGCATCGAGCGCCAGTTGCCGGTGGTCTCGTCGCGGTACGCGACACCCAGCGAGTCGACGGCGCTGCGTGAGGGGTTGCGGTACCAGCCGCGGACGTCGGGGCGTTCGAGCTCGGCGAGGACGACCTCTCGCTCCCAGTTGTTGAGCGACGTGAGGGGGAAGTTGCCGGCCTCGTCGGACATGAGATGGAGCGGCACAACGGGCGCGGCGATCACGTTGTCGCCGTCCTGATCGGCGAAGTCTTCGATGCGGGTGCGCGGCGGCCGCAGCTCGCCCCGCTGCGGGTCGGTGGCCATGGCGCGGATGTTCTCGTACTCCTGCTGGCGCTCGTCGGGGAGGCTCTTCAGCGTGACGCGGTGTTTGCCGAAGAGGCGCTCGGTGATCTCGAGGGCCTCGACGTCGACCTTGTCGCGGACCTCCTTGACGGTGGCGAGGGCGGCGGTGCGCACGTACGCCTCGCGCAGCCCGTCGTCGTCCGCGTCCTCGGCGTCTGGGCCGGCGACGTGGTTGACGTAGGAGTCGACGATGTCGGCCCCGAACGCCTTCTTGGCGACGAGGAGGCCGGTGCGGATGGCGCGATCGTCTGCGCGCTCGACGAACTCGGCGTAGGTGAGCCCCTTCTTGCCGAAGCGACCCTCGATCTGTTTCACGTGGACGTCCCACACTTCCTTGACGGCGTCGTCGAGCTTGCCCTGGTAGCGCGTGGCGTACGCGTCGAGGATGAGGTGCAGCTCCTTCTCGACGGCGGCGAGCGCGCCGGGCGCCACGTCGTCCGCCGAGAGAGCCTGCGCCAGCGTGACGAGCCGCTTCACGGGTCGGGCGCCGCGCTGCGGGATCGTCTGCGTCGGAAGCGTGGACCAGAGCTGGAGCACCTCCTCGGGCACGTTCGGGTTGGGGAGAAGCTCGCGCCCGTCGAGGACGACCTTCTTCTCGCCGCCGGGCATCTCGTCGAGCTCACCGGTGAGGAAGCGGACGACCTTCACGGCTGTGGTCCGGTCGAAGAAGGGGAGGATGCAGTCGACCGCGTTGAGGCGCTCGTCGCCGGGGATGCGTCGGGCGAGTGGGTTGCGCACCATGCGGCCGAGGAGCTGCGTGATGTGGGTGTTGTCCGTCGCGCGCCGGAAGGAGACGAGTACCTCGGCGCGCGGGCAGTCCCAGCCGGTCGAGATGGCGTCCTTCGCGACGAGGACGCGCACGTGGCTCGCGTCCTGTACCCGCTGGGGCTCGATCCAGTCTACCTTCCACGCGCCGAACTCCTGCGCGGAGTGGTCGCCGAGGACGTGCCGAACTGACACCGACTTCAGCTCCGGGTACTCGGCAACGATGGTGTCGAGCGCGACGCCGATCTCATCCGGGTTGGGCGTGTTCGGGGTCTGGAGGATGAGGAGCGGCTGGACGTTCTCCTTCAGCCCCTGCGACGCGGCGTACTTCGCCCACCGCTCTGTCGAGTCCTTCAGCTTGCGGGCGGCACGCCTCACGAGGACGGAGTCGAAGTTGCCGGCCTCGTCCGGGATGTCGAGCACGAGCGTGTCCTTCACGAGACCGGACTCCTGCACACGTACCGGGTCGACCCGCACGTCCGGGAGCGCCCGCCGCTTGCCGGTCGCCTCCGCATGCTGCATGGCGTCCTGGAAGTGCTTCGGTGTCGCCGAGATGCCCCACACGATCGGGATGGGGGGCCGCGCGGTCGTGCCGTTGACGAGCTTGCGCACGATGGTCGGCTTCTCTGCCGTCGCCTTGGCGCTGAAGCCGCGATGCGCCTCGTCGAGCACGAGGTAGAGAGTGAGGTCGGGTGCTTCGATCGTGTTGGCGAGCGTCTGCCACAGGGTCCAACCCTGCATGTCCGGTGCGGTGGGGTGGAGCGCGTCGGAGAGCAGCATCTGAGGGTCGTCGGCTACGGGCTCGACGTGACCTCGCGTGAGCAGCGACTTGGCACCGAGCTTCTGCGTGTTGAGGAAGTACACCTTGCCCGGCTCGAGCCGGGGCGTGGAGAACGGCGGCTCGATCGGCTTGAGGTTCGAGTACGTGAACTTCTCGGACGCATGGAGCAACCGGGTGAACGTCTGCAGGTTCAGGCTCGGGTCGTCCGAGAACCAGAGCACGACGGCGCCGGGGTCGGGCTCGAAGTCGAACGTGTCGTTGCCCCAGAAGAGAGCCTCGATGGCAGCGGCGGCCATGACGGTCTTGCCCGCGCCGGTCGTGGCGGCGAGCGAGAACGACGACAGCTCACCCTTGCTCTTGAACGCGTCGCGCGCTCGTTTCAGGTTGGCGAGGACGTCCTCGACGGCGTCGGATTGGTAGTCCTTGAGCGTGAGCTTCACATCGCACCTCGCCCCGACTCGATCTCGAAGTTGCGAAGGTACGACTCGTAGAGGCGCACGGGCTCGATGTGGTCGGGCAGCTCCTGCGCGAGCGACTGGAACAGTCGGTCCTCGTCGGTGACGATGTAGACGACGTGTACGTCCTCGTGGATTCCAATCTCGGAGAAGAAGTCGGATGCCTTGTCGAGGTCGGCGAGGACGCCGTACGTGTCGGCGACGTCCCACCCGCCCGAGATGTCGTCGATACGCCGGCCCCGCGAGCCGGCGCGCATCCAGAGGAGCGGGGCGATCTTGGGGAATTCGCGGTGGGAGGCGACGCGGAGCGGCGCCTCGTAGGTGAGGGTGAAGAACTCGGCGTTCTCCTCGAAGCCGTCGGCCATGGGGAACTCGTCAGTGAACTTGTAGTCGCCCTTGATGGGCTCGCCGTCCGGCGTCTTGCCGGTGATGGCGGCGCGGATGCGGGGCTTGGTGATGAAGTCGCAGATGCCGAGTTTTTCCCACTCGGGGTCGCCGGGCCGCAGGCCCTTGTCGCGGAGGGCTATCTGTTCGTCGGCGCCGACCTCGTTGTTGGTCACGACGATGGCTCGGCGTCGTCCACCGTCCTGCTTGTTGAGGCGCATCACCGCGTGCGCTGTCGTTCCTGACCCAGCGAGAAAGTCGACGATCAACGCCTCGGGCTTGTTTCCAACGAAGAAGCGAAGTGAGTCTTCAACGGCATAGAGGCTCTTCGGGAACGGGAATCGTCGGCCCGGAATAGTCGAACGCAAGAGACCCGTGCCACCCGGACCACCGGCCTCGTGCGACGGGATCCTCCATTGAGTGCCAGGTATGAAGACGGGCGTATATCCTGATGAGTCGACGACGATCGAGCCGTCAGGACGACGGTCAGTAATAGGAAACAGTCCGCTCTTGACTTTCTCCTGTTCACCTTTTGCGATGTATTGAATCGCGGTGCGCTCGCCACGCCAGACTCCGATTTTCGCGAAACCACGCGCAATTAGATCGCTAAGAGCCGCTGGGCCTAGCTGCCAGTTCCCTTCCGTGTCGTCTGAGCGAACCGGCCAGACTGCAACGCACCCGTCTGGCGGCTCGACTGAGCCACGATTGGCGCCCACGTACTCCGACCCAACTGAGTGGAACGCTCCGCCAGCCGGCGTCTGTCGCAGAAACACGGGATAGAACAGCTTGGGCCGATCGATCCGCCGAGCATTTGTGCCAGATCGGAGCAACTCGGCCCACCGTAGCTTCTCTGCTCGCGTGTCTCGGACAACTTTCCACTCCAGGCTGAGTGGGACTGCGCTCGGGGAGGCGCTTCCGAACATCGTGAAGAATAGGTACTCGTCGGTTCTGGCGAACGCGTGGGGTCGCATCGCGCCCTTGGGGTTGATAACGGACGAGATCATCTGGACATTGGCATCAGGAAACGTTTGTTCCAGCAGTAGCCCGAGCCGCAAAAACTCCTTCTCATCGATCGCCACAATCAGCACCGAGTCGTCCGGATTCAGCAGCTGCTTGGCCAGAAGGAGCCGACGCTCGATGAACGCCAGCCACTTCGAGTGGCGGTACAGGTCGTCGCCCTCGACGTAGTCGTTGTTGTACTTCCAGTCCTTCGCGCCCGTGTTGTACGGCGGGTCGATGTAGATGCAGTCGACCTTGCTTCGGTGCGTGAACAGCAGCGTCTCGAGCGCGTGCAGGTTTTCGGCGTTGATCACGGTGTGGAACGGCTTGTCGCCGCCGCGCTCCACCTTCCCCGTCGACACGAGTCCGGGGTAGATCGGGTCGCGCGTCTGGGCGACCACGACGAGATCGTCGAGAGGCGCAGTGCGCTCCTCGCGTGCGGCGCCTTCGGACGACGCCGACGGGTCGGGCAGTTCGAGCTTCGCGGCGCGCGCGGAGCGGTCCATCCCGACGACGCGCCACAGGCGCTCGTCCGGCTTCTTCGTCGCCTTGCCGCGTGGCGGCAGTACGCGCACCTTGTCGCCTTTGCGCACCTTGCGCCCGGGGAGCTCGACCACCTCCGGGAGGTGGCGCTCGAAGTTGAGCCCGAAGGCGCGGCGGTCGGCGAGCGCGCTCACCTCGCGCTCGAGATCGCTGGCGAGCGCGGGCTCCCTGGTTCGCAGCTCCCGCAAGAGGTCGTTCAGCCGAGACACAGGGCAGGTTGTACGTGAGTTCGCCTGCGCTTGGGAAGTGGTAGTACCGTCGAGGTATGACCACGTACACTCGGGCGCAGGAGGAGGCCGTCGCCTGCCTCGACCAGCCGCTCCAGATCGTCGCGTGCGCCGGCTCGGGCAAGACGCAGGTCATCTCCCAGCGCATCGCCAGTATCCTGGCGCAGCCCGGCATCAAGCCGAAGAACGTCGTCGCGTTCACGTTCACTGAGAAGGCCGCCGCCGAGCTGAAGGAGCGCGTGCTCACGATCGTTGAGAAGGAGCTCGGCACCGTTCACGGCCTCGCCGAGATGTACATCGGCACGATGCACGGCTACTGCCTCGACCTGTTGCAGCGGCTCGTGCCGGAGAAGTTCAAGTTCTCTGTGCTGAGCGACATCACGGCGCAGCTCCTCGTCGACAAGTTCAGCAAGCAGTCGGGCCTCACCACGTGCCCCACGAGCGCGGCAAGCGGCGTTCTGCGCAGGTACATCAACACGCGGCTCTACATGCAGGTGGTCAGTGTGCTGCGCGAGGACAAGGTCGACTTCGACCTCGTGCCGCCGGGCGTCCTCGAGTCGTTCGAGAAGTACGGCGAGCTCCTCCGGGCGAAGGCGCACTTCGACTACACACAGATCATCCGCAGCGCGGTCGACTACCTCGAGGGCGACCCGATGGAGGACCAGGACTTCGTGCGCGTGCAGGACCACGTGCGCGATGACATCCGCTACGTCGTCGTCGACGAATACCAGGACGTGAACGCCTTGCAGGAGCGGCTCGTGCGCGGGCTCGTCCGGTTCGGCGCCAACCTGTGCGTCGTGGGCGACGACGACCAGACCATCTACCAGTGGCGCGGCAGCCAGGTATCGAACATCGTCAGCTTCGCCACGCGTCGCCCCGGCGTGAAGCAGGTCACGCTCGACGACAACTTCCGCTCGAGCAAGGGCGTCGTTGAGCTGGGCCGGTCCGTCGCAGAGCGCATCCCCGCAGGCCAGCGCCTGCCTAAGAAGATGGTCGCCGCCGGCCATCAGGAGTGGAAGCGAGGGGACCTCCTTGCCCTGACGTTCGACGACCCTGAGGCGGAGGCCCGGTGGATCGCGGACCGCATCGAGCACCTCCGGGGTGTCCCGTTCCACAGCCGGCCCGACGCGCCGGCCCGAGGGTTGTCCTGGTCGGACTGCGCCGTCCTGTTCCGGTCCGTCGCGAAGGACTCGGCGCCGCTCGTCGCAGAGCTGCGACGCCGCAACATCCCCTTCCTCGTGAAGGGGCTTAACCAGCTCTTCGAGAGCCCCGAGATCAAGGCCGTCGTCGGCATCTTCCGGTTCATGGTGGCGGAGATCACGGCGGAGAACCTGAAGACGCAGTGGGAGGACGCAGTCCTCATCCCGTCAGCCGGCGACTGGAAGAAGGCGCTCGCGGTGCTGGAGAAGGGGCGCGACTTCGAGAAGACCAAGGCGCACTCCGTCTTCAACATTCAGCGCGTCTACCTCGACTTTCTCGAGGCGCTCGGGCTGCGCGAGGACACCGTGCCTGGTGAGGCGAGCCGCGCCGAACTCGTCTTCTACCAGCTAGGAAAGTTCAGCCAGGTCATCTCGGATTACGAGCAGATCCACTTCGTCACCCAGCCCAAGGCGAAGTACGAAGGATTCGCCAAGTGGCTCGAGCACCAAGCGCCTGGGCAGTATGCCGACGCGGACACCGATGTTGGCTACGCCTCCCCCGACGCCGTCATGATCGCGACCGTGCACCAGTCCAAGGGGTTGCAATGGCCTGCCGTGTTCCTACCGGCACTCCGCAGGAACCGCTTCCCGTCGCGCGTCATGGGCGGGGTCCAACTCCAGCACGTCATTCCGGACGAAGCGCTCGACGACCCGGCCCGGTACCGGGGCACGGTCGAGGACGAGACGCGCCTCCTGTACGTCGCCGTCACGCGCGCCCAGAAGTACCTCTACGCGAGCTTTGCTCCGATAGCCGACAACCAGCAGCAGAGGAATCGCTCCGAATTCTTCGAGCACATCGCGGAGCAGCAGTGGGTGTCGACCACGCCAGCCCCCATCCCGGGCGAGCGCCTCCCACCGCAGCCCCTCCAGGAGACGCCGCGGGTCACGCTCTCCTTCTCCGAGCTGAAGTACCTGTTCGAGTGCAGCTACCAGTTCAAGCTCCGCTTTCTCTACGGGTTCAACGCGCCCATCCACGAGGCGCTCGGCTACGGCAAGGCCCTGCACGACGCCCTCGCCGAGGTCCACAAGCGCGCCCTCGACGGCGACTTCGTCACCAAGGACCTCGCCCCTGCGCTCATCGACCGACACCTCAACGCGCCCTTCGCGTACGACGCCCTCCGCGAGAAGCTGCGCGCGGCCGGTATCAAGGCCATCGAGCGCTACTTCGACACCCACGGCAAACAGATCGCCAACACCGAGTTCTCCGAGAAACAGATCCAGGTCCACGTCGCCCCCGGCATCACGGTAGACGGCCGCATCGATCTCGTCCGACGCCTCGACACCGGAGAGGTCGCCATCGTCGACTTCAAGTCCAGCGAGCGCGCGCAGGCCGAGGACGTCACCCGCGACTGTTGCGGCGCGAGTTTGACGGTGTAGATCGGCACCTTTCCGATCCGGCTCCGCGATGTTGATCTGATCGCCGTCCATCAAGCTGCTGGAAACTGGCCCAGCGTGATCGGTGATGGCACGGTCGCG
>JADYYK010000207.1 GCA_020853705.1 Deltaproteobacteria bacterium
CCCAGCGACCCGGGGCGTGACTCGGCGATGGCGCGGTTCAGGCGATCCTGGAAGTCGCGCGCGCTGTGGTGGCCCTGGAACTTGAGCAGCTGGTTGCGCGCCGCGACCTCGATGATCGACGAGATGCTGCGCCCCGGCCGCACCGGCACCCGCAGCATGGGCACCTCGATGTCGAAGACCCGGAACGACAGGTCATCCAGCCCGAGGCGGTCGTACTCCTGCTTGGGATCCCACTCCACCAGCTCGACCACGAGCTGGATCTTCTTGGTGTCGCGCACCGCGCTGATGCCGAACAGGTCCTTGATGTTGATGATGCCGAGGCCGCGGATCTCCATGTGGTGCCGGATGATGTCGCTGCCGCGCCCGAAGATGGTGTCGGGCGGCTTCTTGCGGATGTCGACGATGTCGTCGGCCACCAGCCGGTGGCCGCGCACGACCAGGTCCAGCGCCGCCTCGCTCTTGCCGATGCCACTCTTGCCCAGCAGCAAGATCCCCACCCCCAGCACGTCGACCAGCACGCCGTGCACCGAGGTGACCTGCGCCAGCTGGTCCTCGAGGTACTTCTGGAGTCGATCAATGCACACCGAAGACATCAGGGGCGAGGTCAGCACGCTGACGCCATGCTTCTCGCCGGCCTCGGCCAGCTCGGGCGGCACCGGCAGCGCGCGCATCACCACCACGCAGGCCGGCATCAGCGCACACAGCCCCTCGACGCCCGACCAGCGCGCCTCCGGGCTCAAGGTGGCGAGGTAGCTGGTCTCGGTGTTGCCGATGACCTGGACCCGCTCGGGGTGCACCAGGCGGTGAAACCCGGCCAGCGCCAGCCCCGGCTTCTGCACCCGGGGCACCGAGATCTCGCGCGTGATGCCACGCCGCCCGGCCACGCAGGTCAGGGACAGCGTGCTCGCCGTCTCCTCCACCAGGCGCAGAACGGTCACGGTCATGGACATGGGCCCCGCTTGCCCCTCAGTACTTGGCGTCCTCGTCGGCGATCAGCTTGTAGATGGCGGGCGCGGTCTGCGCCGCCAGCAGCTTGGAGCGGAACTCGGGGTCGCCCTTGAACAGGCGGCTGATGCGGGCCAGCGCCTTGAGGTGGGCCCCGGTCGAGTTCTCCGGCGCCACCAGGGCGAAGAAGATGTGCGTCGGCCGCCCATCGATGGCGTCGAAGTTGACGCCCTCGGGGGCGCGCGCGATGCACGCGACCAGGTGACCCACGGCGTCGAGCTTGCCGTGCGGGATGGCGACCCCGTCACCGATGGCGGTGGAGGCCAGCCGCTCGCGCTCCGACAGCACGCGCAGCAGGTCGGCCTGCGAGACCTGGGCGCTGGTGGACGCCAGCTTGGCCGCCAGCTCACCCAGGACATCGGCTTTACTCCGACCGACCAGGGCGGGGATGACGAGATCTTCTCGAATGAAGTCTACGATCTTCATGGGCGCGCTGCCTGGCGAGGAGCCCCGCCGATTGCCTCTTTCTACGCTCGTGCCGCCGCCGAGTGCCCGCTCTTCCCCTGGCCCGCGTCCTCACCACTGGTCTCGATCAGACCGTAGTTCCCATCCTCACGTCGGTATACCACGTTCACCTGGTGCGTGCTGGCGTTGCGGAACACCAGGAACTGCTCGCTGGCCAGGTTGAGCTGCATGATGGCGTCGTCCACGGCCAGGAGCTGCACCGCGACCTTGGACGTGGTCACGATCTGGAAGGACGGATGGCTCGCCGCGGCGGTCTCGGTGGCCTCGTTGGCGTCGCCGAGCACGTGGTGAGCGACCTTGATCTCGCCCAGGTGCTGCTGCCCCTGGTGGCTGCGCAGCTTCTCCTTGTAGCGCCGGACCTGACGCTCGATCTTGGCCATCACCAGGTCGATCGAGGAGTACATGTCCTCGGTCGCCTCGTGACCCTTGATGGTCAGGCCGTTGTGCAGCTGGATGAGGACGTCAGCGGCGTGCTGATAGCCGCGCTCGGTGGAGAGCGTGACGTGCGCCGAGATGGGGTCCGGGAAGTACTTCCGGATCCGCTCGACCTTGTCCTTCGCGTACTCCTTGAGCGCGTCGGTCGAGTCCATGTGCCGGAAAGTCACCGAGAGCTGCATAGTCCGAGCCTCCGTTGGTACGTCTCATACTTCCGCGCGAATCGATGGATGCGTTCCTACACCCGCTACCTTGCAGCCGAAAGCCGAAAATGCACGAGCCGACCTCCCCGGCCCCGTGGCCCCGCCCTAGAACACCTGGCGACGCTTGGACGAGCTCAAGATCCCCAGCTGCTCGCGGTACTTGGCCACGGTTCGCCGGGCGATGTCGATGTCCTGGTCGCGCAGGAGCTCGACCAGGCGCTGATCGCTGTACGGCACCTTGGTGTTCTCACCCGCGATGAGCTGCTTGATCTTGGTCTTGACCGCCTCGGAGGCGACGTCCTCGCCGGCGATGCGGTTGATGCCGCTGTTGAAGAAGAACTTGAGCTCGTAGATCCCCTGCGGCGTGTGCACATACTTGTTGGTGGTCACGCGCGAGATGGTCGACTCGTGCATGCTGATGTCCTCGGCGACGTCGCGCAGGATCAGCGGCTTCAAGTGCGCGATCCCCTTCTCGAAGAACTCGCGCTGGAACTTGATGATGCTCTCGGTGACCTTGACGATGGTGCGCTGACGCTGCTGGATGCTGCGGATCAGCCACTGCGCCGAGCGCAGCTTGTCCTGGATGTACTCGCGCGCCTGCGGTGACCCCGACAGCGCCGAGCGGTAAAACGACGAGATCTTGAGCTTGGGCAGGCCGTCGTCGTTGGCGACCACGAAGTACTTGTCGCCGACCTTGTGGATGTAGACGTCGGGGGTGATGTAGTGCGGCTCGTCGGTCGAGTGCTGGCGACCCGGGCGCGGGTCGAACTCCATCAGGGCCTTGGCGGCCTCGTAGATCTCCTCGACCGGCTCCTTGAGATCCTTGGCGATGGCGGCGTAGTTCTTCTTCTCCAGGTTGCCCAGGTGGTGCGTGATGATGCGCACCAGGATGTCGTCATCGACCTCGGCGTGGCGGGCCTGGATGAGCAGACACTCCTGCAGGGTGCGCGCGGCCACACCGACCGGGTCGAACAGCTGGATGCGCTTCAAGACGCTCTCGGCCAGCTCGACCGAGACCTCGCACTCGTTGGCGATGTCCTCCAGCGGCGGCTCCTTGAGGTAGCCGTCCTGGTCCAGGTTGCCCAGGATGGCCATGCCGACGCGGTTCTCCTCCTCGGAGATCTGCATCATGCTGAGCTGCCACTGCAGGTGGTCGAACAGCGAGGTCTTCTTGGTCAGGGTCGATTCGAGCGAGGGCAGCTCCTCGCTCTGGGTTCGCGGCCCGGTCGAGGGCGCGTTGCCGGCCGAGTAGCTGTCGAGATAGCTCTCCCAGTCGACCTCGGTGACCGCGCTGGGGGCGTCCCCCTTGACCTCGGTCTCGGTGTTGGCGGCGCCGGGGGCCTCGGGGGCGGCCATCTCGGTCTCGCCCGACATCTCCTCGGCCTGGTTCTCGGCCTGCTGCTCCCGGGTCTGCTCGGACGCGGTGTCCACCCCATCCTCCAGGATGGGGTTCTCCATCATCTCTTCCCGCACCAATTCGACCAGTTCCATGCGGTTCAGCTGCAGCAGCTTGATGGCTTGCTGCAGCTGGGGCGTCATCACCAGCGACTGGCTGAGCTTCAGTTGCTGCTTGATCTCGATGGACATGTCATTGATCTCGGCGGCCTGAATCCTGCCGTGATCCAATTTACCGTGATGGTACGGGTGTTGCTAGGGCAAAACGCGGTCACACCACGTCGCGAGCCAAGGTTGCGCCTGGGGCGGCAGGGTGGGACGGCTCAGGCTGGTTTCTTTTGCGCGTATCTCGCCAGCCAGGTGCGCGCCGCCGTGGCGGCCGGCTCGCTGTACCCCGGGACGCCCTGCAGCGTGAGGTAGTGGGTGAACGCCGCCTTGGCCTCGGGCCCGCGCTCGAGGTGGGTCAGCGCGCGCGCGCGGCCGAAACAGGCCGCGGGATCATCGGCCTTCAGGACCTGTGCGCTCTCGTACGAGCGCAGGGCGTCCTCCAGCTTGCGCAGCTTGACCAGGGCATCGCCGCGCTGGACCCAGACCTCGGTGATCTGGGCGTCGAGGGCGACCGCCCGATCGAAGCTGGCGACCGCGTCGGCATACTTCTGCTCGGCCATGGCCGCGGCGCCGGCCAGGGCATGGCCGATGGCCTCCGCTGGGTTGGGCTCGGGCGCGCGGGGCGTGACGACGGCGTGCAGCCCCGAGGGGGCGGGGGGCAGGCGGGTCGGAGGCAGCGTGCTGGGCGGCAACGTCGAGGTCCGCCCCGGGGACGGCGCCACCGCAGGCAGTAGCTGTGACGGCCGCGTCACCGCGCGCGCCGCGGGTAGCAGCTGCGACGGGTGGCTGGGCTGCCTGAACACGACGGCGGGTGGCTCCAGCGACGGCTGGTCGGCGCCGTACAGCTCCGCCCCGCTGATCAGATCCACCCCCGCCAGCAGATCAGCAGGGATGGCCACCGAGTCGCGCTCGTCGGGCGCCGGGGCCGCGGCCACGGCGACCGCGGGGAGCGGCGCCGACAGCCTCGGCACCAGCCGCGCCGGCTGCGCTGGCACCACACCCTCGTCCAGCAGCTCGATCTCCTCCGGCTCGGGCGGAACCGGGCTCGGGCTCGGGCTCGGGCTCGGGCTCGGGCTCGGGCTCGGGCTCGGGCTCGGGCTCATGGCCGGTCGCGGCGCCAGATCAGGGTCGTCCGGCAGGACGATCTCGCGCGGCTGCGTCGGCGCCCGCTTCACCGGCGCCGACTCCATCACCACCCCCTCCGGCAACATCCCCGGCAACGACGGCGCGCTCGCCCTCACCGCTCCCCGCTTGGGCAGGTTCAACCCGACCAGCTCGTAGTTGCCGCCGTCCCGGTCGAGGTTCCACAGATGCAGCAGCGCCGCCCCCACCGCGCCCACCACGCAGCCGGCCAGCCCCGCGGTCGCACCACCGCCGCTGTGCGCCCCCCCCGACAACCCCACGAACAGCAGCGCCAGCATGACCAGGATCAGCACCGCGCAGCACATCAGCGCGATCCGCCCCGGCGTCACCCGCGCCACCACCCTGCTGCCGGTCGCGCCCAGTCCTCCCGCGCCGACCAGTCCGATCACCGACAGCCAGCCGATGAGGAACGACAGCCAGCCCAGCGTGTTGATCGCCGTCAGCCGCGACGCTGGCGCCATCTTGGCCACCATGTCCATGCTGACCTCGACACAGCCACCAGTGCCCAGCTGCGCCATCGCGGCCCCCTGCTCGGGGGTGAGCACGGCACCGTCGAGACAGACACGCACGTTGCGTAGCCCGACCTCGATGTGCCCAGCGCCGGCGTCGACCACGATCCAGCGTGGGCTCACCAGCGCCCAGCTCAGCATGCCCGCGCCCAGCAACGCCAGCACGACGCCGATCCAGCGCTGCTTCATCCCTCCCCCCGCCCGCTCATGCCGCGGACCTCACCATCATATCCCAGGCCGGCCCCGCCGCGCCCGGCCGCCGGCCCAGGCGTCAGGCGCGCGGGCGCTTCTGCGCTTCCAGGGCCGCCTTGATGAAGGCCTTGAACAGCGGGTGCGGCGCGAAGGGACGGCTCTTGAACTCGGGGTGGAACTGGCAGCCCAGGAAGTACGGGTGGTCCTTGACCTTGAGCTCGATGATCTCGACCAGCTTCTTGTCGGGCGACAGCCCCGACAGCACCAGCCCGGCGTTCTGCAGCTGCTCGCGGTAGGTGTTGTTGACCTCGTAGCGGTGCCGGTGGCGCTCGCTGATGTTGACCTCGCCATAGGCCGCCAGCGCGTGCGTGTTCTCCAGCAGCACGCACGGCCAGGCGCCCAGCCGCATGGTGGCGCCCTTGTCGCTGACGCCGCGCTGCTCGGGCAGAAGGTCGACCACCGGGGTGCCCGCCTTGGGGTTGAACTCGGTCGAGTTGGCGTCCTTGAGGCCGACCACGTTGCGAGCGTATTCGATGGTCGCGATCTGCAGGCCCAGGCAGATGCCGAAGAACGGCACCCGGCGCTCGCGCGCGTAGGTCACCGCCTGGATCTTGCCCTCGGTGCCGCGCTCGCCGAAGCCGGGCGCCACCAGGATGCAGTCGACGTCGCCCAGCAGCGCCTGCGCGCCCTGCTTCTCGATCTCCTCGGAGTCGATGTAGCGCACCACCACGCGGCAGTCGTTGCCGATGCCGCCGTGCACCAGCGCCTCGTTGAGCGACTTGTACGACTCGACCAGGTGCACGTACTTGCCGACCAGGCCGACGGTGACCCGGCTCTGCGGCTCGAGCACCTTCTTGACCACGTCCTTCCACGAGTCCAGCGACGTCCCGCGCGACCAGATGTTGAGCAGCTCGCACAGCTTGTCGTCGAGCCCCTCGTCGTGCAGCTTGAGCGGCAGCTCGTAGATCGTGCGCGCGTCCTGCGAGGTGAACACGGCGTCCGCGGCCACGTTGGAGAACAGCGCGATCTTCTTCTTGATGGCCGCGTCGAGCGGGCGATCACAGCGGCAGATCAGCACGTCGGCCTGGATGCCGATCTCGCGCAGCTTCATCACCGAGTGCTGCGTCGGCTTGGTCTTGAGCTCGCCGGCCGCCGCGATGTAGGGCACCAGCGTCAGGTGCACCGAGATGGCGTTCTGGGGGCCGAGCTCGACGCGCAGCTGGCGCAGCGCCTCGATGAAGGGCAACGACTCGATGTCACCCACGGTGCCGCCGACCTCGATGATGGCGACGTCGTTGCCCTCGGCGCACTTCAGGACCCGCGCCTTGATCTCGTCGGTGATGTGCGGGATGACCTGCACCGTGCCGCCCAGGTACTCGCCGCGGCGCTCCTTGGTGATGACGGTGTTGTAGATCTGGCCGGTGGTGGTGTTGTTGAGCCTGGTCATGCGCTGGTTGATGAAGCGCTCGTAGTGACCCAGGTCGAGATCGGTCTCGGCCCCGTCGTCGGTCACGAAGACCTCGCCGTGCTGCAGCGGGTTCATGGTGCCGGGATCGACGTTGATGTACGGATCGAGCTTCTGGATGGTGACCTTGAGGCCACGGTTCTCCAGCAGGGTCGCGATGGACGCCGACGCCAGCCCCTTGCCGAGCGACGACACCACGCCACCCGTCACGAAGATGAACTTGGTCTGCTTCGGCGCCTTGCCCATGCGCTGCTCCCTTCTCTTCGCCCGCGGACACTACGGATCGGACGTACAGGAGTCAACGCTGCGTGTGATCACCAATCGTGGTATGGTCGGGATCCACCTCGTGAGGCGCCGTTGCCGTATCGCGATCAACGGATGGAGTGCCCGGGGTGCCGCGCCGCGCTGAACTGGGTGGTCTGGCTCGACGTCGGCCGCTTCGTCTGCAAGGGCTGCGACGGCGTCTGGCTGCCACACGATCAGCTCGGCGAGCTGGGCCGCAAGCTGGGCATCCGCATCAGCGTGACGTCGTCCGACCACACCCCGCGCGACGCCGCCCGGCCCTGCCCGCAGTGTGGTGACGCCATGGGCGAGCACGGCGACGCCGTGCGCATCGACGTCTGCCCACCGCACGGGACGTTCTATGACGCCGGCGAGCTGGCCGCCATCCTGGCCCCGCTGATCCAGCGTGGACAGAGCGAGTAGCGCGCTTGGTGGGCTACGAGAGGTAGGTGAAGGCGACGACCACGAACAGGATCAGGCAGGCGATGGCCAGGCCGATGGAGACCCGGTCGGTGCCCAGGCGCTGCTTCAGATCCTCGGCCTCCTTGCGGGTCGGCTCGGGCGGGTTGGCTCGCAGCAGCACCTCGAGGGTGCGCCGGGTGGCGAGGAAGTCACCCCGATCGAACTGCACCCGCGCATCGAGGATGCGGGGATCGGTCGGCGTGCGGACGGTCTTCGACTGCTTCTGTGACGCGATACTGGAGGGTTCGGACATTCCTGGGGGGGTGCCTCGAAGGAGGCGTTGGGGCGTCAGGCCGCCTTGTTGCTGTCGGGCGGTGACGCGAGCTCGAGGCCACCGGCCCAGAGCTCCTTGGTGCGCTGCTCGGTGAGCTTGGCGCGGGGATCAGACTGCTTCCAGATGTGGATGGCGTCGTACGGACAGTCGAGCTCGCACACCGTGCAGCCGGTGCAGCGCTTGGTCTCGACCACGGCGATGCGCTCCGAGATCCCGCCCAGGCCCTGCAGGACCGGGGGCGCGACCTCCATGGTGATGACGTCGAACGGGCACGAGTTCACGCAGTAGACGCAGCCGGTGCACTTCTCGAGCTCGACGAAGGCCTTGGGGCGGTCGGCGCCCTTGATCTGCTCGCACAGGCGGCCATACGAGTCGAGGATGGCGTCATCGGGGCACACCACGCCGCAGGCCCCACAATCGATGCACAGCTCGGCATCGATGAAGAACATCTCCTTCTTGACGCCGTGGATCGCCGAGGTCGGGCAGCGCTTCTCGCATGCGGTGCAGCCCGTGCAGTTGTCGATGATCGTGTACAAGTCGTGGCCTCGTGGCAGTGTTTATGCGTCAATTCGTCGGGGCGGTCAACCCGGGGCCCAGGTTCTCGACCTGGATCAACCGATAAACCCCAGCGATCTTGCAGAAGTAGGCTGCAGCGCCGTCCTTGGAGAGGCGCTGGCACTCGCTCGCACCGGTGACGCTGGTGGACCAGTGCGGCGGCTTGGACTGCGCCTCTTCGATGCTCCAGGGCAGGAAATCGCCGTGCTCGACCAGGGCGTGCGCCTTGGTGGCGTCGATCACATCCGGGAGCTTCTTGCCGGCGAGGGCGCCGGCGAGCATGCAGCCGAGGTCGGGGCCCGCCGGCGTCTTGCCCGCCGCGCTGTCGGCCAGGTGAGCCAGCGCGCTGCGAGCCTTGGCCGAGTCGGCGACCACGAAGCCGTCACAGGTCAGGGGCGCGTTCTCCGACACCGCCCCCGGGGTCGACGTGAACTGCACCGGGGTCGACGGCACCGGGGCCGCGGCCTTCTTCTTCTTCTTGCAGCCGGCCAGCAGCGCCACCGTCACCAGCAGCGCCGTCAGCCCGAGCTTGATGGTCCGCCTCGCCTGCCTCATCCGCGTCCTCCGCGCCAGCCGGTGCGACCGCGGCGCCAGCCAGAGTATCCCGCCGGCGCGTCCCCGGTGCCACTCGCGGCCGGGCCGGTCGCCGGGGTCAGCGCGGCGGCCGCACGCACCGCCACCGCGGCGGCCAGGCCGGCGTCGAGCTCGTCGGCGGCGAGGCCGGTGGGCTGCAGGTCGGCCTTGTGGCGCTCGATGAAGCTGGTGTCGTAGTCGCCGGCGATGAAGGCGGCGTTCTCGAGCACGCGCCGGTGGAACGGCAGGTTGGTCTTGATCCCGCGCACGCGGTACTCGCCGATGGCGCGGCGCATGCGCGCGATGGCCTGCTCGCGGGTGTCGCCCCACACGCACAGCTTGGAGATCATGGGGTCATAGAAGGTCGAGATCTCCGAGCCGCTGTAGACCCCGGAGTCGTCGCGCACATACGGCCCGGCCGGCGTGCGCAGGTACGTGATGGTGCCCGGGCTGGGCAGGAAGCGGATGGGATCCTCGGCATAGACGCGGCACTCCAGCGCCGCGCCCCGGCGCGGGATCTCCGCCTGCGTGAAGGGCAGCTTGGCGCCCTCGGCGACGCGGATCTGCAGCGCGACGAGATCGAGGCCAGTGATGAGCTCGGTCACCGGGTGCTCGACCTGCAGGCGGGTGTTCATCTCCAGGAAGTAGAAGTTGCCGCTGGCGTCGAGCAGACACTCGATGGTGCCGGCGCCGCGGTAGTTGCATGCCTTGGCGGCATCGACCGCCATCTTGCCCATGCGGGCGCGGATGTCGTCGGTCACCGCGGGACTGGGCGACTCCTCGATGACCTTCTGGTGCCGGCGCTGGATCGAGCAGTCGCGCTCGTACATGTGCACGGTGTTGCCGTAGCTGTCGGCGAAGACCTGGATCTCGACGTGGCGCGGGCGAATGATGGCCTTCTCGAGGTAGACCGCGTCGTCGCCGAAGGCCGACAGCGCCTCGCGCCGGGCGCCCTCGAGGGCGGCCGCGAACTTGGCCTCCGACTCGCACAGGCGCATGCCCTTGCCGCCGCCGCCGGCCGAGGCCTTGAGCATGACCGGGAAGCCGATCTTGCGCGCCGCCGCCAGCGCCGCCTCGGTGGTCGGGAAGCCGCGCCCCTCGGGGCCGTTGTCGCCCGGGACCACCGGCACGCCGGCCGCGGTGACGGTCTTGCGCGCCGAGGTCTTGTCGCCCATGGCGCGCATCGAGTCCGAGCTGGGGCCGATGAAGGTGATGCCGGCGGCCTCGCAGGCGTCGGCGAAGTCCTCGTTCTCGGACAGGAAGCCATAGCCGGGGTGCACGGCGTCGGCGCCGGTGCTCTTGCAGGCCGCGAGGACTTTACCGATGTCGAGGTAGCTCTCGCGCGCGGGAGGCGGGCCCAGGCGCACGGCCTGGTCGGCCATGCGCACGTGCGGCGCGGCGCGGTCGGCGTCGGAGAACACCGCGACGGTGCCGATGCCGAGCTCCTTGCACGAGCGCATGACGCGGACGGCGATCTCACCGCGGTTGGCGCACAGGACCTTGCGGATGGGTTTCGGGCCGGGGGGCGGCAGGGTGTTCACGGCGCGCATGGTAGTCAACGCGGGC
Organism: Deltaproteobacteria bacterium; assembly: GCA_020853705.1. Lineage (GTDB taxonomy): Bacteria > Myxococcota_A > Polyangia > Haliangiales > JADYYK01 > JADYYK01. The sequence continues at coordinate 10,633 of JADYYK010000207.1, forward strand.
GCGCTTGGCGAGACGGAAACGGACGGCTACTGACCGGCAGGTGCGCCGAACTTGCGGGGATCTGAAGCGGCTTCGAGGTGTCCATCAGGGAAGCGACGGATGGCCTGGACCACACCGAGCGGGCGCGCCGCGGTGGTCGGGGCCAGGACGTGGCCGCGCCTCTCGAGCGCGCTGCGCACGTCGAGCGGGTGCTCGGTCTCCAGCATCAGCAGGTCGGGCTGCCACTGCGCGTGCATGCGCGGCGTCGCCACCGCGGCCTCGGCGTCCATGCCGAGCTCGGTCAGGTTGAGCAGCACCTGCAGGGTGCCCGAGATGATGGTCGGACCGCCGGCGCCGCCGAGCACGAACTCGACGTCCGGGCTGCCCGGCCCGAGGACCACGGTTGGCGTCATGCTCGACAGCGGGCGCTTGCCGGGGGCGATGGCGTTGGCCTCGCCGCCGATCAGGCCGAAGGCGTTGGGCACCCCGACCTTGGCGCTGAAGTCGTCCATCTGATCGTTGAGGACGATGCCGGTGTCGCCGGCCACGAAGCGCGCGCCGAAGTCGAGGTTGACCGTGGTGGTCAGCGCGACCGCCATGCCGCTGGAGTCAACCACCGAGACGTGCGAGGTGCCATGATCGTCGGGCGGGGCGGCCAGCGCGCTCAGCGGCGCGGCGGTGCCATAGCTGTCGAGGTTCTTGCTGGGGCGCGCCGTGGTGGCGATGCGCCTGGCCAGCGCGGCGTGGTAGGCGGGGTCGAGCAGGTGCGCCACCGGCACCTGGAAGAACGCGGGATCGCCGAGGTGGCGGGCGCGATCGGCGAAGGCGTGCTTGAGCGCCTCCGCGACGAGGTGCAGGTAGGCCGACGAGTTGCCGCCCAGCGAGGCGAGTTCGGGGCGCGCGGCCTGCAAGATCCCGAGCGTCTCGCAGAGCGCGATCCCCCCCGACGACGGCGGCGGCATCGACAGCACGCGCCGCCCGCGGTAGCTGAGCTCGACCGGGGTGCGCGCGACGACCTTGTAGTTCGCGAGGTCCGCCAGCGTCAGGATGCCGCCCGCGGCGGCCACCGCTGCCACCATCTTCTTGGCGATGGTGCCGCGATAGAAGGCGTCGGGGCCCTGCTTCTGCAGCGTCGCCAGCGTGCGCGCCAGCTCCGGGCGTCTGATGATCTGGCCCTCGACCATGGGCTTGCCCCCGGGCCGCACCAGCGCGAGGTAGCCCGGCTCGGGGGGTGGTTCGGGCTTGTCGGGGGGGGCGGTAGCGAACGCGCGTGGATCGTTGGCGGCGCGCACCAGGTGCGGACCGGCGGGGAAGCCCCTGGCGGCCAGGCGCCGCGCCGGCTCCAGCACCGCGCGCAGCTTGAGCTTGCCCAGGCGCTTGACGAGGTCCGCGCAGCCCGCCAGCTCGCCCGGGACGGCGACGGCGAGGGCGCCCTTCTGCGACAGCGTGGGCACCGGCTCGCCGTCGCGGAGGTACATGTCGCGGGTGGCGGCGGCGGGCGCGGTCTCGCGGAAATCCAGCGCCTCCGGGGCCGCACCGGGCCGGTAGATCACCGCGAAGCCGCCGCCGCCGAGGCCTGACGCCTGGGGATTGACCACGCCGAGGGCGAACACGGTGGCGCAGGCGGCGTCGACGGCGTTGCCGCCGCGGCGCAAGATCTCGGCGCCGGCCGCCGAGGCCAGCGGATGATCGGCCGCCACCGCGCCTTTTCCGGCCCTGGTCTGCAGCGGACGTGGGAACGCAGCCTCGGCATATCGGCTGCTGGCACCAATGAACAGCAGCGCCGCGGGTCCAAGCCAAATCCATCGGGACATGCCGCGCATGTAAACAGTCCGGCAAACACATTGCAAACCCGCGTCGGCCGGCGCTAAACTGTCAGGCAGACGACTCTATACAGGGGAGTCAACCCAGTGGGTGATGTGAAGACGAGAGCCCAAGAGCGCATGCCAGTCACTCTGAAAGTGAAGTTCAAGAGCTCGACACTCGACCAGTTCATCGAGCGTTACTCGGTCGATGTCAGCCATGGCGGGATCTTCATCCGGACCAAGGATCCCTTGCCCATCGGCACCCAGCTCAAGTTCGAGTTCCAGCTCCAGGACGCCTCGCCGCTGATCGCGGGCGACGGCACCGTGGTGTGGACACGAGAACATGATCCAGATCGAGCCGGAGTGGCTCCAGGCATGGGCGTCCGCTTCGACAAGCTGCTCAACCAGAGCCAGTCGGTGCTGTCCAAGATCCTGGCGCAGAAGCAGAAGGACGGCGGAAACGAGCCGAAATTCGAGCCTGCCAAGGACGCCGTGCGGGCCACCGGGCCGATGGCCAAGGCCGCCGCGGCGCGCAGCGCCAACCCGACCTTCGCCCACGAGCACACCGGGTCCGAGGCCACCCCGCTGCCCAAGCCGATGCCGCTGGCCTCGGGCGGCGACGACGACTGGTCGGACGACGTGTTCGATCAGCCGACGCGGGTCGCGCCCCTGATGGATCTGGCCAAGGAGGCCGAGGCGCGCGCCGCGGCCGACGCTGCGGCGCCCTCGCCCGCCGAGGAGCTGTTCGGCAAGGCGCCGGCGGCGGCCCCGGTGTCGGCGGCCGCCATGGCCGCGGCCGCGGCTCCCGCTGGTGCGGGTCCGCCCCCGGTGACCCCGCGCACCACGCCGCCACCGCTGGAGCGCCCACGCGCCACCATCATGGCGATGGGTGCGGTGCCGGTGCCGATCGGGCCGTCCAGCGTGCCGCCGGTCAAGAAGACCGGTCCGGTGGCCAAGGCCGAGCCGGCCGCCGAGACCAAGGCGGGCGTGATGGGCGGCGACAAGCCGGCCGCCAAGCACCCGACCCCCGCGGCGACCCCGGTGGCCGAAAAGCTCAACGGCTCGAACGGCGCCGCCAAGGTCGAGGCCAAGGTCGAGGCCAAGCCGGAGCCCAAGGTCGAGACCAAGCCGGAGCCCAAGGTCGAGACCAAGCCGGAGCCCAAGGTCGAGGCCAAGCCGGAGCCCAAGGTCGAGGCCAAGAAGGCGCCCGAGAAGGCGCCCGAGAAGAAGCCCGCGACGGTCACCCCGATCGCGGACGCGCGGCCGGTCGCGGCCGTCGCCGCCGCCGGAGTGGAGAAGAAGGGCGGCAAGGGCGGCCTCATCGCCCTGGTCGTCGTCGGTCTGGCCGCGGCGGGCTTCGCCGCCTACTGGTTCGGCATCCGCAAGAAGCCGCAGGACAAGGCCCCGGTGGCCTCGGTCGATCCGAGCGTGTCACCCAGCGCGGGCGGCACCGTGGTGACCGGCGGCAGCGACCCCAGCCCCAGCGTGTCGGCCTCGCCGAGCGTGGCGGCCGGTGGCGATCCCAGCACGTCGCCCTCGCCCAGCGCGGGCGGCCCCGACCCGACGGCGTCGCCGTCGCCCAGCGTCGGCAACGTCATCCCGCCCGAGCCGACCGGGATCTCCGTCCCGGTGACCTCGGAGCCCGCGGGCGCCACGGTGATGGTGAAGGGCGCCGCCGCGGGCACCACGCCGACCCAGATCGATGGCTTGAAGGCGGGGGACACCCTGGCGATCGAGCTGACGCTGCCGATGCACAAGAAGCTGGCGCTGTCGGTCAAGGTCGCCGAGGGCGCCAAGCTCGACGGCAAGCTGGTCGCGCTGGAGCGGGTGCTGACGGTCAAGACCACGCCGCCGGGCGCCATGCTGACCATGGACGGCGTCAAGCTGGGTCGCACGCCCTTCGTGGTGCGCAAGCTCGACAGCAGCAAGGCCCACGAGCTGAGCTTCAAGCTGGCCGGCTTCGAGGACGCCACCGCGTCGGTCTCGGCCGGTGACGAGGGCTGGACCGAGGTCAACGGCCGGGTCACCCAGGAGACCGCGGTCACCCTGACCAAGGTGCCGGTGGTGGCGGTGGTCGACAAGCCCAAGCGCCCCAAGAACCCGAAGGTCCCGCAGCCGACCGACGAGCCCAGCCCGTCGCCCACGGCCAGCCCGGTGGCGTCGCCGACCCCGTCGCCCACCGCGTCGCCCTCGCCGTCGGCGTCGCCGTCGGCCAGCCCGTCGCCGTCGGCCAGCCCGTCGCCGTCGCCGACCCCGGTGGCGTCGCCGTCGCCGTCGCCCTCGAAGAAGCCGACCCCGTCACCGACCCCGTCGGCCTCGCCGTCCGAGCCGCCGCCCGACGACAAGACCCCCGACTGGATGAAGTAGGCCGAGGCGCCGATGCGGCGCTTTGGGTGCCTCGCGCTGTGCCTGCTGCCGCTGACCCTGGCGGCGTGCCGGCGCGGCGCGCGCGCGCGCACGCCTGACGCTGGCGGCGCGGTGGTCGGCGCGGCGCTGCGCCACCAGGTCGGGGTCATCGACTGGCACGTGCACTTCGAGCCCGA
>JADYYK010000208.1 GCA_020853705.1 Deltaproteobacteria bacterium
CGGCGGTGCGGCGGTGCGGCGGTGCGGCGGTGCGGCGGTGCGGCGGTGCGGCGGTGCGGCGGTGCGGCGGTGCGGCGGTGCGGCGGTGCGGCGGTGCGGCGGTGCGGCGGTGTCAGTGCGCGAGCAGGTGGTGCCTCAGCCGTTCGCGGACTCCCGGGTGTGTTGCCAGCGGGTGAAGGTGGCTTCGTCGGCGGGGCGGAAGCAGGGGTTGTGCAGGAGCTCCCAGGCGATGGTCGAGGTCGGGGTGGGGCCGTAGTCGTGGCCGGGGTAGATCCGGGTCTCCTCGGGGAGGGTCGCGAGCTGCTGGAGTGAGCGCCACAGGGCGCGGGGATCGCCGCCGGGTTCGAGGTCGCTGCGGCCGCAGCTGCCGACGAAGAGGACGTCGCCGGTGCAGGCGAAGCCGTCGCCGAGCCAGGTGATGCCGGCGAGGGTGTGGCCGGGGGTGGCGAGGGCGCGCACCCGGGTGGTGCCGATGGTCAGGGTCTCGCCACCGTGGACCTCGATGATGCGGGCGGCGGGGGCGTGGCGGCGCAGGGCGGGGGCTTCGGCGGCGCCGACGTAGACCGGGAGGTCGGTCCCCGCGGCGGCGCAGGCAGCGACGCCTTCGATGTGGTCCTCGTGGGTGTGGGTGATCAAGATGGCGACGACGCGCCAGCCGCGGCGGACGACCTCGGCGAGGACGCGGTCGACCTCGAAGGCGGGGTCGACCACGGCGCAGGCGCCGTCGCTGCCGATCAGGGTCACGAAGTTGGCGAGCAGGCCGACGTCGAGCTGGATGAGGGTGGGCATGTCTGGGCGGGGGCGAGGAGCAGGGAGTGGATCGGAGCTCGGCTCCGCGCGCTTACGGCGTGCGGAAGCTGAGTGTCGCCACGCCCACGTTGTCAGCCTCGTCTGCCCCGCGCACCGCGATGGTGTGCAGCCCCGCAGCCAGCTTGCCCAGGCGCAGCGTCATGGTCTCGGCGACGTCGTCGAACACGCCGTCGTCGGGGAACGCCACCGTCCAGTCGCCGCCATCCAGGCTGTACGCGATCTCGTCCACCCGCGAGAAGCTGTCGCGCACCCGGCCGGTCACCACGCCGGCCTTGAACACCAGCCCCGCGACCTCGGGCTTCTGGTTGTCGACCAGGAACGGGCGCGAGATCAGGCTGTGCTGCAGCGCCAGCTCGGGCGGGTTCGAGCGTGCATCCGACGCCGTCACGCGCAGCTCGTACATGCCGTCGGGCATCAGCTCGGTGTTCCAGTCGAAGTCGGTCCGGGTGAACGGCTCGGTGCCGGTGTTGGTCGAAAGCTCGCGCCAGGCGGCGTCACCCTCGACGCGGTACTCCAGCTTGTAGGTCACCTCGTCGTCATCGCCGCTGTCGACCTTCCACTTCAGCTTGGTCACCGGCGAGCGCGACTTGGTGGTCCCGGTCTGCGTCGTCACCGACGGCTTCTTGGCCGCCGGGTCGTCACCAGCGCTGATGTCCAGCACCCGCGTGCGCTGGTTCTGCGGCAAGAGGTACACCGTCATGTCGCGCAGCACGGTGCCGCTGGCCAGCTTGGTGCGCCACTGCAGGTAGCGGCCCGGCGGGCTCGCGACCTTGCCCAGCGAGGCGCCGCCGGGCGCCGGCCGCACCGCGGCCAGCTTGCTCCACGATGACCAGGTCTTGTCGGGCGACGCGGTGTTGCCGCTGCGCGTCTCCAGCGCGGGCGCCGGCCCGCTCGACGAGAAGCGCACGCCACCCCAGCGCGTCAGCGCCTCGCCCTCGAACACCTTCGAGGTGTACAGCGCGTCCGCGCGCGCGCCGCCGACCTCGTACACGGCGCCCGTGTCGCCGGTGCCCAGCAGCAGCGGCGCCTCGCCACCCGGCGCCCCCGCCATGGTCAGGACCTGGCGCTCGTCGACGTCGAACGCCGTCAGCACGCTACGGTCGCTGTCCTTGATGAGATAGACCTTGCCGGCGCCGCCCGAGGCCGCGAAGACGTCGCCGTTCTTGGCCACGTACAGCGACGTGAAGTAGCTGTCGGTCAGCGCGTGCAGCTGGTCGATGCGCCCATCCGGATCGATGCGCCACAGCGAGCCCTTGCCCTTGCGCTCGCCCGGCCGCGGCACGTTCGACCCCGCCGAGCTGTCGCCCCCCTTGGGCTTGATCCCGGTCGGCTTGGCGGGCCCGGTCACCGTCCCCGACGGCGGGCCCTGGAACTCGTTCACCACCAGGTAGATCACCTTGTCCCGCACCGCGATGGCCTTGATCTCCTGCCCCGAGAAGTCGGCCACCGCGCGCGCCGCCCCGGTCTTGACGTCGACCCGGTACAGCTCGGCGTCGTCCGACGCCCCCACCAGCAGGCCGCCGGCGTCCTCGAGCACCGACAGCAGGTGCTTCTTGCCGCTGTCCCACAGCACCTTCGACTTGCCGCTGGCGACATCGACGCTGAACAGCTTGCCGTTGGGCCCGGTGCCCACCCACAGCGTCTTGCCATCCGCCGACGGCACGATGGCCCACACGTGGTCGCCACCCTCCAGCGTCGTCAGCTTGCGCGGCTTGCCGGTCGCCAGCTCGATGGCGAACACGCCGCCGCCCGGGGTGCCGCCCGCCCACACCGTCTTGCCGTCGGGCGACAGCGCCAGCGTGGCCACCAGGGTGACGCCGTCCAGCTTGGCCAGTGGCTTGACCTTGCCGGCCTCGTAGGACAGCACCGCGCCCTCGTCACCGCTGCCGATGAGGACGCGCTTGCCGAGGGCCAGGCTGGACATCGCCAGCGGTGCGCCGAGGTCGGTGCGCTTGGTCCCGATGCCCGCCTGGGCATCACCCTGCGGCCCGATCAGCACCCCCTTGGCCTCGCCGTCGTCGAAGTCGCGGAAGCTGGTCACGGTCCAGGTCTTCGTCGTCACCGCGAACGCCGGCACCGCCAGCGCGGCCACCGCCGCGCCAGCCATCATCCCCACCAGTCGCTTCACTTGGTCTCCTCGTCAGAATCCAGCGGCTTGACCTTCACGCTGAGGTCGATGCGCCCGTCGATCACCTTGCCGGTCGGCACCACGACGCGCGCCGCCGAGCGGAACGGCTCCGCGCGGCGTGTGCTGGTGCCCGGCTTCAAGCTGTCGATCACCGAGTCGGGCAGGTCGCTGATGACCTTGCCCTTCAGGGTCACGCCCTCGTCGGGGTTCCACACCGTCAGCACCATGGCGTTGCCCGGGTAGGTGCCCTTGCGCAGGACCTCGACGAGCTGGGGCAGGTTCTCAGGCGGCGCCATCTCGGGGCGCACCATGTCGCCCTGCGCGACCTCGATGCGGACGATCTGGCCGGCCAGCCGCTTGGGCACCGTGAAGGTGATCGGGATTTCGTAGCGCGCGCCGCCATAGGGCAGCACGGTCACCCGCGCCACCGTGGGCTGGCCCGCGGTGACCTCGGCCTGGTCGAGCCGGACCTGGTCGATCTCGATGTAGTCGCTCTTGTAGGCGACGTCGACGTCGACCTTGACGCTCTTGATGGTGACCGGCGCGTAGGGGTTGAACAGCAGCGGGGTCAGGATGCGCAGCGCGCGCGCGGCGCCGATCGACCCGCCCGACACGCCGTCGGGCGCGAAGGCATAGTCGGTGAACGTCAGCGGCTGAAAGCCATCCAGCACCAGCGTCGACCTCATGGTGATGGTCTGCGCGGCCACGTCGGTGGCGTGCACGCCGATGGCCGAGAACACCGACATCATGACGAAGGTCGGGGTCAGGAAGCGATGGCGCACCACCTCGGTGTGCCAGTCGACCGGCTGCGGCCCGGCGCCGGTGATGCGCACATCGACCGGGATCATGTCGGTCTTGCGGTCGGTCAGCGCCGCGATCATGGCCTGGCGGTCCTGCACCAGGGTGCCGACCTCGCGGTTCGGGGTCGACAGCTTGAAGGAGATCATCGACGACGCCATGAAGGCGTGGATGGTCGCGGTCACCACCGGCACGTAGATCTCGCCCATCTGGAACATCGAGTGGCCGAAGCCCAGCACCCGGCTCTTGCCGTCGACATAGGTCACGGTCCCGGTGCCCACCGCGCTCATGTCGCCGCGCACCAGCTGGACGCCGATCGACCCACCGGCCTCGAACGCGGTCGGGCCCTCGTCGGGCGCGCTGCCGCCGCCGCCGGTCATCGGCTCGAGCCCCAGCGGCGAGAACATCCGCGTCGCCTCGGCCAGAGCCTTGGGCGAGAAGCCCGCCACGCTGAGCGGCACGCTGGCGCGCTCCAGGCGCTGCTCCGGCCCGCGCGGCGCCGTGGGCACCGGGGGCAGCGGGGCGCGCACGGCCCAGGCCTGGTCGCGCTCGCTGGCGCTGGCGGCGCGATCGCGGCCGGCGATGAAGCTGTCGAGGCCGTGCTGCTTCCACTCGTCGCGTGACGCCAGCGCGGTCAGGTTGGGCCCGCGCGGCGGGGTGCGGCCCTGCTTGATCATGGTCTCGATGGGCGTGAAGGCGCCGATCGACTCCTTGCTGAAGCGGAAGGCGTAGGCGAAGGCGCCGGCGTTCTTGCCCTCGATCATCATCGGGCTGCCGGACATGCCCTGCGCGAAGCCCGACAGCGCCAGCTTGGGATCGTCGGAGCGCACCAGAACCACGTCCTGATCGGGCAGGAACTTGGTGAGGATGCCGATGACCTCGAAGTCGAAGCGCTCCGGCTTGGTGCCCTTGAAGACGGTCAGGCCGTAGCCCTTCATCCCGGGCCGGATCTTGGCCAGCGGGAAGATGTCGTCGGGCATCTTCTCCGGGGTGGCCTTGGCTGCCGCCGGCCGCGGCGCCGGCTTGGGAGCCGGCGGAGCAGCCAGAGCGGCGCTACCCAGGGCGACAACGAGCAACGAGGTGGAGAGCTGCCCTACGCGCGGCGAGCGAAGATGCATGGGGGTTCAGTTTAGCCTCGGTCGGAAGTGACCGCTATCGGGAACATACGCCGCCGCCGCGATGTTCCTGCGAGTGCGCTACGTCCCCAGGACGTAGCCCTTGGCCAGGCGATCGACCTCCTCGGCGCTCAGCCCCGAGGAGGCCAGGATCTTCTTCGAGGTCGCCTTGCCGCTGCCCAGATCGCGCGCCTCGACGCGCACGATGCCGTCACAGTCCAGGGTGAACTGGACCTCGACCTTGACCTTGCCGGCCGGCGCGTGCGGCAGATCACCCAGGATGAACTTGCCCAGCAGGCGGTTCTTGGCCGCCATCGGCTCCTCGCCCTGGTAGACCTCGATCGACACGAAGTCCTGGCCATCGCTGGTGGTGGTGAAGACCTTGGTCTCGCGCGCGGGCACCATCGAGTTGCGCGCGATGATGGTCGAGAAGCGGCCGCCCGCGACCTTGACGCCGATCGAGTGCGAGGCCACGTCGAGCAGGACCACGTCGCCCATCTGGCCCTGCATGATGGCGCTCTGCGTGGCGGCCCCGATGGCGACGATCTCGTCGGGGTTGACGCCCTTGACCGGGCGCTTGCCGAAGATGGCCGCGGCGCGCGCCTCGACTGCCGGCATGCGCGTCATGCCGCCGACCAGGACCACGTGATCGATGCGGTCGGCCTCCAGGCGACAGTCGGCCAGCGCGCGCATGCACGGCGCCTCCAGCCGCTCCAGCAGCGAGGCGGTCAGCTCCTCCAGCCAGGCCCGGGTCACGGTGCGCTGGAACGACAGCGCGCCCGACCCCTGAGCCCCGCCGGTGGCCAGGAAGGGCAGCTGGACCTCGGTGCTGGCCAGCGCCGACAGCTCGCGCTTGGCGCGCTCGGCGGCGTCGACCAGGCGCTGCAGCGCGACCGGATCGGTGATGGGCGCGCCGTGGGCGGCCTCGGCCTCCTTGCGCAGCGCGACCGCCAGCACCCGGTCGAAGTCGTCGCCGCCGAGCAGGGTGTCGCCGCTGGTGGCCAGGACCTCGAAGACGCCGTCCTCGATGCGCAGGATCGAGATGTCGAAGGTGCCGCCGCCGAGATCGAACACCGCGATCAGGCTGGGCGCGCCCTCCTTGTGGACGCCGTAGGCCAGCGCCGCCGCGGTCGGCTCGTTGATGATGGCGCGCACCTCGAGGCCGGCGATGCGTCCGGCGTCGCGGGTGGCCTGGCGCTGCGCGTCGTCGAAGTAGGCCGGCACCGTGATGATGGCCTGGGTCACCTTCTGACCCAGGTAGGTCTCGGCGGTGGCGCGCAGATCGCCGAGCACGTGCGCTGACACCTCCGACGGGCTGAGCACCTTGTCGCCCAGGCGCACCCAGGCGTCGCCGTTGGGGCCGCGCACGATGGGGAAGGGCACCACGCCGGCCAGCTCGGCGACCTCGGGGGCGTCGTGGCGGCGGCCGATGAGGCGCTTGACGCCGAACAGCGTGCGAGTCGGGTTCGACACCGCCTGGCGGCGCGCCACCGCGCCGACCACCAGCTTGCCGTCCTCGCGCAGCGCCAGCATCGAGGGCGTGGTGCGATCTCCGACCGCGTTGGTCAGCACCTTGGCGACGCCGTTCTCCAGGATGGCGACACACGAGTTGGTGGTCCCGAGATCGATGCCGATGATCGGCGCGCTCACGAGCCACCTCCACCACCACGGCGATCGAGCAGCCGCTCGAGCAGGCTGCGCTTTTGCTTGGACTTGACGTCGTTGAGCTGGCGCAGACTCTCCAGCGCCGGGACGCAGCTCGGGTACATCGACACCGCGCTCTGCAGCAGCTGGGTGGCCGGCTCGAGCTGCCCGGCCGCCATGGCCTCGCGCCCGCGCGCCACCGCGTGCAGCGCGCGCAGCTCGCGGTTCTGGGCGTCGTGCGAGAGGCCGCGCTCGAAGGCGGCGCGCGCCGAGGCGTTGTTGCCGGCCTTGAGCAGCGCCATGCCCTCGGCGATCTCGCGATCGGCGGGCATCAGGTTGGGGCTGGCGCCGCTGTTGCCGTCGAGGTCGGCCTCGACTCCGGCGAACAGGTCGGCCTCGTCGAGCGTGGGCACCGGGGCCTGGGTGCGCGCGCCGGTGCTCGGCGGCGGGGCGCCCGCGGGTGGGACGGTGCGACCCTGGGTGCCGGTGGTCGGGGCGCCCGCGGGTGGGACGGTGCGACCCTGGGTGCCGGTGGTCGGGGCGCCGCTGGCCGGGACGGTGCGGCCCTGGGGGTTGGTCAGCGGGGCACCGCCTGCGCCGCTGATGTGCACGCCCATGCCGGGCAGCGGCGCGCGACCCTGAGCGCCGCCGTCGGTGCGCGGGGCCAGGTTGGGCGGTGGCGTGGTCGGGGTGGCCTGCGCGCGTGGCACGGTCTGGCCGCCGCTGCGCGTGCCGTAGGGGCTGCCCGGGTTGTCCAGGCGCTGGCGGTAGGCCACGATGCGCCCCTCGTCGGACAGGGTGTCGTGGGCGCGGCGCAGCACGATGAAGATGTCGGCGACCAGCTCGCGCACCTCGTCGGGCTCCAGCGCGAAGCGACTGGGGTGCCACACCTTGGCCATGGTCAGGAAGGTCTTGCGCACGCCGTCGACGTCGGCGTCGCGCGGCAGCCCGAGCGCCGAGAAGGCGTCCTGCCGGCGCAGGTCGGCCAGCCGTGACGCCAGGGTGCGCGCCAGCTCGCTGCTGCTGGCGGGCGGCGGCGTCTGCTGCGCGCCGCCCGAGCCGTGCGCCGTCACCGCGGTGGGCACGCCCTGGCCCATGGCCTGCTGCGAGCCGGTGCCGGTCGCCGAGGGCGTCGGCCCGGCCGAGCCGTGCACGCGCGCCAGCAGGCCGTCGAGCTGGGCCTGGCGCTGGGGCGAGAAGCTGTCGAGCTTGATGCCGATGCCGGGGCGCTGGCCGCCGCTGGCTGTGGCGGCGCCAGCGGCCTTGACCACGTGCGAGACCTCGCCGGGCAGCTCGACGAGGTCACCGCCCGGCAGCGCGATGCGCAGGTGCACCGGGCTGCCCACCGGAGGCGGCTCGGCCATGCGCACGAACATGCCGCCGCGGCTGAGGTTGCCGGTGTAGAGGACGACGTACTGGTCCCAGCTGTCGAGGCGCAGGTTGACCGGCAGCGAGCCGGGGCGCAGCTGGGCGGTCGGCCCGGGCGCGATCGACGCCGCGCGCTGTGTCGGCGCGGCGGCCGCCGGTCGCGTGGGAGGCTGCGGGGTGGCCGGCGCCTGCTGCACCGGCGCCGGGTGCTGCGACGGCGCCTGCTGCGGCACCGGCGCCTGCTGCGGCACCGGCGCCTGCTGCGGCACCGGCGGCACGCTGGCCGCGCGCGGCGACCCGGTGCCGCCGCCATGGACCATCATGCCGATGAGGTCGCGCACCGTGCGCGCCAGCGTGGCCTGGGCCTGCTCCGGCGACAGGTACACGTCGGCGCGCAGGCTCTGCAGGCTGGCCGCCGTCATGCGCGACACGATCACCATCGGGATGTCGGCGCTGAAGGCGCGCACCCGCGCCGAGAAGGCGGCCGCCGCCTGGCTGTCGATGATGATCTCGATGACCACGGCCCGCGGCGTCAGCTGGTGCCCCAGCCAGGCCTCGATGGAGCCGGGCCGCCTGGGGTCGGGCACCATCACGCCCTCGAGGCCGGCCGGCGCGAGCAGGGTGGCCAGCGGATGTGGCGGGACGACCGGGCGGTCGGTCACCACGAGGACGCGGGGTGGGGCCGGGGGGACTGCGCTGCGTGGATCCAGGGGCTCCTCCTCGGGTGTCTCGACCTGCGCGCTGGCCCCGCCCTCCGACGGCGATTATGCGGAAGCTGATTCAGGGCGTCAATGCTACCCTCGCGCGCCATGACGGGAAAAGCCGTTGGGCGCAGCGTTCCGCGTCGCGAGGCCGACGCCAAGCTGCGCGGCCAGGCGCGCTATGTCGGCGATGTCACCATGCCAGGGATGCTGCACGGGGCCACCGTGCGCTCGCAGGTGGCGCGCGGGCGGCTGCGCGCCATCCACTTCGGCCCCGAGGTGCGCTGGGACGAGTATGTGGTGGTCACCGCGGCCGACATCATCGCAGCGGGCGGGGTCAACACGGTGGCCCTGATCGTCGACCACGATCAGCCCGCGCTGGTCGGCATCGGCGACATCATCGCCCACCGCGAGGAGCCGGTGGTCCTGCTGGCGCACCCTGACCCGCACGCGCTGGAGCCGGCGCGGCGCGCGATCCGCCTCGAGGTCGAGCCGCTGCCCGCGGTGCTGACGCTGGACGACGCCCTGGCCGCGCGCACCGTGGTGTACGGCGAAGACAACGTCATCAAGAGCTACGGCATCGACAAGGGAGACGTCGACGCCGCCTTCGCCGCCGCCGAGGTGGTCAGCGAGGGCGTCTACGAGACCGGCGCGCAGGAGCAGCTGTACATCGAGAACAACGGCATGATCGGCGCGCTGGAGGGCGACGTCGTGACGGTGTGGGGCTCGATGCAGTGCCCCTACTATGTACAGAAGGGGCTCATGAAGTGCTTCGGCGTCGGGCCCGAGCGCGCCCGCGTGGTGCAGCTCGAGACCGGCGGCGGCTTCGGCGGCAAGGAGGAGTACCCCAGCATCCTCGGCATCCACGTCGCGCTGCTGGCACGCAAGGCCGGCCGCCCGGTGCGCATCCTCTATGACCGCGGCGAGGACATGGCGGCGACCACCAAGCGCCACCCCTCGCGCACGCGGGTGCGCAGCGCGGCGCGCCGGGACGGCACGCTGACCGCGCTCGACATCGACTTCGTGCTCGACGGCGGCGCCTACGCCACGCTGTCGCAGGTCGTGCTGTCGCGCGGGACCATCCACGCCGCGGGTCCCTACAGCGTCGCCAATGTGCGCGTGCGCGGGCGGGCCATGGCCACCAGCACGCCGCCGCACGGCGCCTTCCGCGGCTTCGGCGCGCCGCAGAGCATCTTCGCGCTGGAGCGCCACCTCGATGAGGTCGCGCACAAGCTGGGCCTCACGCCCGAGGCGCTGCGGCGCAAGAACTTCGTGACCAAGGGCGGCGAGCTGGCCACCGGGCAGCTGGTGCGCGACGACATCGATCTGGGCGCGCTGCTGGGCAGCGCGCTGGCCCTGGCCGACTGGGAGCGCAAGCGGACCGACATCGCCGCCGAGCGGGCGCGCAGCGGGGCGCCGCTGCGCCGGCGCGGCCTCGGGCTGGCGACCTTCCTGCACGGCACCGGCTTCACCGGCTCGGGCGAGAAGTACCTGGCCTCGGTGGTCGGCGTCGAGGGCATGGCCGACGGGCGCGTGCGCGTGCTGGCCTCCAGCACCGAGATCGGGCAGGGCACCCAGACGGTGTTCGCACAGATCGCCGCCGACGCGCTCGGTGTCGACATGGCCGACGTCGAGGTCGCGACACCCGACACCCGCGACGTGCCCAACAGCGGCCCCACGGTGGCCTCGCGCACCTGCACCATCGTCGGCAAGCTGGTCGAGACCGCGGCGCACACGCTGCGCGCGCGGCTGGTCGCGGCGGGCCTGCTGCCCGCGGACGGCGGCGGCGACCTGCGCGCGGCGGTGCAGCGCCACCTGGCCACGCTCGGCCCGCTGCGCGCGCTGGCGCAGTACGAGGCGCCGCCCTACGTGAAGTGGGACGAGGGCGCCTTCCGCGGCGACGCCTATGGCGCCTACTCGTGGGGCGTCTACGTCGCCGAGGTCGAGGTCGACATGCTGACGTACGAGGCGCGCGTCCTCGACTTCGTGGCCGCGCAGGAGGTCGGACGCGTGATCCATCCCGTGCTGGCGACCGGCCAGATCGAGGGCGGCGTGGCGCAGGGCATCGGCTGGGCGCTGTACGAGAACGTGGTGTGGCGGGACGGCGTGATGTCGAACAACCGCATGACCGACTACATCATGCCGACCTCGGAGGACATCCCGCCGATCCGCGTGCTGTTCGCCGAGGCGCCCTATCCCTATGGGCCGTTCGGGGCCAAGGGGATCGGCGAGCTGCCCATGGATGGACCGGCGCCCGCGATCCTGAACGCCATCGAGGACGCGCTGGGCGTCAGCATCCGGCGCATCCCGGCCACGCCCGAGGTCATCATGGACGCGGTCGAGGGCGCGGGCGCGAGCAATGGTGATGGCGCCGGTGCCGGTGCCGGCGTGGCGGGTGCCGGCGTGGCGGGTGCCGCATGAGCAAGCTCGAGTTCAGCGTCAACGGCCGGGCCTGCACCGTCGAGGTGCACCCGATGAAGCGCCTGCTCGACGTGGTGCGCGACGACCTCGGGCTGCACGGCGCCAAGGAGGGCTGCGGCGAGGGTGAGTGTGGCGCCTGCGCGGTCGAGGTCGATGGCCGCCTGGTGGTCAGCTGCCTGGTGCCGGTGGGCCAGTGCGCCGGCGCCAGGGTGCGCACCGTCGAGGGGCTGGCGCCCGACGCCGCCACGCTGTCCAAGGTGCAGCAGGCGTTCCTGCAGTATGGCGGCGCGCAGTGCGGCATCTGCACCCCGGGAATGTTGATGGCGGCGACCGCTTTGCTTGACAAGGTGCCAAGACCCAGCGAGGCCGACGTGCGCACGGCGCTGGCCGGTAACCTGTGTCGCTGCACCGGCTACATGAAGATCTTCGAGGCCGTGGTGCGCGCCCTGGAGTCGGCCTGATGCGTTCGCGGGTGGAGGACTTCGAGCTGGTCAGGCCCCGCGATCTCGGCGATGCCCTGGCCCGGCTGGCGGCGGAGCCGAGCTTGCGTCCGCTGGCGGGCGGCACTGACGTCATGGTGCTGCTGGCGGCGGGCAAGCTGCCCTGGAAGCGGCTCATCGACATCTGGGGCCTCGTCGAGCTGCGCGGCATCGAGGTCCAGCCGGCCACCGTCACCCTGGGCGCGCTGACCACCTTCAGCGAGGTCCAGGAGCACGCCCTGCTGCAAGGCGAGCTGCCGCTGCTGGGGCGCGCGGGTGCCGAGACCGGCGGGCCGGCGATCCAGAATCGCGGCACCATCGGCGGCAACATCGCCAACGCGTCGCCGGCGGCCGACACCCCGCCGGCGCTGCTGGCCTACGACGCCGAGGTCGAGCTGGCCTCGGCCGCGGGGCGGCGCTGGGTGCGCTATCGCAGCTTCCACACCGGGTACAAGACCACCGTGATGCAACCCGGCGAGCTGATCACGCGGGTGCGCCTCGCGCGCGGTGCGGGGCGCGTGCACTTTTACCGCAAGGTCGGGCCGCGGCGCGCCCAGGCCATCTCCAAGGTGTGCTTCGCGGGGGTGGCGACGCTGGCGGCAGGGCGGGTCAGCGACGTGGGGATCGCGCTCGGCGGCGTGGCCCCGGTGGTGCTGCCCTGTGCGCAGACCGAGGCCGCGCTGCGCGGTCTCAGCCTGGCCGAGCTGGCCGGCGCCCTGGCGGGGGCGACCGCCACCCTGTCGGCGGAGATCGCCCCCATCGACGACATCCGCTCGACGGCGCGCTACCGGCGCCGGGTGGCGGAGAACCTGCTGGGGGCGTTCGTGGCGGAGATCTCGGCGCGCGGATAACCCCCTCGAAGCGAAGCGCTACTTCCGACCCCTGGTCTTGCCCCTGGCCGCCACCTTGGTCAGGCTGGCGACCTCGACCGCCTGGCGGCGCTGGACCTCTTGCTGCCCGCGCTCCCAGAAGCTGTCGGCGACCTCGCGCGACGAGCCCGCCGCGCCCAGGGCGTCGAGCGCGGCGCCGGCGTGGGGATGGCCCAGCACCTCGGCGCGCCGGTAGGCGAACGAGGCGTCACCCTTGCGCTCGCCGGCCTCCAGCGCGCGCCCGAGCGCAAAGTAGATCCAGCGATCGTCCTCGGGCCGGCTGCCGTTCGTGATGAGGTCGGCCAGCGTCTCGGCCAGCTCGCGCGCGGCGGTGACGCGGCCCTCGCCGATGGCGCGGTACCGGACGCCCAGGAAGTCGGCCGACGCCAGGGCAGGGTAGCGCTCGACGTTGAGCTCGTAGTGCATCAGCTGGATGTGCGCCCACTCGCGGCCGCCGTGGGCCTCGGGGTCGGCGGCGACGGCGTCCTGGAACGACGCCAGCGCGTTGGCCTCGTCGCCCAGCGCCAGCCACGCGGTGCCGCGGTTGCCGTGGCTCCACACCCTGGCCATGCGCAGCGCGCTGTCGTCGAGCTGCACGCTGGCCAGGTAGCGGTCCTTGTCGTCGAGCACGGCGAGGGCCTCGGCGGCCTGACCGGTACGGATCAGCGACAGCGCCAGGTTGTCCCAGTACATCCAGCTCTGGCCCGGGCGCGAGGTCACCAGCGTCTTGACGGTGTTGATGGCGGCGCGCATCTCGGTGATGCGAAGCTCGTCCCAGGCGCGGGTGTGGGTATAGACCTCGCCGTTGATGACCTCGCGGATGGGGTCGGGCATCGGGGGTGGCATCTGATGATCGGCGTCGTTGCCGCAGGCGTGGGCCGCAGGCGCCAGGGTGGCCAGGGGCAGGACCAGCGCCAGGGTGGAGACCAGGTGCAGCTTTCGCATGCCGGGCGATACGCGACCCGCGCTGCCGTCCTTCCGTAAAACTAGGGGGAATATCGCCCTTCGAGGACGTGGTTCATGGCCAGCGCCGTGACCAGCGTGGTCACCGCGGTGATGGCCCGGGCCTCGGCGTCGGCGGGGTACACCTGTGCCAGGGCGTCGGCGCGCTCGGCCAGGTGGTCGACCAGGGCGCGGGTGCGCTCCGGGAAGTGGCCCGTCCAGCGATAGACGTCGGCCATCAGCGCCGGAGCGAGCTGGCGGATCAGCGCGCCCGCTGGCAGGCGCACGGCCGTTGACGCCGACTCGTGGCTGCCAGCGTCCTCGAACACCGCACGCAGATTGCCATCGACGCCGGCGGGCAACTCGTCCTCGTCCTCGTCCTCGTCCTCGCCTTCGCCCTCGCCCTCACCCTCGCCCTCACCCTCACCCTCGCCCTCACCCTCACCCTCGCCCTCACCCTCACCCTCACCTTCGCCCTCGCCCTCGCCCTCGCCCTCGCCCTCGCTCGCGTCCTCGTAATACTCGTCCACTGTGTACTCGAGCGTCTCCAGCGTCTCGTCGTCGTCCACCAGCGTCACCAGCGGCTGCTGCCCGGCCAGCTCCGCCATCAGCTGGTCGCAGTACTCCAGCTTGGCCAGCGCGGCCCAGCCCGCATAGTCGCGTCGCCAGTCGGCGATCTCGCTCCTCGGCGTGAGCCACACCGCGAAGGTCTCGGCCCAGTCCTCGTCGGGGTGCATCTGCGCGTACCAGCCCGGCAGGTGGCGCACGAACTGGCGCGAGAACGGCTGCGGCCGGTAGTCCTCGACATAGGGCTGCGTGATGGCGCCGAAGCGCTCGACCCACTCCGGCCGGTCGTACAGCTTGTAGGCGTAGTTGACCACGTGCGCGGCCTCGTGGCGCAGGTAGCGCAGGAGCTCCGCGGTGCTGCCGCCCTCGACGAAGCCGCCGCGCGCCGCGTGGTGGGCCAGCAGGTCCGCGCGCGCCAGGTAGAACGGGATGCCCAGCGAGATGCTGCCGAACGGCACGCCCCACTCGTCGCTCAGGTAGTGGTGTGGCCGCACCTGCACCCCGGCCGCTGCCAGCTCGCCGTCGAGGCGCGCCAGCACCGGCTCCAGCGGGCTGCCCGCGAGGGTCAGCCCGAGGTCGCACAGCCGGGTCGCACCCAGGGTCGTCATGTCAGGTCCGTGACAGCGCGGTGCCCACCGCGCCCGGCTCGTAGACCGCGCGCACGAGGTCGCCCGCGCCCAGGCGCCCCAGGATCTGGATCTCGCCGACACCGCTCTCCAGCGTGGCCAGCGACTCCTCGATCTTGGGGATCATGCCGCCCGAGATGCGCCCGTCGGCGATGGCGGCGCGCGCCTCGGCCGCGCTCAGGTGGGCGAGGCGCGACGCCGGATCCTTGACGTCGGCCAGCACGCCCGCGGTGCTGGTCACCAGCAAGAGCTTGTCGGCGCGCAGCGCGGTGGCCAGCTGGTTGCCGACCAGGTCGCCGTTGATGTTGTAGGCCTCGCCGGTCACCGGGTCGGCACCCAGGGTCGCGATCACCGGCAGCCAGCCGCCCGCCCACAGCGTCTCCAGCAGCGCCAGCTCGAAGCCGTCGACATCGCCGACGTGGCCGAGGTCGACCAGCTCGGGGCCGGCACCCGAGATGGCGCGCGGCGGCCGCTTGTGCGCCCGGATCAGCGGCCCCGACGCGCCATGCAGCCCGACCGGGCGGGCGCCGGCCGCGATCAGCGCGCCGCACAGGTCGACGTTCAGCTTGCCGGCCAGCACCATCTTCATGACGTCGAGGGTGGCCTCGTCGGTGACGCGCCGCCCGGCCAGCAGGCGCGGCTCGAGGCCGAGGCGCCGCGACAACTCGGTGGCCTGAGCGCCGCCGCCGTGCACGACCGCGATGTGCGCCCCGTCCTGCGCCAGCGTCGCCAGATCTGCCGCGATGATGGCCAGCTCGGCGGCGGCGCCGACGACCTCGCCGCCCAGCTTGACGACGCAGCGCATGCGGGCGGCCGCAGGTCCGGCTCCGGCGCCTACGGCCACGACCCGGGATCCTCCAGCGTCAGCCGCTCGTCCAGCCCCAGCATCAGGTTGAGCGACTGGATGCCCTGACCGGCGCCGCCCTTGATCAGGTTGTCGGTCGCCGACAGGCAGGTCACCACGCGCCGACCGTCCACCGGGTCGCCCACCGCGCAGCCGACCTCGGCGTGGTTCGACCCCGCCACCGCGACCACCTCGGGCAGCCGCCTGGCCGGGATGCGCACGAAGGGCTCGCCCCGATAGCTGCTGGCGAAGGCCGCCGCGACGTCGGCCGCCGTCACCGCGGCATCGACGTGCACGAACGAGGTCGCGAAGATCCCCCGCACCAGCGGCGCCGACACCGGCACGAAGCGCAGCGCGATGTGCGCCCCCTCGGCCGCCAGGGTCGCCTCGATCTCGGGCACGTGCTGGTGCGACAGCGGCTTGTAGGTGCGCAGGTTGCCCGCACGCACCGGGTGGTGCGTGCCCGCCTGCGGCGCCACCCCCGAGCCCGACGACCCGGTGATGGCCACGGTGTCGACCTCGCCCGCCAGCAGTCCCGCGCGCGCCAGCGGCAAGAGGCCGAGCTCGATGGTGGTCGCGAAGCAGCCCGGTGACGCCACCAGCCGTGCCCCCCGGATGCGCTCGCGGTTGACCTCGGGCAGGCCGTAGACCGCCTCGGCCAGCAGCTCCGGCGCCGGGTGGCGCGCGCCGTACCACTTCTCGTAGGCGGCGGCGTCCTTGAGCCGGAAGTCGCCCGACAGATCCAGGATGCGCACCCCGGTCGGCCACAGCTCGGCGACCTTCTCGGCGGTGACCTTGTGCGGCAGCGCCAGCAGCACGACGTCGCAGCCGGCGGCGGCCTCGGTCGCGCTCAGCTTCTCGAAGCGCAGGTCATCCCGGCGACCTTCCAGGTTGGGGTGCGCGGCCGACAGCGGCTCGCCGACGAAGTCGACGGACGCCACGCGGACGAGCTCGATGTCAGGGTGCAGGAGCAAGCGCCGGATCAGCTCGGCGCCGCCATACCCGCTGCCCCCGATGACGGCGGCCTTGAACCTCTTCATGCGCGCGGGAAGATATCACTTCTGCGCCAGCCAGACGTCCCTGGCGGGGTCGTGCCGGTACAGCGTCTTTTTCGGCTTGCCGGGGACGCGCTCGCCGGCGCCCTCATCAAAGTCGGAGATGGTGGTGGTCAGCGTCGCCTCGGCCGGGGTGCCCGGCTTCAGCTTGGCGAAGGCCAGCTTGGAGATGATCTCGGGCGGGGTGTCGGCCTCCGGCGACTCGTCCAGCGTCAGGGCCAGCGCGATGGTCGGCGCCGCGCCGTCGAGGTTGAGCAGCGCCATGGCGCGGTAGTAGGTGTCGCCCACCGCGGGCTGCGGCTCGTTGTTGTAGCCGTACACGACGTACAGCTCGGGCTTGCCGTCGCCGTCGTGGTCCTTGAACGCCGAGGTGCCCCACTTGATGGGCTCGACGTCCTCGAACGGCGCCATCTCGGTCGGCAGGCTGAGCTTGCCCGCCAGCGCCAGCGCGCCGTCGGGCGCCGCGGTGACCAGGCCGACCCAGAAGCTCGCGCTGCTCTTGCCCTTGCCCTCCTTGTGCGAGGTGTACAGCACGACCCAGCGCCCGCCGCCGGCGTCGCCGAGGACCTTCGAGACCCGCACCACCTTGTGCAGCGGCTTCAGCAGCGCCTGCACCGCCTTCTTGTTCGGTGGCGCCGCCGGCTTCTGCGCCTCGGCCCGCGCAACCCCCAGCAGCAGCAGTCCGACCCCGACGACGGCCCAGCAGCAACGCCTCATGTGCGCCTCCCCGGCGTCCAGCATACCCCTTCATGCGCCCGCGAGAATGGCATAGGGTGTCTGCATGGCGGCCTGGCTGGACTGGCTGCGGGCGCAGCGCCCGGCGATGGAGGCGCTGCTCGCGGAGCTGGTCGACGTGAACTCGTTCAGCGACAACCCCGCGGGTTGCACCGCGGTGGCGCGCCGCCTCGACGTGGCCCTGCGCGCGCTGGCGCCCGAGCTCCGCGGCGGTCCACGCGCGGGTGCGCGCGCCGAGCACCTCAGCTATGCCACCACCGCCGCGGGCGCACCGACGCTGCTCATCGGCCACCACGACACCGTGTTCCCGCCCGGGACCTTCGAGGGCTATCGCAGCGAGGGCGACTTCGCCTATGGCCCCGGCGTGCTCGACATGAAGGGCGGCCTGGTCGTGATGGCGTTCGCGCTGGGGGCGCTGTCGCGCGCCGGGCGCCTGGGCGCGCTGCCGCTGCGGCTGGTCTCGGTGGCCGACGAGGAGATCGGCAGCCCCGACGGGCGGACCGTGCTGCTGGAGGCCGCCGCCGGGGCACGCGCCGCGCTGGTGTTCGAGTCGGGCCGGCGCGGTGATGTCATCATCACGCAGCGCAAGGGAACCGGCGGCGTGGTGGCGCGCGCCGAGGGTCGCGCCGCGCACGCCGGCAACGGCCACGCCGACGGCGCCAACGCCATCTGGGCGCTGGCCCGCTTCATCGATCTGGCGCAGCGCCTTACCGACTACCCGCGCGGCGTCACCATCAACGTCGGCAAGGTCAGCGGCGGCACCAGCAAGAACACGGTGCCGGCTGCCGCCGAGTGCGGCGTCGACCTGCGCTTCCTGACACCCGACGCCGCCGAGGCTGTGATGGCGGCGCTGCACATCGCGGCGGCGCAGGCGGCCGCCGAGGTCCCCGGTACGCGGATCTCGCTGAGCGGCGGGGTCAGCCGCCTACCCCTGGTGCGCACCGACGCCAGCGCCGCGCTCAGGGAGGCCTACGCGGTGCACGCGCGCGCGGTCGGCCTCGGTGATGGCGAGGCGCCGCTGCTCGGCGGCGGCTCCGACGCCAACACGGTGGCCACCCTGGGGGTCCCGGCCATCGACGGCCTGGGCCCGCGCGGCCTCGGCTTCCACACCCACGACGAGTACATCGAGCTGCCCACGCTGCTCAGCAAGGCAGAGGCGCTGGCGCGCTACCTCGACGCGCACGCCGGAGCCTGAACCTCAGGCGACGCTGAAGGTGGCCAGCACGTCGTGGCCGTAGGTCAGGTCGGCGCCGGGCTTGATGATGCAGCCCTTGGCCTCGGGGTACAGGGCGACGCCCTTGTGGTAGACCAGCTCACCGGCCTCGAGCTTGCGCGCATATTCGCCGAGGAACTCGCGCCAGCTGTGCGCGGCCACGCTGAACTCGATGTCCATGCGGTAGACCAGCTGGCCGTCCCGCCCGGCGGGGCCCGGGATGAAGTCGGCGTACAGGGTGTCGCCGTCCCAGAAGCGCACGCCGATCAGCGGCAGCCGGCCGTGATGGAACATGGCGATGCGCGCGCGCTCGTCCTCGGTCAGCGCGTCGGGCACCTCGGTCTCGCTGCTGTCGTGCTGCCACTGCTCGGCGATCGACGCCAGCGGGTGCAGCCTGCGCTCGCCGTCGAACCAGCGCACCGACGGCATGTCCTGACCGTCGTGGATCAGGAAGGACTCGCGTAGATCGTCGGGCAGGCGCCGCCCCATCGCGGTCTCCAGCGCGACCAGCTCGGCGTCGGTCGCGCCCGGGCGCAGCGCCAGGTCGCCGTCGGTGTTGGCGGCCGTCCAGCTCTCGATACGCTTCCAGATCTGCTGCATGGGGGCTCCTTACTTGACGCCCAGCTTGCGCGCCAGCGCGAGCGCGTCGCGGAAGATCCAGTGCTCGGTGATGCGGCCGCCTGCGAGCTGGAACAGGTGCAGCTCGTGGCTGGTGACGGCGACCGGGGTCGAGGTCTTGTGCAGACCGAGGGCGGGCAGGGCGCCCTGGCGGGTGCCCGAGAAGCTGGCGGCCACCACGACCCAGGGGCCGGCGGCGCGCGGGGTGCCGGTCCACTGACCGTCGGGGAACGCCGCGAACGTGGCGGCCAGCGCGCCGTCGAGGTCACCGCCACGCACGTCGGCGGGGGCGCCGAGATCGTGCAGCACGGCGTCGGCGCTGTAGCAGGCGCGCGCGGCGACCTGATCGTGGCGATTCCAGGCCTCCAGGCAGGCGTTGATCATGGCCACATCGGGCTCGCCCGCCGCGCCGGGGCCAGCCGCGGGGGTGTCGCCGCGCGCGCGCCCGCTCGGCGCGCGGGCGGCGTCATCGGTCGACCGGTACGCGCCGGCCCATAGCCCCAGCTGTCCATACAGGGTCAGGCCGTCCTGGTAGGCGCGTGCGGCGCGCACCCGGCCGTCGGCTGCGAGGTCGAGCTCGAGCGCGCTCAGCCAGGCCAGGGCGCGCCCGGTCGGTGCCAGCTCGCCCAGCGCGGCGCGGTGGGTGCCGCGCGCGCGGGTCACCACGACGGCGCGGTCGGTCCAGCGCAGCACCAGCAGCGTCTCGATCGCCAGGTCGGGTAGCGCCTGCTCCAGGGCAGAGATCTCGCCGGTGTTCACTGCCTGCCAGGGCAGCGGGCCGGGGCCGTCCATGCGCTCGAAGGTGGCGTCGTCGCTGCGACAGGCCGCCAGCACATGGCGCTCGCGCCCCAGCTTGTCGAGACAGTCGTCCACATGCGCGGGGGGCTGCTGCGGCGCGCCGGTGCCGGCGGCGTGCGGGCTCGCGCCGGCCACGCGCTGGCGACCGCCACAGCCGGCCAGCAGCAGCGCGGCGACTGCCGCGACCCCGAGGACGACGGCGCGCGTGCGCATCAGCTGTCGCGGGACTCCAGGAGCTTGCGATCCGATGGATAGGTCAGCCGGCTGGGCGCGTCGGCCACCGGCAGCCAGGTCACCGCCGCGACCTCCTTGGGATCGGGCACCCCGACCTCCTCCAGCGGCCGCATCAGGAACCAGGGCACCGTCTTCTTGACTCGCACCGAGCTGTCGCCTCGCCGACGCTGGAACCAGTAGGTCACCGGCGCCAGCGTGCGCAGGACCTCGCAGCGCCAGCCAGTCTCCTCGCGGACCTCGCGCACCGCGGCGTCCTCGGAGGTCTCGCCGCGATCGATGCGACCCTTGGGGAAGGTCCAGATCTCGTTCTGGGTCGCGACCTTGATCAAGAGGACGCGCCCGGCGGCGTCGATCACGAGGCCTCCCGAGGACAGCTCGAACTCGACCGCGCCCGAGGTGGTCACGGGCAGGCCGGAGTGTCGAACGCGGTGTCCACCAGATCACCCGCCACGCTGCCGGCTCCGCCGAAGTCGCTCATGCCCCACGGATCGTAGTTCGAAAGGCCAGCGCTGGTCCACCCGTTCGCGCTGGTGATGAAGCCCTGCGTGGTCAGGTTGCGCACCAGGGGATGGGCCGGCTCGCCGACGTTGACCAGGGGCGGCAAGGTCGGGCTGGCGTTGTCCTCGCAGGTGTCGATGCAGGTGCCGAAGGTCGTGCAGCGCGCCGTCTTGTTGACGTAGCCGCCGTGCTTGTTCTTGCTCGACCACAGGGCGGGCCACGGCGCGCCGGCGCGGGGCAGGGTCTCGCACGAGGTCAGGCTGGCGAGGTCGCCGCATTCGCTGACCCGTTCGCACAGCGTGCCCTGGTGCGAGATGGCGCGGATGGCGCGGATGCCCTGCGGCGCCGGCAGCGTGGGATCGATGGTGACCCCGAAGGTCTCGTCGTCGCCGTCATGGGCGCCGATGCCACCGATCGAGCCGCAGTCACGGTCATACAGCCAGACATAGGTCGCCAGCAGGCAGCGTCCGCCGGCCGGGTGCGGGCGCAGCCGGAAGATCAGCCCCGAGCGCGCACAGCCATCGCTCGGCGACAGCGACAGGTACGGCAGGTAGGCCTGCGCCAAAGCTTGCTCAGCGGCGTCGTCGAGGCCGTCCTGATCGAGATCGACCAGGGCTGCGTCGGGGCGCGCACCGTCAGGGCCGGCCTCGCGGGGCAGGTCGCCATCGGCGGGTCCGGCGTCGACGGCCGCGCCGGAGTCGGCACCACAGCCGGCCAGCGCCAGCGCGAACGTCAGCCGCAGCCGCAGCCCCGGCCCGAAGACATCGCCGCGCTGGGCCCTGGCCGTCACCTCAGCATGGTACTGCGGCGCCGCGACGCCCGCTATGATGGCGCGGTGACCGCGACCATTGGACAGCAGCGCCAGGGCGACGTGATGGTGCTCACCCTCGCGAACGAGGCCAAGCGCAACGCCCTGACGCCGGCGTTGTGCCGCGAGCTGGCCGACGCCGTGCGCGCGCTGGAGCCCGCCGGGGTGCGCGCTGCGGTGCTGACCGGAGCCGGAAATCGGGCCTTTTCGGCCGGGTTCGACCTCGGCGCGCTGGACCACCCCGACGCCAGCGCGGTCGACAACCCGTTCGATCCGCTGGTCGACACCGTGGCCGCGTCGCCGGTGCCGCTGGTGTGCGCGCTCAATGGTGGCGTCTTTGGCGGCGGCCTCGAGCTGGCCGCGACCTGCGACCTGCGCGTGGCCCACCCCGGCGTCAAGCTGGCCATTCCGCCCGCGCGCCTGGGCATCATCTACTCGGCGCGTGGCCTCAGCCGCATGTCCGCCCTGGTCGGTGAGTCGCGCGCGCGTGAGCTGTTCCTGACCGCCCGCACCCTTGATGCGGCCGAGGCCCACGCCTGGCGCCTGATCGATCACGTGGTGCCCGAGGCGGAGGTGCTGCCGCGCGCGCTGGCGCTGGCCGGCGACATGGCCGCGCTGGCCCCGCTGGCGGTGCAAGGCATGCGGCGCAGCTTCGAGGCGCTGCTGGCACAGCGCCTGCGCCTGGCGCCCGAGGTCGCCGCCGCGCTGGCCGCCGCGCAGGAGGCCGCGTGGCGCTCCGAGGACGCCGTCGAGGGCCGCCGCGCCATGGCCGAGAAGCGCCCGCCGGTGTTCCGCGGTCGCTGACGCCAGCTGAGGCTCACATCAGGGCACAGGCCACCGCCTCGTCATAGTCGGGTCGCACGTCGCGCCAGCCCTGCGTCACCTGGAGCCAGCGTTCACCCTCGACGGCCCGAAGCGCCGCGAGGTCACGTGGCGACGGCGGCGGCGGCGCCGGCTCGAACTCGCGCCCATCGGGCCGCCAGAACCGCGCGCGGTCCCCGACCTCCATCCTCCAGCCGCCCTCGTGCACCAGCACATGGTGCGTCCGACACAGCGAGTACACGTTCCCCAGCA
>JADYYK010000209.1 GCA_020853705.1 Deltaproteobacteria bacterium
CGGCCGCTGCAAGGTCCCGGGCTGTCGCAACGCCGCCTGGGTCGACCTGCACCACCAGGTCTACCGCTCCCAGTCCGGCGGCCACGACGCGGGCAACCTGCTCCTCCTGTGCACTGCGCACCACCACGCCGTGCACGACGGCCGCATCATCGTCAAACCTGCCCCACGTGGGCAGCATGGCTTCGGCTTCCGACACGCCGACGGGCGCCCCTATGGCGCCGCGCCAGCGCAAGCGCAAGCGCAAGTGCCAGCGCAAGTGCAAGCGCAAGCGCAAGCGCAAGCGCAAGCGCAAGCGCCAGCGCAAGTGCAAGCGCCAGCGCCAGCGCCAGCGCCAGCGCAAGTGCAAGCGCCAGCGCAAGCGCAAGCGCAGCCGGCGGCCGAGGCCGCGCCGGCCTGACCGCCGCCCGCCGAGCGTGGCCGCGCCAGGCGGAGCGGCGATGCGCGGGCCCCTTGTCGGCCCTTGTCGGGCCCGCCGCCGCGCAGCCCGTCGCCCGAGGCACCGGTCGCACGTCCGCCACGCGGCCGTTCACCGCGAGCTGAGCCGTCTGCGCTGGGGCCATGGCCCACGTGTCGCTCGCGGTCAGTTCCGACGGTGACAGCGGCCCGCTCGGTCGCTGGCCCTCGAGGCAGTCTGCCTGCGGCCGTCGCGGTACCGGGGATGTCACCCCGGATGGCTCTCGGCCCTGGGGCGCGACCCGCTGCTCCTGGAGCGTGGCTGGCGAGCCCGAAGGCGACGCCGTGGCACGCGGCGCTACCGGTCGTCGAACCCGATGCGCCCCTCGCCGAACGGCACCAGCAGCGCGGGCGGCCAGATGTCGACCCCGATGGTCAGCGCGAACAGGT
Organism: Deltaproteobacteria bacterium; assembly: GCA_020853705.1. Taxonomy (GTDB): domain Bacteria; phylum Myxococcota_A; class Polyangia; order Haliangiales; family JADYYK01; genus JADYYK01. The sequence goes on from JADYYK010000209.1 coordinate 844, forward strand.
GCAGCTGTACGCCCTCGGTGAAGCCGAGCTTCAGCCCGACCAGCGGGGTCTCGAGCTGCGCGCCGGTCTGCCCGGCGTTCCACGACGCCCCGATGATGCCGCGATAGTCCTTGCCCACCGCGGTCGCCGGCAGCTCGGCGTCGAGCAGACAGCGCCTGAGCAGCCAGTCGATGAAGGTGTTCGAGTTCGGCCCCGGCCACGGGATGTAGGTGTTGCGGTCGGGATAGCGCGGCGACTCGCGCCGGATGCAGGTGATGGCCTTCTGCGCGCGCGCCCCGCGCCACACCGCGTGCAGCGCCGGTCGCCCCGACAGGCTCCACGCCAGCGGGTCGCGCTTGCGCCGCACCACATAGCCCCACTGCTCGTCGCCGTGGTTCCAGACCTCCCAGCGCTCCCACTCGGTCTCGCCCTGGCCACGCACCGCGAACCAGGAGTGGCGCGCGATCTGTGACATCGGTGGCGCCAGCGCGCCGCTCAGCAGCAGCACCGCGGGGGCGTCACCGCTGGGCAGCACGACCTTGCGTCGCGCCAGCACGCAGCCGCTGCCCAGCGCCGCGGCGCAGGCCCAGGCGACCACCAGCAGCGGTGCGCGCACGCTAGGTGGGGATGGCGGGCTCGACCATGATCTCGGGGCCCTCGACGGTGGCCTCGGCGGTGCTCTCCTGGCCGCCCATCTTGACCGTGACCACGACGCGGAAGCTCTTGCCCTGCGCGTTCCACTTGCCGCCGATGACGTTCCAGTCGGGCGCCGACAGCTTGTACATGGTCTTGAGCTGCTGGCCGGGGCCGATCATGCCATCCCAGGTCTGGTAGGCGCCGGCGCCGTCGACCCAGGCCTGCGGGTCACGCGGCACCATGGTGCCCATCGACTTGCCGCTGGCGTCCTCGAACAGCTCGACCTTGCTGATCTGGATGTCGGTGCGCGCGCTCTTGCCGCTGGCCGCGAGCATGAGCTGCATGGTGGTCTGCTCGCAGCGCCGACGGCTGGGCACCGCGCCGGGCACCATCGAGGCGGGCGCCTGGTCGCCGGGCCTGGGTGGCATCGTCTTGGCGGGCGGCCCCGGGGTCGCGGGCGCCTGGGCGGTGGCGCAGTCGTCGGCCAGCGTGACCGCGGCCAGCGTCACCGCGACCTCGGGGCCGGCCACCGGGTCGGCGCTCGGGCTGGGCTTGACTGGACCGCCACCGTTCTGGCGTTCGTGCTTGGTGCAGCTGGCGGTCAGCGCCAGCAGCGCGGTCGCCGTGATCACAAAGCGCATCGTCATCTCCTAGGTCACGACGTGGGGTTCGACCATCAGCGGCGCCGACTGCACCACGCGATCGACGGCCGACTCCTGGCCGCCGATGCGCAGGGTCACGCGCATGAGGAAGCTCTTGCCGGCGGCGGCGGCGCGGCTGCCCGCCAGCGTGGTCCAGTCGGGTGCGGTCAGCTTGTAGCTGACGTTGAGGCGGTCGCTGGCCAGGATGTGGCCGTCCCAGGGCTGGTACTGGCCGTCGCTGCGCCACACGTTGGGCTCGCGCGCGGTCAGCTCGCCGAGGCTGGCCTTGGTGCCCTCGTCGAGCAGCTCGATCTTGACCACCTCGACGCTGGTCGGGGGCAGCTTGTCGGGCGCCGTCAGCGTCAGCTGCATGGTGGTCTGCTGGCAGGCGCGCGGACGGTTGAAGTTGCAGTTGGGACCGGCGCACTTGCCACGCGCGGCCATGTCGCCAGCGCGGCCTGGCCCCGCGACCCGGTTGGCCGTCGGCTGGGTCATGGTGGCCGACCCGGTCCTGACCGGCTCCTGGGCCGCCTCGGCGCTGGCAACCGCGGCGCCACCCGCGGGCGGTGTCACCGCGGCGTGCTTCTCGCAGTCATCCGCCAGCGTGGCCGAGGCCAGCTCGGCGACGACCGACGGCGCCACCGGTGAAGGTGACGGCGAGGTCGACGGTGATCCCGAGCCGCTGCCGCCGCCACCGTTGCGCGCCTTCTTGTCGCAGCCGGTCACGGCAACGCCCAGCAGCAGCGCGCTGGCCAGCCCGGCCACCAGCAACGCCCGCATCAGGTCACCACCGGCGGCTCGATCATGATCTCGGGCGACTCGACGGTCTTTTCGACCGTGCTCTCGGCGCCGCCGATGCTCAGCGTCACCTTGAGGACGAAGGTCTTGTTCATGGCGTTCCAGCGCCCGCCGACCTTGCCCCAGTCGGGGCTGCCCAGGGCATACATCACACGCAGCTGGTTGCCCGCGCTGATGGCGCCGTCCCAGGTCTTGTAGTTGCCCTCGGCCTCCACGAACAGCATCGGATCGCGCGACTGCATCTCGCCCAGCGAGGCGCCACCCTTCTCGGTCAGCTCGACGCGCACGATCTTCACCGTGGTCGGCGCGCTGCCCGCGGCGGCGTCCAGGGTCAGCTGCATCGTCGTCTGCTGGCACGGCATGCCGCAGTTGGGGCCGGCGCAGTCACCCGCGACGGCGCCCTGGGCCACGCTGGGCGCGGCGCGTTCGGACGCCGCCGACGCATCGGCGTGGGCGCAGTCATCCGCCAGCGTCACCGCGCTGACCGTCGCAGTCACCTGCGGCGTCGGCACCGGCGGCGAGGTCGGCTTGACCGGCCCGCCACCACCACCTCCTCCACGCCCCTCCTTGGTACAGCCCAGTGCAAGCACCAGCATCGCCGCGCAGCCAAACCCGAGTCGCATCATCGCCTCCTGAAGGCTCTCATACGCACCACCTGGCACCTGGTGTCAGCCAGGCGCATCACCCGCGGAAGCCCGCACGGCTGCTCAGGATATCACAGCGCGGCCAGCACGGCCTCGACGTGGCCGGCCACCTTTACCTTGGGGAAGACCTGCTTGACCTTGCCGTCGACGCCCACGATCACGGTGCTGCGGATGATGCCCATCATCTTCTTGCCGTACATGTTCTTCTCGCCCCACGCGCCGTAGGCGGCGATGACCTTGCCGTCGGGATCGCTGAGCAACGCGAAGTTGAGCTGCTCCTTGTCGGCGAACTTGCAGTGCGACTCGATGGAGTCCTTGCTGATGCCGAGGACGACGGCGCCCTTCTTGGCCAGCTGCTTGGCGGCGTCGCGGAAGTCGCGCGCCTCGACGGTGCAGCCCGGGGTGGAGTCGCGCGGATAGAAGTAGATCACCACCTGCTTGCCCTTGAAGTCCGCGAGCGACACCTCACCCCGGACACCACCCTGCGCCGACGGCAGCTTGAACGCTGGCGCCTTCTGTCCTGCCTCGAGTCCTGGCATTCGACGACCTCCTTGGTCGCGTGCATGATAGCCAAATGGCGCACTCGCTGCTGGCCCTGCTGGGTGACCCGGTGCGCTGCCTGTGCGACTGCCACCGCAAGCTCGACGCGGCGGCGCGCCTGCAGGGGGTGCGCGCGCTGTATCGCTTCGACGACGCCATGCGCGGCTGGGGCTACGACCCGGTGTACGTGCTGGCGGCGACCTCGCTGTTCCGCGCCCAGCAGGCCGCGGGCGATCCGGCCTACCGCGGCGTCGCGGTCGGGGACAGCGCGTGCTCGTACGGGCGGCTGCTCGGCTTCGCGGTGCACGAGGCGCTGCATGCGCTGATGGGCGACGTCAGCCAGGCCAACTATGGCACTCCGCTGGGGGCGCCCTACGGGGTCCCGCGCGAGGTCGAGCCCGATCGCGCCGCCGAGCAGGCCTTCCTCGATCCCTTCAACTTCCAGGAGGCGGTCGCCTTCGTCGGCGTGGGGCCGCTGGCGCGCGCGCTGTTCGGCATCGACTGGGCCTTGTACACGGTGATGGACGTCGGCACCTACGGCTTCGTGGGCGGCAACGCCGTGGTCCCGGTGCCGGCCGGCTTTCGCCCCGTGGTGCACATCGATTCACACCACGATCCCGAGGGCTATCGCGCGCGGGCGCGGCCGCTGGAGGCGCGCGCGCGCGACTGGCTGAGCGCGCAGCGGCTGGCCGAGCTGGTGGCGCGCTTCGAGGCGTCCGAGGCGGTCGGCGCGGGGCGGCGCGGGGCGGCGTGGCCCGACCCGGCGCGCTTCGTGAAGCTGCCGCCGCGCAACCTGTCGCGCAATGATCCGTGCTTGTGCGGCTCGGGCAAGAAGGTCAAGGCCTGCCACGGCCTGGGCTGACCAGGGCGTCGCCGTCGAGCTGCCAGGGCAGGGTGACGGCCCAGCGCGCGACCTCGGCCTGGCTGCGCGGGTCGAGCCCGACGTCCCAGCGTGACAGCGTGCGCGTCTCGTTGGCGACGTGGAGGTGCTGTCCGCCGGCGTCGAAGGCCAGCGCCAGCGGGTGTGCACCCACCTGCAGGCTGCCCAGGTGCTGGTAGCTGGCGGCGTTCCACAGGTGCACCAGGCCGCCATAGCTGGCAGTCGCGATGCGGGTGCCGTCGGGGCTGAAGGCGACGGCATAGACCGGGCCGCCGGGGCGGCTGAGGCGCGACAGCTCGCGCCCGCCGAGGTCGAACACGCGCACGATGCCGTCGAGTCCGCCGGCCACCAGCTGGTCGCCATCGGGGCTGAAGGCCAGCGCATAGACCGCGGCGTCGAGCCGACCCAGCTGGCGCGGCGCGCCGCCATCGCGGTCGCGCAGCTCCACGCTGCCGTCCATCAGGCCCAGGGCCAGCACGGCGCCATCGGGGCTGAAGGCCGCCGTGTGTACGGCGGCGGCGGGGGTCACCTCGCCGAGGCGGGTGCCGCTCTCGGCGGACCACAGCACCAGGCTGCCGGCCCAGGTCACGACGTCGCGGCTGTCGGGGCTGAAGGCCACCCCGAGGGCCTGCTGACCGCCCGCGGCGAAGTGCGCGAGCTCCGCCATGACGGCGCCGTCGGCGCGCCGGACCAGGCGCGCCGTCCCGTTCCAGCACGCGTGCGCCAGCAGGTGGCCATCGGGTGACGCCACCAGGCCGGACGACATCGCCCCTGCGCAGGACAGCAGCGTGGGGGGCGTGGTCAGCACCTCACTGCCCTCGGGGCCGCTGATCATGAGCTCGCCGCCCGGGCCCAGCCCGACCGCGAAGGCGCTGCGCCCGAGCTCGCGGCTCTGTGCCGGCGCCGTCCCGGCCAGCGCCGCGGTGGCGCGCGCCAGCAGGTAGCGCACCGTGATGTCGTGCTCGCCGCCCGGTGCCAGGTAGGCGGCGGCCAGCCAGGCCGCGGCGCGAGCGGGATCGCCACGGTCGAGTGCGTGGCGGCCGCGCTGGGTCAGCTCGAGCAGCGGCAGGTCACTGGGCGGGGGCAGCCGGGGCGGCGGCGTCATGAGCTCGTGCGCGACCTTGCTGCTGCCGACCACGGTGGCGGCCGCGGCCAGCGCGCACACCAGCGCCAGCGCGACGGTGCCCCGGCCCGCGCTGCGCGTCGGGCGCGTCGGCGACGGCGGCAACGGCTCGGCGGCGGCGCGAAACTCCGGCACGGAGAGACTACGCGGGCGGACGCGCGGCGATTCCGCGGTGGCGCGCTGCCGCGGTCCCGACGCGACCAGCGGGTGGGCACTCCAGGCCTGAGGAGGAGCCATCCGGGGTCGCCGTCGCCTCTCCTTCACTACTGCGAAGGCCAGCAGCCACACCGTCTCGAGGACCAGCAGCCGATGGCGGCGCTGTCATCTTCGGCACTGACCGCGAGCGAGAACTGGCCAAGGACCCTCGAACGGCCGACTCCGGCTCGCGGTGAAGGGCCGCGTGGCCGCTGTGCGGCTGGTGCCTCGGGCGACGGGCTGCGCGGCGGCGGGCCCGACAAGGTGCCGGACGAGACGTGACCAATCGTCAGAGCCTCTGACTGACCTGATCCTCCGCGCTGGCCTCGGCGGCCAGCAGCGCGGCCAGGCCGGCGGCGGCCACCAGGCGGCCCGAGCGCGAGGTCGCGGCCAGCAGGCGCGCGGCGCCCAGCGCGACCAGCGCGCGGGTGGCCCGGAGCAGGGTCGAGGTCAGCGAGAGCGAGAGCGGGAGCGAGGCGGTCATGCGCTTCATGCAGGGACGGAGGGGGCGCCGCCGCGATCCGGGTCACGCCGGGGGCGGGTGGCGTCACCCCGGTGGCAGCGCGTCGAGGAGCAGGGCAGGGGTGGCGCCACCCCGGCGCCCCCAGCGGGATCGCCAGGTTGGCCGCGGCACACGGCGCGAAATACCCACGCGCATGACGCGCAATCGAAACCATGGTTCCCAGCTCCTGACCCTCGAGCACGCCGCCGCCAGCCATGTCGGCCGCCGCGACAACAACGAGGACGCCCTGTGCGTCGCCCCCGAGCACGGCCTGTTCGCGGTCGCCGACGGCATGGGTGGCTACGCCGGCGGCGAGGTCGCCAGCGCCATCGTCGCGCACACGCTGCAGCGCTGGTTCGCGAACCCGCCTGGTGACGCTGGCTCGGGCGTCGAGCTGGTCACCAGCGCGGTGCGCCAGGCCCACGACGACGTGCGCGCGAAGAAGGTCGGCGCGCTGGCCGAGATGGGCTCGACGGTGGCCGCCCTGGTGGTGCGCGACGGCCACGCCGTCATCGCGCACGTGGGCGACAGCCGCGTGTACCGGCTGCGCGACGGCGAGCTGGCGCAGCTGACCTGCGATCACTCGCTGGCCGAGGAGATGCGCGCCGCCGGCGGCCACGTCGGCGCCGACTTCCCCTACCGCAACGTCATCACGCGCGCCATCGGCATGCGCGAGGGCGCCCGCGTCGACGTCGTGGTCAGCTCGCTGGAGGCCGGCGACGTCTTCCTGCTGTGCACCGACGGCCTCACCGAGGGCCTGGGCGACGACGAGCTGGCCGCGCTGCTGACCGCGCCGCCGCTGACCGCCGCGCCCGCCCTGGTGCGCGCGGCCTACGACGCCGGTGGTCGCGACAACATCACCGCGGTCGTGGTGCGGGTGCGCGCGGTATGATCGCGGCGTGCGCGCCCCGTTCAGCTTCAGCCATCGCCTGCGCGTCCGCTGGTCGGAGGTCGACCGCCAGGACATCGTCTTCAACCCGCACTACTTCACCTACTTCGACGTCGCGGTGACCGAGTACTGGCGCGCGCTGGGCTTCGACTACCCGGCCGCGCTGGCCGCCGCCGGCACCGACATCTATGCGCTGGAGTCGGGCGCTCAGTACCACGCCTCGGCGGGCTATGACGACCAGCTCGACATCCTCGTGCGCTGCAGCCACCTGGGCCGCTCGTCGATGCACCTCGGCTTCGCCATCTACCGCGGCGACCAGCACCTGACCAGCGGCCGCCTGGTCTATGTCCACGCCGACGTCGTCACCCGCAAGGCCGCGCCCTGGCCCGACGCGCTGCGCGAGGCCATCTTCCACTTCGAACGCACGCCCCCCGAGCCGCCACCCACCCGGCGCTATACTCAGGATGCCTAGATGAAACCCAGCGTCCTCAACCCCACTCCCGTCGAGCGACTCTGCGATGCGCAGGGTCGCCCCTACTTCCTGTGGGACTCCGACATGACGCTGGAAGTGTTCCGGGACCGGCTCCGAGATGCCGACCCTGAGGTCCGTGCCTACTACACCGGCAAGCTGATGCGCCAGGCCAAGCCAGACGACGTGTTCTCCTTCGCCACGCGCGCCGAGATCGAAGCGCTGTGGCCCCGGCTGGACCGCTATCTGGGCCAGCGCCGCGCGTTCTGGACCTGGCTGTTCGAACTGTGGCGGACCCCTCGTGCAGGATAGGCTCACGCCGTTACAGCGGCGGGTGCTCCAGGTGCTGTCTTCGGTGCGCCCGGCCTGGACGCTGACGGGCGGTGCTGCGCTGGCCGGTGTGCACACGGGCCACCGGGCCACGCGTGACCTGGACCTGTTCTGGCAGGGGGCCAGGCAGCTCGGTGCGATCCCGCAGGAGGTCGAGGCCCAGCTCGTGGCGGCGGGGCTCTCGGTAACCCGCATCGAGACCTCGCCGTCGTTCGTCCGTCTGAGTGCCTCCGATGCGTCGACGGCGGTCGTGCTGGATCTGGTCGCAGATCCTGTACCGCTGGCCGAGCCTCCCATGAGGGTGTCGATCGAGGGCGTCGAGGTCCTGGTCGACACCAGGCACCAGATCCTGGTGAACAAGCTCTGTGCGGTGCTCAGCCGCTCAGAGCTCCGGGATCTCTCCGACGTTCAGGCGCTGATCTCCGTCGGAGGCGATCTTCCCCGCGCGCTCACCGATGCGGGGCATCAGGACGGCGGCTTCTCGCCGCTGAATCTCGCCTGGGTCTTGCGCGAGTTCCCCGTGCGGGCGCTGGCCGAGGCCGAGGGCCTCAGCGCCGAGGAGGCGCAGGCCCTCGAGGGGTTTCGCGCCTGGTTCGCGGAGCGGGTCGCGCGCGAGGGCACGCCCTGAGCGTCACTCCTCGGCGTCGGGGTCAGGGTCGGGGGGCGCGATGAGGCCGTGGCGGCGGCACAGGGTGCGCAGGTGCTTGCGGTCGAGGCCCGACTCGCGCGAGGCGGCGGTCAGGTTGCCGTCCACGCGCTCGAGGATGTCGCCCAGGTAGCGGCGCTCGAAGGCGGTCAGCACGGCCTGCTTGGCCTCGGCGTAGGGGATGTCGGTGCGCAGCGGCAGCGGCTCACCGGCATCGCCGGCACCCGCGCCCGCCGCGCCACCAGCCCCCGCGCCGGGCAGCTGGAAGCGCAGCTCGGCGAAGCTGCGCGCGCCCGGGGCCAGCGCGATGGCGCGGTCGACCACGTTGCGCAGCTCGCGCACGTTGCCGGGCCAGCCGTGCGCCCCGAGACGCGCCAGCGCCGGCCCGCGCGGGCGCTCGTCGCCCAGGCCGCGCAGGCGCAGGAGCTCGCGCACGATGGGCCCGATGTCCTCGCGCCGCGCCCGGAGCGGCGGCAGCACCACCCGCACCACCGACAGCCGGTAGTACAGATCGGGCCGAAAGTCCCCCTCGGTCACCCGCGCCGCCAGATCCAGGCGCGACGCGGCGATCAGGCGCACGTCCAGCGCGCGCTCCTGATCCGACCCCACCGGCCGCACCTTGCGCTCCTCGATCACGCGCAGCAGGCGCGCCTGCACCGCCGCCGGCACCCCGGCCAGCTCGTCGAGCAGCAGGGTGCCGCCGTGGGCGCGCGCGAAGGCCCCCGCGCGCGTGGTGCTGGCGCCGGTGAAGGCCCCGCGCACGTGGCCGAACAGCTCGCTCTCCAGCAGGCTGTCGGGCAGCGCGCCGCAGTCGACCGCCACGAAGGGCCCCCGTCGTCGCGCGCTGGCCTCATGCAGCGCGCGCGCCGCCAGCTCCTTGCCGGTGCCGGTCTCGCCCTCCAGCAGCACGGTGACGTCCGACTGCGCCGCCAGCTCCAGCACCGCGAAGACCTCGCGCAGCGCCAGGCTCTCGCCGCAGAGCTCGCCGAAGCGGCGCGCCTGGCTGGGTGGCAGCTCCAGCGCCTGCGGCTCGGGCTGGATGCGCAGGAAGCTCTTGCCGACCTTGAAGGTGGCGCCCAGCGGCGCGCGCACCTCGGTCACCAGGGTGCCCTCGTGCAAGGTCCCGTTGGTCGACCCGAGGTCGCGCACCAGGAAGCGCCCGCCATCGGGGTGCACCTCGAGGTGGCGGCGCGACACCCGCTCGTCCGACAGCACCAGGTCACACGTCGGGTCGGTGCCGACCACCACGCCAGCGGCGCCGATCAGCGCCGCGCGCCCGAGCTCGGGCCCCTCGACCACGACCAGCTGGCTGCGCGCCTTGCCGCCCGCGGGCACGGCCTCGCTGTGCACCGTGGCGACCGTCGAGGGCTGCTCCATTGCGCTATCCTGCATGCGTGGATCTGCCACGGCAACTCGGACCGTACCGGCTGGTGCGCCGCCTGGGCCACGGCGGCATGGCCGAGGTCTTCGTGGCCGAGGCCTTCGGCGCCAGCGGCTTCGTCAAGACCGTCGCCCTCAAGCTGCTGCGCCCCGAGCACGCCGGTGACGGCGAGCTCGAGCGCCTGCTCATCGAGGAGGCCCGCCTGGGCGCGCGGCTTGGCCACCGCAACCTGGTCGGGGTGCACGATCTCGGCTGCGAGGACGGCACCTACTACGTGGCCATGGACTTCGTCGACGGCTGCGATCTGCGCGCGCTGCTGGCCGACGGCGCGCTGCCGGCGCCGCTGGCGCTGTACCTCCTGGCCGAGATCGCCCTCGCGCTGGCCTACGTCCACGGCGCCTGCGACGTCGCCGGGCGCCCGCTCGGCCTGGTGCACCGCGACGTCAGCCCCAAGAACGTGCTGGTGTCCCGCGCTGGCGAGCTCAAGCTGGTCGACTTCGGCGTCGCCAAGGCGACCCGCCTGGCCGACGTCACCCGGGCCAACATCCGCAAGGGCACCTACGCGTACATGTCCCCGGAGCAGGTCGCGCGCGTCCCCATCGGCCCGGCCTCCGATCAGTTCTCCGCCGGGGTCACCCTGTTCGAGCTCGTCACCGGTCGCCGCCCCTACCAGGGTGACAGCCCGCTGGCCACCACCGATCTCATCGCGGCCGCGGCGCCGCCCGACGTCAGCGCGCTGCCGCCGGCGCTGGCCGCCGTCATCCTGCGCTGCCTGGCGCGCGCGCCCGCCGCGCGCTACCCCGACGCCGCCGCGCTGCACGCCGCGCTGATCGCGGCCGCCCGCACGCTGCCCGCTGCCGGCCCGCTGGAGCTCGCCGCCGCGGTTCAGCGCGCGACGCGCAGCCAGCTGTCGCCCGTCGCATCCCAGCGGTAGGTCACCTTGACCACCCTGACCTTGCGCGCCCTGGCGCGAGCGTCATAGTCGCCGATGGTGCTGGTCATGGTGACCTCGGGCGGGCTGCCTGGCGCCGGCTTGCTGAAGCTCCACTTCGACAGCACCTCGCGCGAGGCCAGCGCCTCGGGGCGCTCGTCGAGCTCGAGGTGCAGCGCCAGCGTCGGCGCGCCGTCGAGGTTCAGCAGCGCCAGCTCGCGGTGGTAGATGTCGCCGAGGCCCGCCGACATGGGGCCGTTGTAGCCGTAGATCACGAGCAGCTCGGGCTTGCCGTCGCCGTCGTGGTCCTTCAGCGCGGCGCTGCCCCAGTGCACCGGCTCGATGAGCTCGCTCGGGGTCGCCGCCGCGGGCAGCTCGGCGGTGCCGTCGATGCTGATGGCTCCCTGGCCACCCTCGGGCGTGACCGGCGCGCGCGACACCGTGGCGACGCCATGGCGCGCGGTGTTGCGCTTGTGATCGCGCACCACGTACAGCGCGGCCCAGCGCAGCGCGCCGGCCGGCCCCAGGAGCTTGCTCACGGTCGCCTTGTGGCCCAGCCTGGCGGCCAGCAGCGGGGCGACCTGGTCGCGTGTCGGCGCCAGCACGCGCGGTGCTCGCGGCTTGCGGGCCTTGCGCGCCTGGGCTGCGCCGGCCGCCAGCAGCAGCGTCGCCATCATCGAGAGCATCAGCAGCAGCGCCGGGCGCCTCATGGCGGCCATCCTATCAGGGCGTCTCGAGCAGCGTCAGGCGATAGCCGCCCGCGCGCGCCACGCCCCCCGACACGAAGCTGTCGACCACCAGCCAGTGCTCGCCCGCCGCCGCCGTGACGTCGAGCAGCTTGTCGGCCCGCGCCACGCAGCCATCCGCGCGCGGCGCGTCGAGCCAGTGCAGGTCGACGTCGACGCCGTCATCGGTGAAGACCCGCGCGCGCAGCGCCGTCCCCGCCGCCAGGCGCACCCGGTACACCACCTCGGCGCCGCCCTCGTCCTGGGCGCCACAGGCGTAGCGTCCGACCTCGCTGGTCACGCTGCGCGCGCTGTCCCCGGCGTCGCCGAACGGCAGCGCCGCCGCATCGATCACATAGGGGTCGGCCCAGGTGCCGCGCCCGGCCAGCCGCGGCGCCGCCGCCTCGAGCGCGCCGCCATCGAGCACGCGGCGCAGCCGATCGAAGGCCTCCAGGCTGACCAGGTTGCGCTGGTTCATGCCCTCCATCAGCGCCGCCGGCGTCAGCCAGCACGGGTGGCTGCCGCCCTGGCTGAAGCTGGTCAGGTGGATGCCGTCGCTGGCGAGGCCATAGTCCGGCAGCGGCGTCAGGCGCTGCCACAGATCCACCAGCGGCACCGCCCGTCGCGCCGCCACCAGCCGCACGATGGCGTTGATCTCGCGCGCGATGGCGTCCGCGCTGGCGCTGTCGGCGCGCGGCGGGATGGTCGACACGATGGGGACCACGCCGGCGCCCAGCAGGGTGTCGACCACGCCGGTCAGGCTGCGCTCGAACGGCGCCACCCCCGCCGCGAAGCTGTCGTTGGTCCCGAACAGCACGATGGCGAAGGCCGGCCGGATGGCCGCGATCTCCTGCGCCAGCGGCGTCGGGCTGCCCTGCAGCGCGTCGCTGGCCTGCCAGCCCACGGTGGCCGCCAGGCTGTTGCGCTCGAACGAGTCAGCGCTGGCGTCCGCGAGGGTGCGCAGGAAGTAGTCGCGCGTCGGCTGCAGCGCCGCACTGCCCCCCCACATGACGTCGCTGCCCGAATAGCAGTGGAAGAACCCGGCCGACACCGTGTTCGATGCCCCCACCTTGGCGAACACGTCGCGGCGCCCGGTCGACCCCGCCAGCACCGCGCCGGCGCGCGCCACCACCTCGGCGCTCAGCGGCGAGTGCAGCGCCCCGGCCGGATAGCGCACCGCCAGCAGATCGCCCGGCCCGCTCGGGGTGACCGCACCATCGTCGCCGCCGCCGCCATCATCTCCAGCCTGGGCGTCGCCGGCCATGCCGCCGTCCAGCGCGCCGCCGCCGTCACCGCTCCCGCCATCGCCATCATCGCCACAGCCCGCGAGCGCCGCCGCCGCCAGCAGCGTCACCGCCAGCAGCGCCGTCGCCGTCGTCCGCGCCGTCGTCGCCGTCGAGCGCCGCCCGCGTGCCGCCGCCATCATGGGGTGGCCTTGCTGCCCTGCTCCTGCTCGCGACGCAGCAGGATCTGGTCGGTCTCACCGCCCTCGGTCTGGCCGCCCGCGCGCGTGTACTGGTAGTCGTACAGCGTCTTCTGCGACACCACGACGTCGGCGCCCTCGTGCAGCGTGGGCACATGGAAGGGCTCGTTGATGAGGATGCCCTCCATGCGATCACCCTTCCAGCGGGTGACCTCGACCCACATCCACTCGTTGTCGCCCTTGTCGGTCTTGAACGGCGCCTTGACGATCAGGTGGGCGCCGTCGCTCTCGCGCTCCTTGGCGAAGCGCCCGGCCAGCTTGGCCAGCGCCACCCGGGCCCGATCGCGCGCGCCCAGCATCTCGGTGTCGTTGTCGCCGACGCCCAGCACCTTCTCGCCGGGGTCACCCAGCAGCCCCTCCAGCAGCGCGATCTGGCGCTCGTGCAGCGTGGCGCCGACCTCGGCGTCGAAGCCTGGCTCGAGCAGCCGGTTGTCGGCGTCGCCCTGCAGCTTCTCGCCGACCTGCACGTGCAGCGTCTGCGCCGCGCGCTTGCCGACACCGCGCAGTGCCGGCGGCAGCTTCAGCTTGCTGGCGTCGACCGGCAGCTCGCCGTCGCGCGCCACCGTGGGCCGCTCCAGCATGGTCTGGGCGACCAGGTTGATGAGCATGCCGATGTCGCGTGACCCGGCCATCGGCAGGTCATTGACCACGATCTCGGGCAGCCCGAACTTGCTCATGCCCAGGGTCACTGCCCGGTTGGCCTCGCCCTCCTGGTAGAAGTGGATGACCGTGTGGTGGGTCACCGCGGGCAGCTCGCCCTCCCAGGGCGCGATGCGCTCGTCCTGCCACGCCTTGCGTGAGAACACCTGGCGGGTGGCCTCGTCCCACAGCAGGGCGCCGGTGGCGTCAGCCACGCAGCCCATCAGCTGGGCGGCGCGCCGCAGCACCGCGCGCGCCTGCGCCTGCGGCGCCGCGAAGGACAGCACCAGCGGCGCCTCGCCGGCCAGCATCGCCTTGCCCTCGTCGGGGCCGACATCCACGGCCATGAACCGCAGCGAGTCCAGCTCGGGGGGCGCGAACTCTTGCAGCGGCGGTCGGGCGTCCTTGACCACGATCCCCGGGCCGTCCTGCCAGGCCACCTTCTTCTTGCAGCTGGTCAGCGCCTTCTGCGGATCGGCCTTGGCCCTGGGCGCGAAGTACAGCGCGTGGATGAACTTCACGTCGCTGGCGAGCAGATCTCCCGCCGGCCACCGCCTGGCGCTCGCGCCCGGCGCCCCCGGCCCGCCCGGCGCCCCCGACACCGACGGTCCGCTCGACGGCGCCAGCCGCTGCGACGGCCCCGCCGACTTCTTCCTCTGGCACCCCGCCAGCGCGACGACCAGCGCCAGCGCAGCCAGCATCAACCGACGGGACAAGGCATCTCCTCGAAGCACCTGAACCGCTTCTGCGCCTGATCACGGCCGCAGCGCTGGTTCTTCTTGCAGTCGTCGTCGTCCACGCAGCTGTCCTTGCCGGTGCGACACCAGTACGACGCCGGGCCGCCGCCGCAGCCGATGGCGTTGGCGCGCCCGCATGAGCCCGACGCGCAGTCGGCGTCGACCTGGCAGTCGCCAGCCAGGCAGCTGTTGCCGCCCCAGCTGTTGCACTCACAGGGGCCGCCGCTCGAGGCCTTGCAGTCGGCGTCGGTGAAGCAGCTGTCATAGGTGCACATGTTCTGCTGCACCCGCGAGCCGCCGGTGATGCAGCGCCCGTTCTGGCCCGCGCTGCAGTCAGCATCGGTCTGGCAGTCCCCCTGGATGCCGGGCTGCGCGGTGCCCGGCTCACGCGTGCGCGGACACTCCTGGGCCGCCGGGCGCCCGCTGCCGGGTGGGAACTTCTTGCCGCCACCCGGGCCGCCGTCGCGCTGCCGCTTGCTGCACGCCGCGCCCAGCCCCACGCCCAGCGCCGCCACCACCAGCATCAATCCGCCGACCCACAGCACCCGCTTCATCACGGTCTCCTGCCGTCTGCCCGGCTACGGCGCCTCGAACACCGACACCGGCTGCGTCATGGTGCCCGGCGTGGTCGCGGTCTCGCTGACGCGGACGTGCACATGGTTGTCATGGTTGGGCCAGTGCTGCACGTGGGTGCCATCCGAGAACAGCGGCAGCAGCGCCATCGGCACCACGCCATCCTGCGCCGCCATCATGGCGCCCGGGATCAGCGCGGCGATGAGCTCGCGATCGAGGAACGACATGGTGACCCGCCCCGAGGCGAAGAACGACCCGATCAGGCGTGCGTTGCGATAGCCGTCGAACAGCATGCGCGTGCCCGGGGTGCACTCGCGCCCTCCGCTGACGGTGCGGGTGGTGCAGTAGCTGCGCCAGGGCGCGCGCCCGTCGGTGCCATACAGCGAGATATCGACGTCCTTGCCGCGCTGGTGCGACGCGTGGCGGGTGGCGCCGACGTCGGTGCCCGGGGTCAGGCCGTCCCACTGCGACAGATCCTCGGGCAGGAACGGCACCTGCCCGGCCGCGATCATGCGCCGCCCGGCCTCGCGCAGGAACATCACCAGGTCGCGACGCCCGAACTGGTAGCGATAGATCGCCCCGCTGATGTCATAGCCATCGACCCGGGTGTCGTTGGGCAGCGGTAGCTGCAGCAGCCGGTCACAGTCGACGCTGCAGCGCACACCCTCGACGAACGGCGTGCGCGTCACCTTCAAGGTGCCGCTGAGCGCCCCGGCGCGCGCCTCGATGCGCACCCAGAAGGTGCGCGGGCCGCCCTGATCGAGCACCGCCAGCACGCGCAGCCCGGCGCCCGCGTCGGTCTTGCCGAGGTCGACCGGCTGCGCGCCGTCCCAGCGCACCACCGCCATGATGACGCCGGTGGTGGCGCTCGGGTAGTCGAGCCGGAACGCGACATGCTCTCCCGCCACGGTCTCGACGCGCCAGATCCCGACCCCGCCCGCCGGCACCACGACCGTGGTCATGGCCCCCGCTGGCAGCTCACCCGCGACCGCCCCCGTCGGCGCCGTCCCGCTGGCCGGCTGCACCGCGCCGTCACCGGCCGCGCCACCGTCGACATCGACGATGACGTCGCCGCCATCGCCATCACCCGCGCCCGGCTCCTCGCCGTCGCACCCGGCGAGCAGCAAGCTCGCCACACAGATCACCGAAAACAGCCGCACCGGCGATCCATATCACGAGTTACCCTGCCGCCCATGGCCAAGATCGTGCTGCATCAGTGGGAGATGTCACCCTTCTGCAACAAGGTCCGGCGCTGCCTGGCCCACAAGGGGCTCGACTTCGAGGTCCAGAATTACAACGGCTTGCTGGCCCGTCGCGCCGCCAAGCTGTCCAGGGTCGGCACCCTGCCAGTGCTCGATCACGAGGGCGAGCGGATCTGGGACTCGACGCGGATCGCCGAGCGTCTCGACCAGCTGTACCCGGCGCGCCCCCTGCTGCCAGCTGCCCCGCGTGCCCGCGCCGAGGTCGCCTTCTGGGACGACTGGGCCGCGCAGTCGCTGTACTTCTTCGAACTCTACTACCGCATGCTCGACCCCGAGGCGCGCGAGAAGGCGCTCGACATCGTGTGCGCCGGCCGCCCGCGCTGGGAGCGCGCCGCCACCCGCGTCTATCTGAAGATGCACTACCCCCGCAAGCTGCGTGAGCAGGGCCTCGCGCGCATGGCCCCCGACGAGGTCGAGCGCCGCTTCTTCGCCCACCTCGACCACCTGGAGGCGCTGCTCGACGGGCGCACCTGGCTGGTCGGCGACGACGCCACGCTGGCCGACCACGCGGTCGCGGCCCAGCTCGAGGAGCTGGTGCGCACCAGCCGTCACGCCGACAAGATCCGCGCCTACCCCCGCATCAGCGCCTGGATGGCCCGGCCCGCCGCCGCGCCGCGCTGACGACCCAACCCACCACGAGCAGCCCCCAGAGCAGCCCATGCCCGGTGTGCTCACGCCTGCCGCCCCCGGTCTGGCAGGTGCAGCCGCCGTCGCCGCCGCCGTCGCCGCCAGCCTCGATGTCGCCCAGCGCGCCATCGAGCACCCGGCCATCGGGGCGTCCGCCATCGCCGACCGGCCCCTCGGGCCAGGTCCGGCCGCCCTTGGCGCGCAGCGACGCCACCAGGTACTGCTGCGCCTCCGTCGTCGGCACCACGAACTCCGCCCCCGGATCCAGCGCTCCGTCCGGGTGCGCCGCGATCCAGGCCCGGATGTCGGCGCGCAGCGACGGCACCGCGCGGTTGTCGATCAGCCACTTCTCGCCCAGGCCGAGCGAGTTGTTGTACTCGTCGGCGAAGAAGTTGACGTGGCCCTGGCCGGCGACCTCGCGATAGCGGTACCACGGCTTGCCGCGCATGATGGCGTCCAGCGCGCGCGCACCCGACAGGATCCCCTGGGTGTCCTCGGCCGCGCCGGGCACGTTGTAGAGCAGCTTGTCGTCGAAGCCGCCGGCGCGCGCGGCGTCATAGATCTCGACCGAGCCGGCAAACGCCCGGCTGTCGGTGCAGTTCGGCGCCGGCACGTCGGCGCCGATGCACAGCGCGGGCACCGCCCCCAGCATGATCGAGACCCGCCCCGGATACAGCTGCCCCATCCGATAGGCGCTGTAGCCGCCCATGCTGGCGCCGGCCACGATGACGTGGCGGACGTGGAAGCGGCTGGCGATCTGGTCGAGCAGCTCGGCCATGTCCTGCTTGGCGGCCAGGCGCGACGCCGCCGAGATGGCCGGCTCGCCGTCGGCGAAGCGGTCACCCATGAAGTTGACCTCGCCGCGCTGTGACAGCCCCACGGTGATGGCCTGGTAGTCGTCGCCGACCTGGCGGTGGAAGCGCGGGTCGGCCACCGCGCTCTCGCCCTGGTAGGCGGCGTGGAACCAGAACACCAGGTCGTAGCTCTGGCTGGCCTGGAACCCGGTCGGTAGCCGCACATAGGCGTGGTCGCGCACGCCGTCGAAGCGCGACACCCACTCGTTGCACACCACGCCGGCGTCGGTGCCCGCGCCACCATACGGATCGGGACACTGGGTCGCCGCGCGGGCGACCCCGGGCAGCACGAGCAGGGCGACACCCACGATGGCGCGACGCAGCATGTGCACAGTGTATGGGATCGCCGGCCGGCCGCGTGCGTATCATCAGGCCGATGCGTCGCGCCGCCACCGTCCTGATCAGCGTCAACATCTGCCTCCTCAGCTGCACCTGCCTCCTCGTGCCGGCTTGCAGCCGCGAGCCGCGCCCCGCCAGCCGCCCCGCCGCGCGCGCCCAGCCGGCCACCCCGGCGCCCACGCTGCCGACCTCGCTGCCCTCCACGACGCCGCCCGACGACGCCTATCCGAGCGCCGACCAGGTCGACTGGCAGGGCCCGGCCGGCTTCCCCAGCCAGCTGCCGACGTCGCCGCTCGAGCTGGCGCTGCCCGACGGCGACCGCATCATCTACCAGCTGGCCCAGGATCGCGGCCCCGCGACCATCCGCCGCGTCGGCCCCGACGGCACCCAGCGCTGGGCCGTCCCCGGCGCCGACGAGTTCATTCCTGGCGCGGCCCTGGTCACGCTGGGAGAGCGGCTGTACATCGCCGAGCACGGGCGCATCTCCACCGGCGCCAACCTGTCCAGCTTCGAGCTCGCCAGCGGCGCCAAGGTGTGGACGCTGCCGGTGCACGGCCTGGGCCCCATCGGCCACAGCAAGTATGCCAACCGCGTCGAGCTGGCGGTCATCCGCGGCGCCATCGTGGTGTTCGGCAACGAGTCCAGCGGACGCTACATCGAGGTCTTCGCGCCCGAGGGGCGCATGCTGTCGACGCGTCTGGTCCCGCGATGAAGACGCTGCTTGTGGTTTGCACAGTGTCAATACTCGGGGCCTGCACCCGGGAGCCCCGCGCCGCCGGCCCGGGCGCCAGCGCCGCCGCGCGCCCGACCGCGCCGCCCCCCGTGGTCATCACCCCCGACGCCGCGCGCCCGCCCGGCCCGCGCGCCGACAGCATCGCCTGGCGTGACGTCCCCGAAGGTCGCTTCGATCCGCCCGAGCTGATCATCGCCGGCCCCGGCGCCGATCACTACCGCTGGCAGGCGACCCGCCCCGATGGCCCCGCCGCGGTGAGCCGCCTGGATCCCCAGGGTCAGCCGCGCTGGACCATCGCGGTGCCGTCCGACTTCGTGCCCGGCGCCGCCCTGGCCGACGCTGGCGATCGCGTCATCCTGGTGCACCACTCGGTCATCTCCAGCGGCGCCACAGCGGTCGCCCTCGACGCCGCCACCGGCCGGATCCTGTGGACCACCGACCTGCAGGCGCTGGGCCCCGTCGCCCACAGCGAGTACTTGAACCACGTCGCCGTCGAGCTGCAGGCCGGCGCCATCGTGGTCTTCGGCGCCGAGGCCTCCGGTCGCTACATCGAGGTCGTCGATCTCGATGGTCGGACCACCTCGAACCATCGTCCGCCTTCGCCCTGACCTGCGCTCGCACACAGCTCGTCAGCCGGCACCACGCACCTCGCGCCGCAGCTTGAAGGCCTCGCGCACATCGCCCAGCACCTGTGCGACCGCTGCGCGCGCCACCTGGGTGCCCGCGTCGACGATGTCGGCCACCTGGTGTCGCCGGCTGGCCAGCTCGGCGCGGCGTGCGCGGATGGGCGCCAGCAGCGCCTCCAGCAGCGTGGCCAGCCGCTGCTTGACGACGCTGTCGGCGAGGCCGCCCCGGCGATAGCGCTGCTTCAGCGCCGCCACCTCCTCGGCGTCGGGGTCGAAGGCGTCGAGGTAGGCGAACACGGTGTTGCCCTCGATCTGGCCCGGGTCCTCGACGCGCAGGTGGCCCGGGTCGGTGTACATGCGCTTGACGCGGTCGCGCAGCTCCTCGGGCGAGGCGGTCAGGTTGATGACGTTGCCGAGCGACTTGCTCATCTTGCTCTTGCCGTCGAGGCCGGGCAGCCGCTGCGTGGCCGACAGCAAGGGCCGCGCCTCGACCAGGACCTCGCGCTCGGCGAGCCGGTTCAGCGCGCGCACCAGCTCGTTGCTCTGCTCGATCATGGGCAGCTGGTCGGCCCCGACCGGGACCACGGTGGCGCGGAAGCCGGCGATGTCGGCGGCCTGGCTCACCGGGTACATCAGGAAGCCGGCCGGGATGTCGCGCGCGAAGCCGCGCTGGCGGATCTCGTCGCGGATGGTCGGGTTGCGCTCGAGGCGCGCCACCGTGACCAGGTTGAGGAGCAGGATGGTCAGCTCGGCCAGCTCGGGGATCGCCGACTGCAGCGCGATGGTCGAGCGGCCGGGCTCGATGCCCACCGCCAGATAGTCGAGCGCGACCTCGAGCACGTGGTCGGCGACCCGCGCCGGCGCCCCGGCGTTGTCGGTCAGCGCCTGCAGGTCGGCGATGAGGATGTACTGCCGACACAGATGCTGCAGGCGCAGGCGCGTGGTCAGGCTCCCGGCGTAGTGGCCGAGGTGCAGCGGCCCGGTGGGGCGGTCGCCGGTCACCACGATGTCCGAACTCGAAACTGAAGGCTGGCTCTCCATGACTTCCTCCCTGGGTGTTGCACCAGCGCGAGGCGTCCGAATGGCAGCAATGAAAAAGGGTCGCGTCCATTCGGAGCGACCCTGCGCACGTCTGACTTGCGATGACGAGGCTTCGGCCGCCCGGCTATCCGGGCCGCCACCAGCGACGCGTTCGTGCGTTCATCGACATGGCTTCAGCCTAGCCGGCGCGGCCGGCTCCGGCAAGCCCCGGCTATGCCGCGACCTGCGCGGTCAGCCACAGCTCGTCGAACCTGGCCTTCACCCAGGGATTGAAGGCCGCCCCGTAGTCGCGCCCCAGCTTGCCAGCCCGGCACAGCGCGACCACGTCGGCGAGGTCCAGCGTCCGCGCCGGCGCCGTCATGCCGGCCGCCAGCTTGAGCTCGATGAGCGACGCCAGCGGCAGCATCGCGACCGCGCCCGCGCTGGCGCGCACCGCGACGGTCGCCGGATCGGGGAAGGCCACCGCCTTGTGGCGGCCATCGCCCGGGAACTCCCCGGTGATGCTGATGGCGATCGACACCTCGAGCTCGGTGTCACGCAGTCGATGGCTGCCGGTGAAGCGCTCGGCGTAGCCGTGGCCAAGGAAGCGCCGCTTGAACTCCGCCAGGCCGGCGTGCGTCATGAGCACATCGACGTCGCTGGTCGGGCGCCGGAAGCCGTGCGCCGCCATCGCCATGGCGCCCGCGATGGCGTAGGGCACCCCGCTGTCGTCGAGCCGTCGCGCCAGCGTCCGCACGGCCTGGTCACGTCGCTCGAGAGCAGTTTTGGGCATCGACCGATGGTAGCAGCCGGGTGCGAGCCGGCCTGCCACGTTTGTGTCAGCTTCCCGTCAGTCGTTGACGCACGCGGTCTCTCTACCTACACGGAAAGCGCGCCCTTGCGGAAGTCGCTGCTGCCGATCTTGACGTTGACCACCGCCGGCACCTGGTCGCGCGCGGCGGCGGCGAAGGCCGCGTCCAGCGCCGGGGCCAGGTCGGCGGCGCGCTCGACCCAGGCACCGAAGCAGCCCAGCGCCCTGGCGACCTCGTCATAGCGGGTGTAGGCCAGCGCGGTGGCGACCGCGCGCTGCTCGCCATAGATCTGGACCTGGCCGCGCCGGATCTGGGTCCAGCCGGCGTCGTTGCCGATGACGCAGACCACCGGGATCTTCTGCCGTGCCATGGCCTCGAGCTCCATCGCGTGCAGGCCGAAGGCGCCGTCGCCGTAGACCGCGATGACCTTGGCGTTCGGGCGCGCCAGCTTGGCCGCCATGGCATAGCCGGGGCCGACCCCCAGGGTGCCCAGCGGGCCGGGATCCATCCACAGCCCCTTGGCGCCCAGCCGCAGCGCGTAGGCCGCGGTGGCCACGAAGTCGCCGCCATCGCCGATGACCACGGTGTCGTCGTCGACGTAGCGCCCCAGCACGTGACACACATGCAGCGGCCCTGGCGGATCGCTGACGGTCTCCATCTCGGCGCGCATGGTGGCGGCCTTCTTGTTCTCGGTCTCGCGCATCGAGGCCAGCCATGCGTCACCCGCGGCCGCGCGCGCGGGCAGCGCCGCGGCCAGCGCCGCCAGCGTCAGCCCGGTGTCGGCGGTCAGCCCCACGGTGACGGCGCGGTTGTGGCCCAGCACGGCGCCGTCGCGATCGACCTGGATGACCTTGGCCGCGGCCGGGAAGGTGGGCGCGCGCCCGTAGTCGATGCGGAAGTCGAACGGCGTGCCGCACACCAGCACGACGTCGGCCTGCGCCAGCGCCTGCTTGCGCACCGTGGTCAGCTTGCAGGGGTGATCGGCGCCCAGCGCGGTGCGCGCCATGCCGTTCAGGAAGGTCGGCATCGCGAAGCGCTCCAGCAGCGCGTGCAGCGCCCCGGTCGCCGGCGACCACAGCAGCTGCGAGCCCACGATGGCCATCGGTCGCGCCGCGCCCGCCAGCAATTCGACCGCGCGCGCCAAGCCGTCGGCGGCGGGGCCGGCGGGCAGGTAGCGCGGCGCCTCGGGCAGCTCGCCCAGCTCGGCATAGTTCATCAGCACGTCGAGCGGCATCTCCAGGTACACCGGCCCGGGCACCCCGGCCTGCGCGACGCGGAAGGCGATCCCCACATACTCGGCCAGGCGGCTGGTGTCGGTGACGCGATACGACGCCTTGACGACGGCCTTGACGAGATCGAGGTGGTTCATGTCCTGCAGCGAGCCGCGATCCGCCAGCGGCACCGGCCCGGCGCCGCCGATGCACACGATGGGCACGCCAGCGCGCTGGGCGTTGGCCAGCGCGGTCACCACGTCGGTGACGCCCGGCCCCGCGGTCACCGCGACCACGCCCGGTCGCCCGGTCGCGCGCGCCATGCCGTCGGCGGCGTGGCCCGCGGTCTGCTCGTGGCGTACATCGACCACGCGGATGCCGACATCGAGGCAGCCGTCATAGATGGCCTGGATGTGGCCGCCGCACAGGGTGAAGAGGTGGGTCACGCCGTGCCGCGCCAGCGCCTCGGCAACCAGTCGTCCGCCATGCATCATCGCCATGCGCGGACTGTACAAGAAGCCGGGACAAACAGGCCACAGGGGACAGGCGACAGGCCACAGGGAACAGGCAATGGCCGGAGCTGGCCTGCGCCCAGGGCGCACCCCCCACGGAGCCGATGCTAGCCATACCCCGGTCTGAACCCTGGCGCCGGCGGCCGACTCCGCCCTTCATTCCCTGTCGCCTGTGGCCTGTCGCCTGTTTGTCCGGGCTCCGGGTGTTGTCCGCTCTCCGGTCGCCTGCCTGTCCTCCCGCCTCTACCGAGCCGTGTGGTGCAGCCCGATCTTGTTGCCGTCGGGGTCGCGCACCATGGCGATGAACCCCGGCGGGCCGATGTGGGTCAGCGGCATCACGACCTCGACGCCGGCGTCCTTGGCGCGGGCCAGGGCGGCCTCCAGGCTGGGGGCGCAGTTCAGGTACACGATGGTGCCGCCGGGCTGGGCCCGGGTGGCCGGCTCCAGGATCAGCGCGCCGCGCACCGCGCCGTCCTCGCCGCTGAAGATGGCCTGATCGACGCCGGCGAAGACCTCGCGCTTCAGGCTGACGCCGAGCAGGGCCTCATAGCAGCGCATGGCGCGGGGCAGATCGGTGACCGGGATCTCGAACCAGTTGATGGCATTGCGCATGGGTGTTGCCTCCTTGTGAGAGGCACTCTGCCTGTACCGATTGACAGCCTTGTGTCAGTTTAGTCCGGTGAAGCGCCGGTCCCGCTTGTTCGCCCTGGCCGAGTACCTGCGCGGTCGCCGCACCGGCGTCACCGCCGCCGAGCTGGCCACCCGCTTCGACGTCACCCTGCGCACGATCTATCGTGATCTCGATGCCTTGCGCGACGCCGCCCTGCCGGTGCGGGCTGACCGTGGGCGCGGCGGCGGCTATGCCCTCGACCGCGGCTACACCCTGCCGCCGATCAACCTGACGCCGCGAGAGGCCGCGGTGATGATCGCGCTGGGGCGACTGGCCACCGAGCTGCGCCTGCTGCCCTTCGTGGACACCCTGCAGAGCGGCCTCGACAAGGTGCGTGGCGCGCTGTCGACCTCGGCGCAGCGCGAGCTGCTCACGCTGCTCGAAGGGCTCGAGCACACCGGGGTGCCGTCGGCCCCGGTCGCCCCCGCGGTGCGCCGCGCCGTCGAGACCGCCTGGTTCGAGGGTCGCCCGCTGCGCATCCACTACCACGGCGCCTCGGGCGAGGTCACGGTGCGCACCGTGCGGGTCACCGGCGTGGTGCTCGAGCGCTCGCTGACGCTGCTCAACTGTGACGACCTCGGCAAGCAGGCGCGTCGCCAGTTCCGCATGGACCGCATCGAGCGCGCCGACCTGGTCGCCGGGCCTGGCTGATCGTATATGGTTGATTGATGATTGAGATTCTAAAGTATCGATACTGAGATCGGTCCGATGCGCGTACTTCCTGGGAGAAGGAGGTGCGTGATGCAGGTGAATCGACTGTTCAAGGTGCTGGTGATGGGTGGTGCGGCGCTGACCGTGGGCTGCACGGCGGACGACGGCACGCCGGGCAAGAGGGACGGAGCCGGACAACGTGGGCCTGGCCAGGCCCGCGTTGATCAGGCCGGCAAGCAGAAGGACGCCGGGGTCGCCGGTGATAGCGGGACTGTGATGGATCCGCCGGTGGTCGGAGCCGACAGCGGGACCGGTGTGGTGCTGATCGACGCTGGCGGCGGGGCAGGCGACGCGGACGCGGGGGTGGGGTCGTGGCTGCACTGGTTCTGAGTCCCGCGGCGCGGCGCGCCCTGGCCGGGGTGTGGGCCTACCGGGCCCGGTCGGAGCGCCAGGCTGTCGTGCGCTTCACGCGGCTGCACGGGGAGCTGGGCGCGGTGGGGGCTGCGCCCGAGGTGCTGGCGCTGGCCGAGGCCGCGATCGAGGACGAGCGGCGCCACGTGGTGATCTGCGAGCGGCTGGCGCAGGGTTACGGCGACACCAGCACGAGCACGAGCACGAGCACGAGCACGAGCACGAGCACGAGCACGAGCACGAGCACGAGCACGAGCACGAGCACGAGCACGAGCACGAGCACGAGCGAGGCCCCGCCCATCGGTCCCAGCACGCTGGCCCCGCGCGACCGCCTGCTCTACGAGATCGTCGCCTTCTGCTGCGTGACCGAGAGCCTCAACGCCGCCCTGATGGCGGTCTGTCGCAGCGCGGCCGAGGTCCCCGACGTGCGCGCCGCGCTGCGCGAGATCCTCGCCGACGAGGTCGGCCACGCCCGCCTGGGCTGGGCCCACCTGGCGGCCGAACGCGCCGCCGGCCGCGGTGACTTCCTGGCCGCCATGCTGCCGCGCATGCTCGCCGCCACCGTGGCCGACGAGCTGTTCACCCCGCTCCCGGGAGGCCTCGACGAGGCCGCCCTGCGCAGCCACGGCGAGCTCCCCGAGACCACGCGCCTCGGCATCTTCACCGGCACGATGACCGACGTCGTGCTGCCCGGCCTGGCCGCCCTCGGGGTCGATCCGCGCCCGGCCCAGGCCTGGCTCGCCAGCCGCCCCGGCGCCTCAGGCCCCGAGCTCCAGCTGCAAGGCCGCTAGCGCCGCGCCCAGCTCGCTCATCAGGTCGCGCAGCGCGCCGACCTCGGCGGCGCCGCCGGGCCAGGTGTCGACATAGCGCTGCCACTTCTGCGCGCTCCACGGCGAGTGGCCGATCTCGCCGCGGATCAGGCGTCCGATCAGCGCCACCGGATCGCCGCGGTGGGTGAACGCCGTGGTCAGCGCCTGCGCCAGCACGTCGCCAGCGATGGGCGCGTGGCGCAGCAGCAGGCAGGCGTCGTGCAGATCCTTGGGGCGCCAGCGCCCGGGCCCGCGCTCGAACAGGCCATGGACCTTCCAGGCCAGCAGCGACTCGGCCGGGCAGGTCAGCACGCGCGCGTCCCCGAGCTGCATCCACACCGGCGCCGTCACCACCGGGTCGCCGAAGCCGACATCGATCTGGACCTGCTGGGCAGCCGCCCCCTCGGCCTCGACCACCGCCTGGAGGCGCACGCCCGGAAAGCGCGTCTCCGCCCAGATGGCCTCCGCCGCCAGCGCACCGAAGCGCACGCCATCGCCGGCGTCGCGCGCCAGCAGCCCCGCGAGCTGCGCGCGCGTGGCCTCCACGTCGAACCCCGCCAGGCTGAGGAAATCGACATCCGCCACCGGGCGGCGCGGGCACCAGTGGGCCAGCAGCACGCCACCGCGCAGCAGCAGGGTCTCGCTGCCCGCCACCCGCCGCAGCACCGCCCCCGGCGCCGGCGCCGTCACCACGTCAGCCGTCGTCCGGTCATCACGTCATCACGTCAGGGCAGCCAGCCGCGGTCCACGCCGACGTCGCTGTCGTACACGGTGTACTCGCGGATGCGCTGGCCCAGCGGCAGCCCGGTCGCCTCCAGCTCGGCCAGCAGCGCGGCGAACTTGTCGTCCGCGCTGCGCCGCCCGGCGCCATACACGCGCAAGGTCACGAAGCGCTCGGCCTGGCCGTCATCACGCAGCTTGCGCGCGTTCTTCGACAGGTGGGCGCCATGGGCGACCACGCGCGCGCGCAGCGCCTCGGTGCGCTCCGGCGGCATGGTCACCTTGACGTGAAACTCGAAGTAGTTCTCTGGCAGCGCCCGCGCGGCGGCGTCGTCCTCGGGGATGTCGCGGTTCTGGCCCAGCGCCTCCAGCTTGACGCGGGTGACCTCGAAGCCGCCGCCGACCAGCGCGCGCGCCAGGCCATGGACCTCGGCCTGGGCCTCGCGCAGGGTGCCGTGGTGGTACGACGCCGTCATGGGCTGGCTCGGGGTCTCGCCGCGCGGCAGCTCGATCAGCACAGGCTTGACGCCCAGCTCGCCGCACAGCGCCGCGAAGCGCTCCGTGGTGGCGGCGCCGTCCGCGCGCACCGTGATGTGGGCCTCGAAGGCGCCGCCGAACGAGCGCCCGCGCAGCACGTCGGCCAGCTCCAGGTAGGGCCGCTCGCGCATGTTGATGAAGGCCTTGGCGGTCGCCAGCTCGCCCAGCGTGCGCGTCCAGCCGTCGGGCAGGAAGGCGCGATCCCAGCCGTGGCCGCCGGCGCCGCGCGCGGTCGCCAGGTAGCTGCCGTCCGACGCGCCCTCGAACAGCAGCGCCTCGGCCGGATCGGCGCTGCGCGCCAGCGCCACCGCGACCCGCGTGGTGCCGCGCCGCCCGCCCAAGGCCTGGCCCAGCGCGGCCTCGCCCTCGGCCAGCAGGCGCCGCTTGTAGGCCGCGCCCGACATGGTGGGCAGGCCCTCGAGCGACAGCTCGGTGGCCTCGTTGACACAGGGCTCGCCAAGCTCCGCGAAGGCCGCCGCCGCGCGCGCCCGCGCGACCTCGGCCATGGGCAGGTCGGGGCGCTCCAGCGACAGCTTGCGCCACACCACGTCGATGCCCTGCAGCAGATGCGCGATCTCGTCGCGCTTGCTCTGGTTACCCGTGATCAGATGGACGCGCACCGGGCCAAGGATAGGCCCTCAGGGGCGCCAGTTCCACAGCGCGGGCGCGCCGCTGTTCTCGGGCAGCAGCGCGCCATCGCGCTTGTCCGCCCGCACCAGCTTGGCCACCAGCGCGACGCGCTCGCCGGCCTCGACCCGGTAGATCACGCCCTCGGCGTGGTCCGCCCCGTGGCCGCCGCCCGCGGCCAGCCGGGCCAGCGCCGCCTCGGCCGGCAGCGCCCCGTCATGCACCCGCGCCGGCAGCGTCAGCCCGGCTCGCGCCGCGCGCTCGGCCAGCACGCGCCGCGGCGCCCGCTCGGGCTCGCGCCCCGCGCCGCGCCGCATCAGGTCGAACACCACCAGCGGCTCGTGGCTCAGCGCATAGCGGGTGCCATGCACCAGCGCCAGCCACTCGCCGACCAGCCACTCGCCCGGCTCCAGCACCGCGGCGAAGCGCGCCCGCTGCGGCGCCGGCGCCAGCCAGGCCGCGAACAGCTGGCGCGCCTGGTTGGGTGACTCCGCCGCGCGCGCCCCCTCGCGCCCCAGCGCGACCACGTCCTGCCCGATGCGCGCGATGGCCACGCACGAGCCGTCCAGCTTCTCCTCCACCAGCACGACCTCGCCCGCGCGCCCGACGAAGCAGCGCGCCGCGTGCGCCGCATCCACCGTGCGGTCCCCCGCGCCCACGCGCGACCCCGGCAGGTGCGCGATCCGCCCGTACGCCGCCCGTCCCAGCGGCAGCTCACGACGTGGTTGGCGGCCGGCCACGTGCGCAGTGTACGATCACGCGGTGCCCGCGTCCCTGCCGCGACCGCCCCGCCAGCTGCGCGCGATCGGCTTCGACGACGCCCCCTTCACGCGCCGCCCCGGGGCCCGCGTCGACATCGCCGGCGTGGTCTGCCAGGGCACCCGCTTCGAGGGCCTGGTCTGGGGCCACGTGCGCCGCGACGGGCGCAGCGCCACCCGCGTCCTGATCGACCTGCTGGTCGGCGGCAAGTATCTGCCCCAGCTGCACCTGGTGCTGCTCGACGGCATCGCCTTCGGCGGCCTCAACGTGGTCGACCTGCCCGCGCTGGCCGCCGCGCTGCAGCGCCCCTGCGTCGCCCTGATGCGCCGCATGCCCGACGTCGCCGGCATGCAGGCCGCCATCCGCAAGCTGCCGCAGCCCGAGCGCCGCCTGGCCCTGCTGGCGCGCGCCGGGCCCATCCACCAGCGCGCGCCCTTCGTGTTCCAGGTCGCCGGCCTCGACGCCTCGGCCACCGAGGACGCCCTGCACCGCCTGACCGATCGCGGCCACGTCCCCGAGGCGCTGCGCCTGGCGCATCTCATCGGCTCCGCAGTCAAGGACGGCGAGAGCCGCGGCCGCGCCTGACCTCGGGTTCATTCATGAGGTCGATCTGCGCTCTCCCTGATGAATGAGCCTGGGGTCAGGAGATCACAACGGGCTGCGCCCTCAGGGTTGGCCACATCTCGTCTGCCTTTGGGCTCGCCAGCCACGCTGCCATCTGGAGTGACATCCCCGGCGCCGCGACGGCCGGCACCCAGACTGTCTCGAGGGCCGGCAACCGAGCGGGCCGCTGTCACCGTCGGCACTGACCGCGAGCGACACGTGGGCCAAGGCCCCAGCGCAGACGGCTCAGCTCGCGGTCAACGGCCGCGTGGCCGAGGTGCGGCTGGTGCCTCGGGCGACGGGCTGCGCGGCGGCGGGCCCGACAAGGGGGCTGCGCCCGGCCCCATTTGGGCAAAGCCCAAACGCGGTCCCACCCGCTGACTCCGCGACTCCGCGGCGGGCCGGCCGCGTGGCCGGCTTGCTCCCAGCTGAACCGTCACACGCGCGGGTTCGGAGCCCGTCGGCCCTACTTCTTGCACAGCCTGGGCGCGCCCTCGGCCGGGTACACCCGCAGCAAGAGGTCGCGCACCAGCAGCCCTGGCGCCGCCTTGTGGTCGATCCCCGTCCCGCGCTTGGCCCTGAAGCTGCACCAGTTCTCGCGGCGGTGCGCCATGCACTTCTTGTAGCCGGGCGGGCAGGTGATCTTGCGCGTCAGATCCATGCCGTTCTCGAAGCCGCCTGTCGGGTGCGCGACGTGCAGGTTGAGCATGGTGATGTTGCGGCGCGCCAGCTTGTTGGCGGGCTCCAGCCAGTGGTAGTTGCCGAGGTAGCAGATGTCCGCCGCGGCCCACAGGTTGACCCGCGGCCCCAGCTCGTCGAGCATCGACAGCACCTTGTACAGGCCGCCCTTGGCCTGACACCCGGCCGCCGAGTGGCCGAGATAGCCGATCGCGGTGACCCGGATCTGGTGCGCCGCCAGCTCCTTCTCCAGGCGCGCCAGGTGCTCGACCGGGTCCCAGCGCGACGTGTACAGGGTGTCCTGCTTGGCGCCCAGCTGCACCGGCTCGGCCAGCAGCACCGGCTTCATCTTGCCGGCGTCGATCAGCGCACGCACCGTCGGCTCCAGCTTCATCCAGCCGCCGACCAGGATGTGGCGCTCGCGATCGGCGTTCTCGCCGTGCAGCAGGATGAGCAGCGGGAAGTCGCCGCCGCAGGCGGCCTCGCGCGGGATCCACACCCCACCCGAATCAGGGTAGGGCACCTGGACCAGGACGTCCTCCTTGACCGCGCAGGTCTCCGAGGCGGCGGCGACCGAGGTGGTGGCGGTACAGAGGAGCACCGCCAGGAGGAGCCTGAGCATCGGGGCAAACGCTAGCATGCGTCGTCGCAGGGCGCGAAGATCGAGTCGCTCTGTAACGCACCTCACCTGGCGGATATGCCCGCCGCCGCCGTGCCGGCGAGCCAGGGCCCCTGCCGACGGACGTCGGGTGGCTCGGGCGACGGGCTCCGCGGCGGCGGGCCCGACAGGGGCCGCTGCTCGCCGCTGCGCCCGACGCGGCCACGCTCGTGCCGTCAGCGTGAGCACGCCGTGTCCTGCGCAATGTCGATTTCACGCCTTGCTGGCACTTTCTTGTTGACATGATCCACATGTGCGGCAGCGCCGAGGCTGAGCTCCGTCCTGCGATGCCCCCTGGGCGCCACCAGCTCGCGCCTGGACGCGGCTGCGACTCGGTCGGTCGGTTTTCGCGCCGGCGGCGCGCTCCGTCGCACCATGGCGTCGCCAGGACGGCGCGGATCTGCATGGTAGGAAGGAGATGCGCACACGAGCAGGAGGCCGGGATGACGCAGGTGGTGGGGGCAGCGAGCGAGGTCCAGGTGGTGGACGGCCGGGTCGTCCAGGCGGTCGAGCGGCGCAGGCGAGCCGAGGCCGAGGAGGTCGCGGCGCTGCTCGACGCGCTTGCGGCGGGCGTGCCCCAGGCGCTCGGGTTCGCGTCGGTCCACGAGTACGCCGAGGCGCGGCTGCAGCTCTCGGCGCGGCAGGCCTATGAGCGCGTGCGCGTGGTCGAGGCACTGACCACGCTGCCGCGCACGCGGGCGGCGCTGGCTGCGGGCGTGGTCGGCTACTAGGTGGTGCGCGAGCTCACGCGCGTTGTGACGCCCGCGAACGAGCTGGCCTGGCTGGAGCGCGCCG
>JADYYK010000210.1 GCA_020853705.1 Deltaproteobacteria bacterium
CGCTTCCTTCAGCGCCAGCCTCACGGCTGGAATCATTTCGCCTTGCGGTTCGCGTGGGGTCCCTGCGACCGGGTTCCCCAGAGGACTTTCACCTCCTGATCACGCCCGTGCCGGGCGCACAAAATGCGAACCGCCGGCTCACCATGAGCCGGCGGCTGCCCTGTATCGTGTGGCCGTCCGTCTGCACGACCAGGGCTTGATGCTTGGGGGACATTGCGATGAGCGTGCCGTGGGGGAGCAGCGCGTGAATTCGCGCAGTTCTCCCCGGTTCGTGAACGCGCGTTGACGTGGTTCACGTATCCGCGCAGCGACACCCGCATGTTGACCGGTGGCCGGGGGCTGGTACGCTCGGCGCGTGCGAGCGTCACTGCGGGTTTGCTGGTGGATGTGCGTCAGCGTAGGCATGACCCTCGGCGTGTCGGGCTGCGCCAGGTCAGCACGCGGGCCGAAGGCGCCGGTGGTGCAGGGCTCGGCGGATGGCACCATGCGGGCGTGGATCTCGGCCATCGAGGGCGATCGTCCGCAGGCGGCCTACGCGCTGCTGGCGCCCGAGCTGCAGCAGCGCACCACCTTCGCCGAGTTCGTGGCGCGCTGGAACGACGCCAGGCCGGAGCTGCGTGACCAGGCCAAGAAGCTGCGCGCGCGTCTGGGCGCCGCACCGCCGGTCGAGCAGGCGCGCATCCGCTACGCCGACGGCGGCCAGGTCGCGCTGGCCCGCAGCGGCACCGGCTGGCGCATGGAGCGGCCCTTCGCGGCGGGTGCGGTCGCCACCACCCCCTGGGAGGCCGTGCTGCAGTTCGCCGACGCCATGGCGACGCGCAACTTCCACAAGACCATGCGCCTCCTGGTCGGGCCGCTGCGCGAGCGCATCGAGCGCGAGCTCGATGATCACGTCGAAGCTCTGCAGCGTGCCAGGCCTGGCGATCTGCAGAAGCTGTCCGCCACTCGATATCGGCTTCGTTTTGGGGACTACTGGCTGGAGCTGCAAAGAGACAAAGGTACCTGGAAGATCGCGCACATGGAGTGAAACGCGTCCTGGGTAACTGGAGTCGCCAGCTGGGGACAATTGGGATAGTGGTGGTGGAGTGGATTTGGACGGCCGACCAAAGGGCTGCCACTGCTGGCTTTTCGACCTGCCGAATCTCCTGAAGTCAGGTCAAGACTGCGACAACCTGTCACGATATCGTGCGTTCCGTCTTCAGCGGAATTCACTCAATCGTGATGGAACAACTAGACATTCGTCAACTCTGTGCGTCTTGGCCCGCTTGCTGCTATGTGGGGCCGCGAAAACGACGACTGGCCCGCCGGACCAGACTGCTGGCGAGCACCTGCTGAGCCACGGAGGCAATACTCGATGGACTTCAAGGTTGGCGACAACGCGGTTTATCCCTCGCAGGGCGTGGCGGAGGTCGTGGGGATCGAGCAGAAGGTCATCTCGGACAAGCCGCAGCGCTTCTATGTGCTGCGCATCCTCGACTCGGACATGCGCATCCTGGTCCCGATCGACCGCGCCGCACAGGTCGGTCTGCGTGGCGTGATCGGCAGCGACGAGATCGAGGACCTGATGGAGATCCTCCGCGACAAGGAGGTCCGCGTCGACAAGCAGACCTGGAACCGCCGTTATCGCGGCTTCATGGAGAAGATCAAGACCGGCTCGCTGTTCGAGGTCGCCGAGGTCTACCGTGATCTGTACCGGCTCAAGACCACCAAGACGCTGTCGTTCGGCGAGCGCCGCATGCTCGACACCGCGAAGGGCCTGATCGTGAAGGAGCTCGCCATCGCGCGCCGCACCCCCGAGGCCAAGGTCGAGCGCGAGCTCGAGTCGCTGGTCTCCAACTAGCCCGCCTCCGCTCCTGCGCCCGCTCAATCTCGCAGTCGTCCCTGGCGACGGCATCGGTGTCGAGGTCACGCGTGAAGCCCTGCGCGTGCTCGAGGTCGTGTGTCCCGCCGCCGAGCTGAAGCTCACCACCACCACCTACCTGGCTGGTGGCGCCGCCATCGACGCCACCGGCGCGCCGCTGCCCGAGGCCACGCTGGCTGGCGCGCTGGCCGCCGACGCCGTGCTGCTGGGCGCCGTCGGCGGGCCCAGGTGGGACGGCCTGCCTTACGCGACGCGCCCCGAGCGCGCGCTGCTGGGGCTGCGCAAGGCGCTGGCGGCGTTCGCCAACCTGCGCCCGGTGCGCCTGTACGACGCGCTGGTCGACGCCTCGACGCTGCGCCCCGAGGTGGTGCGTGGCGTCGACCTGGTCGTGGTGCGCGAGCTGGTCGGCGGCCTGTACTTCGGCGAGCCGCGCGGCATCACCGGTGATCGCGGCGTCAACACCATGGTCTACACGGTGCCCGAGATCGAGCGCATCGCGCGCGCCGGGTTCCGCCTGGCGCGCGGCCGGCGCAAGCTGCTGCACTCGATCGACAAGGCCAACGTCCTCGAGACCACCGAGCTGTGGCGCAAGGTGGTCACGCGCCTGGGCAAGGACGAGTTCCCCGACATCAAGCTCGAGCACATGCTGGTCGACAACTGCGCCATGCAGCTGGTGCGTAACCCGCGCCAGTTCGACGTGGTGCTGACCGAGAACCTGTTCGGCGACATCCTGTCTGACGAGGCCGCGATGCTGACCGGGTCGATCGGCATGCTGTCCTCGGCCTCGGTCGGCGAGGCCGACGCCGAGGGTCGTGTGCGCGGGATCTACGAGCCGGTGCACGGCTCGGCCCCCGACATCGCCGGCCAGGACAAGGCCAACCCGCTGGCGGCCATCCTGTCAGCGGCGCTGCTGCTGCGCTACAGCGCCGCCGCCGAGGCCCCCGCCGCCCGCATCGAGGCCGCGGTCGAGAAGGTCCTGGCCTCCGGCCTGCGCACCGGCGACCTCGCCCGCCCCGGCGAGCCCGCCGTCGGCACCCGCGCCATGGGCGACGCCGTCCTCGCCGCCCTCCACTGAGCCTTCCGCCTCGCGCCCCGTCTCCCGCCTCCCGCCTCCGCCTCCCGCCTCCCGCCTCACCCCCTCGCGGTCCCCTCCGTCATTCCCCATCGCCTGTCGCCTGTCGCCTGTCGCCTGTGACCTGTTCGTCCGGACTCCCCCCCGGGCTCCCCGCCGGGCTCTGCCGCCTGTCGCCCATGGCCCGTCGGTCGCCCGACCCGTGCGCATCCAGCCACCCCACCACCAGCGGATACACGTCCTCGGGCGCGCCCTTCCCCATCACCAGGTCCTCGTGCCCATAGTTCGACCGCATCCCGGCGCCGCGGCTGGCGATGACGAACTTCTTGTCCGCCGAGCCCACCGCGTCGTACGCCGCCTTGACCGCGTCGGGCGGCGCCAGCATGTCCTTGCCGCCGGCCACGAACAGCACCGGCACGTCGATGCGCGAGAGCTCCTGCCGGTAGTCGCGCCGGTGATCGATCGACCGGAACACGTCGTCGATGATCCAGTCCGAGTACTGCAGCATCTCGACGCGCGAGAAGTTGGCGATGACGTTGACCATGGCGCGCCGGTGCAATGGCCCGGGCAGGTTCTCGTGCAGACGCACCAGGTTCGACGGCCCGACACCGACGTAGCCCGACAGCGGCGCCAGCACGTTCATCAGGTTGCGATGGCGCAGCCAGCGCAGGTTGCGCAGGAGGCGCCCGCCCAGGTAGCGCGACTGGCGCTTGAAGCTCGACGGCGCCGCCAGCGCCACCGCGCTGAGCACCGTCTCGGTGCGGCGCAGATCGCTGAGCCAGCCATACATGGCCATGCCGCCGACCGAGAAGCCCACCACGTGCAGGCGATCGCGCCCGGTGGCGCGCACCACCTCGGCGACCGCGGCCGGGATGTCGCGCTCGACATACTCGTCGAACGACCAGTCCCACTTGAACTTCGAGAACAGCCCGGGCTGCGACGACCGCCCGCGGCCGCGGAACTCGACCAGCCAGACGTCATAGCCCGCGCTGGCCAGGTGGCGCGCCAGCGACAGCTCGTCGGTGAAGTCGAGGTTGATGGCGTTGGCGCCGAGGCCGTGCAGCAGCAGCACGGGGTCGGTGGCGCGCGCCACCCGCGGCCGGTAGTGCCACACCGCCACGCGCCAGCCGTCGCTGGTGGTCGCGAAGTGGATCTCGTCGGGCACCCGCTCG
The DNA here is from genome assembly GCA_020853705.1 of Deltaproteobacteria bacterium. Lineage (GTDB taxonomy): Bacteria > Myxococcota_A > Polyangia > Haliangiales > JADYYK01 > JADYYK01. The sequence goes on from JADYYK010000210.1 coordinate 4,106, forward strand.
AGCCGGAAGTAGCGCGACACCATCGAGCTGGCGTAGGCCAGCAGGGCGAGTCCGACCAGGACCCAGAAGGTGTAGTAGATGATGTTCCAGACCATGGCCGCCGCCGGCCAGAAAACTAGCACGCGTGTTAAGATCGCCCCTAGCCCTTCCTTGGATTGGAGCCTGTCATGGCGCTTCGCGTTCGCCTTGGTCTCACCTGCTCGCTGGCCTCATCGCTGGCCTGTCTCCTGGTCGCATCGCTGCCCGTGCTCGCGACCGGCTGCGGTGACGACGACGACACCCCGGCGGTCGACAGCGGCCCAGGCGGTGATGGTGGCGGTGACGGCGGCGCCGACGGAGGCACCGGCTTTGCCGTCCTCGACCCGTTCTTGCCGGCGGTGCCCGCCCCCACCGGCGGCGCGCGGGTGACCTTCGCCGAGGAGATCACCACCGCGAACCGCACCACCACGCTGATCCCGGGCCTGGCGTCGCGCGGCGCGGTGGGCGACTGGTCGCTGCGCAACGACAAGATCCGCCTGGTCATCCAGAAGCCGGGCCGCGTGTTCGGCCCCATCCCCTCGGGCGGCAACCTGATCGACGCCGACCTGGTGCGCGCGTCGGGCCCGGCGAACGACCAGTTCGGCGAGATCACGACCTGGTTCAACGTCGGGCGCTACCCGGTGTTCGACCAGTGCAGCGTGCTGCAGGACGGCGCCGGCGGCGGCGCCGCTGCCATCCGCTGCCTGGGCCACGCCGACGTGCTGGAGTTCATCAACGTGCCCGGCATGCTGTGGGAGTTCTCGTCGGGCCTGCACACCGCGCTGATGAACCTCAAGCTCAACGACCCCATCGACTTCGTCACCGCGGTGACCTACACGCTGGAGCCGGGCGCGTCGCACGTCCTCATCGACTGGACCTTCTACAACCCGCAGGCGTCGCTCGACTACAAGGCGCACGTCGGCTCGTACATCGACACCGGCGCCGTCATCGAGCCGTTCTCGCCCTACTGGGGCTTCGGCCCGGTGGGGATCTCGGACACCTTGAAGCTGGTCGGCGGCCCCGATCCGGTGCGCAGCTGGGGCTTCCAGTCGGCCGGCGTGGCCTATGGCTACGCACCGCTGGAGATCAAGGACGTCGACATGGACACCGTCAACAAGATGCCCATCAAGAAGAGCGCAGTGTTCACCATCTCGGGCCTCAACGTGTCGGCCTACACGCAGCAGAACGGCGTCACCGGCCTGGCCAACAAGCCGTTCCACCTGCCCGGCCTGGGCGGCGGCAACGTGCGCGGCGCCTTCGCCATCGCTACCGACGTCGGGCAGACCTCGGGGATCCTGTCCAAGGTCATGGGCTCGCCGGTCGGCCACGTCACCGGCATCGTCAGCCAGGGCGGCACCCCGCAGGTCGGCGCGCGCGTCGCCTTCACGGTGCCCAAGCCCGACGCCATGGGCGTGATGGTGCCCAAGGTGTTCGCCACCTTCATCACCGACGCCAACGGTCGCTATGACGGCGACATCGAGGTCGGCGACTACATGGTGACCGCAGACCAGTTCGGCTTCCCGCGCATGGCGGCGACCGCGCTGTCGGTGACCGCGAACGGCATGCACACCCAGAACCTGTCGGTGGGCCAGACCGGGCAGATCTCGGTCAACGTGATGGACAACACCGGGGGCACCGCGGTGGCGACGCCGTGCAAGGTCTCGATCGTCGGCAACAACAGCAACGAGACCGACCCCATGTTCCGCGACACCCGCTTCGATCCGCGCCCGGCCGGGATCGTGCAGCAGGAGCCGCTGAGCACCTGCAGCAAGACCTTCTTCGCGCGCCCGGGCAACTACCGCGTCGTGGTCTCGCGCGGCAACGAGTACACCATCGTCGATCAGACCGTGGTGGTCTCCGCGGGCGCCGCGGCGTCACCGGTGACCGGCAACATCCGGCGCGTGGTCAACACGGGCGGCTGGATCTCGGCCGACTTCCACCAGCACGGCATCAACAGCCACGACTCGCCGATGACCTCCGAGTTCAAGATCATCTCCTATGTCGCCGAGGGGCTGGAGTACTTCGTCTCGTCGGACCACGACTTCGTCTACGACTACATGGCCGACATCGTGAACACCAACAACCAGGGCAAGATCGGCTTCGCGCCCGGCATGGAGACCTCACCCATCGACTACGGCCACTGGAACTTCATCGACGTGCGCCCCGACTCGTCGCTCAACGGCGGCGCGGTGGACTGGGGCTCGGCGACGTCGTTCAACCTGACCCCGCAGCAGATCCTCGACGACGCCGCGGCCAAGGGCGTCACCGTGCGCATCTCGGCGCACCCGCGCGCCGACGCCTCCAACACGCTGTTCAACTACTTCGACCGCATGGCGCTGACCTACAACGAGGCCGCGCGCACCTTCGGCGGCGACCTGACCAAGATGCCGGTGGCGCCCGCGCTGCTGCACCTGCCCGAGGGCACCCAGCTGTTCTCGAAGTCGTTCGAGGCGATGGAGCTCATGAACTCCAACAAGTTCATCTGCCTCGAGCCGCTCAACTCGACGCAGTGCCCGAGCGGCTCGCGCCAGTTCGACTACGTGGTCGACGAGGTCATGAAGGACTACATGAACTTCCTGTCCTACGGCTTCCTGGTCACCGGGATCGGCGACTCCGACAGCCACAAGCTGATGGAGGAGCAGAACGGCTTCCCGCGCACCTACGTGTTCGTCGGCGCCGGCAAGGACGTGCCGTCGTCGACCACGCTGACCGCCGACGTCAAGGCCGGGCTGCTGCCGATGGCCTCGATGAACCGGATCTCGGGTGCCACCCTGGCCACCAACGGGCCGTTCGTGACCGCCTTCGTCACCGGTGTCGGCGGCGGCCCCAACAACACCGGCGGCAGTGGCCAGCTGGTGGATGACGCCGACGGCGCCGTCTCGGTCCAGATCCACATCGAGGCGCCGTCGTGGATCGAATACGACCGCGTCGAGGTGTTCGCCAACAACACCTACCGCAACGACCAGTTCGTCAGCTCGATGGTGCGTGACAGCCGGCAGCGCACCGAGCCGCCGCTCACCGCGAGCATGGCCTACTGCAACGCCGGCGCCTGCAGCGGCGCGCTGCCGTTCGACACCACCACGACGCCGGGGCTGACCACCAGCGACCTCACGGTGCCGGTGAGCTTCGGCGCCAACAAGGACGGCTGGATCGTCGTCCGCGTGACCGGACAGGTCCCGCTCTATCCTGTGATTCCACGTGACGCCCGCTTCGCGCCCGGCGCCAACCCGGCCACCGACGACCCCGAGTCGGGCTCGCCAGCGATGGCCATCACCGGCGCCGTCTTCGTCAATGCCAACGGTATGGCGGGGTACCAGGGAATCCTACAGCCGTAGTTATTTCATATAGTTGAGTTGTACGAACGGAGGTCTTTTTGCCACCGATCGTACCGCGTGGTACGTTTGCAACAGGTATGCAAGTCCACGTCGCAAGAGCCGACATCTCGGAGCTACCCGTTGACGCTGTCGTCAACCCGGCGAATTCGCTCGGGGTGATGGGCGGTGGTGGTGTGGCAGCCGCGCTGCGCAAGCGGGGCGGGGTCACCATCGAGGCCGAGGCCATGCAGTCGGCGCCCATCGCCGTGGGCGCGGCCGTGATCACGACGGGTGGGAAGTTGTGGTCGAAGCATGTCATCCACGCGCCGACGATGGAGAGCCCGTCGACGAAGATCGGCGTCGAGAACGTGGGCCGCGCCACGCGGGCGGCGCTGATCGCCGCGGCGGCGCGCGGCTTCGACATCATCGCGATCCCCGGCATGGGCACCGGCGTGGGTGGCGTGTCGCCCGACGAGGCGGCGCGCGCGATGGTGGCCGAGCTCAGGGCGCACCGCGGGCCCAAGCCGTCGACGATCTATCTGGTCGATCTCGACGAAGAGGTGCTGCGGGCGTTCGAGTTCGCGCTGCGCGACTCGCAGCAACCGTAGCAGTAGCGAGCCGGAGGCTCGCTGCGCGAAGGTTGTCCGGATCCAACCGCAGCCAACCGCAGCCGTAGCGAACCGCAGGTTCGCTGCGCGGAGGTTGTCCGTAGCGATTCACAGAAGGCGTGCTGCGTGGTATCTGAGGGCAACCTCAGGAGCCAGCCATGACCGAGATCGTCAGCGTTCGAGCGCGCGAGATCCTGGATTCGCGTGGGATGCCCACCGTGGAGGTCGATGTCGAGACCGCCGCGGGTGCGGTCGGGACCGCCGCGGTGCCTTCGGGGGCGTCGACCGGCATCTACGAGGCGCTCGAGCTGCGCGATGGCGACAAGGCGCGCTACCTCGGCAAGGGCGTGCTCAAGGCGGTGCGCAACGTCGAGGAGATCACCGCCGAGGTGGTTGGCCTCGATTGCACCGACCAGGCCGGGCTCGACGCGACCATGAACCAGCTCGACGGCACCCCCAACAAGGGGCGCCTGGGCGCCAACGCCATCCTGGCGGTCAGCATGGCCAACGCGCGCGCCGCGGCGGCGACCTTCGGGCAGCCGCTGTATCGCTACCTGGGCGGCGTCAACGCGCGCATGCTGCCGGTGCCGCTGCTCAACATCATCAATGGCGGCGCGCACGCCGACAGCGGGCTCGACATCCAGGAGTTCATGGTGGTGCCCTGGGGCGCGGCCAGCTTCGCGGACGGCCTGCGCATGGGCGCCGAGGTGTTCCACCACCTGAAGGCGCTGCTCAAGGGCAAGAAGCACTCGACCTCGGTGGGTGACGAGGGCGGCTTCGCGCCGCACCTGGGCAGCTCCGAGGCGGCCATGGAGGTCATCCTCGAGGCCATCCAGAAGGCCGGCTACACGCCGGGGGCGGACATCGCGCTGGCGCTGGACGTCGCCGCCAGCGAGTGGTGGGACGGCGACAAGAAGCAGTACACCTACGAGGGCAAGGCCACCGACTCGGCGGCGCTGATCGACATGTACGCGCGCTGGATCGAGAAGTACCCGCTGGTGTCGATCGAGGACGGCCTCGATCAGGACGACTGGGCGGGCTGGAAGCAGCTGACCGACCGCATGAGCGCGCGCGTGCAGCTGGTCGGTGACGACTTCTTCGTCACCAACGTGACCCGGCTGGCGCGGGGGATCGCCGAGAAGACGACCAACTCGATCCTGGTCAAGGTCAACCAGATCGGCACCCTGACCGAGACCCTGGACGCGGTGGCGATGGCGCAGCGCGCCGGCATGACCACGGTCATCTCGCACCGCAGCGGCGAGACCGAGGACACCTTCATCGCCGACCTCGCGGTGGCCACGAGCAGCGGCATGATCAAGACCGGGTCGGCGTCGCGCTCGGATCGCATCGCCAAGTACAACCGGCTGCTGCGCATCGCCGAGGAGCTGGGTGAGTCGCAGCAGTACGGCGGCAAGGCCGTGTTCAAGGGTCGCGGGCCGCAGTAGTGGTGGCGGCGGCGGGCATCCCCGGCGGCGGGCGCGTCAGGCCGGCGCGGGAGGACGTGGCGGCGCGCGCGGAGGCGGCGGTGGCGGCCCTGCGCGCACGACCGGGCCAGACGCCGCTGGAGATGGCGCGCGCGGCGGTCGATGCCCGGCTGCGCACCGAGGCGCCCGAGCTGCTCGAGCTGCCGACCACCCCGGCCGGGGTGCGCGCGCGCATCCTGGGCGACCTCGACAGGCTCAACCGGATGACGCGGCTGTATCCGCGCCTGGTCAAGCGGCTGGCGCCGATGATCGAGGCGGCGCGGCTGGCGCGGCGCGGCCAGCCGGTGCGCATCCTCGATGTCGGGGCGGGCGCCGGCGGCCTGCTGTTCCGGCTGGCCGGCTGGGCGCGCAAGCGGCGCATCCCGGTCGAGCTGACCGGGGTCGACCACGACGCCGGGGTGGTCGCCGCGGCCACCCGCCACGCCTGGGAGGCCGGCGAGCGCGTCGAGTTCCGCGCCATGGACGCGCGCCAGCTCGACCTCGGTGACGGCGAGGTCGATGTCGTGGTCACGCAGCTCATGCTGCACCACCTGCCCGCGGGCGACGCCGCCCTGGTGCTGGCCGAGGTCGACCGTGTGGCGGCGGTCAACTGGCTGGCCTTCGATCTCAAGCGCAGCGCCGCCGCCCTGCCCGCGCTGTGGGCCTTCCTCAGGCTGACCTCCGAGGCCACCACCCGCCACGACGGCCTGACCTCGCTGCGCAAGGCCTACTCGCTGGACGAGGTGCGCGCGCTGGTCGAGGCTGCCGAGCTCGCCGACATCGACGTCAGCGAGCTCCGGCCGGCCGGGTGGCTGGCCCAGCGGCGCTCGACCCTCTGAGCAAGCTTCGAGTCCAGCTGCGCTGCCCCGGCCGTGGCGGCTCAGCGACGACGGCGCAGGACGAACAGGGCCGCGGCGACGGCCGCGCCTCCGACCGCGGCGGCGGTCGCCAGGCGACGGTTGCGCTTGCGCTTGCGCTTGCGCCGCTCGTCGAGGTCGACCGACAGGCGGTGGCCCCGGCGCACGGCCTCGACGTGCGCCCTCACCGCGGCGATGCGCTCGGCCAGCGGGGGATGGCGTCGCGTCCAGCCGGGGCGGCCCAGCCAGCCGTCGATGTCACCGTAGTCCACCACCACATTGGCCAGGTGCTCGAACGCGGCGACGCAGCGCTCGGGGTCGTAACCGGCGTCGAGGCACAGCTCGATGCCCAGGAGGTCGGCGTCGCGCTCGTGGTCGGCGCCGGCGATGCGCTGCTGCAGGTAAGCGATGGCGAGCCGCACCGGCAAGAGCAGCCAGCCCCTGGGCAGCGCCGGGACGTGGCCCAGCCGGTGGTGCGCCAGCTCGTGCGCCACGACCATGGCCGTGGCGTCGTCGTCCGCCATGCGCTCCAGCAACCTGCGGCTGAAGTAGATGGTGCGGCCGGGCCCGGTGAAGGCGGTGTGCGCCTCGCTCCACAGCACGAGGGTGTGCAGACGCTCGGCAGCGGGGACGCCCGGCTGCAGGCGCTCGTCGACGCGCGTCGTCCGCTCCACCACCCAGCCCTCACGCTCGACCACGAACTCGCGCTCGATCTCTGCGCGCAGCGCGTCCTCACCCATGGTGCTACCCCTTGAAGAGGTTGCGCGCGATGACGACGCGCTGGATCTGCGAGGTGCCCTCGTAGATCTGCAGCAGCTTGGCGTCGCGCATCAGCTTCTCGACGGGGTATTCCTTGGTGTAGCCGTAGCCGCCGAAGACCTGCACGGCGTCGGTGGTGACGCGCATGGCGGCGTCGGCGCCGTAGGCCTTGGCGTAGCTGGAGATGATGCTGTCGATCTGGCCCTGGTCGATCGACCACGCCGCCTTGTGGCACAAAAGGCGCGTGCTCTCGTAGGCGATGGCCATCTCGGCCAGCATGAACTGGATGGCCTGGTGCTGCGCGATCGGGACCCCGAAGGTCTTGCGCTCGAGGGCGTAGTTGCGGCTCTCCTCGAGGGCGCGGCGGATGAGGCCGGTGGCGCCGGCCGCGATCCAGGGCCGGCTGCGGTCGAAGGTCTTCATGGCGACCTTGAAGCCCCCGCCCTCCTCGCCGATGAGGTACTTCTTGGGCAGCTTGACGTCCTCGAACAGCACGTCGGTGGTGTTGGAGCAGCGCTGCCCCATCTTGTCCTCCTTCTTGCCGACCTTGACGCCGGGGAGATCGGCGGGGACGACGAAGGCGGTGATGCCCTTGTGCTTGAGGCCGCGGTCGAAGGTCGCGAAGGTGGTGTACCAGCTGGCCACGCCGCCGTTGGTGATCCAGCGCTTCTGGCCGTTCAGGACGTACTCGTCGCCGTGCTTGGTCACCTTGGTCGACATCGCGGCGACGTCGGAGCCGGCGTCGGGCTCGCTGCAGGCGTAGGCGGCGAAGATGTTCTTCGCGGTCAGCTGGCCGAGGAACTCGCGCTTCTGCTCGTCGCTGCCGGCGATGAGCAGTGGCAGCGCGGCCAGCATGTTGCCCGCCAGCGTGGTGTTGACGCCGGCGCAGCCGTACGCGATCTCCTCCATCACCAGGCAGTGCGACACGCACGACAGGCCGAGGCCGCCGTAGGCCTCGGGCACCTCGCAGTTCATGAGGCCCAGCTCCCAGGCCTCGGCGCAGATCTCCTTGGGAAAGGTGCCGTGCTCGTCGAGCTTGCCGGCCGCGGGGATGATCTTCTCGCGGGTGAACTTCTTGGCGGTGTCGATGAGCTGCTGCTGGTCTTCGCTGAAGGTGAAATCCAGGGCCATGACTAAGCCTTCTCCTTGCTGTCTGCGGGTGCTGCGTTGTCCTTGCCACCGGCGCTGGCGGCAGCGCGAGCGGCGGCGCGCGCGGCCTTGGCGGCCACGCGGTCCTCCTCGCGCCGGGCCTTCGCCGCCAGGGCGTCGCGCGCGGCGCGGCCCCCCAGGATGAAGCCGAGTACGATCCCGACCGCCAGGATCATCGGGATGTAGATGAAGTGGCCGGACGTCATGCCGGACCGGAACCGGCCTGGGTCGCCGCCTTGATGCGCGCCTCCAGCGAGGCGATCTCCCCCTCCAGCTTGCGCTGGCGCAGGAACATGAAGACCACGAAGCCGACCACCAGGGCCCACATGATGCCGTAGGCGATGAGCACGAACTGCTTCTGGTCGGCGAAGAACTTCGACTGCTCCTGCTCCATCTCACGGCGGCGCTGGCCGATGAGCTCGGCGGTGATGCCCTCGCGCACCTGGGTGCGCAGGGTCTCGTCGCTCTCGATGAGCAGCTGCAGCTGGCGGCGCTGCGTCGCGCTGAGCTCGGTGCCCGGGTTGGGGATGCCGGTCGGGGCCACCGGGGCCACCGCGTTCTGTCCGCGTGCCAGCCCGGGAGCGACGACGGCGGTGAGGATCAGCGCGGCAAATACCAGAGAAAGCCTTGTCGGCATGTCAAGCCTCCAGATCTTCGGCGGCCAGCTCGAGCGCCTCCAGGCGCGCGCGGCTGCGGCCCAGGCGCTTGCGGACGCTGTAGATCAGCGTGAACAGGATGATGAACAGCAGCGCCGAGGTGTACAGCGCGGGACGCATGCGGTTGTCGAGCGTGGGCACCACGGTGTTCTGCGGGTGCTGGGTGCGCCACAGCTGGGTCGACCAGTACACCAGCGGCACGTCGACCGCGCCGAAGATGCCGATGCCGGCGGCCAGGCGCTCCATGCCGGGGCCGCCGTAGCGACGCACCAGCACATAGGCGATGGCGATCATCCACAGCAGCAGCGACGACACCAGGCGCGCCTCCCAGATCCAGTACTTGGACCAGTGCGCCTTGGCCCAGATCGGGCCGGTGGTCATCACGATGGCGCCGAACAGCACCGCGATGGCGGCCGAGGCCTGCGCGGCCTGGTCCCAGCGGTCGTCGCGCTTGGCCAGGTAGATCCCGCTGCACACGCCGCAGGTGATGATGGCCAGGAACATCGTCCACGCCGAGGGCACGTGGTAGTAGAAGATCTTCTGGCTGAAGAACATGCCGTCGGGCAGCGGCGCGCGGAACGCCATCAGCGGCAGCACGATGAAGCCGGCGCCGGCGATGACTGCGGCGATGATGAACGGGATCGGGTTGGCGATCTTGTCGGGCTTGGTTTCGGCCATGGCTACTCCGTGGTGAGGGCCTCGAACGCCCACAGGGCGACGACCAGGAAGATGAGATCGAACGCGGACAGCGCCTGGATCCAGAACCAGGCCCGCCCCGGCTGCGGCCGCGCGTCCAGCAGCGCGGAGGTCCCCACCGTGCCCGCGATCAGCGCCGGCACCGTGAGCGGATACAGGATGACCGCCAGCAGCACGTCGCGCGCGCGCGCCTTCAGGAGCAGGGTCCCGAAGATGGCGCCCACGATGGCGAAGCCGAAGCTGCCCAGCAGCAGGAGCAGCGCCAGCGGCAGCGGGTCGCGCCCCAGCGGGGCGTCGAACAGCACCGCGATCAGCGGCGCCACCACCGCGGCGGTCACCGACATGAAGACGGTGACGCCGAGCGCCTTGCCGACCAGGATGGCGCCGCGATCCGCGGGCGACATCAGCAGGCCGTGCAGGGTGTCGGCCTCGCGCTCGCGCTCGAAGTTGCGGCCCAGGCCCAGGGCGCCCGAGAAGGCCAGCGACACCCACAAGATCCCGCCCGCGACGTCGCCGACCGGGCGGCCATCGCGCACGAAGGCCAGCGAGAACACCAGCACGACCATGCAGGCGAAGAAGACCATCGCGGTCAGCACGTCGCGCGCGCGGAACTCGACCACCAGGTCCTTCCACAGCATCAGGCCGGCCTGACGCAGGAACCTCATGGCCGCCCCGCCTTCGGCTGCGCCTGCGCGTGCCCCTGCGTGCTCGCCATGGTGGAGGTCAGCATACATCAGCGTCATACATCGGACGTCGGCCATCGGGCATCGGCCATCGGGGATCGGGCATCCACGGCCATCGGGCTCAGGCGACCGGGGCGGCGGCGACCGGCGCCGCCCCGGCGCCACGCGGCACCCGCTCGGCGGCGCGGACATAGGCCGCAGTCAGCTCGGCGTGCGTGAACGGGGTGTCGCGGGTCTCGTCGATGGCGACCTTGCCGCGCGCCAGCACGATGACGTGGTCGACGATGCTGGCGATGGCGGCCAGGTCGTGGGTCACCACCACGACCAGGCGTCCGCTCTTGCCCAGCTCGCCGATCAGCTTGCTGAGCCAGGCCTGGCCGCCCTGGTCGAGGCCAGTGAAGGGCTCGTCGAGCAAGATCAGGCGCGGGTCGTGCAGCAGGGTGCGCGCCAGCGCCAGGCGCTGCGTCATGCCGCGCGAGAAGGTGCGCACCTGGCGCAGCATGGCCTCGTCGGCCAGGCCGGCGCGGGTGGCGGCCTCGCGGGCGCGCTGCGCGGGCTGCCCGAGCTCGTACAGGCGGGCGTACAGCTCCAGGTTCTCCAGCGCGGTGAGGTCGCCGTACAGCAGCGACTCGTGCGCGCACAGGCCGATCTGGGCGCGCAGCGGGGCGCCGCCGCCGCTGCCGCGCTGGCCGTGCGCGGCGTGCACCGCGGCGCCGAAGCGGACCCGGCCGCTGGTCGGGCGCGTCAGCGTGGACAGGATGCCGATCAGGGTCGACTTGCCGGCGCCGTTGTCGCCCAGCAAGCCGACCACGCGGCCTGCGGTCAGGCGCACCGAGACGCCCGACAGCGCCGGCTTGCGGCCATAGATCTTGGTCACCTTCTCGACCTCGATGTGGTCGAAGGCGCCCGGCGTGCTGGCCGCCGCGGCGCTCAGGCCGCGACCTCGTCGATGAGCCGATCGAGCTCGCGCAGCGAACGCTCCAGCTCGGCCTGCTTGTCCTTGCGCGCGCGCAGGTAGCTGCGCTCGTCGAGCTCGCCCTGCTTGTGCCGCCGCGCCAGCGCGGCCAGCTGCGCATACAGGCGCTCGATGTCGTGGTCGAGCTGGACCCGACGGCGCGCGGTGCGGCCGACCACGCCATAGGACGCCAGCATGGCGATGAGGATGCCGCCGATGAGCAGCAGGCTGGCCAGCACCACCGCGATGGTGCGGCGCTGCTTGAAGCCGGGCGGCGGCCGCGGCAGGCCGCGGAAGGTCAGGTTGAGGTGACCGCCGCGCTCGATGCCCTCGCCCGAGAAGCGCAGGAAGGTGCGGCCGTCGCCGGTGTTGACCGGCTCGCGACGCGCGCTGGGCGGCGCCTCGACGGTCAGCTCGGGCAGCTGGTCGACCGCGATCAGCCACTGCACCATGCCCAGCGGCGCGGCCCAGCGCAGCGCGACCTCGCCGTCCTCGACCGGCATCGCGAAGTTGAGCTGCACCGACTCCTGCCCGGGCGCCAGCGAGCCGCGCCAGGCCAGCCCCTTGCCGTCGACCACCTTGATGAGCGAGGCCTTGTCGGGCGACACCGAGGCCCCGGCGAAGCCGCGCGGCAGCGGCAGGATCAGCCCTTTTTCCCCGAAATCGATGGGCGCCCCGGTGACGTTGGCGATGGTGTACTCGGCCTGGAAGCGCAGGAAGCTGTCGTCCAGCTCGGCGCCGGCGTGGACCGCGACCAGCACGGTGTCGTTGACCACCATGACCATGGCCGAGCCCAGCGCGCCGGGCACCAGGTGGAACGGGCGCGAGCGGAACACGGTGCCCTCGCGCCGCGCCTCGATGGCGTAGATCTGGTCGTCGGCCTGGGACAGCGAGGTCCAGGTCAGCCGGCCGTCCTGGCTGGTCACGGTGGCGCCGAGCTGCTTGCGACCGCCCTCGCCGATGGTGTAGAGGCCCGCGTCGACGTTGCTCGCCGGGGTCTGGTCGTTCATGAAGACGCCCACCAGCAGGCCGCCCGCGGGCGCCTGATCCGAGGCCACCACCTGATCGGGGACCATGCCGGGATCGGCGCGCGCCGCGGTCAGCACCATCATCTGGCCGCCATCGGGCGCCAGCACCACGGCGCCCGACACCACCTCCTTGCCGTCGACCATGGCCAGGACGTAGTAGGCGAAGCGGCGATCCAGGTTCTTGAACACCACGCGACCCTTGCTGTCGGTGACCACGCGCTGCCGGGTGTAGGTGCCCTTGGAGTCGACCCCGATGAGGTCGATCCAGTGGTTGACCGCGGCCGAGCCCCAGCCGTTGCGCAGCAGGGTGACCTGCAGCGAGCGCAGCGGCACGGTGTCGGTCGGGATGGCGATGCCGTGGGCCTGCCCGGGATCCGGCATGCCGGCGGGCGCGTCGTCGGGCGGACCGTCGTCGGGATTGGCCTTGGGCAGGTCGGTGGCTGACGGCGGCGTGGTCAGCAGCAGGGCGATGCCGGTGTCGGACGGCAGGGTGAAGGACTGCGACTCGAGCTCGATGCCGTCGACGGTGGCGCGCGCCACCAGGTCGGCGGTGCCGGGGGCCAGGCCGTCGAAGCGGGCGCGCCCCTCGGCGTCGGTCCTGGCCTTGCGGGTGCCCAGGGCGACCTCGACGTCGGTGGCGCGCTTGGCCAGCGAGCCGCGGATGACGCGGACGGTGACGCTGCCGGCTGGCAGGTTGGGCTCCGGCCGCGGGATGCCGTGCATCTGGCGCACGTCGATCTGCTGCGCCGCCGCGGCGCCCGTCAGCGCACAGAGCAGGAGGGCGGCGCGACCGAGCCTGCTCATGACGCGGCCCCGGTCAGCGACTTGCCGCACTTCTTGCAGAACTCGGCGTCGTTGTCGTTGACCACGCCGCAGCTGCAGGTGAGGCTGGCGCTGGGCTTGCTCCGGTCGAGCTCGACCTTTTCGGGCTTGGTCTTTTCGGCCTTGTCGGTACTGGCCTTGTCGGCCTTGTCGGCCTCGGCCTTGTGGGCCTTGTCGGGCGCCGCCGCGGCTGGCGCGGCTGCTGCCGCGGCGGCCACCGGCACCCCGGTGCGCGCCGCGCTGGCCTCGGCGCGCGCCACGCGGACCGCGATCTCGCGCTCGATCATGCTGGCGTAGTCGGGCTCCTTGGCGTCGAGCTCGCGGATGACGCGCACGGCGCGGGTGCGGTAGCGGCCCGCGATCTCGTTGAAGTCCTCCAGCGAGATCTTGTTCATCTGGTGGTCGAACTCCAGCTCCTTGATGGCCTTGAGCAGCCAGTACTTCTCGCGCTCGAGCTCGCGCCGGCGCCAGCCGGTGGCCGGCCCCGCCACCTTGGGGCCCTTGTCGACCGCCACCAGCACCGCGACCATCTTGTAGGCCCACACCAGCGTGGCCAGGATGGCCGACATGCCGAGGATCATGAAGACGGCGCGAGCGCTGGCCTCGTAGCTCAGCAGGTAGAACGTCCCGCCCAGCACGTTGACGGCCAGGAACATGAGCAGGCGGAAGCGCATGAAGCGCTCGAAGGCGCTGAGCGGCACCCGCTCGCGCTCTACCGCGTGTTCGACCTTCGGAGCCTCCTCAGTCGAGCCGGCTGAGCTCATCCTCGAGCCGCTCCTCGGCATCGACGTCAGCCGTACCCATTTCGCCCGCGCCACCGCCGCCTGCGCCCCCGCCGCCGGGGCCATCGCCCGGACCACCGCCACCAGCGCGCTTCAGGCGTCGGCTGCGCAGCCGCAGCGCGAACGCCGCCAGCAGGCCCAGCGCCGCCACGATCACCGTCATCGGCACGATCCAGTTCCACACCCTGAGGCCGCCGCGCGGCGCCACCAGCACATGCTGGCCACCATAGCGCTGCACGAAGGCGTCGACCACCTGGTCATAGTTGGCGCCGCCGGCCAGCAGCGCGCGCACCTTCTCGCGCTCGTCGTGGGCGTAGCCGCAGCGACAGTCGAGCAGCGTCTGCCGACCGCAGCCGCCGCACATGCACACCATGTCCTTGAACAGCGCCTTCTCGACCGCGCTGCGCGGCTCGTTGCTGGAGTCGCCGGCGACCTCGACGTGCGCCGCCGCCATCTGGTTGGCGGTGTGCCCGACCTCGGGCGGTGGCTCTTCGGCGCCGAACGCCAGCTTGGAGCCGTACAGCAGCAGGCCCGCGCCGGCCAGGAAGGCCAGCAGCGTGGCCACGCGCGTCGCTGGACTCGGCCCCGAGGGCGCCGTGGGCGCCGGTTTGTCTCGTTCGCGCACGGTCAGGAAGGCGAACATCCACTCCGGCAGCATCACGATGAAGGTGCCCAGGGCCAGCACGCCGAAGCCGAGCCAGATCCAGTTGATGAGCGGGTTGATCTGGATCTTCAGATTGATGGTCGAGCCCTCGAAGTTGTTGAGCACGAGGTAGACGTCGTGCTCGAGGCGCCGCCACAGCGCGACCTCGGTGGTGGGCTGGCCGTCCTCCGACTTGGCATACACCCGCTTCTCGGGGTGCATGGTGTTGACGCGCTCACCGCCCTGGAACACGCCGATGGTGGCGATGGCCTGCTCGCGCAGGGCCGGCGTCGACTTGTGCTCGAAGCCCTCGAGCACGAACTTGTAGCCCGCGTAGTAGGTGACGTCGCCGGTGCGCAGGGTGCGCTCGATGTTGGAGTGGTAGGCGTGGCCGGCGAAGCCCACGAACATGACCACGATGCCGAGGTGCACGATGTAGCCGCCGTAGCGGCGCCGGTTGCGCAGGCTGAGGCCGACCACCGAGGTGAAGAAGTCGGTGCCGGTCTGCTTGCGCCGCACCATGCCGCCGCGGACGTACTCCTGGATGATGGTCGCCAGCGTGAACGCGCAGAAGCCAAAGCAGATCAGCGCGGCCGGGATGCGCAGGTGGAGCTCGCTTGCGCCGATGCGGATGGGCTTGCCGGAGAACACGTAGGTCAGCGCGCCGACCCCGGGCACCAGCGCGGCCAGCACGATCAGCGTCACCGCGCAGGCCACCGTCGGCCACAGGAACTGCTGCACCAGGTTCTTCGCCGTCGCGCGCTTCCACGCGATGATCGGCCCGATGCCGGTGAGCAGCAGCAGCACCAGGCCGATGGGCACCATCCACAGGTTGAAGAACTCCTGCCCGACAGTGATGCGCTCGCCGGTGACGTGCTCGGCCAGGGTGGGGAACATGGTCGCGAACAGCACGAAGAAGGCGGCCGACAGCAGGATCCAGTTGTTGGTCAGGAACATGAACTCGCGCGACAGCCACGAGTCCAGAGTGCCGCCCGAGCGCAGCTGGGGCAGCCGGAAGAACAGCAGGCCGAACGACAGCACCAGCAGCACGGCCATGAAGATCAGGAACAGGTAGGCCAGCTCGTTGTCCTGCCCGAAGGCGTGCACCGACTGCACGATCCCCGAGCGCGTCATGAAGGTGCCGAAGATGGTCAGGAAGAAGGTGATGATGACCAGGGCCACGTTCCAGACCCGGAACATGCCGCGGCGCTCCTGGATCATGATGCTGTGCAGGAAGGCGGTCGCGGTCAGCCAGGGCAAGAGGCCCGCGTTCTCGACCGGGTCCCAGGCCCACATGCCGCCCCAGCCCAGCTCCTCGTAGGCCCAGATCCCGCCCAGCGTGAGCCCAAGGCACAGGAAGAACCACGCGAACAGCACCCAGCGCCGCACCGCCGCCAGCCAGGAGTCATCCAGGTTGCCGGTCAGCAGCGCCGCGATGCAGAACGCGAACGGGATCGACATCCCGACATAGCCCAGGTACAGCGACGGCGGATGGATGGCCATCCAGTAGGTCTGCAGGAGTGGGTTCAGCCCCTTGCCGTCGATGGGCGGCGCGGTCAGGTAGGTGCTGAAGGGGTTCTTGCCCCAGAACACGATGAGCAGCAGGAAGAACGTCGCGATCGTCATCAGGACGCCGATGACGTAGCCGATCAGCTCGCGGTGCTTGCTGCGGTTGACCGCGACGGCGATCGACGAGAACACCGACAGCAGCCAGACCCAGAACAGGATCGAGCCGTCGAGACCACCCCACAGCGCGGTGATCTTGTAGAACGTCGGCATCGTGGTGTCGCTGTAGTGCTGGACGTACTTGATGGTGTAGTCGTGCGTGAGGATGCCGTACCAGAGCGCGACGCAGGCGATGGTGATGAAGCCGGTCGCGGCATACAGGGCGTACACCGAGCTATCGACCAGGCGCTGGCGACCGATGCGTGCGCCAGCGAAGGCCGCGCCCGCCGAATAGCAGGCGGCGACCAGCGCCAGCAGGAGCACCAGGTTACCGAAAGTGGAGAGGGGGGACGTCGGGACGGCTGCCAGCATCACGTCACATGCCGCCAGCCCCGCCCTGTTTGTACTTGGACGCGCACTTGGCGGACAGCTCGGTGGAGGCGAACGTGTTGGGCCCGGTCAGGCGCCCGGTGGCGACGACCTCGGAGTTGTCCTTGGCGGTGTCGGGGAACTCGCCGCCGACCTGCGACACCGAGATGACCTGGCCCTTCCACTCCAGATCGAAGTGGTAGTGGGTCTGCTGGTCGACGATCGGTTTGCGGATGGTGCCCGGCACGATGTGGCCATGGATCTTGAGCAGCTTGCCCTCGAAGTCGGACGGCTTCATCGCGACCTCGTCGACATGCTTGTAGAGCGCGCTGGCCTCCGAGCCCGACATGGCCAGGAGCGAGACGGCACTGCCGACCAGGACGACGGTCACGAGCACTTTGACGATGCGGCTACGTGTCATGGGAGACCTCGGTTCAGGGGCGCGTTCGCCAATCCCTTCAACAACCTAGCAGTCTGTCTGTGCAAAGACAACGCCACCCGAGGCCGTGTCCTGTTTCCACGTCGTTGCGATCAGCCGCCGGTGGCGATCATGGCCTTCTTGGGGGCACCGCACCCCAGGGTGGTGAACTCGTGCCCCCGCCGCTTGTCGCCCAGGGCGTGGGCGATGGCGCGGCCCAGATCCTCTGCATTGGTCCCGGCTTGCACCGCGCTGCGCAGATCGACGGCGTCGTCGAAGGCCAGGCAGGCGTGCATGCGACCGGCGGAGTCGATGCGCACCCGGTTGCAGTCATCGCAGAAGGACTCCGTCACGGGGGAGATGATGCCGACACGGGTGTCATCGTTGCGCGATGGCAGCAGGTAGTAGCGCGCCGGACCGCCGCCGCGGTGGCTGCCGGGATCATCGTCGGCGCGCAGAATCTGCAACTGCTCCCCGGGCGCACCCAGGCCGGCCGCAAGGATTGCGCGCACCTCTGCGGCGGGCAGAAACTCGCCAGGGACGAACAGGCGGCCGCCCGCCATCGGCATCTGCTCGATGAAGCGGGGGGTGATGCCGCGCTCCCAGGCCCAGCTGGTCAAGGCCGGCAGCTCGTCGTGGTTGAAGCCGCGCAGGGCGACGGCGTTGAGCTTGATGGCGCGGAAGCCCAGCGACGAGCAGAGCTCGGTGCCCGCCAGGACACGGGCAAGGTTGCCCCGACGTGTGATGGCGCGAAAGCGCACTGGATCGAGGGTGTCGATGCTGATGTTGAGGCGGTGCAGGCCGGCGCGGCGCAGCGGCCCGGCCAGCTCGAGCAGGCGCTCGCCGTTGGTCGACAGCGCGACGTCGGTGATGCCAGGGATGGCGACCACGCGGGCCACGATGTCGGGGAGGTCGCGGCGCAGCGTGGGCTCGCCACCGGTCAGGCGCACGCGGGTCACGCCGGTGGCGGCGAAGGCGGCGATGATGGCGCCGAGCTCGCTGGCGCTGGCGACGTCCTCGTGCGGCGTGACCTCGTGCGAGCCGTCGTCCGGCATGCAGTAGGTGCAGCGGTAGTTGCAGCGATCGGTCAGCGACACGCGCAGGTAGGTGACCCGACGCGCGAAGCCGTCGATGAGCTGGTGCGGCGCCGGCTCGGCGCGGTCGATCACGGCGGCGTCGCCGGGCAGCACGGGCAGGCGCACCCGCGCGGCGGGGGCGGGGGCGGTGGCGGCGGCGGTCATGTGCCGTGGCCGCCCTTCTTGCGCTCGCGCAGCAGGTGCTCGAGCTCGGGCAGGATGAGCTCGCCGAGGGCCAGCTTGACCGCGTTGGTGGAGCCCGGCATGGCGAACACGAAGACGCCATTATGCACGCCGGCGACCGCGCGCGACAGCATCGCGGAGGCGCCGATCTCCTTGAAGGACAGCATGCGGAACAGCTCGCCGAAGCCGTCGAGGCGCTGCTCGAGCAGGCCGGACAGCGCCTCGTAGGTGGTGTCCCGGCGCGAGATCCCGGTGCCGCCGCTGGTCAGGATGACGTCGGCGCCGGCGCGGGCGGCCACCGCGCGCACCACCGCGGCGACCTCGGCCGGCTCGTCGCGCACGATGGTGTAGCCCACCACCTTGTGGCCGAAGGCCTCGATCATCTCGCGCGCCAGGGCGCCGCCGGAGTCGTCGACCTCGGTGCGGGTGTCCGAGATGGTGAGGTAGTAGATCCGCGCCTCCAGGGGCGCGCCGGCCTTGTGCTCGTGGTGCGACATCAGGTCCCCGTGGGTGACAGGTCGAGCGGATACTCGACCAGCATCGCGCCCTGGTTGGACGGCATGGGAAACTGTGCCCGCGGCAGCGCGGTCTCGACACACTCGCGGAAGGTGGTGTCCTGCACGGTGTCGTCTGTGATGCCGGCGTCGGCCACATGGCCGCTGCCGCCCGAGACCACCATCTTGAAGCGCACCGTCAGGCGACCCGCCGCGCTGCTGTTCTTGCGCTGGGCGTAGCAGCCGCGGATGAGCGGGCCCAGCACCTCGGTGGCATAGCGGACGTCGCCCTCGGCCAGGGCACCCTCGATGCGATCGACCCGCGGCGGCGGCGGGCCCGCGCTGACTGTGGCGGCGGAGCGGCGCAGCTCGGCGGCGAGATCGACCCGCCCCATCGGCTGCATGCGCGCGCTGACCACGCCGGTGGACAGGCTCGGATCGGCGGGGTTGCCGATGGGCGGTCGCGGCACGTCGGGCGTGGCCGGCGTGGCCGGCGCGGCCGGCGCCAGGGTGCCGATGCCGGGCGCCACCGCGGGGGCGCCGGGTGCGGCCTCGGGGGCGCGGGCCAGCTGCGCGGCCTCGGGATCCATCGGGCGCGCAATCGGTGCGCTGGGTGCGGCGGTCGGGCCGGCCACCAGACGGACCCGCTTCTTGCTGCCTGACTCGCCCAGGCCGAGCACCACCACGACCGCCACGGACGCCGCGAGACCACCCGCGACGAGGGCAAAAATGGTGGATTTCTTGGAGCCTGTCAGAGGCACGTGCATAGTCTACCCGACGCGATGACACGATCAATGCCGCCTTTCGGAGTCTCCGCCGTTGCAAACCTGGTACCGCAGCTCGAGCCGGTGCCGGCCCGGCTGCCACCGCGGCGCCGCGCGCCCGGGGGTGGGGCGCAGCCCTTCCTCAAGTGGGTCGGTGGCAAGGGCGGCCTGCTCACCCAGCTCGAGCCGCTGCTGCCACCCGACCACGCCCGGCGGCGCTACTTCGAGCCCTTCCTGGGGGGTGGCGCCATGTTCTTTCACCTGGGGCCGCGGCGCGCGGTGCTGGGCGACATGAACAAGGAGCTGGTCGCGACCTACCAGGTGGTGGCCGACGACGTCGAGGCGCTGATCCGGGTCCTCGAGCGCATGGCCGGGCAGCACTGCGAGACGCACTTCTACGCCACCCGCGAGGCCTGGAACGACGGCCGCGTGCGCTCGCGCGTGGAGCGCGCGGCGACCTTCATCTACTTCAACCGGACCTGCTTCAACGGGCTGTGGCGGGTCAACCGGGCCGGCAAGTACAACGTGCCGATGGGGCGCTACGCCAACCCGTCGGTGTGCCTGCCCGAGCGGCTGCGCGCGGCGTCGGTGGCGCTGGCGGGGGCCCAGATCAAGTACTCCAGCTATGGCGACACCCTGGAGAGCGCTGCGGCCGGCGACCTGGTGTACCTCGATCCGCCCTACCAGCCGGTGTCGGCGACCGCGAACTTCACCGGCTACAACGCCGAGGCCTTCGACGAGAAGGCGCAGCGCAAGCTGGCCGCGACGTTCCATCGCCTCGACGAGCGCGGCTGCCTGGTCATGCAGTCGAACAGCGACACCCCGCTGATCCGGCAGCTGTACGCGCGCTACCGCATCGACGTGGTGATGGCCGCGCGCAACGTGAACTCGCGCGCCGACAAGCGCGGCGCGGTGCCCGAGGTCGTGGTCCGGAACTACTGATTGTAAGTGATCTGTTTACAGTGGCCGCTCGATCATTGATGCAGTCCCCGAGGGGTCGCCGCCGGCTCCAGCCGTAACAGGAGCACGAGGGGCTCGGACAAGTGCCCCTCTGCTCCGCAGAGGAGCACTTGGCTTACGGAGGCTCCTGATGGCGATGTGTGCAAAGAAGCTGGATCGGCCCGAGGTCGTGATCATTCGCCCGGATGGCAAGCAGTGGGAGATGGACCAGTCGGCTGACGCGGTCGAGCGCGCGCTGGCCGAGGCCCTGGAGCGCGCCCGGCAGTGGCGCCGGCTGTTCGGCCTCGACCTGCTCGACATGAAGCGGCCACCGAGACCCGGCATGCGCGGGCGGCGCGGCCGCTGACGCGTGCTACCATGCCCGCCGGGTTCACGGGGTGAGACGGCGGAAAAACCAGATCTCGAGGCACCTGGCCAGCCTGCAGAAGCTGGCCACGCTGGAGAGCAGCGACCGCGAGGGGGCCTTCGCGGCCATCTGCAAGATCGGCGCGCGCGCGCTCGACGTCGAGCAGGTCGGCATCTGGATGTTCTCGCCCGACCGGCGCACCCTGCGCGCCGAGACCATCTACCACTTCGCGGAGGATCGGCTCGACGGCGGCATCGAGCTGTCGGCCCAGCACTATCCGCGCTACTTCCAGGCCCTGCACGAGGAGCGCTGCATCGCCGCCAGCGACGTCTGCGGCGACCCGCGCACCAGCGAGTTCAACGCCGACTACCTGGTGCCCCAGGGCATCACCTCGATGATCGACGTGCCGGTGTACGCCGACGGCCGGCTGGCCGGCGTGGTGTGCATCGAGCACAAGGGGCCGCTGCGCACCTGGTCGAGCCAGGACGAGGAGGTCGCGACCTCGCTGGCCGACGCCGTGGCGCTGGCGATCGAGACCCGGCAGCGCCGCCGCGCCGAGGCCGCGCTGCGCGAGAGCGAGGAGCGCTATGCGCTGGCGGTCGCGGGCGCGCGCGACGGCCTGTGGGACTGGGACCTCGGCAAGGATCGGGTGTTCTACTCGGCGCGCTGGAAGGCCATGCTGGGCTTCGGCGAGGTCGAGATCGGTGACCAGCCGCGCGAGTGGTTCTCGCGCGTGCACCCCGAGGCGCTGGAGCCGCTGCGCGCGCGCATCGCGGCTCACCTGGACGGGCGCACGCCGGACTTCGAGTTCGAGTACCGCATGCGCAACAAGGAGGGCAACTTCCGCTGGGTGCTGTCGCGCGGGCTGGCGGTGCGGGATCGCGACGGCCGCGCCACCCGCATGGCGGGGTCGCAGACCGACATCACGGATCGTCGGAGAGCAGACGACGAGCGCGAGCGGCTGTATCGCGAGGCGCTGGCGGCCGACCGGCGCAAGGACGAGTTCCTGGCCATCGTGTCGCACGAGCTGCGCACGCCGCTGACGTCGATCCTGGGCTGGGCCGGCATGCTCAAGACCGGCAAGCTGAACAGCTCGACCACCATGCGCGCGCTGGACTCGATCGAGCGCAACGCCAAGGCGCAGTCGCGCCTCATCGACGATCTGCTCGACATCTCGCGCATCATCACCGGCAAGGTCCGGCTGGATGCGCGCCCGGTCAACGTGGGCGGCCTGCTGGAGGCGGCGGTCGACGCCGCGCGCGTGGCCGCCAGCGCCAAGGGCATCGAGATGAGCAGCACGCTGGACGCCCGCGTGGTCAGCGTGCCCGGCGATCCCGACCGGCTGCAGCAGGTGCTGTGGAACCTGGTCTCCAACGCCATCAAGTTCACGCCCACCGGCGGCCACGTCGAGGTCCGGCTGGAGCAGCTGGCCAGCGAGGCCGTCATCACGGTGACCGACTCGGGCTGTGGCATCCCGCTGGAGTTTCTGCCCCACGTGTTCGACCGCTTCAGGCAGGCCGAGAACCCGACCACCCGGATGCACGGCGGCCTCGGGCTCGGGCTGTCGATCGTGCGCCACCTGGTCGAGCTGCACGGCGGCACCGTGACCGCGCACAGCGAGGGCGCGCAGCGCGGCTCGCGCTTCCAGGTCCGGTTGCCGCTGGCGCCCGCCGTGGTGGTGGGCGCGCAGCCGGCGCGGCGGGTCGGCGACGTGCTGGTGCCGGCGCCCGCGCTGGCGCTGGGTGGCCTCAACGTCCTGCTGGTCGAGGACGAGCCCGACACCCGGGAGCTCCTGGCCACCGCGCTGGAGCACCACGGCGCCGACGTGGTGGCGGCGGACTCGTCAGCGGCGGCCATCCGCAGCCTGAAGTCGGTGTGGCCGCACGTGCTGATCTCGGACATCGCGATGCCCGAGGAGGACGGCCTCAACCTGATCCGCAAGATCCGCTCGCTGGAGCAGCTGTTCGGCAAGCAGGCGCTGCCGGCCATCGCGCTGACCGCGCACGCGGGCGCGCGTGATCGCAAGACCATCCTGTCGGCCGGCTTTCGCGAGCACATCGCCAAGCCGGTCGAGCCCATCGTGCTGGCCACCGCGGTGGCGCGCCTGGTCGGGCGAGTCTGGACCCCGCCCGCCGAGGGCTAGGCACCGATCGCGAAGGGCCGGCGCGTCGTCAGTCGGGGAAGTCGGTCGGTGAGAACAGGTAGGCCAGCGCCTCGTCGAAGCGCGCGGCCCAGTCGGGCCAGTCGTGGGCGGCGCCGGGGGCGGTGATGCGCAGCGTCTCGTAGCCGCGCATGCGCAGGGTGCTGTTCATCAGGGTGGTGACGTCGTCGTTGTCGTTGGGCGAGCCGGAGTCGAGGTAGCAGCGCGCCAGCGGCTTGACCGCGCCGGTGCGCACGCGCTCGATCATGGCGTTCGATTCCCAGAAGAAGCTCGACGACATGCCGCCGACGCGGGCGAAGACGTCGCTGCGCTCGTAGGCGATGTAGTAGGCGATGAGGCCGCCCAGCGACATGCCCAGGGTGGCGCGCGCGTTGCGCTCGCGGCGGGCCCGTGAGAAGCGGGCCTCGATGAGGGGCACGACCTCGTCGGCGATGAAGGCGGCGTAGGCCGGGCCCTGCGCCGTGGTGGTGGCGAAGGTGTACTCGTCCATGCGCACGTTGCCCGAGGGCAGGTGCACGAAGACCAGGATGGGGGCGGCGGCGCGGCCGGCCTTGATGGCGGTCAGCGCGACCTCGTCGAAGTGCGACCGCGTCAGCGCCTCGTTGCCGTCGTGGATGTACAGCGTCGGATAGCTGCGCGTGGCGGGCGCGGCGTCATAGCCGGGCGGCAGCCAGACATAGACGTCGCGCTCGGCCGAGAAGCGCGCCGGGCGGACCCGCAGCAGGCGCAGGTGCGGGCCGACCCAGACGTAGCCGGCGGTGGCGAAGACCGAGTTGAAGTCGCCATAGCCGGCGCGCGGGATGGTGTCCCACTCGATCTCGGGCGCCAGCGGATCGCGCTGCCAGTCGCCGTCGATGATGAGCTTGTAGGCGTGGCGCTGCGCCAGCGGCACGCTGCGCGCCAGGTAGGCGGCGCGCCCGGCCAGCGAGACCAGCGCGCTGCGCCCGGCCTCCCAGCCCGACCACGAGCCACCGACCTCGACCGTGGTGGTGACCGGCGCGAGCCACAGGAACAGCGCGCTGTCGCGCAGGACGATGGGGGTCTCTGCGGTGGTGCGCGCGGCGGTGACGAAGGCGTCGACGCGGGCGGCGAGCGCGGTGGGTGCCAGATCGGGCAGCGCGCGCAGCAGGTCGACCAGGGCGACGCCCGCGGGCGGCAGGCCGGCCTCCAGCGCGGGGCCGGGGCTGATCGACCAGGCGCCGGTGCCCTCGTCGAGGCTGAGGTGCCAGGGCCCCGCGACCGGGATCTCGAAGCCGAGGTTGGCGCCGGCCTGCACGCCGGTGCCGCGCTGGGCGGGCACCAGGCCGGCCTGGCCACCGCCCCAGTTGACGGCCCAGGCGCCGTCGGCCAGGAACTTGAAGTCGACCCGGCCGACCGGCAGCGAGACGTCGCCGGCCCACAGGCCGCCGCCCTGGTGGCTCAGCGTGGCGGCGGGATCGGCGACGGCCCAGGCGTTGAAGCTGCCCGCGATGGTGATCTTGCCGTAGCGCGCGGGCGCGACGCTGGCGTCGACGGCCGGGGTGCTGGCGTCGATGGCGGGGGCGCTGGCGTCCACGGTGACGGTCGGGGTCGTCGCGTCGACGGTCGGCCCAGTGCTGGCGTCGGGGCGGCTGACGCTGGCGTCGGGGCTGGGGTCGGGGCCGCCGCCGGTGGACGGCTGCGGGCCGCAGCCAGCCAGCAGGGCGGTCACGGCCGCGAGGGCGGTCAGGACGGCGCGGCGATCTCGTGGGCTCGTGAGGTGCATGGGTGTCCCCGTTGCGAAAGCCAACGTCGGCTGTGCGCTTTGGTCACGACCGAGCCACCCTGGACGGCGGCACCGGGCACCTGTGCAAGCAGTGGACCTGGCGATCAGGGACAGTCGAGGCGGAGGTTGTCGCCGGTCTGGTTACCCGAGATCTGCCACAGGTACTTCTCGCCGCTGGGGCCATAGCTCAGGCTGCTCCACTGTCGCGACAGGCCGGCGTCGAGGGCGACCTTCCAGGCCTCGGCGACGCTGCAGCGCGGTGCGGGCAGGGAGCCGGCCTTGCAGCCATCCTCCTCGGGCCAGGCGGCGACCTCGCCCTTCTCGACGGTGACCAGGATCGAGCACTTGCCGCTGGGCAGCTGGCGCGAGCGGAAGCGGTAGGTCGCGTGTGCCATCGGGCTGGTCAGGTTGCTGTAGCCGTCGGGGTGCACGTTGGTGGCAAGGAGCTCGATGAGCTCGGCGTCGGAGGCCATGCGCCGGGCCAGCGCCCGGGCGGTGGGCAGGTAGCCGATGGGCTCGAAGCGCGCCGGGTTGCCGGGCGCGGGACCGTGCAGCAGCCAGGGGTTGCGGGCGGCGGTGCCCGCGGCGACGGCGCCATCGACCCCGGCGACGCCGGCGTCGGGCGTCGCGACCAGGGCGGGGCGCGGGCCGGCGCTGCTGGAGGGTCGGGGCACCGGGGTGGGCGCCGTGCCCCGGGTGGCGGCGTCGGGAGAGGCGATGGCGGAGCCCGCAGTCGAGCCGTCCGTCGTGACGGTGTCCGCGCCGGCAGCGCCGAGCCCCGCGTCGGCGTGGCTGGCTGCGCCCAGCGCCGCGTCGGTCAGGCTGGCGACGCCGAGCGCCGCGTCGCCGGCGAGCGCAGCGACCGGGGCGCGACGGCGGGCGGCGCGGATGGCCTGGCCGACGGCGACGATGAGCACCAGGACGCCGACGGCGATGCCGAGCGCGAGCAGGTTGCGGCGACGGCGCGAGGCGACCGCCGCAGCTGGAGGCGTGGTCGGCGCGGGTGCCGGCGCTGGCGGCAGCGCCGGCTCGGCCACGCGGTCAGCCGGCGGGGCCGACGGCTGCGAGCGCGCCGGCTCGGCCGCGCTGTCAGCCGGCGGGGCCGACGGCTGCGAGCGCGCCGGCTCGGCCGCGCCGTCAGCCGGCGGGGCCGACGGCTTCGAGCGCGCCCGCAGCGGTGCGGTGTGGGTGAAGCCGCCCTCACGGGCGCTCGGCGCCGGGGTGTCCCGGGTCAGGCTCGCTGGCGCGGCGCCGCCGCCGTTCGCTGCGGCGTCCTCGGGCGGCAGCTCGACGGGGGCGAAGGCCGCCGGCGGCAGCCCGCGCACCGAGGCCTCCAGCGCCTCGGCCATCGCGGCGGCGGTGGCGAAGCGGTCGTCGGGCGACTTGGCCAGCGCGCGCAGCACGACCTCCTCGACCGCCTCGGGCACCTCGGGGCGGAGCGTGCGCAGGCGCGGCGGCGGCGCCTCGACGTGCATGCGCATGAGCTCGAACATCGACGGCGCCTGGAAGGGCACCTGCCCGGTCAGCGCCTCGAACGCCATCACGCCGACGGCATACAGGTCGGCGCGGGCGTCGGTGCCGCGCGACTGCACTTGCTCGGGCGACAGGTACGCCGGGGTGCCGAGGATGGCACCGGTGCTGGTGCGCGTCGGCGCGCCGTCCTCGGGCGTCAGCTTGGCGATGCCGAAGTCGAGCACCTTGACGTGGCCGTCGCGCAGCACGAACACGTTCTCGGGCTTGAGATCGCGGTGCACGATCCCCTTGGCGTGCGCGGCGCCTGCCGCGGCCAGCACCTCGCACAGCAGGTTGACCAGGGTGCCGATGGGCAGCCGCCCGCGCGCCAGCAGCGCCGACAGCGGCGCGCCCTCGCACAGCTCCATCACGATGTAGGGGCGCCCGTCGCCGAGGGTCGCGAAGTCGTGCACCGAGGCGATGCGCGGGTGGCGGATCAGGTTGACCGCGCGGGCCTCGTCGAAGAAGCGCTCGGCGTGCTGGCTGCCCTGGGCCAGCACCTTGATGGCGACGCGCGCGCCGATGCCGGGATGCACCGCCAGGTAGACCTCGCCCATGCCGCCACGCCCGAGCTGGCGCTCGATGCGGTAGCTGCCGACCATCTCCCCGAGCAGCGCGCGCGCTCCCACACAGGCAATCTACCATCTCCGCCGCCGCGGCCTGGTTGCCTGCACGGCAACCGACCGTTGTCCGCCCCGCCACCGGCGCCTCACCGCGCCCCGTGTCGACGCGGACTTGGCGCGCGCACGCCAGCTGCAATGCAGCCCGGACATGAGCCGCTACCTGTTCCGCGATCGCGACACCTCGGCCGCCTCCCCCAGCAGCAGCAGCGACGCCGCCCGCGACCCCGGGCGCCGCAGCGCGACGCAAGCGATGGTGCCCCGCGGCGGCGGCGGCCAGGCGCTGCCCGAAGAGCTGCGCGCCGAGCTCGAGCCCGCGCTGGGCCAGGACCTCGGCGGCGTGCGGGTGCACACCGGCGCCGCCTCGGCGGACTCGGCCCGCGCGCTCGACGCCCGCGCCTACGCGTTCGGACAGGACATCCACTTCGGCGCCGGCGAGTACGCGCCCGGCAGCGACACCGGTCGCGAGCTCATCGCCCACGAGGTCGCGCACACCGTGCAGCAGCGCGGCGCCTCCGACGCCCCTGCCCCTGCCCTGGCGCCGATCGAGGTCTCGCAGCCCGGCGACGCCATGGAGCGCGAGGCCGAGGCCTTCGCCATCTCGTTCGGCAGCGAGCGCCCGGCCGCGGTCAGCGCCGGCGCCGCCAGCTCGATCTCGCGCGCCCTCATCCAGCGCGCGCCCACCGGCGAGCCGCCTCCGGGCAGGCAGGCCGACGCGAAACCGGTCGATGGCAAGGGCGAGCGCAACGCGCACATCGCCAACCACCTGCTCTCGGCCTGGCAATCGCTGCAATCAGCCAACGAGCAGATGGGCGCCTTCGAGGACATCGTCGAGGCCTTGATCCAGACCGCCGTGGACGGCAAGCAGGAGGAGGCCGACGCCCGGGCCGAGATGGCCGAGCTTCGCAAGGCCATCAAGGAGAAGGGCAAGCCCAATGTGTTCCGCATCCTCTGCGACCTCTCCATCGCCGTCGTGGGCATCGCGACCGGCGTGGGCGGGGTCATCGCCGCCGGCGCCGATCTCCTGAAGAAGGTGTCGGCGTTCAACGGTATCGCCGGTGCAGTGAACAACGTCTCGAAGGTCCCCTTCGGTGGCACCGACATGTCCGTCGAGGAGCGCATGGCCGACAACCTGAACCGGCTCGACGGGCGGCTCGCGCGGGTCAACGACGCGCTGCTGCAGACCCTGACGCTGAGCGGGGTGCTGGCACGCAGCATGGTGTCCGACAACCTGGGTGAAGCCCTGGTCTCGGTCAGCGGCGCCGCCAACCTCATGGCCATCGACCCCGGGGCGGTGGGCGATGTCGCCGCCGATCTCCGTCGCGTCGCGTCGTCGGCCCGGACCATCGAGCAGCGCATGATCCGCGTGACCGCCCTGCTCGGCGCCAGCACCGAGCTGGGGCCCGAGCGGGTCGCGCACGGCACCGAGGATCGCGGGCTGGTCGAGTTCATGGCCGCGCGCGCCCAGGCCGGCGAGCTGGGCCAGTTCAGGCTGCGCGGGCCCGAGTCCACCACCGAGATCTCAGGCTTTCAGTGGGAGCCGACGCCGCGCGGACTGCTCTCGGTCGTGCACGCCCGGCAATGCAGTGATCGGTTCGGGTTCCGCCTCGACGGCGGCGCCCGGTGGTTCGGGAGGCTGCTCGAGTTCGGTCTCGCCCCCGGCGCCAAGGCAGACCCCGACGCCGAGGGCGAGGTGGTGCTCGCCGTCGACCAGTATCTCGCCCTCGACCGCGCGTTCTCGCCGCTCGGACTGAAGCATGACCCCTCGGCCTGGCTGAGCATCCTGCTGCCCACCCTCCTCGAGCCGGTGCAGGTGCTGGGCAGTCCCTTCATGTTCTGGGAGAACCCCACCTTCGCAGCGCTGTATGGCAACGAGCTTCGCGCCCCGGGGGGCCGGCCGGTGATCGGGCTCAGGCTGGCGGACCGTGGCGGCGAGATCGTGCAGCCGAGCTGGCTCCGCTTCCCCGAGGTCAACCCGTTCAGCGGCGAGGGCTGGAGCAACGACGAGCCCGTGGGCGAGTAGCGCGTCAGGTCGGCTTGACGCCGTGCTTGCGGGCCAGGCGGTAGAGGTAGACGCGGTTGATGCCGGCGGACTGGGCGGCCTGCACGGTGTGGCCCTGGTGCAGGCGCAGGAGCTCCTGCACGTAGCCGCGCTCGAAGGCGTCGAGGGCGCGGCGGCGGGCGTCGGCGAAGGGGATGCGGGCGTCGATGGGGGCGGCGGCCAGGCCGGGCGCGGCGGCGGCGAGCATACCGTCGGGCCCGGGGCCCGCGGTGGCGCCGCCGGGGGCGTCGGCCTCGGGGTCGGCCTCGTCGAACACCAGGGCGCGCTCCAGCACGTTGCGCAGCTCGCGCACGTTGCCGGGCCAGGCCGCGTGGGTCAGGCGCTCCAGCCGCTCGGGTGAGCAGATGGCGGCGATCTGCTCGCGGCTGGCGCCCAGCGCGCCGAGCAGGCCGCGCGCGATGGCGGGCACGTCCTCCAGGCGCTGGCGCAGCGCGGGCAGCGTGATGCGCAGGACGGCCAGGCGGAAGTACAGGTCG
This sequence comes from Deltaproteobacteria bacterium, assembly GCA_020853705.1. Lineage (GTDB taxonomy): Bacteria > Myxococcota_A > Polyangia > Haliangiales > JADYYK01 > JADYYK01. Next base: position 33,389 of record JADYYK010000210.1, read on the forward strand.
GGGCGAAAGCGGCCGGCGTTGACCTCGGCGCGCAGGTCGCGGTTGGTCGCGGCGATGACGCGCACATCGACCGGGATCTGCTTGTTCGAGCCCACGCGCCGGATGGTGCGGCCCTCCAGCACGCGCAGCAGCTTGGGCTGCAGGTCGGCGCTGAGCTCGCCGATCTCGTCCAGGAACAGGGTGCCGCCCGAGGCCTCCTCGAAGGCGCCGATGCGGCGCGCCTCGGCGCTGGTGAAGGCACCCTTCTCGTGGCCGAACAGCTCGCTCTCCAGCAGCGCGGGCGACAGCGCGCTGCAGTCGACCACCACGAAGGGCTGGTCCTTGCGCGGGCTCTGCTGGTGGATGGCCTCGGCGGCGGCGCCCTTGCCGGTGCCGGTCTCGCCCTCGAGCAGCACGGTGGCGGCGGCGCCGGCGACCTTCTCCAGGCGCGCGAAGGCCGCGCGCATGACCACCGAGCTGCCCAGCAGCGACCCGAACTGGCCGTGCTCGGACAGCGCCAGGGTGGCCTCGTCGGGGCGCAGCGTCAGCCGCACCAGCGCGCTGCCCACGCGCAGCAGGCTGCCCTCGCGCAGCAGACCCTCGCGCACCGCGACACCGTCGAGCTGGGTCCCGTTGCGACTGCCGAGATCGCGCACCCAGGGCCCGTCGGGCTCGACGCGCACCTCGCAGTGAAAGCGCGACACCGTGCTGTCGGCCAGCACCAGGTCGTTGGACGGGTGCGCGCCGATCTGACACTGCGAGCCCGACGACTCCCAGCTCAGGCCGGCCGACTGGCCCTCGACGACCTCGAGGCGAAAGCGCCGCACACGCTCCAGCGACGGCTTGCCGCCGCCCTCCACGGTGACACGCATCCAGCTGAGGTCGGCGCCGCTCACGCCACGACAGTATGTGGAGGTGGCAAAGCAGACAACCGCCTGGTTGCCCGCGGGGCAACCAACCCGCGAGACACGTCAATCATTCTCCATGCTTACGAATTGTCCGCCGCTTGCAATGCAGGCCGCGCAGGAGGCCACATGAACCGACTCGCGCACCGTCTCGCAGCCCGCATCACTCTTGCCGTCGCCAGCGCCATCACCCTGAGCAGCGTCGCCAGCCCGAGCGCCCACGCCGCCACCCCGGCGACGCTCAAGTTCTGCAGCGACATCCAGTTCAGCAAGTGCGGCAGCAAGCTGACACCCAGCCAGGACATCTACATCCGCGCCGAGTTCGGCAGCCCGGTCGGCGAGGTCTTCCAGCAGGCCTTCGGCCTCGACAGCATCCCGCTCAGCGGCAAGTTCGCCTTCGCCATCGCCAAGAACATCGACGACGAGCACGCCATCATCGAGTACGTCGGCCCCATGATGGTCAGCCGGTACAGCAAGCAGAACACCTTCGACCTCACGCTGCAGGCCAGCGAGAAGCAGGTCGAGCGCATCGCCGCCTCGGGCGAGGACATCCAGAAGGCCATCCCGTTCAACTCCATCGGCACCATGGGCACCACCGGGCTGTCGGCGTCGTGGGCCAACAAGGCGGTCATGTTCCCGGTCGGCGACGCCGCCTGGGAGGCCTTCCTGGTCTTCGTGCCCGCCAACGGCGACGCCGAGCCCAAGCTGGTCGCGCAGGGCAAGTTCACCTACGCGATGACCGCGGCCGGCCGCGGCAAGCTGGTCGACGCGATGAACTTCTATGACAAGCAGCGCTTCGAGAAGACGCCCGACGATGGCGTGACCACCGCGCTGCACAAGGCCAACCTCGAGAAGATCACCTTCGCGCGCACCAAGATGGTGAAGGGCTTCGACGACGCCTCGGCGCTGACCGGGTCGATCAAGGGGCTGGCGGGCGGCGTCTATGCGCGCCTGTACATGAAGCAGTCGGTGCGCAACGCGCTGGCCGACGTCGGTCAGGGCAAGGACGTCAGCGACGTGTCGTACCAGCTGCACATCGTGGTCGACGGCAAGACCGAGCGCTGGATCGACGACAAGATCTCGCAGAAGGAGGCCATGACGCTGACCAGCTGGAGCCTGACGCTGGTGCCCGGCAACGCCGCCGACGGCGAGGACATGCCGAACATCTCGCGCAAGTTCGTCTACCTGATGTCGATGCTGGAGCCGGGCAAGCACAAGGTCGCGATCAGCGCCCAGGTCGGCTCGGCCGATCAGGTGGTGCAGCTGTCGAGCGGCGAGCTCGAGGTCGACATCGTGGCCAAGGACCGCGACGTGGTGGCCAAGAAGTGGGGCCAGCAGCTGCCCGGGCGCGGCCTGCTCGACAAGGACAAGAAGCTGGGCGGCGAGCTCAAGAAGATGCTGGCCAAGGACATCGTCGCGATCCGCGCGCCCAACTCGTGGGAGGTGCGCAAGAACGCCTTCGACATGGTCACGCACCGGGTGACCCAGATCCAGATCGGCTACAAGGAGAAGGGCGAGTGCCGCCTCGGCATCACCATGATCCAGCAGGACGTGCAGGGGAAGGGCTTCGGGCCGACCCACCTGTCGACCGAGAAGGCCTGGTTCGGGGTCGATGGTGACTTGCCTTGTCAGAACCTGGTGAAGTGAGCCCAAGGCCGCTCGCTTCACCGGGTTCTGTCCGGTTCCGTCTTCTGGTGAAGTAGCCGCCGGCTGACCGGGTAGGGTCAACTGACCATGGCATGGGGCACGTGCACCCCCATTCCACTCGTATAACCAGCTGAAAACACTCCGCCGCATCCGGCACCCAGGGTGCAATCCCCATCCTCGTGCTGGCCAACAAGACGCGACTCCTGACCATGCTGGGTCTTCTGACCCTGGCTACTGGCTGCATGCCCGAGATGGCGGAGTACGAGCCGCTGCCCGAGCCAGTGCCCGCCGGGCCGGCCAAGGCCGACGCGCCGCTGGGCACCGACAGCGCCGACCCGGTGTCGCTGCCGCTGCTGCCGTGCGAGGCCGGCATGGGCAACGTGGTCGCGCGCGACCCCGCCAGCACGCACTGCTACATGTTCTTCACCGAACCCAAGAGCTACGACGACGCCTACAAGGCCTGCAACGCCATCAGCACGCACACCCACCTGGCCACGCTCAACAGCCGCGCCGAGGACCAGATGGTGACCGCGATGCTGGGCACCACGACCGAGACCTGGTTCGGCTTCGACGACATCATGCTCGAGGGCACCTTCATCTGGAACACGCTGGAGGCCAACCTGTTCAGCAACTGGGCCGCCGGCCAGCCCGACGATCCCGACGACGGCGTCAACGAGCGCGACTGCGCGATGAAGACCGGCGCCCTGGGCCAGTGGGACGACCGCGACTGCGCCACCCTGGCGGCGTACGTCTGCGAGCGCGACCGCTAGCGCCGGCGACTGCGAGCATGGAACCGGCTCGTCGGAATGCGAGCCGGCGTCAGGCGTCAGGCGTCAGGCGTCAGGCGTCAGGCGTCAGGCGTCAGGCGTCAGGCGTCAGGCGTCAGGCGAGTCGTACTTGGCGAACTGCATCGAGAACAGCGCGCGGCCCTGGCTCAGCGAGCGCACGTCGGTCGAGTAGCCGAACATCTGCCGCAGCGCGACCTTGGCGGCGATGACGCGCTTGTCGGCGCGCACGCCGACGTCCTCGATCTGGGCGCGGCGCGCGTTGAGGTCGCCGATGACCGGGCCGGTGAACTCCTCGGGCACCACCACCTCGACCTGCATGATGGGCTCGAGCAGCTTGGGCACCGCGTCCTTGCAGGCGTTCCTGAAGGCCTCGCCGGCCGCGATCTTGGTGCCGATCTCGGTCGAGCCCACGCGCGGCTCGATCTTCACCAGCGTGACGTCGAGATCCTCCATCGGATAGCCACCGATGGGGCCCGAGCCGACGGCGTCGCGCAGCCCGACCAGCGCGGCCTCGACCAGCGCGGGCGGCACCAGCACCGGCTGCCCGGGCTGCGGCGGCGGCATCAGGTTGCCGAAGCTCCGCCCGGTCCCGCGCGGCAGCGGCGTCAGGCGCACGGTGGCGTTGCCCATCACCACCTTGTCCTCGAGCTGGCGCTCGAAGCTGGCCTCACGCTCGGCGGGCTTGGAGATGGTCTCGCGGAACACGACCTGCGGCTTACCGACGCGCGCCGACACGTTGTACTCGGTGATCATGCGCTTGACGATGACGTCGAGGTGCAGCTCGCCCATGCCCGAGATGATGGTCTGCCCAGTCTCCTTGTCCTCGAAGGAGCGGAAGGTGGGATCCTCGTCAGCCAGCTTGCTGAGCGCGGTCTCCATCTTCTCCTTCTCGGTGGTGTTCTCGGGCTCGATGGCGACCGAGATGACCGGCTCGTAGGTGTCGATGCGCTCCAGCATGATGGGCGCCTTGTCCGAGCACAGGGTGTCGCCGGTGGCCGAGTCCTTGAGGCCGGCGATCGCGCAGATCGCACCGGTTCCCGCGCGATCAATGCGTTCGCGCTTGTTGGCATGGACCTCGAACAGGCGCGCGACCTTCTCGGCCTTGCCCAGGCGCGGGTTCCAGACGTCCTCGCCGGCACGGATCTCGCCCGAGTAGATCCGGGCATAGATCACCTTGCGGCCCTCGACCATCTGGACCTTGAAGGCCAGCGCCGCCAGCGGGGTCTTGTTGTCGGGGCTGCGGCTCTCGACCTCGTTGGTCTTGGGGTGGTGGCCGGTGATGGGCGGCACGTCGAGCGGCGACGGCAGGTAGTCGGTGACCGCGTCGAGCAGCGGCTGCAGCCCCTTGTTGCGCAGCGCGGTGCCGCACAGCACCGGCACCAGCTTTGAGGCGATGCAGGCGCGGCGCAGCGCCGCCTTCAGCTCGTCGTCGCTGACGGCCTCGCCCGACAGGAACTTCTCGGCCAGGGCGTCGTCCTGATCGGCCACGGTCTCGATCAGGTGCTCGCGCCCGGCGCGCGCGGCGTCGACCAGCTCGGCGGGGACGTCGCCCTCCTCGGGGCCGTCCTCCTCGTCGCCAGTGAAGCGCACCGCGCGCTGGCGCACCAGGTCGATGGCGCCCTCGAACTTGTCCTCGGCGCCGATGGGCAGCTGGATGAGGGCCGGGTTGGCGCCCAGGCGCTTCCTGATGTCGGCCACCACGGCGTCGAAGTCGGCGCCGACGCGGTCCATCTTGTTGACGAAGCAGAGGCGCGGCACCTTGAACTTGTCGGCCTGGTGCCACACCGTCTCGCTCTGCGGCTCGACGCCGTCGACCGCGCTGAAGACGACGACGGCGCCGTCGAGCACGCGCAGCGAGCGCTCGACCTCGATGGTGAAGTCGACGTGGCCGGGGGTGTCGATGAGGTGAATCTCGTGGCCCTTCCACGCCATGGTGGTGGCCGCCGCGGTGATGGTGATGCCGCGCTCGCGCTCCTGCGGCATCCAGTCCATCTGGGTCTCGCCCTCGTGGACCTCGCCGATCTTGTGGATCTTGCCTGAGTAGAACAGGAAGCGTTCGGTGACCGTCGTCTTGCCCGCATCGATGTGGGCGACGATGCCGATGTTGCGGACCTGTGCGAGTTTCGCCATGGCTGACCGGCGGGGAAGATGGCCCAGCGTCCCCTCCGCTGGCAAGGGTTTCGGACAGAGGGTAGGATGGCGACATGAGCGTGAACCGTCGCCCCGTCCCCCGGCTGGCCCTGGCCCTGATGACAGCGATCCTGCTCGGCGCAGGCGGCGTAGCCAGCGCCGAACCGACCAAGGATCCAGCGGTGCTGGCGCAGGCCAAGAAGCACTTCCTGGCCGCGCGCGATCTGATGGGCAAGGGCAAGTACGAGCTGGCCGCGGCCGAGTACACCCAGGCCTTCGAGCTGACCGGCGACCCGGTGCTCAAGTACAACATCGGAAACGCCCTGGAGAAGGCCGAGAAGTGGGGCCCCGCGATCGAGGCCTACCAGGCCTATGTCGAGGGCAAGCCCGAGGCCAAGGACCACGACGCCGTGGTCGCCAAGATCGAGGAGCTCAAGGCCAAGCTGCCCGCGACGGGCCCCGGCCCCGGCGACACCACCGTCGATCCCGACTTCGACACCCCGCCGCCCGACGGCACCGGCGATGGCAACACCACCCTGGAGCCCGGGCTGGGTGACGGCACCGGGACCGGCACGGAGCCGGCCTCCGAGCCGGCGCCACGCAAGGAGCGCTCGCGCGGCTACCGCACGGCGGCGTGGCTGTCGGTCGGCCTGGCCGCGGCGCTGCTGACCACTGGCGGCGTGCTGGCCCTGTCGGCGCGCTCGCGGGCCGATGACCTGGAGCGGCTGCAGGCGGCGCGGCTGCCCGATGGCCGCCCGCTGACCTATGACGGCACCACCAAGTCGCAGTACGAGGAGCTCGAGGACGAGGGCGACACCCTGAGCACGCTGTCGATCGTCTTCTTCGGCGCCGCCGCCGTGGCCACCGGCGCCGCGGTCACCTTCTTCATCCTCGATCCGGGCGGCTCCAGCGAGGCCGCCGCGCCCAACGCCGCGCCAATCGAGCCCCCGGTCACCATCAAGATGCGCCCGCTCTTGTCGCCGACCACCGCGGGTGTCGGCGCCACCGTCACCTTCTAGTCGCCGCCTCGGCCCCCCGACACAGTCGTCTGGTCCGTTGATCCCCCCGACGCGATCGGATATGACACCTTGCGTCAGCCGTCAGACGTCAGACGGCGGACGCCAGTCTGTCTTGCGCGAGGGACCTGTGGGCCTGAAGGATCTGTTCTCGAAGGAAGGGCGCGCCAAGAGCGCGCTGGCGAAGAACCTCGGCCGCGCGGTCAACAAGCACGCGCAGAGCTTCGATCGGCAGAAGGCGCTGGAGGCGCTGGCCGCCGAGGGCTCCGACGAGGCGCTGATCGGCCTGATGCGCCGCTTCGACATGACCTATGACAAGTCGATCGAGGACGAGAACGAGAAGACCTACTGCTACCAGGCGCTGAAGGCCAAGGGCGCGGCGTTCATCCCGGCGCTGCGCCAGGGCATGAAGGAGGCGCAGTCATACTCGTGGCCGCTGCGCCTGCTCGAGGACGTGGGCAGCCCGAGTGACCTGGCGGCCTTCGTGGACGACCTGGTGGCGCGCCACCCCGCCGGCTACGAGCGCGACCCCTCGCGCAAGATCCAGTTCATCCAGTGGATCGCCGAGCAGGATCAGCTGCCGTCCACCCAGATGGCGAACCACCTCGTGGCCTATCTCGACGACGTCGATGAGGGCGTGCGCTTCCACACCGTGGCGGCGCTCAAGGTACACAAGGACGAGAACGTCGCGCGCGAGCCGCTGCTCAAGCGCTTCGTCAACCCCGAGGAGGAGAGCCTGCGCCTGCGCCTGCGCATCCTCGAGCTGTTCGCCGACGCCGGCTGGGCGGTCACGGGCTACCGGCCCAGCGTCGAAGCGCGCTTGCCCGAGCAGTTCCTGCTCGACGCCAAGGGCCTGGTGAAGAAAAGGTGAAGACGAAGTAATGCCGCGTCGCACAGATCTGAAGTCGATCATGCTGCTGGGGTCGGGGCCCATCGTGATCGGGCAGGCCGCCGAGTTCGACTACTCGGGCACCCAGGCCATCAAGGCGCTGCGCGAGGAGGGCGTGCGCATCGTCCTGTGCAACTCCAACCCGGCCACCATCATGACCGACCCCGAGCTGGCCGACGCGACCTACGTCGAGCCGCTGACGCCCGAGGTCTGCGAGGCCATCCTCGAGCGCGAGAAGGTCGATGCGCTGCTGCCCACGCTGGGCGGGCAGACCGCGCTCAACCTGGCGCTGGCGCTCAGCAAGCGCGGCACCTTGAAGCGCCTCGGCGTCGAGCTCATCGGCGCCTCGGTGGAGGCCATCGAGAAGGCCGAGGATCGCGAGCTGTTCAAGGCCGCGATGGAGAAGATCGGCGTCGAGGTCGCGCGCAGCGCCTATGTGAAGTCGCTGACCGAGGCGCGCGAGGCCGCCAGGACCATCGGCTATCCCGCCATCATCCGGCCGTCCTTCACCATGGGCGGCGGCGGCGCCGGGATCGCGTACAACGCCGCCGAGTACGACGAGAAGGTGGCCTGGGGGCTGGCGCAGAGCCCGCGCGGCGAGGTCCTGGTCGAGGAGTCGATCCTGGGCTGGAAGGAGTACGAGCTCGAGGTGATGCGCGACGGCAAGGACAACGTCGTCATCATCTGCTCGATCGAGAACTTCGATCCGATGGGCGTGCACACCGGCGACTCGATCACGGTGGCGCCGGCGATGACGCTGACCGACAAGGAGTACCAGCGCATGCGCGACGCCGCGCTGGCGGTCATCCGCGAGATCGGCGTGGCCACCGGCGGGTCGAACATCCAGTTCGCGGTCAACCCGGCCGACGGCCGCATGATCGTCATCGAGATGAACCCGCGAGTGTCGCGCTCCAGCGCGCTGGCCTCCAAGGCGACCGGCTTCCCCATCGCCAAGATCGCGGCCAAGCTGGCGCTGGGCTACACCCTCGACGAGATCCCCAACGACATCACGCGCGAGACCCCGGCGTCGTTCGAGCCGTCGATCGACTATGTGGTCGTCAAGCTGCCGCGCTTCGCGTTCGAGAAGTTCCCCGGCGTCGACCCCACGCTGCACATCCAGATGAAGTCGGTCGGCGAGGCCATGTCGATGGGGCGCACCTTCCGCGAGGCGCTGTCCAAGGCCATCCGCTCGCTGGAGACCGGGCGCTGGGGCTTCGACGGCACCACGGTGGCGCTCGAGGTCGGCGGCGTGGCCAAGCCGCGCGAGGCGGTGCTCGACGAGCTGCGCGAGAAGCTGCGCGTGCCCGGCGCCGAGCGGCTGTGGTCGATCGGCGAGGCGCTGCGCGCCGGCATGACCACCGCGGACGTGCACGCGCTGACCAAGATCGATCCCTGGTTCCTCGAGCAGGTGCGCATGATCGTCGCGCGCGAGGACGAGGTCGCGGCGGCGGGCAGTGGCGGGCGCGCGCTGGAGCCAGCGCTGCTGCGCGCGGCCAAGGCCGACGGCCTGAGCGACCGGCGCATCGCCGCGCTGACCGGGCGCAAGGAGGACGAGGTCCGCGTGGCGCGCCTGCAGGCCGGGATCCGCCCGGTCTACAAGCGGGTCGACACCTGCGCCGCCGAGTTCGAGGCCAAGACGCCGTACCTGTACTCGAGCTACGAGCAGGAGTGCGAGGCCGAGCCGACCGCGCGCAAGAAGGTCATGATCCTCGGCGGCGGCCCCAACCGCATCGGACAGGGCATCGAGTTCGACTACTGCTGCGTGCACGCCGCGCTGGCCCTGCGCGACGAGGGCTACGAGACCATCATGGTCAACTGCAACCCCGAGACGGTGTCGACCGACTATGACATCTCGGATCGGTTGTACTTCGAGCCGCTGACCCGCGAGGACGTGCTGGGCATCTGTGATCGCGAGCAGCCCGCGGGGGTCATCGTGCAGTTCGGCGGACAGACCCCGATCCGGCTGGCGGTGCCGCTGGCGGCGGCCGGGATCAAGCTGCTGGGCACGCCGGCGGACGCCATCGATCGCGCCGAGAACCGCGGCCGCTTCCGCGAGGTGCTGGAGAAGCTGGGGTTGTCGGCGCCGGCCTGGGGCGTGGCGCGCTCGCTGGAGGAGGCCTTCAAGGTCGCCGAGCGCATCGGCTACCCGGTGATGGTGCGGCCGTCCTACGTGCTGGGTGGGCGCGCCATGGAGGTCTGCTACGACGCCGCGCACCTGGCGACCTACGCCCAGCTGGCGGTCGACGCCAGCCCCGAGCACCCCATCCTGATCGACGCCTTCCTGCGTGACGCCGTCGAGGTCGACGTCGACTGTGTGGCCGACAAGACCGGCGCCGTCGTCGTCGCCGGCGTGATGGAGCACATCGAGGAGGCCGGCATCCACAGCGGCGACTCGGCCTGCGTGCTGCCGCCCTACTCGCTGGCCGCGCCGGTGATCGAGCGCATCAAGAGCGCGGCGCGCGGCCTGGCGCGCGAGCTCGGGGTCATCGGCCTGATGAACGCGCAGTTCGCGGTGCAGGGCGACACCATCTATGTGATCGAGGCCAACCCGCGGGCGTCGCGCACGGTGCCCTTCGTCAGCAAGACCACCGGGGTGCCCTACGCCAAGATCGCGGCGCGCCTGATGATGGGGCGCACCCTGGCCGAGCTCGGGGTCACCGAGAGGGTGCCGCGCCACGTGGCGGTCAAGGAGGCGGTGTTCCCGTTCGTGAAGTTCCCCGGCGTCGATACCCTGCTGGGGCCGGAGATGCGCTCGACCGGTGAGGTCATGGGCATCGATCGCGACTTCGCGGCGGCCTTCGCCAAGAGCCAGGTCGGCGCCGGCAACCTGCTGCCGACCACCGGGCGCGCCTTCCTGTCGGTGCGACCGCAGGACAAGCCGGCGCTGGTGCCGGTGGCGCGCAAGCTCGCCGAGCTGGGCTTCGCGCTGCTGGCCACGGTGGGCACCGCGGCGGTGCTGCGCGAGGCCGGCCTCACCGTGGAGCTGGTCAACAAGGTCAAGGATGGCCACCCGCACTGCGTCGACCGCATCCTGAACGGAGAGGTCCACCTGGTGGTCAACACCACGTCGGGGCAGAGCGAGATCAAGGACAGCTTCAGCATCCGGCGCGCGGCGGTGCAGCGCGCGGTCGCCTATGTGACCACGATTCAAGCCGCGCGGGCCTCGGCCGAGGCCATCGAGGCCATGCGCAAGGGGCCGTTCCAGGTGCGCTCGCTGCAGGACTACGCCAGGGACTCAGGGAACTCAGGGGCCTGAGGCCCGGGTGGCGCTGGCTGGCGCGAGTCGGTGGCGGGCTGGCGGGAAGATATTCCCGGGGTGTGCGAAGAACCGACCGCTCTCAGGAGGATGTCCGTGAACTGTTCCCGCTGTGGCACCAGCTTGACCCCGGAGCTCACCTTCTGCCCGACCTGCGGGCAGGTCCTCAGGCCCGCCGGCGTGGCCGCGGTGGCGCCGCCGCCCCCGCCGCCGCCTGGCGTGTTCGCGCCGGCGCCCGGGATGGCCATGCCGTATGGCGCCGACCCCTACGCGAACCCCTACATGAACGTCGATCCGCCGTTCCTCGGGCTGTCGCGGCCCGGGCTGGCCGACGGCACCGCGCTGGCCAGGGTCATGTGGGCCTGCGGCATCACCCTGCTGGCGGTGTTCTTCCTGCCCTGGGTCATGGGGCGCTTCACGCTGTGGTCGTGGACCAGCCTCCCGGGTCGCGGCATGGGCATGGTGAAGTTCTTCATGTTCTACCCGCTGATCGCCGGTGGCCTGCTGATGGCGGCCGCCAAGGGCAAGCTGCCGGCCCAGACCCTGGCCGCGATCGCGCTGGCGCTGGGCGCGCTGCCGCTGGTCGTGATGCTGACGCAGGCGCCCTCGATGATGGGCGGCGCCGCCATCCGCTCGAGCGGCAACGTCACCGGGTACATGCAGTTCTTCGGAACCATCGGCCTCGGCATCGGCTTGACCCTGCGCGTGCTCAGGCAGGACACCCGGCTGGGGCGCGGCTTCATCGGCGTCAGCGTGGCGCTGGTGGTGCTGGGCTACCTCATCCCGGTGCAGGTCCCGTACATGGGCAGCCACAACGCGCTGTGGATGGCGTGGAAGATGATGAACATCCCGCGCGCCCCCGCCGGCATCAAGATGCTGGGCTTCGTGATGCTGCTGACGCCGTTCATCGCGATAGCGGCGCTGCTGCTGCTCAAGCAGGTGGCGCAGGGTGATCGCGACCCGGCCCAGGGCCTGGGTCGGATCCTGGGTGTCTACTTCGTGTTCTGGATGCCCATCCTGATCGGCTTCACCATCCTGCTGATGGTCGGGCGCCTGGGCAGCGAGGGCGGCATGGTGCTGTGGGTGATGGTCAAGGTGGTCGCGTACACCGCGGTCGTCGTGATCAGCCTGAACCACGGCGCCACCGGGCTGCTCAGCACGGCGGAAGACGCGCGTTAGCCGGGCGTTCGACCGCGCGCGGGCAGCGCCCGTGGCTCACGGCCACTCGACCGGCGCCGGCAGCGGGCGCACCCGCTCGACGTCGCCCTGCGCGCGCGGCTGACCGCCGCGACCGAGCTGGCGCCAGGAGTCGGAGCCCCAGCACACGAGTTCGTGCGAGGCCGCGCAGGTGTGCTGGCTGCCGGCGGCGAGCAGCCGCTTGCCGGGAGAGTCGAGGCTGGCGCCCGGCGTGGTGCGGCCTTCGATGCTGCCGTCCCCGAGCTGGCCATGCAGGTTGTCGCCCCAGCAAGACACGCCGCCCCGGTCCAGCAGCGCGCAGGCATGGTCATCGCCGGCGCTGATGGCGCCCGCGCCACGCGCGATGACCCGGCGCGGGGTGGTGGGGGCGTCGGGGGCGCTGCCCGCGAGGGAGTCGCCCCAGCAGTCCACCGCACCGGCCGGCGTGTGCGCGCAGCCGAAGCGGGCGCCCAGCGCCAGGGCATCGACGTCAGGGCTGAGGCCAGCCACTGCCGCTGGGGCGTCGGCATCGCCCCAGCAGGTCACGCCGCCAGCGCGCGCGATGACGCAGGCCAGAGAGCCGCCGACCGCGAGCCCGCGCGCCGGTGGCAGCCCGGCGACCTTCGCCGGCGCACCGCGCTGCGAGCGCCAGCACCACACCGCGCCCTCGGCGTCGAGGCCACAGACCTGGGCCCGCCCGGCCGCCAGCGCGGTCAGCGCCGGAGCACCGCCCAGCGACGTCGGCGCGGTCACCATGGCGTCGGCGCCCAGGCTGCCCCAGCACCACGCCGCGCCGTCGAGCAGCGCACACGAGAAGCCGGCGCCCAGCGCCAGCGCGCGCACCGTGCCCGCAGGCAGCCCCGCCACTGGACGGGCGCTCGACACCGCCTCGCCGGGCGCGCCGCCGACCGCGCCATCGAGCTGTGCGCCCCAGCAGGCCAGCTGTCCGCCGCGCACCGCGCAGCTGTGGCTGGCGCCCGCCGCCAGCAGCTCGAAGCTGGCCGGCGGCGCGGCGTCGGCCTCGGGCGCGGCCGGCGCGGAGGCCACGGGGCGAGGGGGCAGCACCCGGCGCGGCGGACGCTGCTGCCGCGGCCACACCTGCCACGCGAGCACACCGAGCGCCAGCAGCCCACCCACCGCCAGCACCGCCGGACGCACGCGCATGGCTCGTTATCGCACGAAGATGGTGTACGGTTCGCGCGATGGCCACCTCGCCCGCGCTGCGTCCGCTCACTGCCCGCGATCTCTGGCTGCTGGCCCGCGTCGGCGACCCCGTGGTCGCGCGCGACGGCAGCTTCGCGATCGCCCCCGTCAAGCGCTGGGATCTCGGCGCCGAGCCCGCCAAGGGGATCGAGCGCCTGGTGCAGTTCTTCCCCGACGGCCGCGCCCGCGCGCTGACCTCGGCGGAGGTCTCGGCCTCGGCGCCGGCGCTGTCGCGGGACGGCGGCCGCCTGGCCTTCCTGCGCGCCGACGCCGGCAAGCAGGCCCAGGTCCACGTGCTCGATCTGGCCCATGGCGGCGAGGCGCGCAAGCTGACCGATCTGCCGATGGGCGCGCTGGAGATGCGCTGGCTGCCCGACGGCGCGCGCATGATCGTGCTGGCCCACGTGCTGGGCGAGGACCTCGGGCTGGAAGGCACCCGCGCGCTGGTGGCCAGGCGTGACAAGGCCGGCACCGTCCCCCACGTCACCGAGGACCGGATCTACCGCTACTGGGATCGCTGGCTGACCGGCGGCGAGGTGCCGCACCTGTTCGTGCTCGACGTCGACACCGGCGCGCTGCGCGATCTGACGCCGGACGCGCGGCGCTGGTTCGAGCTGATGGATCCGGGCGGCCAGTTCGACATCTCGCCCGACGGCACCGAGGTGGTCTTCTCGGCCGATGTCAGCACGCCGCCGCACGCGCGGGTGCGCTTCGCGCTGTTCACGGTGCCGGTCGCGGGCGGCGCCACCACCTGCATCACGCCCGACCACGCCGCCGACGCGGTGCGCCCGCGCTACAGCCCCGACGGCGCCGCCATCGTGTACGGCATGCAGCGCGACCCCGACCACTACGCCGACAGGGTCCGGCTGGCGCGCTTCGAGCGCAGCGCGGGCACCCACACCGTGCTGACCGAGGGCTGGGATCGCTCGTGTGACGGCTGGGAGTTCGCCGACGCCGCCACCCTGGTGGTGACCGCGGAGGAGCACGCCCGCGGCGCCCTGTTCGTGACCGATCCGCGCGCGCCGGCCACGCCGCAGCGCCTGCTGGCGTCGGGCTCGGTGCACGGCGCCGCGGTCGGGGGCGCAGAGGTCTGGTTCCAGCACCACTCGCTGTCGTCGCCGCCCGAGCTGGCGCGGGTGGCGCTGACCATGGTCGGCGGCCCGCACGGGGCGCCGATCCCGGTGTCGCGCGAGAACGCCGCGCTGATGGCCGAGGTCGGCCTGGGCGAGGTCGAGGAGGTGCACTTCCCCGGCGCTGGCGGCGCCGAGGTGCAGATGTTCGTGATGCACCCGCCCGGGCGGCGCGCCGAGCAGAAGCTGCCGCTGGTGCACCTCATCCATGGTGGGCCGCACGGCGTGTTCGGCGATCAGTGGCACTTCAGGTGGAACGCCCAGGTGCTGGCCGGCGCGGGCTATCGCGTCGCCATGGTCAACTTCCACGGCTCGTCGTCCTTTGGACAGGCCTTCACCGACGCCATCCTGGGCGACTGGGGCGGCAAGGCGGCCGAGGACATCCTGCTGGCGACCGACCTCCTGGTGGCGCGCGGGCTGGCTGACCCGGCGCGCATGGCCATCACCGGCGGCTCCTTCGGGGGTTACATGTCGTGCTGGCTGGCGACGCAGACCGATCGATTCCGCTGCGCGATCGCGCACGCAGCTGTTTACAACCTGTCAAGCAAGCACAACACCGACGTGACCCAGGGCCTGGGCCGCGCCATGGGCGGCGAGCCCTGGACCGCCGAGGGCGCCGAGAACATCCGCAAGTGGAACCCGGCCGCGCACACCGCCGGCTACCGGACCCCGATGCTGATCATCCACGGCGAGAAGGACTTCCGCGTCCCGGTCACCCACGGCCTCGAGGTCTACGGCATCCTCAAGGCCAAGGGCATCGACGCCCGCCTGGTGTACTACCCCGACGAGAACCACTGGATCCTGAAGCCGGCCAACTCGCTGCACTGGTACGGCGAGTTTCTGGGCTGGCTGAAGCGCTACCTGGGGTGAGCCGCGAGCCAGCTCTTGACCCAGTCGTGGACGTCGACGGACGCGGTGGGCACGAGCTCCGGCAGGGTGTCGTACTGCTCGCGGCTGAGCGTGGTGGGGCACTGGCGGCTGCTCGCCCGCGGCTCCACGCTGCCGCCGTCGACGCGGGCGCCAGTGCGGCGGTCGAAGATCTCGACGTCGGCCGCCAGGAAGCGCGCCTCGATCTCGTCACCCGCGCCCACGCCGCGATACATGCACTTCTTGCTCTCGACCATGGCGCCCGAGGTCACCTCGGCGACCAGGTCGACGTCGCTCAGGGTGCGGAGCGCGCCGAAGCTGCCGCCGTACATGCCGTCGCGGCCGTCGACCAGCACCAGGGTCCTGGGTCCACCATCGTCGGGGGCCTCGTCGCGAAACCGAAACGGCTTGCCGGACGGGAAGAAGTGCTCCGGGTCGATGGGGGCGATGGTGTACTTGCCCAGGATGGTGGTGGCGGTGCGGCCATCGTGGATGGTGAGGGTCAGCGGCAGGCCGAGCTCCACGGTCACCGGCGCGGCCCCGTCGCCGGCCACCGCGACCGACCCGAAGTAGTCGCGCACCGAGAAGACCTTGGCGTCGTGCGCCACACCCGCGCTGTCGACCACGGTCGCGGTCGGGTACTGGTGGTAGGCGTCCGCGACCTCGATCCGGAGGTCGCGGTCGACCCGGACCTGGCCAGTGACGTCGGTGCCCTCGAGCTTGAACCTGTCACCCTCCCAGGCGAACACCAGCGCGGGTGGCGGCGCCGGCTTGCGCTTGCTGCACGCGCTCGCGACGGCCGCTGCGGCGCCCAGCGCCAGGAGCGTCCCCAGCCCGGGGGCGCTGCTAACCATGGAACACCCGGGAGGTGTGGATGCGCCCGTCTGCCACCTCCAGCACCTCGGCCACCCGCAGCGTCTCCGCGCCCGCGAGCTCGCGGTCATACTCCATCCACACCCGCTGACCGTCGGCGGTCAGCGACAGGGCGCGGTAGTGCAGCCCGGGCAGCCGGTCGAAGCTGTCCTGCCACCAGGCGCGCAGCGCGGCCTTGCCGGTGATCTCGCCGCGGGTCTCGGGGCGGCGCTCGCGCAGCTTGGGCGACACGTGGACGGCGTCGTCGGCGTACAGCGCCAGCAGGGCGTCGAGATCGCGGGCGTTGAAGGCGGCCAGCCAGCGCTCGGCGATGGACAGCGGGCCGGAGGCTGGAGGCGCCGCGCGCAGGGCGACCCGGGCCAGCTGCCCGACGTTGGGCGGAGTGTCGGCCCAGGGGCCCTCCTCCCAGGTGACCCAGCGCCACTCCGTGAACTCGTCGTTGGGCCGCACCACGTCGGTGCTGACGTCGGCCACGAAGACGAAGTTCAGGTGGATCCCCTTGCTGCCGGCGCGGTGCTCCTCGTAGCCGATCAGGCCCGCGGGGACGCCGTCGATGTCTGACAGCTGCTGGAAGCTGCCGCTGAGGCCGGTCTCCTCGCGCAGCTCGCGGGTGGCGGCCTCCAGCGGGGTCTCGCCGGGCTCGAGCTCGCCGCCGGGGGGCAGCCAGACGCCGAGGCGCTTGTGCTTGATGATGAGGACGCGGCCCTGGTAGCGCGGATAGACCGCGATCGAGAAGGCGCGCCGTGGCGACTCGTCCATGGGCGCACTCTACCCTCAACCGGGTGCGACAATTCGCCGCAGTTGCCGTGGCCGCGACAGGCCGCACCTTCTC
This sequence comes from Deltaproteobacteria bacterium, assembly GCA_020853705.1. GTDB lineage: Bacteria > Myxococcota_A > Polyangia > Haliangiales > JADYYK01 > JADYYK01. Next base: position 50,080 of record JADYYK010000210.1, read on the forward strand.
GGCATGGAGCGACGCGACCTCTGGCGACGGACCCGACGCCTGGCGCTGGCGCTGGCGCTGGCCATGGCCGCGGTCGCCAGCGGCTGCGCCGGCGGGCGGGGCGCGGCCCAGGATCGCGCCGCAGAGGTCGAGCGCCGTGTGCTGTCGCCGTGCTGCTACATGGAGCCCCTGCTGACCCACGCCTCACCGCTGGCCAGCGAGCTGCGCACCGAGATCGCGAGCCGCGCCGCGGCGGGCGAGAGCGCCGAGGCCATCGAGGACTCGCTGGTGGTGCGCTATGGCGAGCGGGTGCGCGCGCTGCCCAGGGGACTGGTGCTGGAGCCGTTCGGCCTGCTGGCGCTGGTGCTCCCGCTGCTGGGGGCGCTGCTCGGGCTGGTGCTGTGGCGGCGGCGCAGCGCCGCACGGGCCCACGCCCGCCCTGCCGCCCCGGATCGAGGTGCCTCGCCGCAGGCGGACGACGACGCCCTGGCAGAGCGCCTCGACGACGAGCTGGCCGCGCTCGACTGAGTCCCAGGTCGGGTGAAACCCGCGCCGCCTGGCTGGCGTATACAGGGGCATGCGCCTCGCTGCCCTGGTCGCCATGATGGTCGCGCTCCCGGCCTGCTCGAGCTCCCGCGGGTCGCGCGCGGGTGCGCCGGCGGGCACCACGCCGGGCGCGCAAGCCGGCGGCGCGACTGCCAAGATGGGCGAAGGCCCCGGCGGCCCCGGCGGCCCCATCCTGGTCGAGCTGTTCACCTCGCAGGGCTGCTCCAGCTGTCCGCCCGCCGACGTGCTGCTCAGCATGCTGGGCAAGGACCCAGCGTTTGCTGGTCAGGTCATCCCGCTGGCCTTCCATGTCGACTACTGGAACTACATCGGCTGGCGCGATCCGTTCTCGACCCGGGCCTGGACCGACCGGCAGCACGCCTATGCCGCGAGCTTCGCCGAGCGCCGGATCTACACCCCGCAGCTGGTGGTCAACGGCGAGGCGCACACCGTGGGCAGCGATCGCGACGGCAGCTTCCAGCTGATGGACCAGGCCGCGGCGCACGGCCAGCGCGCCCAGCTGACGCTGACGGTGGCCCGCAATCCCGGCACGGTGACCGCGCACCTCGACGTGGCCAACCCTGATGGCCCCACGGTCGACGTCCAGGTCGCGCTGGCGCAGGACGACGTGGTGACCCGCGTCGCCCGCGGCGAGAACCAGGGCAAGACGCTGCGCAACGACCACATCGTGCGCCGCCTGGTCAACGCCGGCCGGGTCGCGGCGGGCGCGCGTGCACACTTCGACGTGCCGCTGACGGTCGACGCCACCTGGGGCGCCGGCCCGCTGCATGTGGTGGCGTTCGCCCAGGATCCCGCCACGCTGCGGGTGCACGGGGTCACCAGCGCTCGCTGATCACGCCCTGCTCGTGCTCGTGCTCGTGCTCGTGCTCGTGCTCGTGCTCGTGCTCGTGCTCGGCTAGGTCCGCGCGCGCGCCGCCGCCACGCGCTTCTGGTAGGCCTCGCGGGTGATGGCGACGTCCTCGAGGAAGCCCGGCAGCTCCTCCAGCAGCAGCGCCTGGGGGCCATCGCACAGCGCCTTGTCGGGGCGCGGGTGCACGTCGACCAGCACCATGTTGGCGCCGGTCACGATGCCCTGCGCGGTGACGTGGAAGATGTCGAGCAGCCCGTCGGCGCCGCTGATGCGCCGGCCCACCGAGTGCGACGGATCGACGCACACCGGCAGCCGGGTCAAGCGCTGCACCACCGAGACATGCGCGAAGTCGACGAAGTTGCGGTGCGGCTCGCCGAGGTGCGACTTGACGCCGCGCAGACAGAAGACGATGCGCCGGTTGCCGCCCGAGGCGACGTACTCGCAGGCGTTGAGCGACTCTTCCAGCGAGATCCCCATGCCGCGCTTGAACAGCACCGGCAGCTCGGTCTGCTGCCCGACCGCCTTGAGCAGCTCGAAGTTCTGCGCGTTGCGCGTGCCGATCTGCAGCATCACGCCGGTGGCGTCGCCCGACTGCGCCCGCGCGCGCTTGATCTCGTCGATGTGCGACTCGTGCGTGACCTCCATGGTCACGATCTGGATACCGTGCTTGCCGGCCGACTCGAACAGCCAGGGCAGACAGGCCTGGCCCAGGCCCTGGAAGTCGTACGGGCTGGTGCGCGGCTTGTAGGCGCCCGCGCGCGCGGTCTTGATGCCGGCGCGCTGCAGGGCCGCGAAGGTCAGGTCCTGGTGCTCGCGGGTGTCGACCGCGCACAGCCCGGGGAAGACGTGCAGGGTGTCCTGCGCGATGCGGACGCCGCGGTACTCGAACGAGGCCGCCTCCAGCGCGTCATGGCGGCCGATGGCGCGGAACTTCTGCGTCACGCGCACCACCTTCTCGACCGACTCGAACTCCTCGAAGACCTCGGCGGGCACCACGCCGGTGGCGCCGAGCAGGTAGATCTCGGTCAGGCCGCGGGTCTGGCCCTGGATGCGATGGACCTGGGTGGTGATGCCCGGGAAGCTGTGCGCGCGCTCGATGATGCGCGGGATCTCGGCCGAGCCCTCGCCCACGTCGGCCTTCATGACGATGATCATTGCGGCAGGCTACGGGGCGCCGCGCGCACACGCAAGCGGCATCGCGGCGCGAGCGTGAGCCAAATTCAGCCGATTTCTCGCGGCGCAGTCGCCGGGGGCGCACATGTTAGGATGCGGCCTCACCCAAGGGGGCCCGAAGACATGAAGAAGACGCTGAGGATGCTCGCGACGCTGTCCATCATCACCCTGGCGCTGGCGACCGGCTGTGGCGGCGGCGGCAAGAAGGCGCCTGCCAGCGCCAAGTCGATGCCGAGCAGCACGATGGACTGCGAGAAGTTCGCCGACAAGGGCATCGAGCTGACCCTGGCCGCCGATCCCAGCGCCGCCGACAAGGCCGCCGAGGGCCGCACCATGCTGGCCAACACCTGCACCGAGGGTGTCTCCAAGGGCGAGCTCGACAAGGCCAAGTACGACTGCGCCATGGCCGCGCCGGCGCTGACCGACTTCATGACCTGCGTTGGCGCCAACTAACGTGCGCGGCGCCATCCTCACCGGCTGCGTGACGGCGCTGCTGGCCATCGGCTGCGGCAAGTCGGGCGACAAGAAGGAGGGTGGCGGCGGCGGCTCGGGCAGCGCGACCGCGGCGGCCGGCGCCTCCGACAAGGGCGGCCAGTGGGCCGACGTCGACTGCGGCAAGATGATCGATCACATGGTGCACCTCATGCTGAACGATCCGACCCACGCGGTGGCCGCCGCCCAGAAGGCGGACATCGAGGCCAAGCTGACCGCGCAGCGCCCCACGCTGATCAAGGCCTGCGAGGACGAGAAGCCGACCAAGCGGCTGACCCCGGCCCAGTACGACTGCATCCTCGGCGCCAAGACCATGATGGAGATGAGCGGCTGCGCCAAGAAGTAGCCCCCGCGTAGGTCCCACGCCCTCGAAACAATTTCTCGCGAAAACTTGCCCACGGTCCTGGGTCCCCCGATGGTGGATTCGAGGACCATGCGTTCAATTGGCGAGAATCGAGGCTGGATCGTGCTGGCGGCGCTGGGTGCGCTGACGGTGCTGGCGGCGCCGACGCTGGGGGCGGCAGGGGCGACCGGCGCGGGCAGCAGCGCCGCGGCGCGGGCGCGCATGCGGGTGACCTCGCCCGATGGCCGGCGCGTGGCCGAGGTGCGCAGCCAGCCGCGCGGCGGCGAGGGCGTCTACCTCGACGGTCGCCGGGTCTGGCCCGACGACAGCGCGCCGCGCAGCATCGGCGTGGTGGCCTGGTCGCGCCGCTGTGACGCCTTCGCCTTCGTGTCGAGCACCCGCGGCCTGCACGAGCTGGTGGTCGTGGTCGCGCCCGCGGGCGTGGCCCCGGCCGCCATGCGCTGGGCCATCCCCGACGGCAGCCCGGCGCGCGCCATCACCTGGCTGGGTCCGAGCCGCGTCGGCGTGGGCCCTGCGCTGCTGGATCCCAAGGTCGTCGCGTCCTGGCAGTCCCAGGTGCGTTGAGCTATCGTCGCAGCATGGCGACGCCGAAGATCGAGATCCTGTACTGCACGGCTTGAGGGTATCGCTCTCGCGCGGCGAGTCTCGCCGCCCGGATCGAGGACCAGCTGGACGTGAAGGTCGACGTCAAGCCCGGCGCGCGCGGCCAGTTCGACGTGCTGGTCGACGGTGTGCTGGTGGCCAGCAAGCACGGCACCGGTGCGCTGGCGCGGCTCATCGGGCAGGGTGGCTTTCCCGACGAGCAGCTGACCGTGGAGGCCGTCGACCGCCAGCTCGGCGAGGCTGACTGAGCGCGTCAGAGTTCACGCCGTCGGCGTCGGGAAGCTGACAGGCAGCCCAGCAGTTTCGCGAGGATGGCGTGTGGCACGGCACCTGCTGAGATGTCCGGGCATGAAGCGAAGCATCGCGATCGGGCTGGTGGGCGCCCTGTTGATGGCCAGTCTGCAGGGGTGTGCGGGTCAGGGCAAGGGGGCCAGCGCGGTCCTGGGCGCCACCGCCCTGGTCGTCGGGGGCGCCGTGCTGCTCAGCCAGGCCTCGAGCAGCGGCGGCAGCAGCGAGCGTTGTGAGGCCACCGATGGCCCATGCGGCAATCTCGGCATCGACGACGGCGGCGTGATCCTGCCGGTGATGGTCGGGTTCGGTGGCATCGTCGCGCTGCTGGCGGCCAGCTCGGGTGGTGGTGGTCGTGACAGCGCGCGTGGCGGTCGCCGCGCGCCGGTGGCCAGGACCTCGGAGGAGGACGGGCTGTGCACGCAGTGGCGCGAGCTGGTCGCGCTGGCGCCGCTGGCCGAGCGTGAGGCGCGTCGGGCCCAGTCGCCCGCGCGCTGCGGGCTGCGTCGCGTCAGTCGATAGGGACGAGCGAGGTCACGCCGGCGCCCCAGAACTCGCCGGTGAAGGTCTTGACCATGGTGCCCTGGCCGCTGGCGCGGTTGATCTCGATGATCTTGCCGTCCTCGGTGAAGGCGTAGACCTTGCCGTTGGCGTAGGCGGCGCCGAACACGCGGCCGAAACCGATCATGCCGATGGGGGTGCCGATCCCGGTCGTGGTGTTGACCGTGAGCAGCCAGTTCGAGGCCGAGGCGTCGGTGCCGACACAGTTGGCGCCCGGCGTCGGGCACGGGCCCTTGTCCGAGATGGCGTACATGGTGCCGTCGGCGACCGCGACCAGGTCACCCGCGGTGGCCAGACCGTTGCCGAAGTTGCCGATCTCGGTGACCTGACCGGTGCTCGGGTTGATCGAGCGCACGCCGCCGCTCTTGTCGGTGGCCAGCAGCGAGCCGTCGCGCAGGAAGGTCAGGCCGACGTTGCTGGTCGAGCCGCTCAGCGGGGCGACCAGGGTGGCGCGGCCGGTGCTGCGATCGATCGAGTACAGGTTGGTGCGCGAGATGCCGTACAGCAGGCCGCCGGGCGTCACCGCGATGTCAGTGATGTCGTTGGCGGCGTCGGTCATGAAGGGGCCGACGGTGGTGACCGCGAAGCTGGTGCGGTCGACCAGGTAGAGGTCGGTCGCCGAGTGCGCATAGATGATGACCGGCGGCGGCACGAAGGTGCTGTCGGGGCCGTTCACGGAGCTGTCCTTGGTCAGGCCGGCGTCGATCTGGACGTCGTCGTCGTCGTCGCCAGCGCTGGGCGGGCCGCAACCGGCGATGGCGGCGGCGAGCGCGCCGAGCACCAGCGCGGACACAGTGTTTCGAAGCAACTTCATCCCGCGTGATTAGCGGATTTCGGGCCGCCGGGCCAGCGCAAAGCGCGGGACTGTAGGGAAGATCACGGAGAAAGCACGAGGGGCCACTCGAAGCGGGTGTGCGTGGGGATGACGATCTCGTGGTGGTCCTCGACGAAGCTGCGCTCGTTCGGGCACAGCAGGCCGGGCTCCTTGTCGATGGTCTTCACGGTGCCGGCGGCGTCGTTCATCACGCAGCCGGGTTCGCCGCCGTGATCCATGCCGAGGACATGGCCGAGCTCGTGGTTGACGACCTTGACGGTGCGCATGGCGGCCTTGCTGCGCGCCACCCCGCGCGAGGCGCGGAACGACGACACCACCGAGGCGGTGCCGCCGATCTGCCCGAGGCCCAGGATGCCCCAGTCCTCGAACGGCGGCTTGGTGGTCGAGATGTCCTCGCGCGTGAAGCCCATCACGATGCTGCAGCCGGAGCCGGGCAGCACGCTGTCGTTCAGGAAGCTCAGGATGGCGTCGGCGCGCCAGCGCTTGCGCGGCTTGTAGAAGGCGGCCGCGGGCATCGCGCGCGCGGGCAGGAGCCGGGTCTCGAAGCCATAGATGTAGGCGATCCCGCGCTGGATGATGGGCACCAGCTTGGCGTCGAACTTCCCCAGCGGGACGACGCAGACGGTGGTCGGCGCGGCGGCGGCCGGGCGCGCGGTCGCCAGGGTGGTGACCGCGACGACGACGGCGATGGCGGTGGCAGCGGCGGAGCGGCGCATGACCGGATCTACGTCGCGCCGGGGGCGCCCTTGCCAGGGCCGGCTCCGCCGCCGGCGCGGGCAGCGGCGCGCGCGACCACCGCCAGCGCCGAGGCGGCCATCTGCGCCGGCACCACCAGCGGCTCGGCGCCCTCGGCCTGCGGGGTCAGCACCAGGTAGTCGGAGGCGATGACGTCCCCGAAACCGCGGAAGCGAAACGCGCGCAGCTCGGCGACCACGCCGGCGTGGCTGACCTGGAGGCGCGGCTCGTCGGGGGTGGGCGGCGGCGGCGCCAGGCCCAGCTCGAAGGCGCGGCCATAGCGGTTGAAGGTCGCGAACAGCGCGTTGAGCGGCACCCGGACCTCGCCCACGGGAGGCGCCTCGCCGAGCCACAGCTCGCCGGCGCGCTGCTCCAGCCAGACCTCGATGACCCCGGCCGGCTCCCGGCGGGTCGCGATCACCATTTTCGCCACTGCCACGGCTCGCAGAGTAACCTCGATCACACCAGGGGGCCATATGAGCGAGAGCGAGATCGGCCGCGCCGACGTGCGCACCATCCGCAACGGGTTGGAGGGACGCAAGCTGAACCTGGACGCCGCCATCGCGCGGCTGGCCGATCTGGCCCATGGCGGCGGCACCCGCGCGGTGCGCGTCGGGGCCTACCGCGCGCTGGGCGAGATCGCGGGGCGCGCGCACGACGCCACCTGGGAGCACGCCGAGAAGGCGGCCTGGGTGCTGCTGGCGTGCACCGGCCATGTCGACGCGCCGGCCGAGCGGCGCGGCCTCTTGCTGGCGATGGGGCGCGCGTTTCGCAACGTGTGGCTGATGCCGTTCGTGCACAGCCGCCTGGATGACGAGGAGGCCGTGATGGCGACCGCGATCGCGGCCGCCGGTGGCCTCGGCTTCGCGGGGCTGGAGGAGGCGCTGGCGTCGCGCTTCCTCAACCCGGAGGCCGCACCGGCGCTGCGCCTGGCGGCCATCCAGGCGCTCGGCCACATGGGCGCGTCCAGCGCGGCCGCGCGGCTGGTGCCCTTCATCCACGAGAGCGCGGCGGCGCCCCAGGAGGCCGCGGCGGCGCTGGGGGCGCTGACCGAGATCCGGTCGCCGGTCGGCGTCGAGGCCGCGGTCGCGGTGCTGGAGCGCGATCCCGAGCGCGAGGTCCTGCTGGCGGGGATCCGCTACCTGGCCGAGATGGGGCGCCTCGAGGTCATCCCGCACCTGCGCCGCCTGGCCCGCGAGGACGACGCCGAGCTGCGCCTGGAGGCGGGGCTGGCGTCGCGCGCGTTCAAGGCCGAGCAGGCGCGCGATCCCGGCGAGCGCATCCTCATCGCCCTGACCGAGCGCGACCGCATGGTGCGCGCGGTGCTGGCGCGCCGGCTGCGCGGGCTGCCGGTGGCCGAGGTGCTGGAGCAGGCCGAGATGCTGCTCGGCGATGACCCCGCCGGCGTGGTGCAGATCCTCGGCGAGGTGCGCACCCCCGAGGTGTCGCGCTTCCTCTTGGCGCTGTCGGCGCGCAGCGACCTCGATGATCTGGTGCGCGCGCGGGCGCTGTCGGCGGTCGAGGCCGACGAGCCCTGGGAGCGCGACGCGCTGGCCGCGGTGATCGCCGATCCGGCCCGCGGCGAGCGCGTGCGCGCGGCGGCGGCGCAGACCATGGGCGCCTTCGCGCGGCTGCCCGAGCTGTTCGCCAAGCTGGGGCCGCTGACGGCCGATCCGTCGCCGCTGATCCGCGGCGCCTTCCTGTGGGCGCTGCAGCTCGGGGCGCACCCCACCCGGATGAGCCCCGACGAGCGCAAGCGCTGCGAGGAGGCCCTGTCGCGCGGCCTCGGCGACCCCGACATCGCGGTGCGCCGGCGCGCCGCCTATGTCGTCGGCAACCTCGGCCTCGGCGCGCTGGCGCCGCAGCTGATCGCGATGGCCAAGCAGGAGACCGAGCGGCCCGAGCTGCGCGTGGCCGCCTTCGTCGGCCTGACCGAGCTCGCGCAGCCCGCGGTGTTCATCGACCTGCTGGCGCTGCTGCGCCGCGAGGAGCACCCCGACGCGGTGGCCGCCGCCAGCCGGGCCGTGGCGGCCACCGTGCTGGCGGCCCGCGCGGCCACGGCGCGCGGCGAGAGCGCGCCCAAGCTGGAGTTCGATCACCTGGCCGGCAAGCTGGCCGCGATGCTCAAGGCCGAGGACGCCGTGGTGCGCGGCGCGGCGGTGCGCCTGTGCGGCCTGGCCGGCGGCGCGGTGCCGGCGACGGCGCTGCTGCCGCTGCTGGAGGATGGCAACGCGCGCGTGCGCGAGCAGGCCATCACCGCGCTGGGGCGGCTGGGCGCCGGCGAGGCCGAGGCGCCGCTGCTGGCGGCGCTGGAGGATCCCGATCCAGGCGTGCACGAGCGCGCCGCCGAGGCGCTGCTGTCGCTGCCCGGGCGCAAGGTGCTCGACAAGCTGCTGGCCTGGGTCTCGGGTGAAGGCGACGCCGAGGCGCGCCAGGCGGTGGCGGCGCGCATCACGGTGCCGGCGGCGGAGCGCGAGGCGGTGCTGCCGCTGGTCAGCGCGGCGCTGGAGCGGCTCGAGGTCACCGACCCGACGTACGAGGCACTGATCGAGCTCAAGCTGAAGCTGCTGGAGAGCGCGCCGCGCGGCGGCGCCGGAGGCACCGCCCCCACCGCTGGCGCAGCGACGGCGGTCAACGTCGACGCCGCCATCATCGCGCTGTTCCCGACCTACGCGCAGCTCGGCAAGGTGCGCGGCTTCGAGCCGCTGGGGCGCAGCCTGCGCACCGCCGAGGCGCTGTATCACACCGCCACCGGCCTGGCCGACGCCGACCTGTCGCCGCCCATCGTGCTGTGGATGAAGACCCTGGAGGGCTACACCCACGCCTGGCTGTCGGGCAAGATGCTCAACCTCCAGAAGGACCCGATGTCGCTGTACGCCTATGTCGATGGCGTGCTCGGCGACGCCTGGCCGACCTACCAGCGCTTCATCCATGATCGCTGGAGCGACAACGTCGACATGGGCAAGACCCGCGTCGAGCTGCCGCTGCGCTCGGTGCCCAACGCGCTGCGCGACTACCAGGAGCGCCGCCCGCGTCGCCTCGACTCACCGCTGTCGGTCACCGACTGGGCGCGCATCATGCTGTTCTTCGCCGTCGATCACCCCGCCGGCGTGCGCAACCTGTTCAAGGTCGCGGGCAAGAACGCCGACACCGTGGTGCGCCTGTGCCACCGCCTGCACACCCTGGCCGCGGTGCGCAACGTCGTCACCCACCGCGCCGCCGCCGGCAGCGCCACCCTGGAGGCCTTCCGCAAGGCCTACTACCAGGCCTTCGAAGACCTGACCAAACTCGCGGGCTGAACCCGCGAGTTTGTCCGGCTCCGTGCTCGTGCTCGTGCTCGTGCTCGTGCTCGTGCTCGTGCTCGTGCTCGGCCTCGTGTTCTCCCTGTCACGCCCGACGTTGCCTTTCACAACCCCGGCTGCTCCAGTCGCCCCTACCCTGCTCCACGATCCCGCGTAGTTACCCCGAGGCACGGCGCTCGCAATGGCTGCCCTCGCCATGTCCGCCCGCCTGCTCTCGATGTCCGCCCTTTGCATCATCACGGCCGCTGCCGTCACCGGCTGCAGCTTCGACCCCGGCGCCCCGGGCGACGCCGTGCCTGCAGACGCGCCGTCGCTCGCCGACGGCAAGGCCGACGGTGGCGATCGCGCCGACCGCGCCTGCCAGGTCGTGCTCGACAACCTGCGCCACCCCGGCGGCCCCGACGGTGTGGTGACGCGCGACGCTCGCGCCTGGTGGGTCTTCGAGGGCCTGGTGCGCGCCCCCGGCGCGCCCGCCGGCGCCACCGTCCATGTCCTCTATGGCAGCGGCTCGTCGTGGTGGTCGGTCGCCGCGCAGCCCGACGTCGCGGGCTACCGCTTCCGCCTCGAGCAGAACACCATCGCCGACGGCCTCAGCGCGGGCGCCCTGTCGCGCAGCCAGCTGCGCGTCATCCCCTACCTCGCGGTCGCCGGCGGCCGCGTCTTCGATCACAACCGGGTGCCCGGCGACCTCGACACCTACGTGGTCTCGGCCGCCAGCGCCTGGGGCGTCGCCGCCGACAGCGGAAGCTGCCCCGCGCGCGCCGCCACCCTGCGCTTCACCGGCGACTTCCGCGTCGAGCAGCGCGGCGCCCTGACCCCGGGCGGCAGCCTCACCATCGAGTACGCCGCCGACCGCCTGACCACCTGCCGCGGCACCCACAACGGCTTCCCGGCCTGGGACCTGCGCGCCTACGTGCGCTTCGTCGACGGCACCCAGACCGACGGCACGCTGCGCGCCTTCGTCAGCGACATGGGCCGCCCGACCACGGCGTTCACCCCGGTCGCCTTCACCACCAGCATCCCGAACCAGCCCGGCCTGGCCCAGATCTGGTTCGCGTCGACCGGGATCGGCTGCGCCGGCTACGACTCCGACTACGGGCGCAACTACCGCTTCGACGTGGTGACCCCGCCCGCGGCGCCGGCGTGGGCCGGCGATCTCGGCGGCTCCTTCAACCGCGCCTGCGAGCACACCACGATCACGCCCGACCAGAGCGTCGACAGCTACGTCATGGAGCGCGCCTGCATGTTCATCGACGCCGACGTCTACGTGCCCGGCCTGACCGACGGCCAGGCCCCGCGCCCGGGCCATGTCGTCGCCGAGGCGCTGTGGGCGCTCGACAGCGCCGCGCCGCGCAGCGTCGCGCTCAGCTTCATCGGGCGCGTCGGCAACAACTACCGTTACCGCTTCGAGGTCCCGCGTGAGGAGCTGCGTCGCCTGCCCTGGCAGCGCGCGACCTACCGGCTGCGCTTCAGCACCAACCCGGGCGACGCCGCCGGCTGGCTCGAGGGCGGCGCCGGCACCTTGACGCGCAACTTCTGAGGCACGCTTTGCGCCCCGGCGCTGGCACAAGCTGCCAGGGCGTCCAGGCCGCCGGGTTCAATTCCTCGACCACGTCCAACTCTTGAGCAGCGCCGCCGCGCCGCGTCGTCGTCAATTCGCCCAGCTCCGGTCGGACCACTTCATGCAGTGGTCTGTGATCCATGACAAACCGGCGGCGACTCACCCTGGTGTCCGTGGTTGTCTCACTCGCGGCCCTCTGCGTCATGGCCGCACCAGCCCGCGCCTGGTACCAGTACGGCTCGGCGAGCTACAGCTACGCCTACGCCCCGACCTACCAGGCCGCGGTGTCGGACTGCGACGACTGCATCACCACGGTGGCGCTGCCGTTCGCGTTCCCCTACTACGGGCGCTCGTTCACCACGGTGACCATCTCGTCGAACGGCGTCATGCGGCTGGGCAGCTACAGCGACGGCAGCTCGATGTTCTACAATGCGCAGCTCGGCTATGACGGCAACGGGTCGTACAACTACCCGCTGATCGCGCCGCTGTGGGACGACTGGGACACCCTCAAGGGCGGCTCGATCTACGCCGGTCGCTCGGGCAGCACCGGCCCCTTCGTGGTCGAGTGGTACGGCGTGCAGCACCACTCCCAGACCTCCGGTGCGGGCTACACCTTCGAGGCCAAGCTGTTCCCCGACGGCGGCATCGAGTTCCACTACATGTCGGTCGACAACGGGCAGGCGTTCGATCGCGGCGCCTCCGCCACTGTGGGCTACCAGGAGGGCGGCACCACGGTGGGCCTCGGCCACAGCTACAACTCGCCCTCGGTGTGGAGCTCGAGCGCGCTGCGCTGGAACCACCCGGGCAAGGTCGGCTTCTACGCCAAGGTGCAGGACGGCGTGCGCCCGACCCCGCTGCCGCGCGGCAGCCTCAACCTGACCATGAGCTACGTGTGCATCCGCGGCCTCGGCTTCACCACCGGCTCGGTCGGCCTCACCACCGGCACGCACTGGTCGGCGTCGACCATGAACACCACCTCGTCGAGCTGCCAGTATGGCGACACCATGAGCGCGGGCGTCAGCTTCGGCGGAGCCACCGACGGCTATGACGTCGTCACGCTGCCGTTCGGCTCGGTGCGCAGCGTGACCTCGGGCCTGTACTACTTCCAGTTCAGACAGGACTTCACGCCGAAACCCGACGTGGCGCCGCGCTGGGACTATGTGTGGAACGTGAGCGGCGGCCAGGTCAACGTGAAGTCGAAGCTCGACTACTGGACCAGTGGGCCGCTCGACAAGCCCATCCTCATCATCACCGGGTTCGACCCGCTGAACGAGGACTCGACCGCCAGCTACCTGGCCCTGATGACCGGCCTGGTGCGCCCGTTGATGGCCGAGGGCTTCGACGTCGGCATCGGCAAGTTCGCCTACGGCAACCTGAACCTGACCTGGTTCCGCGACGAGACCGGGCGCTGGATCAACGACGCCTATGCGCGCTCGGGCAACCACAAGGTGCAGGTCGCCGGCGTCAGCATGGGCGGGATCGTGCTGCGCCACACCCTGGCGACCAACTACTTCGGCTCGGCCAACAACGTGTCGGCCTGGTACTCGGTCGACTCGCCGCAGAAGGGCGCCAACCTGGGCCGCGGCAACATCGGCGTCCAGAACCTGGTGCTGTGCAACAAGTCGTCGTCGGATCCGGCCTACAAGAAGCTGTTCTCGGCGCCGTCGGCCGACATGAACATGCGCTGGGTGACCAGCTGCTCGTGCGACGACGAGCCGGAGAACTCGCGCTGCAGCAGCACCGCGGCCAACCATGACGCCTACTACAACAGCGTGGGCTGGCCCTCGAGCAGCATCCCGCGCTATGCGGTCGCCTTCGGTGACGGCACCGGGACCTGGAACGCGGTGGGCAGCGGCAAGCTGTACGACTTCTACTACGGCGGCACCTGCAGCGACGACGGCGACTGGAACGGCGGCTCGCGCGACATCATGGCGGGGTCGAAGTACCTCGACGCCGCGCAGGTCAACAGCTCGAAGGACCACTGGTGGTGCGGCAACAGCGGCGTGCGCCTGGTCTGGGAGCCGGCCTTCATCAACGTCGACTCCGCGCTGGCCGGCGTGACCACCCCGGAGTACGACGCCGAGGGCACCAGCGCGCCGAACTACACTGTCTCGGTGACGCGCTGGAACGGCTGGTACGCCAACGACTGGAACGAGTACCACAAGGTGGTCAGCTCCGGGATCATCAACCAGATCATGGCCTGGGCGAGGATCTACCAGTGACAGGAAGCGGTATCGCGACGTCGTGAGCGCAGGCATCATGATGGTGGCCCCGGTGCGGGCCTGCCCCAGGCCGTGACCTCCACGCGAGCACAGCGACGGTTGGCGATCGGGCTGGCGCTCGCGGGCGTCCTGGCCGCGGGGCTGGCGTACGCGCTGTGGCCCCGGGGCGTGACCGGCAAGCGGCGGGCGCGCGCGCCGTCGGCAGGGGTGCGCGTGGCCGCCGGCGACACGCTGGCGGTGACCGTGCGCGCGCTGCCCCGCGACGTCAGCATCGGCGGCGAGATCGTCGTCGCCGCCGAGGTGCTGCGCGGCCGCGGGCGCCCTGGCAAGCTGACGCTGAGCTGGCGCAGCAACGCCGGGCGCTTCGCCGACGAGACCGCCACGACCACGACCTGGCGCGCCCCGGCCCAGCCGGGCGACTACACCGTCGGGGTGGTGGCGCGCGACGACGCCGGCGAGGAGCGCGGCAGCGTGCGCGTCTCGGTGGTGCTGCCCATGGCCAAAGGCGACCTGCCCGAGGCGCTGCGGGCCGCGCTGGCGCTGGGGGGGCCGCCACCGCCGCCCGACTTCGGCGAGCGCGAGCAGCAGCTGCGCGCGGTGGGCGCCCGGCGCGACACCCTGGATGACCGGCAGCGCGCGCAGATCGCGATGGAGCAGCTCGGCCAGCTGCTGCTCGACGCCGGGCGCTACGAGGAGGCGCTGGCGGTGTGGCGCGAGCTGACCGCGACCATGCTGCCGACCGATCCGCTGTGGCGGCGCTATCGCGAGCGCCTCGGCACGGCCGCGTTCTTTCTGGGACTGGAAAGCGAGGCCATCGCGGCGTTCCAGGACGCGGGCGACCATGCCAGCGGGATGTCGGGCTACTACCTGGGCGACATGCTGGCGCGACGCGGCCAGGTCGACCAGGCCATCGGGGCCTACGCGCTGGCCTCGCGCGGCGAGCGCCGCTTCGCCGACCCGGTACTGCGCCTGGCCCAGCTGGAGCTGGAGCGCGGCCACGGCGAGGCGGCCATCGCCGCGCTGATCGAGCACGCGCCCTTCCTGGGGCGGACCCGGATCCTGGAGCGGCTCGAGAGCGAGCCGGGGCTGGCCCCGCTGGCCATCGCGCTGGAGCAAAGCGGACGCAGCGACGAGCTGGTCGAGGCGCAGACCATCCCGGTGGTGGCGGAGACGCCGCAGGTCATCGGGGACGGCCCGGTCAGCGTGCGCGAGGCGACCGGACCATGAGCGCGCGCGGCGGCAGGGGCGACGGCGGTCGCGGTCGCGGCGCGGACGCTGGCGGTGCTGGCGGCGGCGGCGCGGGAGGTGGCCGGTTCTGGCTGGCCGCGGGCGCCGCGGTGCTGGTGCTGGGCCTCGTGCTGCTGGGCTGGGCGGTGCGCGAGCGCAGGCACAAGCAGCGCGCGGTGGCGGCCGAGGAGCACGCGCACAACGAGGCGGCGCGTGGCGGTGGGCGTGGTGATCGCATCGAGACCAGCCCGGTCGGGGGCCCGCTACCCGAGCCCACCGTGGCGCCCGCGGCACCTGGTGGCGCCGCGGCGCCTGCGCTGGTGCCCGGTGGTGGACAGCTCGATCCCGGCTCACGTCCCCCTGCGCCTGCGCCCGCGACACCTGGAGCCGTCCCGGTACCGCCTGCCGGACCTGCTGGTGCTGCGCTGGCTCCTGGCGACGAGCCCGGCGGCCCGAGCGACCCTGCCGGCGCGGTCAGCCCCAACGGCCCCAACACAGCACCGGCCCCGATGGCGCCCGCCGAGGACCGGGCCAGCCGCGTGCGCCTGACCCTGGCCCTGCGCGATCAGCTCGCCGAGCTCGGGCGGCTGCAGGGCGGCGGCGACGACAAGCTGGCCGGCGCCATCGAGGAGACCCGCGCACGCCTGGCCGAGATGGAGAGCTGGGCCACCCAGCAGGCCATCACGGCCGCCGAGTGGGCCGCCGCGCGCAGCGAGCTCGAGCGCCTGCGCAAGCAGCCGACCGAGCCGCCGTCGCGCCCGCGCTGACGCGGCTGGCGAGAGCTGGAAGGTGGCTAAAGGACGATGGCCCAGCTGTGCAGGGTGCCGACGTCCTGGGCCTCCGAGTCGACCACCTTCAGCGTCCAGCGGCCCTGGGCGGTGAGGCCCTTCCAGGCGTCGCTGGTCAGGCGCAGCGACAGGTCGTCGGCGCCGCCGCCGGCCTGCTGGTGCAGCGTCACGGTCTTGCCGGCGTGGGTCAGGGTCACCGTGAGGTCGCCGATGTACGAGTGCTCGATGTCGACCTCGATCTTCACGCTGTCGGCCTTCTTGCTGGTGCTCGGCACCGACAGATCCTGCGACACGCCCGTGGTCGAGTCGTCGGGGATGGCCGCGCCGCGCTTGACCTCGAAGCGGGTGGCGCCCGCGGGGGGCGTCACCGGGCCAGTACCGCCGCCGCTGCCCGGCTTCCACTTGTTGTCGCGCACGCCGCTGGCGCCGTAGATCTCGGGGTTCTCGTGGTCGGTGCCGGCGCGGGCGCGGGCGCGCGCCTCGGCGTGGTCGTTCATGTACTTGATCATGTTGTTCCACGAGTACGCGGCGGCGCTGGTGCCCGCCTTGACCGCGGCGGCGCCCTTGAAGATGTTGTCGTACAGGATGGCCGCGGTCTCCTCGCTGCCGGTGATGCCGGGCTCGGTGTTGTTGACCACGTCGACCATGGCGTAGCCCTTGGGATCGGCGTCGGTGGCGCGGTTCCGGAAGATCTGCTTGGTGTAGTAGGCGTACGACCAGCACGCGTCCATGAACATGATCTGGTACTTGTCGGCCGGATAGTTGGCCTTGTCGTCGAGCACCGTCAGCGAGCCGTAGAAGGCGTGGCCGTTGTAGTAGACGATCTCGCTCTCGCGGATGACCTTCTGGAACTCCAGGTTCGACTGCTCGCGCGGCACGTGGTCGGCGAAGCTGACCGGGGTCAGCATCTTGACGGTCACGGTGAGGCCGCCCGGGTAGACCTTCTTCAGGGCGTGGCCCTTGTTCTCGGGGTAGGTCTCGCTGATGGCGAAGCCCAGGCGCTGGAAGCTGCGTGTCAGGGTGTTGAAGGAGCGGAAGCCCCAGTCGCTCGGCGACAGGTCGCCGTGCTCGATCTGGCCGAAGATGACGCCCATCTCGATCTTGCCGTCGGCGACCAGGCGGTCGTACTCGGGGTAGGCGATGGGGGCGTCGAGCGACGACTCGATCACCATCTTGCCGGTGGTCACGAAGTCGGCCGAGAGCGGGCAGCCCTCGCGCGCGGGATCGAAGTAGAAGAACATGTTGTGCGCCCCGACGTCGGCGGCGGGCACCGGCTGGTGGGTGTCGGGATCGGTGGCGCAGGCGGCGCCGACGCGCTCGTACAGGCCGCCGGGGACCAGGGGCAGCTGGGCCTCGATGGTCTGACCGACGAAGTCCTGCGGGCGCTTGCCGGCCGCCTCCAGCTCCTTGAACTTGATCAGCGACTCGACCTTGACCGCGTAGCTCAGCTCGAGGCCGCTGTCGATGACGTCGATGCGGGTGAAGGCGGGCGTGCCGCCCTCGAGGTTGAGGTCGAGCTTGGCGGCCTTGAGGGCGTTGCGCGAGTACTTGATCTGCTCGGTCACCTGCGAGGTGATGTCGCGGTGCTCCCAGGAGTCGGGGCTGGCCAGCAGCGCGGCCTTGAGAGCCTCGAGCTCGGGGGCGGTCTTGCCGGTCAGGATGACGCGGACCTTGCCCGAGAAGGTCGACTCCAGCTCGGCGGCGCGCGAGCCGATGTAGCCGGTGTCGCTCTTGCCGCCGACATAGTTCTCGAACGAAGGGATGTCGAGGTCGTCACCGGGCTGGTACTCGCTGGCGCAACCCGCGCCCAGCAGCGACCCACCACCCAGCACCATCAGCATCGGAGCCAACCGGCCCCACGACCACTTCCGACTTGCCAGAGCCATGACGATCCTCCGTGTGCGCCCTGCTAGTCCAAGAGGCGTGCCAGAGGTCGGACCACGCGATTTCGGGGTGTTGTCCGGAGGATCGGTGGGGTTTGCCGATGACGTCGCCGGCTAATCGGCTGGCCACAGGCTCACTTGCGGGTGGGCTCGCGACCAGGGATGTAGCTGCGTGCGAAGCGGCCAGGCTTGCGCACGCCCTGGGCGCGCAGGGCGGCAGCGGCGGGCTCCGTGCTCGTGCTCGTGCTCGTGCTCGTGGTCAGCTCGGCGGCGCGCAGCCGCGCACAGGCCGACCACAGCCGCATCTCGACATCGTCGAACTGTGTGGCCGTCTCGAGCAGGATGGCGGCCGCGCCGGCGGCGTCGCCGCCGAGCTCGGCGGCGCTGGCCTCGAGCACCCGCCCCATCGGCTTGGCGCAGGCGACGTCCTCGCGCTGCAGGCGGCGCGCGTCCGCCAGCGCGGCCTCGACCAGGCCGGCCTCGGCCCCCGGCAGGCTGGCCGCCGCCAGGCGCACCCGCGCGCGCACCTGCAGCATCTGCACCCGGATGAACTGCACCCGCAAGAGCAGCGAGTCCTCCACGAACGACCAGTGGCTGCCCAGGCGCGCCAGCGCGCTGGCGCGGTCGCCGGCGTACAGATCGGTGATCAGCATGGCCCACAGATCGAAGCAGTGCTGGACCTGGAAGTCATGGTGGGTCCACGCCTTCATGGCGCGCCGCGAGACCTCGCGCGCCTGCTCGGGATCGTCGGCGGCCAGCATGATGATGGCGGGGTGGCCGACGTTCAGCGTGGTCTGCGCATACTGATCGCCGCGCGCGATGGCCTCGCGCAGCAGCACTGGCTGGCGCCGCGCCGCCTCGCCGAGCTCGCCGAGGTGGACCAGCGCCCACAGCGCGAACTGCTGCGCGGTCGCGATCTCGAAGCCGGCGCCGAGGCACTGCTCGCGGAACACCGCCTCGGCCTGCTCGCACAGCGTGCGCGCCTCCGACCAGCGCTGGCGCAGGAAGGCCGAGACCCCGCCCATCAGCGTGATGAAGGCCGCGCCGTGGGCGCCATCTCGCGCGTCGGCGCCGGTGCCCACCAGCTTGCGCGCCTCGGCCAGCAGCCGCTCGATGCGCGGCCCCGCCGACGGCCCTGCGCTGGCGGCATAGCCGGCCTCCAGCGCGAACGAGCGCGCGATCCGCGTTGCCTCGCCGGCGTCCAGCGCCAGCAGGTGGTGCAGCGCCTGGAAGCTGGCGCCGCGCATGAAGTCGACCTGGCCCAGGCCCAGCGCGATGGTCCAGCAGGTGTCGACCGCGCGCAGCTCGTCGGCCGACAGGGCGCTGGGCGCGCGCAGGCGGTAGCCCAGGCCGCGCAGCCGGATGCGCGCGCGGCGCCACAGGAACCAGGCCAGCGCGCGCCGCGGCGTCGCCGGCATCACCAGCTTCAGCGGCGCCAGCACCCCGACCAGCGTGCTCAGCGCGGCCTCGATGCGCCCCGAGCGCAATAGCTGATCGGCCGCCAGGCGCCCCAGCTCCAGCGCCTCGGGGCCGCCCGCCAGCGCGGCCGCCTCCAGGTAGGCCGGCCCGGCGTCACCGCCGCGCCCCAGCTTGGCCAGCGCGTCGGCGCGCCCCAGGGTCAGGCGCAGTCGCTCCGACGTCCCGGTGGCGCCCAGCTCGAGCGCCATGCCATACAGGCGCGCGGCGCGCTCGAAGGCCAGGGCGCGGGTGGCCTCGCCGGCGGCCTCGTCGGCGTGGTGCACCGCCAGCTCGGGGCGGCCAGCGCCCTGCCAGTGCACCGCCAGCGCCTCGTGGTTGGGCTGGCGGGCGCCCTCCAGCGCCAGCGCCAGGCGGTGGTGGTGCTGCGCCCGGGTGGCCGCGTCGAGGTACAGCGTCACCGTCTCGCGGATGCGATCGTGGAACGGCTCGATGGTGTCGCCCGGGCGCGCGCCCGCGGTCAGCACCCAGTGGCCCACGCGCAGGGTGGCGACGTCGCGGCTGAACTCGACCGGCTCGGCGCCGGCCGCCTGCGCGATGAGCTCCTGGGGCAGCGGCGCGCCGGCCACCGCGACCAGCTCGAGCAGCTGGCGCGTGCTCGGCGGCAGCTCCTGCGCGCGCGCCCACAGCGCGTCCTCCAGGCGCTGGCGGCCCGACGCCGGCTGGCCATGCGTGAGCAGGTGGCGCGACAGCTCCTCGATGAACAGCGGATGGCCGCCGGCCTCGGCGATCAGCGCGCCGACGTCGACCGAGGCGGCCGCCACCCCACCGGCGCGCAGCAGCGCCACCAGGAGCTCGCGCGCGCTGTCGGGCGCCAGCGTGCCCAGCGCCAGGGTGCGCACCTCGCCGGGCAGCACCGCCGCGGCGCCCGGGCGCGCCGTCGCCACCAGCAGCAGCGCGGGCGCGTCGGGCGGCCGCAACAGCTCGCCGAGCAGCGCCATGCTGTCGGCGTCGGCCCACTGCAGATCGTCGATGCTGATGACCACGCGGCGCCGGTCGCACAGCCGCTGCAGGAGCTCGCGCAGGGCCTGGAACGCCCGCGAGCGCACCTCGCCGGGATCGCGCACCACCTCGTGCGGCGCCTCGGCGGCGGCCTCGATGCGGCGCAGCGCCGGGAACAGCGACAGCAAGAGGCCGACCCGGCGCGGCAGCACCGCCGCCACCTCGGCGGCCGGTCGCCGCGACAGGTGGCGCGCCAGCGCATCGATGACGCCGTCGATGGCCTTGAAGGGCAGCGACTCGCGCTCGTAGCAGCGCCCGTGCAGGCACAGCACGTCGTCGGCCTCCTCCAGCGTGCGCACGAAGTGCTGCACCAGCGCGGTCTTGCCCAGGCCCGACTCGCCCTCGACCAGCACCGTGACCGGCGCGCTGCTGCTCGACGCCAGTGCCGCCGCGAGCTCCTCCAGCTCGCGGGCACGGCCGACGAAGCTGGCGCCGCGCCCGTGCGACACCGGCGGCGTGCGCACCGGCAGCGGGATGCGCGCGCTGTGTGACGGCAGCGGACGCTCGGCGGCGTCGCCCTGCGGCGTCAGCCGGGCGATGACCTGGGCCGCGCTGGGGCGGCGCTCGGGCGCGATCTCCAGCAGCGCCACGCACAGTGCGTCGAGATCGGCGGGCGCATCGGGCGCCAGCGCACGCGGCGGCGGCGGCGCCTCGCGCTGCTTGCGCATCAGCACCTCCAGGGGCATCCCGGTCAGCGGCACCTGCCCGGTCAGCGCCTCGTACAGGATGACGCCCAGGCTGTACAGGTCGGCCGCCGGCGCCACCCGGGTGGTCGCGGCCTGCTCGGGGGCCATGTAGGCTGCGGTGCCGACCACGTGGGCGTCGCTGCGCTGCGCCTTCTCCTCGCTGATGAAGCCGAAATCCAGGATGACCACGCGGCCCTCGCGCGTGACCAGCAGGTTCGACGGCTTGATGTCGCGGTGCACCTTGCCGGCGCGGTGCAGGGCGTCGAGGCCGCGCGCGACCTGCAGCAGGGCGGCGCGCAGCCGGGCCGGCTCGGCGGGCGGTGTGAGCGCCGGGGGTGCGGCGGGGTCGATCCCGCGCACGTGCTCGAGGAAGTGCACGCCGTCGACCAGCTCCATGGTCAGGAGCCAGTTGCCGTCCGCCTCGATGAGCTCGCCGAGGCTGACCAGGTTCTCGTGCTGGATGTCCTGCAGCGAGCGGAACTCCGACTTGAAGCGGCGCACCGCCTCGGGGCTGAGGTTGCGCAGCGCCTTGAGGGCGACGCGGGCGTTGCGCTCGCGATCGAGCGCCGCATAGACCACGCCCATGCCGCCATCGCCCAGCCAGGACAGGACCTGGAAGCGCTGGTTACCGGTGAACTCCCCAGGGTCGAGGCTCGACATGCGGGTGCCGCGTGATTGTAACCCGCGAAGATCCGCGTAGGATGCCGGCGTGGCTCGGACCCAGTTCGTCACAGACTCGGAGGATGACGGCGTGACGCTGGCGGCGGCGCTGCGTCGTCACCTGGCGACGGCCTGGGGCGGCGCCCCGGTGGCCTGGTCACGGGTGCGGCGGCTGTGCGAGAGCGGCAAGGTCAACCTGGACGGCGAGCGCTCGCTGGACAGCGCGCGGCGCGTCAAGCCGGGCCAGGCGGTCGAGGTCGACGAGGCCCGCCCGGCCCCCGATCCGGCCGGGGACGCCGCACGCGCCGCCCTGGTGTGGGAGGACACCCACGTCGTCATCATCAACAAGCCCGCGGGGATCCAGAGCGTGCCCTACGAGCGCGACGACAAGGACACGGCCATGGACGTGATCCGCGCGGCCTGGCGCCGGGCTGGTCGCCGCGCCACCGAGCAGCCCCTGTTCGTGGTCCACCGCATCGACAAGGAGACCTCGGGCCTGCTGGCCTTCGCCAAGAGCAAGCTCAGCGAGCGCGGCCTGGCGGCCCAGTTCCGCGCCCACGAGGTCCAGCGCACCTACCAGTGTGTCGCCCACGGCCAGGCCGAGAGCCGCCGCATCGAGAGCTACTTCCTCGAGGACCGCGGCGACGGCCTGCGCGGCAGCGCCCGGCAGCCGCACATGGCCCAGGGCAAGCGTGCGGTGACCCACGTGCGCGCGCTGCAGCACCTGCCGCGCGCCACCGTGTGCGAGGTCGAGCTGGAGACCGGCAAGACGCACCAGATCCGCATCCACCTCGCCGAGGCCGGCCACCCGCTGGTGGGCGAGCGCGTCTACATCCGCGACTACGCCTCGCGCGGCGGCGAGATCTTGCCGGCGCCGCGGCTGCTGCTGCACGCCGCCACGCTGGGCTTCGTGCACCCGGTGACCGAGGAGGCCCTGAAGTTCGAGGCCCCGCTGCCGCCGGATTACCTGGAAGCGCTCGCCAAGTTGCGCTGAGGGCTGGGGGCGCCGGTGCAGCTCATCGTCGCGGAGAAGCCGTCGGTGGCGCGGGATCTGGCGCGGGTCCTCGGCGTGCCGGCGCGGGGCAAGGGCAGCTTCGAGGGGCCCGGCCACGTCATCACCTGGTGCATCGGCCACCTGCTCGAGCTGGAGGAGCCGGCGGCCTACGACGGACGCTGGAAGGTGTGGCGCATGGAGACGCTGCCCATGCTGCCGGGCGAGTTCAAGCTGCGCCCGGCGCGCCATGCCCGGGCCCAGCTGCGCGTGGTGGTGGACCTGCTGCGCGAGCGTCGCTTCACGGTGGTGGTCAACGCCTGTGACGCCGGGCGCGAGGGCGAGCTGATCTTCCGCCACATCTTGCAGCGCGCAGGGCGCACCGCGCCGGTGCGCCGGCTGTGGATCTCGTCCTTGACCGACGAGGCCATCCGGCGTGGCTTCGCGGCGCTGCGCCCCGGCGCCGAGCTCGACGCGCTGGCCGACGCGGCGCGCTCGCGCAGCGAGGCCGACTGGCTGGTGGGCATGAACGCGACCCGCGCGATCACCCTGGGGTTGCGCCGCGCCGGCGGCGAGCAGCTGCTGTCGATCGGGCGGGTGCAGACCCCGACGCTGGCCATGCTGGTGCAGCGCGAGGCGGCCATCCGGGACTTCGTGCCGCGCGACTACTGGGAGGTGCGCGCCAGCCTGGCTGCGGCCCCGGGGGCGACACGCTTCACGGCGCGCTGGTGTCATGGCCCGATCAGCCAGCTGCCCAGCGCGGCGCTGGCCGGTGAAGTGGTGGTGCGCTGCACGGCGCATGGCGGTGCTGCCGACCCGCGCGGGCCGCGGGTGCACAGCGTGGAGTCGCGCGTGATGCGCGAGCCGCCGCCGCTGCTGTTCGACCTGACCGCGCTGCAGCGCACCGCCAACCGGCGCTTCGGCTTCAGCGCGCAGCGCACGCTGACACTGGCGCAGGCGCTGTATGAACGGCACAAGGTGCTGACCTACCCGCGCACCGACTCGCGCCACCTCGGCAGCGACATGGTGAGCGAGCTGCCCGCGGTGCTGGCGGCGCTGGCCGAGGTGCCGGCCTATGCGGGCTTGGTGGCCAGGCTGGGGCAGGCGCCGCTCAGGCTCGGGCGCCGGGTGGTCGATGACGCCAAGGTGTCCGATCACCACGCCATCATCCCGACGGCGCGGGCCCCGGGCGCCGCCCTGGACGGTGACGAGCGCCGGCTGTACGACCTGGTGGTGCGCCGCTTCCTGGGCGCGTTCTACCCCGACGCCGAGGTGGCGCTGACCGACGTCGTGGTACGCGTGGGCGGGCCCGGCACTCCGCCGCCGCAGCCGCAGCCGCGCCCGCGCGAACCTCAGCCTGAGCAGGACGTCGAGGCAGCCACCTGGGCGGGGCCGCTGCCAGCGCCGCCGGACTGGTTCGCAGCCCGCGGTCGGGTCCGCATGGTGGCCGGCTGGCAGGAGGTCGCCGGGCTGGAGCCCAGGCAGGGGGCCGACAGCGAGGGCGGCAGCGCGGGCGAGCGCGAGGGCGCGGGCGACGAGGTGCAGGTCACGCTGCCCGCGCTGCAGCCGGGGCAGGCCTTGGGCGGGGACTTCACGCCGGTGGCCCGGAAGACGCAGCCACCGCGGCGCCACACCGAGGCGACGCTGCTCGGGGCGATGGAGTCGGCCGGACGCACGCTGAGCGACGACGCCCTGCGCGCGGCCATGAAGGACAGCGGCCTGGGCACCCCGGCCACGCGCGCCGCCATCATCGAGACGCTGCTGGTACGCGACTATGTGCGCCGCGACGGCAAGCTGCTGGTGCCGACGCCGACCGGCAGCGCGCTGATCGAGTCGCTGCCAGTGCCCAGCCTGGCCTCGGCGGAGCTGACCGGACGCTGGGAGGCGCGCCTGGCGGCGATCGCGCGCGGGCAGGACAGCCGCGACGCCTTCATGCGCGACATCGCGACCTGGGTGCGCGAGCTGGTCGAGCTGGTGCGCAACGCGACGCCGACGGCGGCGCAGCTGGCCGCGGCGGCCGCCAGCCCGATGGCGCGACCGGGGCGCGGCGGGCGCGGCGGGCGCGGCGGCGGCGGAGGGCGCGGCGGCCGCGGAGCGCGCGCCGGCCGCGCCGCCAGCGCACACGCGGCCAGCCCACGCGCAGCCGCCCCGCGGGCCGCCAGCCCACGCACCGCCAGCCCACGCGCCGCCGCACCACGCGCCGCCAGCCCACGCACCGCCAGCCCACGCACCGCCAGCCCACGCACCGCCGCACCGCGCGCCGCTGCACCCAGACAACCACCGGTACCGGTCACCGCCCTGCCCTGTCCGCGCTGCAAGCAGGGCAGCTTGCTCACCGGCAAGCGCGGCTGGGGCTGTGCGCGCTGGCGCGAGGGCTGCGGCTTCGTGATCTGGTTCGAGACCGCGGGGCGCAAGCTCAGCGAGGCCCAGCTGCGCGACCTCGTGCTGCGCGGCAAGACGCGCAGGGCCCGCTTCGTGTCGGCGCAGGGCCAGCCCACCGAGGGCCAGCTGGTGCTCGACCCCGCCAGCGACGGCGGGGCTCGCCTGGTGCCGCGGTGACGGTCAGGCCGTCACCGCGCCGGACTCAGCCGGGCGGGCGGGCCGTCGTCACCGGCGCGGGCGCCAGCTTCCACAGCTTGCCGTCGAGCGACAGCACGTACAGCTCACCGGCCAGATCCTCGGCGAACATCGACACCGAGGTCAGCTGCTCCCTGGGGTCGATGGCCGCGCGCCAGTCCCAGTGGTCGGTCACCGTCGCCGGTGTCGCCGCGCGCGCCGGCGCCCCCGGCCGCGCCGCCAGCGCGGGAGTGCCCGCCTTCCACCTGAAGCTGCGCACGATCCCGGTGCAGTAGTCGGCATAGAAGTACAGGCCATCCAGCACCGGCAGCGCGGCGCCGCGATACACCGCGCCCCCGGTCACCGAGCACCCGGTCTGGTGGTCATAGTCGACCACCGGCAGCGACATGCCCGCGCGCTTGCAGTTGCGCCGGAAGCAGTGGCTGCCCTCCAGCTGGTTCCAGCCGAAGTTCTGGCGCCCGGCCAGGGCATCCTTGGCCGCGACCACGTCGATCTCCTCCCAGATGTCCTGCCCGACGTCGCCGATGTAGAGATCGCCGGTCTTGCGATCGAAGCTGTAGCGCCACGGGTTGCGCAGCCCCAGCATGTGGATGGTCGGTTTGGCTGCGGGGCGCACATCGACGTCGAGGCGCAGCATCTTGGCCAGCAGCGCGGTCTTGTTCTGGCCGTTCTTGTCGGGATCGTTGGCCGCGCCGCCGTCGCCCAGGCCGATCCACAGCTGGCCGTCGGGGCCGAACGCCAGGTGGCCGCCGTTGTGGTTCGAGTATGGCTGCTTGACCACCAGGACGTCGCGCCTGGACTTGACGTCGACCACGGTCGGCGTGGCCTTGGGCAGCAGGTACTCGGTGACGTGGGTCTTGCCACCGAGGTCGGTCCAGTTGACGTACAGCTTGCGGTTGTCGGCGAACTTCGGGTGAAACGCCAGCCCGAGCAGCCCCTGCTCGTTGTCGCGCGAGACCTGCTTGCGCACGTCGAGCGCCACCGCCTTGGTGAGCACGCCGTCCTCGAGGATGCGGATGCGCCCGATCTGCTCCACCACATAGAGCCGGCGCGGGTCATCCGGCGCCTGGGCCAGCGCGACCGGCCGCTGCAGCCCGCGCGCGACCTCGACGAGGCGCACCTTGGCCGCGACCGCGGCCGGCACCGGCGACACCGCGGGCCCGGCGGGCACCTCCTCCGCGCTGGCCCGGCCGCGTGTGCACGCCGCGACCGCCGCCATCCCCAGCAGACTCAGGCCGACAGATCGGGCTCGACGTAGCACCACTTGGCCTCCGGGCAGCGCCCGCGCAGACGGGCCTCGAATCCATTGATGAGCTCGGACAGCTCCCCTGCGGTGACGTCGGGGCGACAGCGGATCTTCACCGCCACCATGACCTCGCCGGGGCCCTGCTGCACGGTGACCACGGTGCGCGCCGACAGCATGCGAGCGTCCTCCTGGATGCTGACGTGGACGCAGGCCTCGATGCGGGGATCTGCGCGCTCCCCGACCAGCAGCGACTGCACCTCGACGGCCAGGAAGACCGCCACGATGATGAGCACCACGCCGATGCACAAGCTGCCCACGGCGTCCCACATCGGGTCCTTGGTCTGCCAGGCCACCGCCAGCGAGGCCATGGCCAGCGCCAGGCCCAGCACGGCGGCGCCGTTCTCGCCGAACACCACCACCAGGTCGGAGTCCTTGGTCTCGCGCAGGAAGCGGAAGAACGGCGTCTTGCCGCGGCGCTTGTTGAGCTCGCGGATGTTCGACCAGGTGGCCCAGCCCTCCAGCAGCAGCGAGAAGCCCAGGATGATGAAGCCCAGCCAGACCTTGGTCACCGGCTCGGGCGCCTGCAGCTTGTGGATGCCCTCGTAGATCGAGAACGCCCCGCCGCCCATGAACAGCAGCAGCGCGACCATGAACGACCAGAAGTACAGCATGCGCCCGTAGCCCAGCGGGTGGTCGGCGTCGGGCGGCTTGCCAGCCTTCTTGACCCCCATCAGCAGGAGCAGCTGGTTGCCGCAGTCGGCGCCCGAGTGGATCGTCTCGGCCAGCATGGCGCCCGACCCGGTGAACACCGCGGCGGTGCCCTTGGCGCCCGCGATCAGCAGGTTGGCGATGAGCGATTGATAGATGTGCGCGGTTCCGGCCACGCTCTCTTGTACCAGATGACGGGCGTCGTGCTATGCACCACGCGTGCGTTGCCAGGCCCACCCCGATCACGAGGCAGTGTCGCGCTGTGTGCGCTGCGCCCGTGCCCATTGCGGTGAATGTCCGCGCCGGGTGCGCGCCGGCCTGGGTCACCTGACGGTGTGCGCGCACTGCGACGGCCTGCTGGCGCCGCTGGCGGCGGGCGCGCCGGTCAAGCCGCTGATGCTGCGCGCCTTCAGCAAGGACGGCGCGCTGACCGCGCTCGCGCTGGCGCTGCCGGCCTGGGTCGCCATCATGCACACTCCGCTGGCGGCGCTGCTGTATGCCGCGGCGCTGGCGGGCTACTACCTGGCCACCATCGATCACGTGGCGCGCGGCCAGGCCGGGCTGCCGGAGCCCCCGGGGTCCGCCCTCGACGTCGCCAGCATGGTGGGCAAGGCGCTGCGTGGCCTGGTGGTGGTCGCGGTGGGCGGGCTGCCCTTCGTGCTGTGGTCGGTGCTGGGCGGGTCGGACGCCGGTAGCCCGGTGGGCGGGCTGGGGCCGACCCTGGCGCTGCACGTCATCGGCTTTCTTTGGCTGCCCGCGGCGGTGCTGTCGCTGGTGCTGACCGGCAGCGCCCTGGCGGCGGTGTCGCCGCTGACCTGGGCCGCGGTGATCCGCCGGGCCCCCGGCGCATATGGCCGTTTTTGCGGGCTTTTCTTCATCTCGACCCTGGGTGCGGTGATGATCACGGCGGGCGCCGGCTTCTTCCTGGCGCCCATCCCGTACCTGGGTCCGCTGCTGGTGGTGGCGCTGGCGAATCTTTTGTTCACCTCGCAGGCCGCGCTTTTTGGCGGCTTCTTGACCAGAGAGGCCTTGGTCCACCGCGCCGCGTGATATCCTGATCGCGGAGCGTCGCTTTGCGATTGTGGAATCTCACGCTGGTCTCGCTGCTGACGGTGGGCGCTGCGGCCCAGGCCGAAGCTGCGCCCGCGACCGGCCAGGCCCCGGACGCGGCCGGCCCCGCGCCGGTGGTGCTGCTCGGCGAGCGCGTGCTGCACAAGCTGGAGACCGGGCGCGTGGTCATCGAGGACGGCACCCACCTGCGCTGCCCCGACGGCAAGTCGCTCATCATCGGGGCCCGCGCCATCGAGTGGCGCGGCGAGGTCCGCATCGACTGCCCCGGCAATGACGTCACCATCGGCGCGCGCGAGCACACCTTCGCCGACGGCTCGCACGTCACCATCGACAGCCCGCAGGGCTGGGTCCGCTTCATCGCCTGGCGCACCGTCGGCGAGCCCAGCCTCGAGGTCCACGCCATGCAGGCCGACGTCGACCCCGATCACGTGCCCTCCGATCTGACCCCGCTGGTCACCACACGGGTCCGCCGCTCGCTGCTGCGGCGCTTGATCCAGGCCGCGCCCGCACCCGGCACCGGGGCCGAGGTGAGGGTGCACTTCCCACGCGAGAAGTGGCACTCGCAGGCCAAGGCGCGCCGGCGCCAGGGCTGGTTGGCCATGCTGGCGCTCGACGCGGCGGGCCGCAACCTCACGGTGACCTCGGGCTCTGACCGCGCCGCGGGCGCCCACGCCGAGGGCCGCGCCATCGACATCGTCGGCCCGCCCAGCTTCGGCGAGCGCCTGCGGGTGGCACGGCGGCTGTCGGCCAGCCTGGGCAAGCGTGGGCTGGTGCTGGTGGAAGAGGTCGACCCGCGGCCCCGGGCGGGTGCGCCGGCCGGCTTCCAGTGCAACGTCGCCTTTCGCGACGGCGCCATCACCAGCGTCCACGTCGGCGTGCGCTACCGACCCGATCTGAAGCGCAAGCGGCAGTCATCGCCCTTTCACGCGACGCGCTCACACATGCACGTCACCATGTTCCGCGGCCGCAAGGTGCCGCCCAGCGCCACCGTGGTCGCGCTCGAGGGCGAAGCGCCCAGCGGGCGCGGCAAGGTCGCGCTGGCCGACGGCGAATAGCGCGCGGCGCGGCCGGCTCGGCGTAGTACTTTTCGCGCGTGCTGCGCCGCATCGCCATCGGGGTCGGCTGTGGCCTCGGCCTGCTGGTCGCGGCCGCGGGGGCGTGGGCGGTGTTCTTCACGCTGTATGACCCGCGGGTGCCGCTGGCCGAGCCGCTGGTCCTCGAGCGCACCCCGAAAAGCCCCGACGTCATCACGCTGGCGCTGGCGGGGGACTTCGCGCCGGCCGACAAGGCGCTGGCGCTGATCGAGACCCAGGGCTACCGCTTCCCCTACCTCGGCACCGCGGAGATCATGCGCAGCGCCGACATCGCGTTCGCCAACCTGGAGGCCCCGGTGACCGAGGCGCGGGCCCGGCTGCCGCGCAGCAAGGACTGGTTCTACCGCGTCGAGCCGCAGGCCACCGAGGCCTGGAAGTGGCTGGGCCTCGACCTCATCAACCTGGCCAACAACCACATCCTCGACTACCGCGCGGTCGGCGTGACCGACACCGTGCGCCACCTCGATGCCGCGGGGCTGGCGCACATCGGCGCGGGCGGCGACGAGCGCGCGGCGCGGCGCCCCGTCATCTTCGACGTCGCCGGCACGCGCATCGGCTTCCTGGGCTACCTGCAGGACAAGGTCGGCTACAACCTGTACCTCGGGCTGTACGCGGTGGGCGGCCGCGCCGGCGCGGCCAAGCTGACCGAGCGCGACATCGCCGAGGATGTGCGCCGGCTGCGCCCGCTGTGTGACGTGCTGCTGGTCAGCGTGCACTGGGGCGAGAACTACGCCCCGGTCGACGCCAACCAGGAGCGCTGGGGGCGCAAGCTGCTCGAGCTGGGGGTCGACGTGGTGATCGGCCACCACTCGCACGACGTGCAGGCGGCCGAGGTGCGCGGCCGTGGCGTCATCCTGTATTCACTCGGTAACTATGCCTGGGGCGCGCCCGGCCACGGCCACATGCGAATCGGGTTCATCGCGCGGCTCGGCGTGACCCCGCGGCGGGACGGCGCGCGGGCCCGGCTGAAGTTCGTGGAGCTCCTTCCCATCGCGACCCAGAACCGCATCGTCAACTTCCAGCCCCGCCTGCTGCACCCCGAGGAGGTCGAGTGGCTGGACCCCTTCCTGGAGGCCACGCGCGCGCGCGGAACCCGCGTCGAGGTCGCGGGACCCATGGTCAAGCTCGAGCTTCCGGAGTAAGAGAGGGCATGCGATGCGCGCGCGCGGCCGGGGCGCTTCTCGTGCTGGGTTCGACGGTGCTGGCGACGGCCGCGGGTTGCGGCGACGACGATGATGGCGATGTGAAGGTGGTCGACGCGGCGCTGGCGGACGCCGAGGCGGCGGACGCGGCGCCGCCGTTCACGCTGCAGCCGTTCGACAGGGTGCGCATCACCAGCGTGGGCGGCATGCCGAACTTCCAGCAGGCCAACGCCATGGTCGACTTCGGCGTGGGGTCGATCGCCGAGGCCCGGCTGGTCGTCGACCTCACGTCGACGTGCTTCCCGTTCGAGGGCTGGCAGTCGAACCCGCCGCCGTCGGGGCAGAACTGGCCGGCCGACTGTGACGCCTTCGATCGCAACTTCGAGTTCACCCTGGACGAGCCGGCCGCCGGTGCGCCCGCGGGCACGCCGCCGGCCATCGAGCTGGTGCGCGCCATCACGCCGTTCGGGGGGCCGCTGCACCTCGAGGTCGACATCACCGACGTCGCCAACGCGCGCCCCGGGGCGCACCTTCTGCGCGTGGTCATCCCGACCTGGAGCGACGGCGCCGGCATGGTCAGCGGCTCGGCGGGTGGCTGGAACGTCAGCGCGCGCATCGAGGTGGTGCCCGGCGTGGCGCCGCGCAAGGTGGTGACGGTGCTGCCGCTGTGGAACGGCTCGATGACCATGGCGGCGGGGCCCGAGGTGCCGTTCACGGTGCCGGCCGGGGTGCGCAGCGGCAAGCTGGAGTATCGCGTCACCGGCCACGGCGGCGGCGCAGTCGGGGCCGGCTGCATCGGCCCGGCCGAGGAGTTCTGCAAGCGCATGCACACGCTGACGCTGGACGGCGCCGAGCTGGCGCGCGTCGAGCCGTGGCGGAACAACTGCGCCAGCCTGTGCACCATCCGGCACCAGGGGCCGGTGGGCAGCGGCTTCGACTACTGCCTGGAGAACCCCTGCGGCGCCATCTCGAGCGTGCGCGCCTCGCGGGCCAACTGGTGTCCGGGCAGCATGACGCCGCCGTTCGAGTTCAGCGCCGAGGGGCTGGGCACGCCAGGGGCGCACATGCTGAAGTGGGATGTGTCGACGCTGCTGGCGGGCGGGCAGTGGCGGGTCTCGGTGGTCTACATCGGATACGCCGAGTAGCGGCTGTCCGGTCCGGGTGTCCCGGACATGCGTCCGGCCGGCCGGACGCGAGAGGCACGCGCGAGGGTGCAAGGCCACGTCATGTCAGAGCTGCATGCTATGGTCCGGAAGTCGCAACGCTGCTGCGGCGAGATGACGAGGACGCTGGCTCATGAACCTGATGCACGACCCCGCCTTCAGGATCTATGCACTGTGCGCCGTGGTGCTGGTCATGAAGATGTTGCTGGTCGGGCTGTGGACGTCGGTCGTGCGTGGGCGGCTGCAGGCGGCGCTGAGCCCCGAGGACGCCGGCGCGGCGGCGGCGCGCGAGGCGGAGCACCCGGAGGTGGCACGGGTGCTGCGCGTGCACCGCAACGATGTCGAGAACATCCCGCTGTTCCTCGCCATCGGCCTCATCTATGTGCTGGCTGGCGCGGGGCGCCTGGGCGCCGCAGTCTATTGCGTGACCTTCACGGCGGCGCGCATCGCGCACAGCATGGTCTACCTGGCCGGCAAGCAGCCCTGGCGCACCATCCTCTATTCGGTCGGGGTGGCGTGCCTGCTCGGCATGATGGTGCGCATCGTGATGAGGGCGCTGGCGGCGTGAACATCCCCACGGTGGAGCTGCCGGCCAAGGTGCCGCGCGATGCCGCGCTGGTGAAGGCGCGCGTCGATCTGAACGTGCACTTGCGGGTGGCGTACGGCATCGGCGCGGCGTGCGCGCTGCTGGGGGCGCTGCTGCTGTCGAGGTTTCTGCCACAGGTGGTGGCGGGCACGGCAGGGCCGCCCGACTGGGGCGCCACCGGGATCGGCGTGGGGCTGGTCCTGATGGGCGGGTCGGTCGGGCTGGGCGCGCTGGGGCGACGGCGGGCCCGGTTGCGCGCGCTGACCCATGGCCGGCTGCTGCAGGCGCGCGTGGTCAGCCACGGGCGTGAGCCGGGGCGGCGCTGGCTCTTGCTGCGCGGGCGGGAACAGCACGTGGTGCGCGCGGCGGTGACGCTGCCCGAGGGGGAACGGCGCGGCGAGTTCCGCTCGCCGTTCGCGGTCGAGGAGGCGCTGCCGGTGGGCTCCGAGGTGGCGGCGCTGGTCGATGTCGACACCGGCGCGGTGACCTTCCCGCACGAGCTGCTGGTGGGGATCGAGCTCCGTGGCTGAGCTGCAGCACAGCGCCGAGCCGGGCAAGGTGGCCGACTGGATCGACCGGCTGGCCGCGGCGTGGGCGGGCGGCGATCCCAGCGATGCGGCGCTGCGCGGGCGCTGCCTGCATGCGCTCGGCGAGCTGCGCGCGCTGTGGCGCGAGCGCGCGGACCTGTTCGACGACGCTGGGGTGGCGCGGCTGCGCGCGCTGGCCGAGGCGCTGCGCGCGGCGGAGGAGGCGGCGCGGGCGCGGCCCCGGGTGGCGACCGCGCAGGCGCTGGGCGGCGCGGCGCCGGTGGCGCGCGAGGTCTTGAAGGCGACCTTCGGCTATGACCGCTTCCGCCCCGGCCAGGAGGACATCATCCAGGCCGTGCTGGCGGGGCGCGACTGCGTCGCGGTGATGCCGACCGGCGCGGGCAAGTCGCTGACCTACCAGCTGCCGGCGCGCGTGCTGGCGGCGTCGGGCGCCACCACGCTGGTGGTGTCACCGCTGATCGCCCTGATGAAGGACCAGGTCGACGCCATGACCGAGGTCGGCATGCGCGCGACCTTCCTGAACTCGAGCCTGGAGTGGGACCAGCGGCGCGAGCGCATCGAGCGGCTGCGCGCCGGCGAGTACGAGCTGGTCTACGCCGCGCCCGAGGGCCTCGAGGCCTCGGTGGGTGGGGCGCTGGCGGGCGTGCCGCTGGGCCTCATCGCGGTCGACGAGGCGCACTGCATCAGCCAGTGGGGCCACGACTTCCGGCCGGCGTACCGCAACCTGGCCGGCCTCAAGCGCCGCTTCGGCGGGGTCCCGGTGCTGGCGCTGACGGCGACCGCGACACGAGAGGTCACCGAGGACATCGTGCAGCAGCTCGGCATGGTGTCGCCGGCGCGCCACCGCGGGTCGTTCTTCCGACCCAACCTGCACGTGCACGCCTACCGCAAGGGCGAGGGCGGCACCGCCGGCGGGGTGCGCGACTCGATCCTGCGCCTGGTGCGCGCGCGCGACGGGCAGAGCGGCGTGATCTACTGCCTGTCGCGCACGTCGGTCGAGTCTACTGCGGAGTTCCTGCGCGAGCGCGGCGTGCGCGCGGTGGCCTATCACGCCGGGCTGGAGTCCTCCACGCGGTCGCGCGCGCAGGACATGTTCAGGCGCGATGACTGTGACGTGGTGGTGGCCACGGTGGCCTTCGGCATGGGCATCGACAAGCCCAACATCCGCTATGTCATCCACCGCGACATGCCGCGCTCGATCGAGGGCTACTACCAGGAGATCGGCCGCGCCGGCCGCGACGGGCTGCCCAGCGACTGCGTGCTGTTCTACTCCTGGGCCGACGTGGTGTCGTACGACCGCATGGTCGAGGGCGAAGGCTCCGACGAGATCGTGGAGCGCAACAAGCAGAAGGTGCGCGAGATGTACCGGCTGGCCGATCGCACCGCGTGTCGGCACCAGGCCCTGGTGCGCTACCTGGGCGAGACCATCACGCCGTGCGGGTCGTCGTGCGACGTGTGCAGCAAGGTCGACGTGGTGGCCGAGGCGCCGGCGACCAGTGGCGGTGGCGGGCGGCGCAAGGCTGGCCGGCTGGCGCAGGTCGCGGCGGGCTTCGGGGCGCGCGCGGGTGGTGGCGGTGGCGGTTTCGGCAGCGGTGGCGGTTTCGGCAGCGCGGCAGAGGGGCGCGAGCCGGGTGGTGGCGGGGCGTCGTCACGCGGCGTGGGCGCCAGCCTGGCCGGGCTGGATCAGGCCGAGGGCGAGCGCTTCATGGCCATGCGCGCGGTGCGGCGCAGGATCGCGCAGGTGCGCGGGGTGCCGCCGTACCTGGTATTCAGCGACGCCACCCTGCTCGAGATGGCCCGGGTGCAGCCCACGACCGACGCCGAGATGATGTCGATCTCGGGCGTCGGTCCCAAGAAGCTGGCGCAGTACGGGGCCGAGTTCCTGGCCGCCCTGGCGACCTACAAGGGGGGCACATGAAGCTCGCAGGAGTGAGAAGACAGCTGGGTGAGGCCAGGGACGCGCTGGCGGAGTCGGGCCAGCACGCCCTGGCGGGGCGCTATGATCCGGCCTACCGGGCCGCGCTCAAGGGCAGGAACCAGCTGTTCCACGCCACCCGTGGGCTGGCCATCGCGGGCGGGCAGGAGCCTCCCGAGATGCCCATCGTCGGCGGCGCGGTGCAGGGCGTGCTGACGGATCTGGAGCCGGCGCTGACGGCCATCGAGGCCGCGCTGGGGGTCGAGGATGATCTGACCGAGATGCCGCCCAGGCTGACGGCGGACCTGGTCAAGGACGGGCTGGCGAGGTATCTGGCCTGGCTGCGGACCGAGGTGGGACGCGTGATGGGCGGCGGTACGAAATAGCCCCGCGGCGCGAGCCGAGCACCGGGGTACCGGTGCTGATGCTCGGGCTCGTGCGGTGGTTCAGGTGGTCTCGGGCGGGCTGGGTGCTGCGGCTGGCGGCGGTGCAGGAGCGGCCTCGGCGGGAGCGCTCGGGGCGGCGGCGGGAGCTGCGCTCGGCTCAGTGCTGGGCGCGTCGGAAGCGCCCGGAGCGCCAGGCGCGGCAGACGCGGCGGGCGCGCCGGCGACTGCGCCGGGGGCGCCGGGGCCGCCCGGGCGGTTGTTGCGGTTGCGGCCGCGACCGCCGCGCCGACGGCGGCGCTTGTTGGGATCGCGGGGGGTCTCGCCGGGGGCGCCGGTGGGGGCGCGATCGTCGGTGC
Organism: Deltaproteobacteria bacterium; assembly: GCA_020853705.1. Classification (GTDB taxonomy): domain Bacteria; phylum Myxococcota_A; class Polyangia; order Haliangiales; family JADYYK01; genus JADYYK01. The sequence goes on from JADYYK010000210.1 coordinate 85,117, forward strand.
CGGTGGCGCCGGTGGCGCTCACGGGCGCGTTCGGATCGACGGGCGCGTTCGGATCCACGGGCGGGCGCGGGCCGCGGTTGTCGCGGCGCGGACCGCCGGGGCCGCCACCCGGAGCACCCTCGCGGCGGGGGCCAGGGCCGCCGGGACGACCGCCACCGGGACGGCCGGGGCCGCCACCGGGACGCGGGCCACGGCCGCGGTTGCGATCACCCTCGGGCCCACCGGGAGCACCAGGGGCGCCAGGCGCGCCAGGCACACCCGGCGCCGCGCCGAAGCCAGGACGACCGGGGCCGCCGCCGGGACGGCCACCACGACGCGGACCGCGCGGACGATCACCACCGCCGGGCGCATCACCAGGTGCGCCAGGCGCGCCGGGGCGGCCAGCGCCGCGCGGATCACCAGGACGACCACCGGGCCGACCACGGCCACCGGGACGTCCACCCGGACCACCGCGACCCTTGCGGTCTCGATCACCGCCCGCGCTCGGATCACGGGTCAGCATCCAGCCCTCGCCGCCGCTGGGGGTCGGGCCGGCGTTGCGCTCCTCCTTGGGGAGACCATCGCGACCCAGAACCATGCGATTCGCGCCACCGCTGGCACCACCGGGCGCGCCGCCACCGCCGGGGAAGCCACGTCCACCGCCGCCGCCTGGACCACCACGACCACCCTTGCGCTTGTCGTCACGGCCGGCCGCGCGCAGGTCGGTCACCAGGTCGATGACGTAGTAGAACTCGCCCACCTTCTTGCCGCCCTTGGGCTCGGCCTCGCCCGAGAAGACGCGCACCAGACGCACCTTGGCGGCGCGCTCGCCGACGGCCTCGACCGCCTCGACGAGGCGCGCGAGGCGGTCGCCGGTCACGCCGAGGTCGACGCCCAGGCGCTCGGTGAGCTGCTCGCCCTCGACGCCCTCGGCGACCAGCTTGGCCTTGGCCTGGCCTGCGCGGATCACGGCGGATCCGCTGAACTCGGTGATGGTCTTCATCGCGACTGACATGGGACTCGCAACCTAGCACACGCGCGCGCCCGGAAGGCAGCGCTGCGGCTTGCCGCCATGCAGGTTTTGTGGTCTGAAGGCGCATGGCGACCTCAGGCCTCAGTCACGAGGTGTTCTCCTTCCTGCCCGACGTGGTCTGGTACCTGACCCACAACGGCAAGGACATGTGGTGTCGCGCGCCTTACGGGTTCTTCTTCACGTCGGCCGAGGCCGCGACCAGGTTCGTACCCAGCGCGGGCGCCAGCTTCGACCTGGTCCCCATCGGGGTGCAGTCCAGACACCTGGTGTCCGAGGACGGCCTGGCCGCGATGCGCCAGCTGCGCGTGACGCGCATCTTCGTTGACCCCGAGATCGACCCCAAGACCGGGGATGTGTTCGGGAAGATCCTGAGGATCGAGGCCGAGGTCAACTAGGCGGCGGGCGGGCGGCGGGCTGCGGAGCGCGCGCGCAGGCGGTCCAGGCCGGCGGCGTCGAGGCCCTCGCCGCCGGGGCCGAGCTTGCCGGGGGCGTGGAAGTCGCTGCCGCCGGTGGGCAGCAGGCGCAGGCGCTCGGCGTGGCGCAGGTAGTACAGGCGCTGCTCGGTGCTGTGCTCGGGGTGGTAGATCTCGATGCCGTCGAGGCCGAAGCGCTGCAGGGTGTCGAGGGTGGCGGCGTCGAGATCGTAGATCCCGGGGTGCGCCACCGAGGTCACGCCGCCAGCGGCCTGGCACAGGGCGATCATGCGCTCGACCGCGGGCAGGCGGCGCGGCACGTGGCCAGGGCGGCCGGTCGCCAGCAGCCGCTTGAAGGCCTCGTCCATGGTAGCGACCTGGCCGGCGGCGATCAGGGCGCGCGCCAGGTGTGGCCGCCCCGGCGCGGCGTCGCCGGCGAACTTCAGCACCACGTCGCGCTCGACCGGGAAGCCCAGCTCGGCGAGGCGGGCCAGGGCGCGCGCCAGGTGGGCGTGGCGCTCGGTGCGCGCAGCGGCCAGCGCGCTGTCGAGGTCGGCGGCGTGGCGGTCCACGAAGTAGGCCAGGATGTGGAGCTCGCGTCCGCCGAGGTCGCATGACATCTCGACCCCGGGTACGAAGTCGAGGCCCAGCGCCTGCGCGCGCGCGGCGGCCGCGGCGTGGCCCGCGAAGGTGTCGTGATCGGTCAGCGCCAGCGCGGCGACGCCAGCACGATGGGCGAGATCGACCACGGCGGCGGCGTCGAGGACGCCATCGGAGGCGGTCGAGTGCAGGTGCCCATCGAAGTGCGACATGACTGCGACTATGACACGGAGGCGGAGGTCGGAGGCCGAGGTCGGAACCGGAGCCGAACACATTGCCCCAGCTACGCTGGGTCGATGTGGAGGCGGAGCCGGACACATTGCCCCAGCTACGCTGGGTCTATGTGGAGGTCGGAGCCGGAGCCGGACACATTGCCCCAGCTACGCTGGGTCTATGTGGCAGCGATCGCACACCCAGCGCTGCGCTGCCGACCAGCGCGTGGGCGCGGAGCAGCGCGCGCACGGCGGGCCGTACAGCAGCGGGTTGGTGGGCAGGCGCGGACGCACGCGGAGGTCGAGCATGCGCGGCGCGCGCGGACGCGGGCCGGGCGGTGCGACGAGGGGGGCGTCGGGGGCGGCGCCGTCACCAGCTGCAGCAGGCGCGTCGTCACCAGGCGCGGGCGCGGGCGCGCGCACGCGGGCCTGCGCGGCGGCCGCCAGTGCGCCGTCGGCGGGCGTGGCGCGCGTGGTCAGCACGGCGCCCCAGGCGCCGAGGGCGCTGCCGACCAGCAGCGCGGGGAGCCCGAGGCCCAGCCGCACCGGCATCTCGGCGCCCCAGTCGGGACGCAGCATCACCACCAGCAGGCCGCCCATCGCGGCGACCGCGCAGCCCAGCATGGCGACCCGCGCCAGCGCGCGTCCGCCGCCGCGCAGCCGCGCCAGCAGCGCGGCGATCACCACCGCCGCCGACGCCCCCAGGGCGACCACATAGGTCACGCCGGCCGAGGCCAGGAACCAGCGCTGGCGCTGCCGCTCGATGCCGACGTCGCGGAAGCGCTGCACATGGCAGCGGCGCGAGTTGCCGTCGTCGAAGCAGGCCTCCACGGTGCTGAGGCCGATGCGCACGCTGACCAGGGACGACTCCATGCTCCACCAGCGCCGGGCGTGGGCCGACCACAGGATCAGCAGCGCGGCCAGCAGCGCGAGCAACACGGGGAGCCAGGACCGGCGCACGCCCACATGCTACTTGCTGCGCGGCCCGCTTCAAGGTCGTTGCAATGACCCGGCGACGAGCTGACCATCGCGCCATGGCAGACGATCTGGAACGACGCGTGGCGAGCCTGTCGCGACAGCTGCGCGTCACGCAGGTGATCGCGGTGCTCGGGGTGGCCACCGCGCTGGCGAGCTACGTCTACGGCCGCTGGGCCGCCAAGCGCAGCGCGGGGGCCGGCAGCGCGCAGCGCGTCGTCATCAAGGATCTGCGCGGCTCCAGCGAGCTCTTGCCCGGGCGCCTGCTGCTGCGCGACGGCCAGGGCCGGCTGCGCGTCGAGCTCGGCGTCGAGCCGACCGCGACCCACCTGGTGCTGTCCGACTCCAGCGGCCACGCGGTGGCCCAGCTGACCGCGGCCACGCCGACCGAGGCCGGCGCCGACCCGGCCCCGCTGTCGGCGCTGGCGCTGGGCGCCGCCGGTGAGGCGCAGGCGCTGCTGCGCGCCGGCAACGGCGGTCTGCTGCTGTCCGATGGCGCCACCGACCGGGTCCGCCTGGGCTTCGCCGACTCGAGCAGCGCCCTCGCCCTGGCCAGCGCCGACGGCAAGCAGGCCGCCGCCCTGGCCGCCCAGCCCGGCCCCGAGCCAGCGCTGACCGCGCGCGACGACGCCGCCCAGGCCCACCTCCGGGTCAGCCTCGGCGGCGGCGCACCTGCGCTCGAGTTGCAGGACGACGCCCACAGCGACGGCGCCCTGCTGGCCCCCGCCCGCCTCAAGCTGGGCGGCGCCGGCGGCAAGGAGCGCGTGCTCACACCTTAGCGGGCCGGATCTCGACCAGCCGCTCGGCCAGGCGCGCCTGCAGCTCGGGCCGCGGCTCCTCGGCGGCGGCGCGCTCCAGCGCGGCCACCACCTCGGCGCTCCACTGCGCCGGCGGCACCACCTCCAGCAGCCCCGCCGCCAGGGTGCGGTTGCGCACCGTCGGGCTGCGCAGCCCGGCCACCGCCAGCGCCGCGCTGAAGACACGATGGCGCCCGAGCTCCTGCAGCACGAAGTCGAGGCAGGTGTGGGCCTGGTAGGTCGGCCCGCGGCCCAGGTCATCGGCCGGCCCGGTGGCGATGGCCGCCAGTGGCAGCACCGCCTCGGCCAGCGCCACCACCTGCGCGATCCGCCCTGGATCGCCGCTCTGCAGGAGCTCCCACCACAGCGAGTCCTCCAGCGGCTCGGCGTGCAGCCGCGCCAGACCCGCCGGCCACAGATCCAGCCCGATGGCCTCGCTGAGCTGCCAGGCCAGCCGGCGCTCGCGCACGTCGTCCCCGAGGTAGGCCGCCGCGACCTCGGCGCGCCACGCCGGCCGCGCCAGCAGCGCATCGCAGCGCGCGGTCAGCGCCTGGCGCACCGCCGCGCTGAAGCCCTGGGCCTCGCGCGCCTGCCACAGCTCCTGCGGCGGCGCCGCCGCGCCGTCCTCCAGCGCCAGCGTGCGCCCGACCCCGCCGCGCAGCCACGCGCGCACGCTGCTGACCAGCGCCAGCCGGGGCAGCCGATCGCAGCGCTTCTCCATGACACCCAGCAGCGCGGTCAGCACCCTTGCCCCATCGGCATAGCTGTCGATGTCCTCCGCCGGCCCACCGCGCAGCAGCGCGCCCACGATGCGACAGGCGCCATCGATCAGCGCGTCGTCGGCGCCCTCTGGCGTCACCGCGTCGAGCGCGTCGCCGAGGCCGCCCTCGCTGGCGCACAGGTACGCCAGGTACTCGTTCATGACCTCGTTGGCGCAGCCCTCGCGCAGCAGCCACGCCGCCAGATCGGGCCGCCGCGCCGCCAGCGGGGCCAGCCGCTCGACCAGGTGGATCTTGCCCCAGCCGCGCACGGCGCGCGCCATCTGCCACCACAGGTCGGTCGGATCGTCGACCAGGTTGGCCACCGCGACCGCGGCGTACAGCGTGAACTCGTCGTGACGCCCGAGCAGCATCAGCTCGGTGACGTCCTCGGGCGCGCCCGAGACCCCGAGCAGCACGATGCCCAGCTTGAGCGGCTCGCGGTGCGCCGCCGCCCCGATCAGCCAGCGCGCCGCGTCGCGCACCTCGGCGCGCGTCAGCCGGCGCTGCTCGGCCAGCCGATCCACGATGGCGTCGGCGTGCGCCGCCACCGAGCCACGCATGACCAGCTCGTACAGCGCGCCGCGCGCGTGGTCGCCGCCGGTGCGCGCCAGCCGCTCCAGCGAGAACAGCACGCTCGACACCACGTCGGCCTGGTCACGCGCGCTGGCGCTGCCCAGGTGGTGGGTCACGATGCCGTCGAGCGCGCCGCTGGCATAGCGCACCCGGTTGATGGCCGGCGGCTCGTCGGGCAGCGGCAGCGAGGCCCGGCCGTCCCAGGCCCGGATGGCCGACAAGATCGACGGTCGGTCCTGCCAGGGCCAGGGCTGCGATGTGCCCGACGATGACACCCACTGAGCCTAGCAGGTCGTCCTACTGCTTCCAGCGCAAGACTTCGATCGGGGTGCCGCCATAGCCCGAGGCGCGGATGGTCTCCTCGGCGGGCGACTGAAACAGCGCGTGCATCATCAGGTCCTCGAGGTCGAGCACCCCCGGCACGCCGCGATCCACCGTCAGCGCGCCGACATGGCGGGTGAACAGGATGAGGTCGCCCGCCTTCGGGAACGGGATGGGCCGCCCGCGCGCGTCCACGTACACGCCATCCTCGCGCGCCGCGCCGCTGTGGAGGCGCGTGGTGTACTGCTTGAGGCCCTCGCTCCAGGTGTAGGGCACGTCATGGCCCAGGCGGCGCCAGCCGTAGGTCACGAAGTCGGCGCAGTCGGAGCCCTCCAGCCGCTCCGACTGGTGGGTGCGCGCGGTGCTGCCGGCCGAGGCCCAGATGTAGGGCTGGCCATACAGCTCGGTCAGCCAGCCCAGGTAGCTGTCGTCCCGGCGCAGCGAGACCCGATGCACGCTGTCCTCCAGGCCGCCCGAGCCACGGCCCCGGCGCGCCTTGATGCCAGCGCTGACGACGCTGCGGTCGCCCGCGCGCACCGTGAGCTGGAAGCGCATGGTGCCCAGGCCGGGACCGCCCGCAGGGGAGCGATCTGGCGTCAGCGTGGGGCGAACATCGGCCACCACGCTGCCGCGCCCGGCCCAGCCCGGGAGCGCGGTCAGGGCATAGTCGATCGACTGGTAGCTGAAGGTCCCGGTGCCGGTGTTGCTCAGGTTGTCGGAGGTCGGCTCCAGCTTGGCCCAGCTGAGCTGGACGGCGCCGGCCTCGGCCAGCGGGCGCGCGCGCACGGTGCGCTTGCCCAGCCGGACCTCGGCGGCGTCGCTGTAGAAGGTGCCGCCGACCGCGAGCAGCGCGAGCAGGGTGACCGGCTGGTCCACCCGGGCATGCTTGGGGCTGTCGTCGGGCACGCCGTCGCCGATGCGCGACACGATGTAGACGTGATCGACCGCCAGCGCCGGCCCTGGCGCCGTCGCCGGGGCGGCCCCGCGCGGCGCACCTGGCGTGCCTGGCGCGCCCTTGGCCGGGGGCGCGGGCGGCCCCTGCAGCTCGAGGTCGGCGACGCCCTTGCGCACGCGCGCCAGGAACGTCTTGCCGGGGTCGGGCTTCTGGTTGCGGTACTTCGGATCGCGCTCGCGGAAGTAGGGGTGGCCCTCGAAGGCGCGGTACTCGCTGTGGCCGATGAGGTGCGTGATCGGGAAGCGCGCCGCCAGGTCGCGCACCAGGAGGATGTTGGCCTCGACCTGGGCGTCGGTCAGCGGCCGCTCGGCGCTGCCCACGTTCTCGACCCCGATGGCGACCTCGTTGAGGCCGATGGTGTGGCGCGCCATGGTGGTCTCGGGCATCAGCCGGTACACCGTGCCGTCCCGATCGACCACGAACTGCGCCGACACGTTGACGTCGCCGGCGGCGGCCAGCTTCTCGCGCGAGGCCGAGGCGCGCACCCGGTTGAAGCCGTTCCAGGTCGACTTGAACGACGGCGTGTCGGTCCAGTGCAGGACGATCATGCGGGGCTCGATGGTGACCGAGTCGCGGTCGTCGCCATAGTGCGCGCGCCGGTAGCTGATGGTCAGCGCGGTGCGCTCCTTGCCGAAGTCGATCGGCTTGTCGATGATCGAGAGCTGCCTGGGTACCTTCGTCGGAGGCGGCGCGCCCTTGCCAGGCGCCGCCCACAGCGCGACGCACAGCCCCGCCGTCGCGACCCCCGCTCCTGCAAAGATTGTCCACAATCGCATGTTTACAATCCAGATCTACGCGGTAGCTTGACCGCCTCTTCCGGGAGTCGCCAGCCATGAACCAGCAGCGCCTCGACGATCTGACCAAGCTCACCCTGCGCCTCACCGTGGGCGTCCTCATGCTCCTGCACGGCATCGCCAAGCTGCGCCACGGGATCGCGCGCATCATCCTCAATGTCGAGCACCACGGCCTGCCCAGCTTCGTGGGCTATGGCGTCTTCATCGGCGAGGTGCTGGCACCGGTGGCCATCATCCTCGGGCTGTACACCCGACCAGCGGCGCTGGCGCTGGCCATCAACATGCTGTTCGCGGTCTGGCTCGCCCACATGGGCGACGTCGGCAACCTCGGCCGCGGCGGCGGCTGGGCCATCGAGCTGCAGTGGTTCTACTTCGCGGTGGCGCTGGCGGTGGCCGCGCTGGGCGGCGGTCGCTATGCGGTGCGGGGCGGCAGATCGCGCTGGGATTGATCCCCGCTCAGCAGCTCGGTCAGACAGCGCCGCAGCGCCTGCACGTCGAACGGCTTGGTGAAGCAGGCGCGCACCTTGTGGGCGCTGGCCACCAGCTCGGCGTCGCGCGCCGCGCTGACCACGACCACGTGCGCGACCTGCGCCGCCAGCGCCGCCACCAGCGCCGACCCCTTCAGCCGCGGCACCGACAGATCCACGATGGCCACCGCGACCTCGCCCGCCGCCGCCACCGCCGCGACCGCCTCGTCACCGGCGAAGGCGCGCAGCGGCTCGCCCCCGGCATCCACCACCATCAGCGTGAGCAGCTCGCTGATGTCCGCATCGTCCTCGACGATCAGAACCCGCCTCATGCCTCCCCCCCGAGCCGGAACGAGAACACGCTACCACGACCGACCTCGCTCTCGGCCAGCCACAGCGTGCCGCCGTGGCGCACCGCGATCTCGCGCGCGATGTACAGGCCCAGGCCCAGCCCCGGCTCGCCGGCCTGATCGGGCCCGGCCGAGCGCTGGAAGCGCTCGAAGATGCGCGCGCGGTCGGCGGGCAGCACGCCGACGCCCTGATCGCGCACGTCGACCCGCACCGCGCCTGCCTCCTCGCGCACCACCTGCACCGTCACCGGGCCGCCAGCCGGGCTGTAGCGCACCGCGTTCCCGATCAGGTTGAGCAGCAGCTGCTCGACCCGCGTCGGGTCGACGTGGGCGCAGGCCTCGCCGCTGGCGCGGAGCTCGAACTGGTGTCGTGGCGCGGTCGCGCTGACGCGCTCGATGGCCTCGCGCGACAGCGCGCACAGATCGACGCGCTCGCGGCGCAGCTCCAGCTGGCCGCGCTCGATGCGGGTCACGTCCAGGAGGTCCGACACCAGGCCGCCCATGCGGCGCGCCTGGCGCTCGATGATCTCGAAGGCGCGCCGCGTGCGCGCCTCGGAGGCGCCCCCGATCCCCGCCAGCGACGCCGCCGCGAAGCCCTGCAGCGACGTGATCGGCGTGCGCAGCTCGTGCGCGACGATGGACAGCACCTCGTCCTTCTCGCGCTCGGCCCGCCGGCGCGCCTCGGCCAGGCGGCCGCGCTCGACCGCGGCGGCGACGCGCCCGACCAGCGTGGTCAGCAGCGCCTCGTCCTCGGGATCGATGGCGCGCGCGTTGGTCTCCATGGTCAGCACGCCGAGCTCGAGCTGGGCGCCCGGCGAGCCCACGCTGATCGGGATGGCCAGCAGCGTGCAGGGGTGGCCGTCGCGCACGGACTGGCCGCTGCTGCGCGCGCGCTGCACCGCCTCCAGCGCGCGCTCGCCGAGGCGCGGGGTGCCCAGCGGCGTCGCGCCACCCGGCGTGCCCGGCACCGCCAGCAGGCAGCGCGACGAGGTCGCCTCGCCCGCGCTGCGCGCCAGGCCGCGCAACCAGGCCAGGGCCGCCTCGGGGCGCACCCCGTCGGGCGGGTCCGCCAGCGCCAGCGTGGCCAGCAGGCGGGCACGACGCTCGGCCCGGCGCTGGGCATCGACCCCCAGCGCCAGCGCCAGCCCGACGCTGGCCGCGCGCGCGCTGGTGGCCAGCAGCTCGAGCGCCTCGGTCTCGATGCGCTGCGGCGACGACGCGATGAGGACGCCGAAGGCGTGCGGGCCGTCGCACAGCGACACCGCGACCGAGTCGAGCATGCCATAGCGCGCCGCCGCCTCATGGCCCAGGGTGCGCTGTGGCTCGAAGTCGGCCGCGACCACCGCCCGGGTCACGATGTTGTCGCCGCCCAGCGGGATGGCGCGCCACTCCGTCAGCCAGGCCTGCGCCGACCCTGCGGCCAGGTACTCGACCTGGCCGCCGCCGGGCGCCATCACATACAGGCTGACGCGCACCCCGGGCAGGATGGCCTCCAGGCGGGCGCAGATCAGGCTGCCGCAGCGCCCCGGATCGGTCGCCTGCGTCGCTGCCGCGCGCACGTCGGCCAGCGCGGCCACGATGGCGCGCTCGCGATCCAGCCGCGACACCAGCCGGCTGTGCTGCACCACGCGCGTCACCAGCGGGGCCAGCGCCTCCAGCCGCGCCACGTCGGCCTCGGCCAGCGGCGCGTCGCCCGACAGCTCCAGCACGCCGAGGGTCAGCTCGCCATCACACAGCGGCACCGCGGCGGCGACCCGGCCGCGCTCGTTCGGCCGCTCGCTGCCGACCACGGTGCGGCGCAGGTTGAAGGCGCGATCCCCGACGCCGTCGACCGCCAGCGGCTGCGCGGGGGTCAGCATGCGGACCTCGCCCATGCGCGCCTCGGCGACCACGCTGAGCCGGGTCAGCCCGGGATCCCACAGCGCCAGCGCCAGCCGGCCCAGCCCGAGCACCCGCGACGCCGAACCGACCGCGTGCTCGATGGCCGCCGCGTCGGCCTCGCGCACTGCCCGCATCACTCGTACCTGACGTCCACGATGGTGAACTTGCGCGTGCCGCTGGGCGTCTTGACCTTGACGTCGTCGTCGAGCTCCTTGCCCAGCAGCGCGGCGCCGATGGGCGAGCGCCAGCTGATGCGCCCGCGCTTGGCCTCGATCTCGTCCTCACCGACCAGCTGGTAGGTCGTGCTCTCGCCGTCGTCGTCCTCCAGCACCACGGTGGCACCGAAGAAGACCTTGTCGCCGCGCTTCTGCTTGGGGTCGACCACCATGGCGGCGTCGATGCGCTTGCCCAGGAAGCGCATGCGCCGGTCGATCTCGCGCAGCTTCTTCTTGCCGTAGATGTACTCGGCGTTCTCCGAGCGATCGCCCTGCGCGGCGGCGTCGGAGACCTCCTGGCACACCTTGGGGCGGTCCACGGTGCGCAGGCGGGTCAGCTCTTCGGCCAGCTTCTTGTACCCGGCCGGGGTCATGTAGTTGGGCATGAGCTAGCGCAGGATCTCGAACAGGACGTCGACCAGCCAGCCGCCGCCGCCCGGGTTGCGGTTGCCGCTCGAGCTGACCGGCATGCTGGTGCTCATGGCGGTGACCTGGCGACGCTTGTCGACCAGCTTGCGCTCGATCTCCTCGAGCTCGCGACGGCGCGCCTCGTCGAGGCCGCCGTTCATGACGAAGCGCACCGCGGCGCCCAGCTCGTCGCTGTCGAACCAGATGCCGTGCGGGGTGCACACATCGACCAGGATCCCGGAGCGCTTGCCGAAGTTGCGCCGGGTCATGATCTGCGTGCAGTCGGGGCACTTGAGGTACTTCATCGGCTGCGGCTTCAGCGCGGCGTCGCCGTGCGGCGCGGCGATCTGCGAGGTCGCCAGCACGGCCTGGCGGTCCTTGTCCTTGACCACGCGCTCGAAGGCGGCGCCGTCGACCCACACGCCGCCACAGCCTTCGCACTCGTCGACCAGGGTCTCGGCGACGAGGTGCGCGGTCAGGGCGTGGCGGGTGCCCGCGGAGCCGCAGCGCGGACAGCTGCGCGCGCTCTGCTTGCCGTCGCTGGCGCGCGCCGGCGCGTCGACGCTGGCGCCACAGTGCTGGCAGTGCTTGGCGCCCTGGAAGGCGCGCCCGAAGCAGCGCGCGCACGCGATGACCGCCAGCGTGGCGGTGCAGTAGGTGCAGCGCGGCTTGGCCGGATCACAGGCGGCGCCACACTGCGGGCAGTTCAGGGTGGCCGCGAACTCGCCCGGGGGTGACAGCACGAAGGTGCTGCCGCAGCGGCAGCGCGCGCGGGTCCCGGCCGGACGTCCGGTGACGTCGTAGCGCGACTGGCAGCCCGGACACTCGACGATCATGGGCGGATCTTACACGACCTTGGCGCGCCAGCACGTCTGGCGCTGCGCGGAGCGCGTACGCGCGGCGGATGGCGGCGCGGGGCTACCGCGAGGCGATGGTCGCGGGCAGCGACAGCTGGAAGCGGCGCACGCCCGGCTCGCCCGGCGGGGTCACCGCCAGCGCCACCGGGGCCTCCGACAGCGACGCGCTCAGCGGGCGCCCTGGCACGCCGGGCAGCTGGAAGTAGACCGAGAACGCGACCTCGACATCCCAGGCGTGCGCGCCGGCGGGGCCACGCTCGACGCGCACCGGGCCGCGCAGCAGCAGCTTGAGCGGATCGCCCTGCACGCGGGCCTCGATGTTCCAGCTGCCGGGGCGCTCGAAGTCCTCGCCAGCGGCGTGGCCGCGACCGACCGCGGCGACATCGACCCGGAGCAGCGTGCCCTCGCGCGCGGTGGTGGCCGCGACCTCGAGCGGCTTGCGCGTGGGCTCCGGGATTGGATCGTCGATCGGCTCGCCGCGGACGACCGGAGCAGTGGAACTCGGGGGCGCCGGACGAACGGCCTGTGAGGCACCGCCACAACCGGAGACCAATGCGACGAGAAGGACGGCGCGGCGCACGTCCGGACTTTAGCAACCCGAGATCGATCAGGGAAGATCGATCTGCACCTCGACACGCTGCGTTGCGGGAAGCGTGACGTTCTTGCCGCCCCGTGCCGCGACACCTGCGATCGCGGAGATGGCCAGGTCGCCCGCCGGGACGTCAGTGATCTCGAAGCGCCCGGCCTGATCAGTGATGGTGAAGAATGGATGCGCCAGCACGACCAGTCGGCTGGCTGACTCCACACCGGTGGCACCTGCCACCGTGCACCACACGGCGATCTCACCGAGCGGCTGGTCGAGAGGCAGGCGCTCCAGCGTGGGCACGCCCGAGGCCAGCACGGGGAGGTTGAAGACCTGGCGGCCCTCCAGCTCGCCCGCCAGCGTGTGCAGGTGCAGGTCACGCGCGCGCAGCGACAGCGGCTGGCCGAGCTGCAGCGCGGCGACCACCGGCTTGAAGCCAGCGCCGTCGTTCTCCAGCTCCAGGGTGTCGGTGCGCGGGGCGAAGTCGTAGCGCTCGAGGCCGCTCGAGACCCAGACCAGCGCCCCCGCGACCGGACGTCCGCCGGCGTCGCGCACCACGCCAGCCAGGCTGCCGCGCCGCTCGGCCGGGATGACGCTGGGCGGCGCCAGCGGGGGCGCCGCCACCGGCACCATCGAGGCGGCGGGGGTCGAGGCGATGGGCAGGTCGAGGCTGCGCCCCTCGGGTGCGCGCGGCGAACCGCCCGCGATCAAGACCAGGATGAGGATGCTGGCGGTGATCAGGAACTTGAGCAGCGTGATCTCGAGCGTGGCCAGGAAGAAGTGGCGCAGCTCGAGCCGGCGCGCCAGCAGCAGCGCGCCCCCGACCCACAGCGGGATGGTGGCGTAGCTCCACAGGATGGAGGCGTCGAGGTCGGACAGCCGCTGCCACACCAGGCCATGGATGAAGAGGAACTGGATGACGACCCCGGTGAGGATGACGCCCCGCTGCAGGGATGACAGGCCCGATCTGGACAGCGCGGGAGCTCCCGGCGCTGGGGGGTCGAGGGCGGTCACGGTGTCTTGGCCTCCGCGGGCGGCGGGGTGGCCTTCTCCCACGGCGCGGTGACGCCGAGGTATTCGACCAGGTCGAAGCCGGTCTGATCCATCAGCTCGAGCTGCTGCGCTGACAGCGACTTCTTGAGCCGGGCATCGACGCTATCGACGGTGGTGACGGCGCCACCCAGGAAGGCCAGGACGCCGCGCGGGTTGCGCTTGTAGGGCGTCAGGTCGCCGGCGGCGATCGACTTGTTGGCCAGCGCCAGCAGCTCGCCGTGGGCGTCAGCGACGGCGCGGTCGAGCTCGTCGTGCTGCTCGGGGGTCAGCTCGGCGGCGGCCTCGAAGTCCTTGCGCCGCTGCTCGAAGCGCTCGCGCGGGCGGGCCAGCGCGAAGGTCACCAGCGGGGCGACGCGGGCGCGGTAGGCCTCGTCGGACTCGCCATCGAGGCGGCCCAGCATCATGCGGATGAACTTCTGGCGCTGCTCACGGCGCGACTCGCGAGAGTCGTCGTCCCCTCCGCCTGCGGGTGAGGGGTCGGGCCTGGCGTCGCGCGCGGCGCGGATGGCCTGGTCGAGCTTGCCCAGCATGGAGGCGGGGTCGCGGCTGGGCTTGCCACCGGCGACGCGGGCGCGTTCGCTGGCGTCGCCGCCGGAGTCGCCGACGGGGGCGCCCTCGGCGGTGGCCGGCGCCGTGGCGGTGTGCGGGCGCGCGGCCAGCGCGCGCTGCAGGCGGCGGTTCTCGCGGAACTGCCAGGCGATCACGACCAGCAGGGCCGCCGAGGTGACCAGGAGAGCCACGTGTCGCTTGAGGATGTTCATGGCGTGTGCGTGGATTATGCTCGCTGACAGGTGAGATGCACGAGCCGACCCATGAGTGACCTCGGGTTTTCCAAGCCGGAGCTGCTGGCCGCAGGGCCGGGCTGGAGCCATGTCCTGGCGGTGCACTTCCAGGACATCGACGCCGCGGGGATCGTCTATTACCCGCGCATCTTGTCGTATTTTCACGACGCCTACGTGGCCTTTCTCGACGCCCATGGCTGTTCGCTGGCCGAGGCGCTGAAGACGCGGTCGTTCCTGGCGCCGATCAAGCACGCCGAGGCCGACTTCCTGGCCCCGATGCGCTTCGGAGACCAGGTCGACGTGGCCCTGGTGCGCGCGCAGCTGCAGGGCAGCGTGCTCACGGTGGGCTTCCGCGCCAGCGTGGACGGCCGCCCGACCGCGGTCGGCCACAGCGTGCACGTCTTCGTGGACGCCGGGTTTCAGCGCGCGGCGCCGCCGCCGGCGATCATCGCGGCATTCGCGGGGCTGGCGGAGGGATAGGCCAGGGGGCGCAGGCCGGCGACGGCAGCCCGCGCGCTGGCGGCGCGGTCGAGCTTGCCCGAGGCCAGGCTGGGCAGCGCGGGCAGATCGAGGGTGGCGATCAGGCGCGGGCGCTTGAACGGCGCCAGCGTGGCCGCCAGCGCCGTGGCGAGCGCGGCGTCGGACGGCGGCGTGGTGGTCGGGGTGGTCGGGGTGGTCGGGGTGGTCGTTGTGATGCTGGCGGCGGCGACCAGGTTGCCCCAGGTGGCGTCGGGCAGCGCGAAGACGCAGGCGGCGACCACGCCCGGGATGGCGGTGAGAGCGGCCTCGACCTCGTGCGGTGACACGTTCTCGCCACCGGTGATGATGACCTCGTCGGCGCGGCCGTGGACGTGCAGGTTGCCGGCGGCGTCGAGGTGGCCGAGGTCTCCGGTGTCGAACCAGCCGGGGCCGCGGGGCGCGCCGGGGAAGTAGCCGGTGAACAGGGTCGGGCCGGCGACCTGGATGTGCTGGTCGGGGCCGATGCGCAGCGCGAGACCGGGCAGCGCGGGGCCACAGCCGGTGTCGGTGTCGATGCCGGTGTCGGTGTCTATGGCGACGCCGATCGAGGCGCGCTGGGTGGCGAGCTGGCCCGCGGTCTCGCTGAGGCCGTAGGTGGTGAGGATGGGCCAGCCGGCCGCGCGGGCGCGGACCAGCAGGCTCGGGGCGGCGGCGGCGCCACCGACCAGGACGGCGCGCAGACAGGCCGGTGGCGCTGTGCCGTGGTCGACGACGCGCGCCAGCGTGGTCGGGACCAGGGACAGCAGCGTGGAGCGGGTGTCCGCGAGGGTCGCGGCGAGCCTGGCGGGGTCGGGCGCGCCCAACGCGATGGTGCGCCGGGCCAGCAGGCAGCGCGTGATGATCGAGAGGCCACCGACGTGGGCGAAGGGCAGACACATGAGCCAGCGGTCGTCGGGCTGCCAGCCCAGGTTGGCGGCGCTGGCGGCGGCGGCGGCGACCAGCGCGCCGGTGGCCAGCTCGACGCCGCGGGGCAGCGCGGTCGAGCCGCTGGTGTAGACGATGGCGGCGGTGTCGCGGGCGGTGAGCGGCGAGGCAATGGTGGCCTGGGTGGCGGTGGCTGCCGGGACCTGCCAGGTGTCGTGCTCGATGACCAGCGCGGGCCGCGCCTGGGCCAGCACCGCGGCACGCTCGGTCGCGGTCCAGCGTGGGTGCAGCAGCAGCGCGGGTGCGCCGTGCTCGAGCAGCGCGAGCAGCGTGACGATCGAGGTCGCATCGGGGTGCGCCACCAGCGCGACCGGGCGCCGCGCGGGGAGACTGGCGTCGTGCAGCCGCCGCACGACGGGCGCGGCAGCTGCCGCAAGCGCCGCGAAGGTGAGGGCCCCGTCGGCGCTGACCAGCGCCAGCGAGTCGGGGGCCTCGGCCGCGGCCAGCGTGATCGAGAGCGGGTTCATGACGGCAGCTCCGCCAGCCCGAGCCCCGGCGTGTCGACGGTGACGATGCGATCGTCACGCAGCATGGGCAGCGCCAGCGCCGGCCATGCCGCGAGGCCACCATGACGTGACAGCCCGGCGGCCAGCACGCGCCCCCTGCACGTGCTCGTGCTCGTGCTCGTGCTCGTGCTCGTGCTCGTGCTCGTGCTCGTGCTCGTGCTCGTGCTCGTGCTCGTGCTCGTGCTCGTGCTCGTGCTCGTGCTCGTCAGTGCGAGCGCCAGCGCCGCCGCGGTCGCCAGCCCGATGGGGCCGTCCCAGGTGTGCGTCACCACGATGTGCGCGCCCACCGCCAGTGCGCGCCGCGCCAGCGCCATGCAGGGCCCGATCCCCCCCAGCAGCATCGGCTTGAGCACCAGGGCTCCCAGCCAGCCCGCCGCCAGCGCCACGTCCACCTCTGCCAGCCCGGCCCCCGCCAGCGACTCGTCGGCAGCCAGGCGCAGCCCGCTGCGCGCCAGCAGCGCAGCCTCCGCCCCCGCGCCCGCAAGCAGCCCGCCCGCGAGCGGCTCCTCGACCAGCTCGGGCGCCAGCGCGCGCAGCTCGGCCAGCCGCTGCGTCGCCAGCGCCGCCGACCAGCCACAGTTGGCGTCAACCCGCGGCACCAGATCGGCGTCGCGCAGCGCACACAGCACCGCCCGCTCACCCTCCCAGCCCCCCTCGCGGCCCACCTTGACCTTGACCACCCGCACGCCGCGCCGGCGCAGCTCCGCCACCGAGCTGCGCTCGTCCCACAGCCCCGACAGCTGCAGCTCGGCGTGAGCGCCGCCCAGCAGGCCCCACACCGGCAGCCCGGTGCGCCGCCCCAGCCAGTCCCACAGCGCCGCCTCCAGGGCACAGCGCGCCGCCGCCGGCGCAGCCGCGCCCAGGGCCGCCTCGACCACCGCTGCGATCTCGTCGGGCGCCCCCGGCGCACGCAGCGCGTCCCAGCGCACCGCCTGCAGCGCCGCCGCGCACACCTCCAGCGTCTCGCGCGAATAGCCCGGCAACGGCGCCGCCTCACCCTGCCCCACCGCGCCGCCGCCGCGCAGCGTCAGCACCAGCCCGGCGCGCTGGCGCCACGCCGCGCGCGCGCTGGCCAGCTGCGTCCCGCCGCCTAAGCCGCGCACCGTCGCCTGCAGGCGCACGCTCACCCCAGGCCCAGCCCGACGGTCCACAGCACACCGTGCAGCACCAGCAGCTTGGCGGTCCCCACCAGGAGCGGGTTCAGCGCCGCGCCGCTGGAGCGCGCCACCTTGCGCGCCAGCCCGACCGCCACCGGCAGCGTCAGCACCGGCAACGCCGCCCACGCCCAGCTGCGCGCACCCGCCGCCAGCCCCAGCCCCGCCACCAGCAGCGGCACCGCGTAGGCCAGCACCAGCAGCACCACATACTCGCCCAGCGCGCCGCGCCGCCCCAGCCGCACCGCCAGGGTGCGCTTGCCTGCCGCCGCGTCGGTGACCCGGTCGCGCAGGTTGTTGACCACCAGGATCGCGGTCGCCAGCGCCCCCACCGGCAGCGCCGCCGCCACCGACAGCGAGGTCACATGGCCCAGGGCCACGAACGTCGTGCCGCACACCGCCACGAAGCCGAAGAAGCCCATCACGAAGACGTCGCCGAGGCCGTGATAACCCAGCGGATAGGGCCCGCCGGTGTAGCCGATGCCGGCCAGGATCGACGCCACCCCGATGGCGACCACGACCGGCCCGGCCAGCCAGGCCAGCACGGCGCCCGCCGCCGTGGCCGCGCCGAACACGACGAACATCCCGGTCTTGACTTGACGCGCTGTCAACAAGCCGGCCTGCACCGCGCGCGTCGGCCCGAGCCGGTCGGCGTTGTCGGCGCCCTTCTCGGCGTCGAACACGTCGTTGGCCAGGTTGGCCCCGATCTGGATCAGCACCGCGCCGAGCAGCGCACACACCGCGGCGCTCCAGCGCAGCGCGCCGGCGTCGGGCACGGCGCTCCAGGCGCAGGCGCAGCCGACCAGCACCGGCACCACCGCGGCGCCCAGCGTCGCCGGCCGACACGCCAGCAGCCAGGCCCGCGCCGACCCCGGCCGCGGCAGCGCGCGCCCGGCCGCCCCCGCGACCGCCGCGCTCATGGCAGCCGCTTGAAGCGCTTGAAGTCCGGCTTGCGCTTCTCCAGGAAGGCCTGGCTGCCCTCGCGCCCCTCCTCGGTCATGTAGAACAGCAGCGTGGCGTTGCCGGCCAGCTCCTGCAGCCCGGCCTGGCCGTCGCAGTCGGCGTTCAGCGCCGCCTTCAGGCAGCGCAGCGCGATGGGGCTGTTCTGCAGCATCTCGCGGCACCAGCGCACGGTCTCGGCCTCGAGGTCGCCAAGCGGCACCACGGTGTTGACCAGGCCCATGTCGAGCGCCTGCGCGGCGTCGTACTGGCGACACAGGAACCAGATCTCGCGCGCCTTCTTCTGGCCCACGATGCGCGCCATGTAGGCCGCGCCATAGCCGCCGTCGAAGCTGCCGACCTTGGGGCCGGTCTGCCCGAAGCGGGCGTTGTCGGCCGCGATGGTGAGATCACACATCATGTGCAGGACATGTCCGCCCCCGATGGCGTAGCCCGCGACCATGGCCACCACCGGCTTGGGCAGGGTGCGGATCTGGCGCTGCAGATCGAGCACGTTGAGGCGCGGCACGCCGTCGGCGCCGACATAGCCGCCGTGGCCGCGCACGCGCTGGTCGCCGCCGCTGCAGAAGGCCTGGTCCCCGGCGCCGGTCAGGATGACCACGCCGATGTCGGCGTCGTCGCGGGCGTCGGTGAAGGCGCGCTGCAGCTCGCGCACGGTCTGGGGCCGGAAGGCGTTGCGCACCTCGGGCCGGTTGATGGTGATCTTGGCGATGCCCTCGGCCTTCTCGTAGCGCACGTCCTCGTAGCCATCGTTGACGGCGCGCCAGGCCGGGAGCTCAGTTGCTTGCTGCTTCGACATCTCGTGCCTCCACTTGGGATGGTTCGGCCGGGCTGGGCCCGGTCGTCGGGGTGGTTTGTTCTTCCGAGCTGGTGAGCAGCGCGGCCAGCGCGGCCGGCGCCTGGGTGAGGACGTTGTGGCCGGCACCCGCGATGCTGCGCAGCGCCGCGTGCGGCAGGTGTGCGCGGAGCTCCGCGGCCAGGGCCAGGAAGCGGGCGTCGGCGGCGCCCACGACCAGCGTGGTCGGGACGTCGCGGCCGCGGCGCGCGGCCAGCGCGGCGCCATAGTCGGGCATCTCGGCCAGGCCCAGCGTCGCCAGCGCCAGGGCCAGGCCGCGCGGATCGTGCGCCAGGCGGATGGCGCGCTCGCGGGCGCGCGCTGCGGCGGGTAGCCCGGGCGTGGCCAGCAGCGGCTGGGCCTCCCAGGCAGAGGCGAAGGCGGGCAGGCCGTCGGCCAGGCGGGCGCTCCAGCGCGCGTCCTCGGCACGACGCGCGGCGCGGGCAGCCAGGTCGGCGGCGGGCAGGCCGTTGCGCGCGCCGATCAGCGTCACCCGCGCCAGCAGCTCGGGGTGCGTGGCCAGCAGGCCCAGGGCCAGGCGGCCGCCCAGCGAGTAGCCCACCAGGTGGATGGCGTCCAGGCCAGCCTGGCGCAGCTCGGCGGCGATGCGGTCGACCTCGCCCTGAAAGCCGGGGCGCGAGAGCTCGAGCGGACCGCCGTCGTGGCCCAGCACGCGAACCCGGTGGATGCTGCGCGGCGGGCTGCGCGCGGGCAGCTCGGCGACCACGCCGTCCCACGACGCCGGTGCGCCGGTGAAGCCGTGGATGAGGACCAGCGCCGTCATGGCTCGAGGCCCTCGTGGCTGCACGCCGCGGCGACGCGGGCGGCGAGGTCGCGCTGCACCGTGGCGGCGCCGCTCGGCGGCACGCGGGCCTCGATCACGGTGGCGCCGGCGCGCGCGTGCGCAGCGGCCAGCGCGGCGCCGAGGCCGGCGCTGTCGCGCACCAGGGCGTGCGCGACGCCATACAGGGCGGCCGCCGGGCCCAGCGCCAGGCCGTGCGGCGTGGTCCACGGCGCGAGGTCGATCCCGGGCAGGCGCGCCACCGGCAGCTGCTCGAAGATGCGCCCGCCGTCGTTGTGCAGGACCACGATGGCCAGCGCCGTGGTCAGCCCGGCACACGCGGCCAGGCCGCTGACGTCGTGCAGGAAGCTGATGTCGCCGATGAGCAGCGTGAGCGGTCGGCCGCTGGCGGTGGCCGCACCGGCGGCGCCGGCGAGCAGGCCGTCGATCCCCGCGGCGCCGCGCTGTGACAGCACACCTGCGAGCACAGGCGCGTCGGCCGCGCAGGTGAAGCAGTCGACCTCGCGGATGGGCAGGCTGTTGCCCAGCATGAGCAGCCCGCCGGCAGGCAGCGCGCGCACCGCTTGACGCACCACCGCGCCCTCCGACCAGCCGTGGGCCGCCAGCACGGCGGCCACCTCACGCTGGACCAGGCTGTCGCCCAGACGCCAGCGCGACAGCCAGCTCTCGCGCGCCGTGCTCGTGCTCGTGCTCGTGCTCGTGCTCGTGCTCGTGCTCGTGCTCGTGCTCGTGCTCGTGCTCGTCAGCCGCTCGACCAGCGCGGCCACCGCGGGGCCGACCTCGGCCAGCAGCAGCGACGCACGTGCATGCGGGTCATTCCAGCCCTGCGGCGCGATGACCCAGCGTGGCGCAGCCGCCCACGCGCCCAGGCTGGCCGACACCGGCGCGGCCCCCAGCTGGATGACCAGCTCGGGCATCATCTGGGCGCGAAACCCGGGCGCGCCCAGCAGCACCTCGAAGCCGTCACAGCGATGCGCCGGCGCGGCCCCGTCGAGGCCGAAGCGCAGCTGGCTCGCCGCCTCGGCCAGCAGCGGAAACCCGGTCGCCGCGGCCAGCGCGGCCACCGCCGGCCGGGCCCCCTCCTGCGCGAGTCCCGCCGGCCCGGCCACGATCACGCCACGCCGGGTGGCGCGACAGGCCTCCGCGAGCGCAGCCAGCCCGGCGTCGTCGGCCAGCGCCCGCGGCGCATAGGCCCGCGGCGCCGGCTCGGCCGCGATGCCCAGCGCGACCTCCGCCAGCGCGAGATCGCCCGGGTCAGCTTGCAGCCCGGGCTGCAGCGGCTTGCGCGCCGGCACGTTGACATGGACCGGCCCCGGCGTCGGCCAGCGCGTGGCCAGCACCGCCTGCGCCCCGGCCCGGCGCACGGCGCGCAGGCTCTCGGGCGCCGCGTCGGGCGGCCCGAGGTCGAGGCTGGCGCGCACGTGCACCCCGAACAGGCGGGTCTGGTCGATGGTCTGCGACGCCCCGCAGTGCTGCAGCTCGGGCGGCCGGTCGGCGGTCAGCACCAGCATGGGCAGCTGCGCCGCCGCGGCCTCGATGACCGCCGGGAAGTAGTGCGCCCCCGCGCTGCCCGAGGTGCACACCAGCGCCGTGGTGCGCCCGCTGGCGCGCGCCATGCCCAGCGCGAAGAAACCTGCCACCCGCTCGTCGATCACGGCGTGCATGCGCAGCCCCGCGGTCTCGGCCAGCGCCAGCACCAGCGGAGTCGACCGCGACCCCGGGCTGACCACGACGTCGGTGACACCAGCGTCGACCAGCGCACGCACCAGCAGCCGGCACCACTCCAGGGCCAGCCCGCCGGACCGCGCCTGCGCCTGCGCCTGCGCCTGCGCCTGCGCCTGCGCCTGCGCCTGCGCGTGCGCCTGCGCCTGCGCCTGCGCGCCCGGCCTCGTGGGTACCGCCACGCTCATGCCACCTCGCCCCGGGCCGCCTCGCGCAGCGCGACCCGCAGGCTGTCCAGCTTGAGTTCGGTCTCCAGCCACTCTGCCGCGGGCTCCGATGCCGCGACGATGCCTGCGCCCGCGAACAGCGTGGCCAGCCGCCCACCGCCGGCCAGCACCCCCGAGCGCAGCGCGACCGCCAGCTCGCCGTCGCCCGCGCCGTCGAACCAGCCCACCGGACCGGCATACCAGCCCCGCGCCACTGGCTCGTGCGCGCTGATCCAGCGCTGCGCGGGCGCCGCCGGCGCGCCGCCGACCGCGGGCGTCGGGTGCAGCGCGGCCGCCAGCTCGAGGAGGTGCGTGCGCACGCGCAGCCGTCCGCTGATCGGCGTCAGCAGGTGGTTGATGGCGCCGAGCTGGCGCAGGATGGGCTGCGCCGGGACCACCAGCGTCTCGCAGCGCGGCGCCAGCGCGGCGGCGATGGCCCGCACCACTGGCGCATGCTCGACCAGGTCCTTGCCGCTGCCCAGCAGCGCCGCTCCGGCGTCGGCGCCGGCGCGAGCGGTGCCCGCCAGCGCCTCCCCGCGCACCTCGAGGCCGGCCACCGCCAGCAGGCGCTCCGGGGTGGCGCCCACGAAGGCGCTGCGCGACTCCCGGAACGCGAAGCGTGTGCACGCCGGCGCGCCCTGGGCCAGCCGCGCCAGCACCGCGGCCACGCTGGCGCGCTCGGGCAGGGTCAGCGTGACCGCCCGCGCGGCCACGATCTTCTCGCAGCGCCCGGCTGCGATCTCGGCCCGGATGGCCTCGACCCGCGCCTCGAACCCGGCCCGCGGCTCGTCGACCACGGCGCCGTCGCCGACCTCCTCGAGGTCGACCACCTGGCCACGCGGGCCCCGAGCCAGCAGCGACAGCAGCCGGTCGAGCTCACCCACCGCCGCCACCTGGGCGCCGTCGTCGAACGGCCCCTCGGCCGCGAACGACAGCCCGGCCCGCGCGCCCTCGCGCAGATAGCGCCAGCGCGGCAGCGTGAAGGCCGCCCCGGGGAACTCGGCCCAGGGTACGCCGCCGTCGCCATCGGCGAAGCCGAAGCCGCCCAGCAGCCGCGGCCCGGGCCCAGCGTGCACACCGGCCACGTCGAGCCGCGCCCACAGCGCCTCGGCGCGCGCGCGCACCTCGGCCATGCGCCCGGGGCCGTGCGCCTCGATGCGCGCCGCGACCCCCCAGCCCGCCAGCGCCGCGCCGTCACCCTCGGGCGGCTGCCACACCAGCGCGCGCCCCGGCCCGGCCGCCAGCAGCGTCTCCACCGCACGCAGCGGCGCTGGCACATCGACCACCAGCACGCGCCCGGGCGCCGCCTCGCGCAGCGCACGCACCAGCAGCTGGCGCGCCTCCAGCGCCCCGGCCACCGCCGGCAGCGTGGGCGTCGGGGCCGGCAGCGACGCCGGAGGCCCGGTAAGCCCCGCGAACGCCCCGGCGCTCACCCGCGCGCCTCCGGCGTGGCCACATACAGGCAGCACGCCCCGAAGGTCAGCCGCGACAGCTCGAGCACGCGCAGCCCCGCCACCCGCATCAGCTCGGCGAACTGCTCCGGCGCCGGGAACGCCGCGATCGACCGCTCGAGATAGCGATACTCGCGCGCGCCCGACAGCCACGCGCCCAGCCGCGGCACCAGCGTGTGCACATGAAAGCGCGCCAGTGGCCCCAGCACGCCGCGCGGCTCGCCCAGCTCCAGGATGGCGACCCGCCCACCCGGTCGCGTCACGCGCGCCATCTCGGCCAGCGCGAGCACCCGCTCCGCCGCCGGCACGTTGCGGATCCCGAACGCCATCGTCACCGCATCGAAGCTCGCCGCCGCGAAGGGCAGCGCGCGCGCATCGCCCTCGAGCAGGCGCACGTTCGGCGTCGCCGCCAGCTTCTTCTGCCCCACCTCCAGCATGCCGACCGAGGGATCCAGCCCGGTGACCTGCGCCTCCGGCCAGCGCCGCGCCATCGCGATCGCGAGATCCGCCGTGCCAGTGGCCAGATCGAGGATCGTGCTCGTGCTCGTGCTCGGGTTCGTGCTCGCCAGCGCAGGGGCGACCGCGTCGACGGTCCGCCGCCGCCAGCCCTGGTCCACCCCCAGCGACATGATCCGGTTGAGCAGGTCATAGCGCGGCGCGATGGCGTCGAACATCGCTCCCGACCCGTCGCGCGCGCTCATCGCACACCTCCCCGCGTCGCCGCGGCCACCGCCGCGCCCGCCGCCGCCCCGGCCGCTGCCGCCACCGCGTCCTTGCGATGGTGCAGCTTCATGTGCCCCTTCTGGATGCCCTCCCCTGCCAGCGCCCGCAGCGCCGCCAGGTTCGACGCCAGCCCGGCCGCCGCCATCACCACCGCCAGCTCGCGCGCGCCGCTGACCCGCAAAAGCTCGAACGCCGCGCGCACCCCGGGGTGCACCCGCGTCGAGCCGCCCACCGTGGCCGCCGCCAGCGGCAGCTCCAGCACGCCCTCCAGGCCACCGGCCTCGGTCAGCGTCCAGGTCGCCAGCGGCCGGTACACCCCGCTCAGCGAGGCATAACAGTGTGCGCCCGCCTCGATCGACCGCCAGTCCTGGCCCAGCGCCAGCGCGACCGCGTCGATGCCGTTCATGATGCCCTTGTTGTGCGTCACCGCGCGGAACGGATCCTTCTCGGCGAAGCGACTGGCGCGCGCGATCGCCGCCGCCAGCGGGGCGCCACCCACCGCCTCGGCGCTGACCGCCGCGCGCACCCGCACCAGCCGGCGCAGCGGCAGGTTGCTCAGGATGCGCAGCCCGACGCGCCCGCCCAGCGCCGCCTCCAGCAGCGGCGCCGTCGCCTCGGCCACGGTGTCGACCAGGTTGGCGCCCATGGCGTCCCCGACCTCGACATAGAGCTGCACCACCACCAGCCCCTCGGCCTCGTCGAGCACCCGGAGCTCGAGGTCGCGGCAGCCGCCGCCGCGCGCCACCAGCCCGGGCACCGCCGCATCGCCCGCGCGTAGCACCTGGTCGTGCACCGCGGCCAGGCGCAGCCCGGCCGACGCGACGTCGGGGACCTCGTCGAGCTGCACCTGCGCCGTCATCTGGGACGTCGCCTGCTCGCCCACGAAGCCGCCCGACATGCGCACCATGCGCGCCGCGTTCGACGCCGCCGCGACCACCGACGGCTCCTCGACCGCCATCGGCACCAGCACGTCGCGCTGGTTGACGCGGAAGTTCAGCGCCACCGACAGCGGCAGGCCATGACAGGCCACCACGTTCTCGCTCATGCGATCGGCGACCTCCAGCCCGAGGCCGCCGCCCGCGCGCAGGTGGCGCTCGGCCTCGGCCGACAAGAGGCCAGTGCCCGCCAGCGCGTCGACCCGCTCCCCGAGCGAGCGCTGATAGAAGCCCGCGATCCGGCTCGAAACTGTGTCAGCCACGATGTACCTCCTTGACCAGACCGTCCATCAGGGTCTGCATCTCGTGCGGGGTCAGCGCCTGCGGGCCATCCGACAGCGCGTGCCCGGCGTCGTCGTGGGTCTCCACCATCAGCCCGGCCGCGCCCGCCGCCAGCGCGGCCCGCGCCAGCGCCGGCACCAGATCGCGGCGCCCCACCGCGTGCGACGGATCGACCACCACCGGCAGCCCGTGCACGTGCGACAGCAGCGCCACCGCCCCCAGGTCGAGCACGTTGCGAGTGCTGGGATCGAAGCCCCGCACCCCGCGCTCGCACAGGATGACCGCGGGCGCGCCGCCGACCAGCAGGTACTCGCCGGCCAGCAGCCACTCCTCCACGGTGGCCGACATGCCGCGCTTGAGCAGCACCGGGCGCCCGAGGCGCGCCACCGCCGCCAGCAGCGCATAGTTCTGCATGTTGCGCGAGCCGACCTGCAGGAGGTCCGCGTGCGCCGCCACCAGCGGGCCGGCCTCCGCGCTCATGACCTCGGTGACCACCGCCAGCCCGTGGGCGTCGGCCGCCACGCGCAGCCAGCCCAGCGCGCGCTCACCGTGCCCCTGGAAGGCGTACGGCGAGGTGCGCGGCTTGAAGGCCCCGCCGCGCAGGAAGCGCACCCCGGCCGCGGCCAGCCGCGCCGCTGTCGCCGCGATGTGCGCCTCCGACTCCACGCTGCACGGCCCCGCCATGACGACCGGCGGCGCGGCACCGCCGCCGACCGCCACCCCGGCGACCACGACCGCGCGTCCGGCCTGGGCGTCCATGCGCGGGTGCGCCGGCTTGCCCGCGAAGGCCGCCTCGACACCGGCGATCCCCAGCAGCGCCTCGCGCGTGACCGCCTGCGAGTGCGGCTCGACCACGAACTGCACCCGCCCGCCGGCCTCCAGCCGCTCGACCCACAGGCCGCGCGCGACCAGCTCGGCCTGCACCACGGCGGCGTCGTGCCCGGCCTTGACGCTGACCACCACGGTCGCCATCAGCGGTCCCGGTTGACCGTCGCCACCGCGATGGTCTCGAGATCGCCGCGCGCCCGGCCCGCCGGCAGCACGCCGAGGCAGCCGACCGCCTCACGGGCGCTGTCCTCCGCCAGCGTGCGCGCCGCGTCGATGGCGCCGGTGGCGCGCAGCACCGCGACCACCTGGGCGCCCGCCGCCGCGTCGGCCTCGCCGGCGGCCAGCACCTCGGTCAGCACCGCGGCCAAGGACGGCTCGCGCTCCAGGGCCACGATCAGCGGATAGGTCAGCTTGCCCTCACCGAGGTCGGTCAGCAGCGCCTTGCCGGTCACCGCGGGATCGCCCGCGAAGTCGAGCACGTCGTCGATGACCTGGAAGGCGACCCCGAGGTGGCGCCCGTAGGCCTCCAGCGCGGCACACTCGCGCTCGCCCAGGCCCCCGGCGCGCCCGCCCGCCCACATGGCCCAGCGGAACAGCGCCGCGGTCTTGCCCTCGACCACCGCCAGCCACTCGGCGCGCCCCGCCGCCAGCCGGCCGCGCGACTCCAGCTGCAGCGACTCGGCGAAGATCATCTCCTCGATCACACCGAGCAGCCGATCCAGCGCGCCCGGCACCTCGGAGCGGCGCACCCGTCGCAGCGCCTCGACCAGCAGCCAGTCGCCGGCGAAGATGGACGCCGCGTTGCCATAGACCACACGCGCGGTGGCCACGTTGCGCCGCATCACGCCGAGGTCGACCACGTCGTCGTGCAGCAGCGTCGCGGTGTGGGTCAGCTCGACCGCGACCGCCAGCTCGCGCGCCGCGGCGTCGAAGCCGCGCCCCACGCGCGCCGCCAGCGCCACGCACAGCGGGCGCAGCCGCTTGCCGCCGAGGTCGAGCAGGTGCGTCGCGCTGCGCGCCACCAGCCCGGCGCCGCGCGGCAGCTCCGCCAGCGCCGCCTCGATGGCGCTCATGTCGCCGGCCACGCCCTCGCCCAGCGCGCGCAGCCGCGCCGCCAGCCCGCCCAGGCCGCGCTCGCCACACACGTCTCCGAGACGCGCCAGGAGCTCGCCCCCGGCGGACGGCGTGGTCTCCATGTTCGCAGCTCCAATGCCCATCGCAGCCTCCCGAGGCTGTGCCGGCCGACGCCAGGCAAGACCTCTCCAGATCGAGTCCCGCAACGCGGGACTCGATCTGTCCGTTTCCGTTTCCGTTTCCGTCGTCTTCGATGCCGTGCCGCCACCGCAGCGACACGCCTGCTCAGCCCGCTACCTCATCCCGCCTTGCTGCGTGCACTGGCCTCCTTCAGCGGTGTCGGATCGATGGCCTCACCCGCCACGATCCCCTCCAGCAAGCGCTCTCCCAGCGCCGCCAGCGAGCGCAGCTGCGCCATGCGCTCGTGCACGAAGCCCAGGCGCACGCGCTCGGGATCCGTCCTGGGGCGCCCTGCGGCCTGGCGCTCGGCCAGCTCGTCAGCGTGCGCGAAGGCCTCGCCGGCCTCGCGGATCAGCGTCATCTCGCGCTCGCGCATGACGCGGGTGACCATCTTCCAGATGCTGGTCTCGGCCTCGTAGAAGTCGCGTCGGTCGCCGGGGTGCCAGGTCTTGCGCACCGCGCCCCACTTGACCAGCTCGGCCAGTGTCATGCTGACGCTGCCGGCCGACATGCCCAGGCGCTCGCCGATGTCGGTGGCGACCATGGGCTCGGGCGACAGGTAGAGCAGCGTCCACATGCGCCCCATCGGACGCTTGAAGCCCCAGAACTCCATCATGGCGCCGACCATGTCGACCACGCGCTGCTCGGCGCGCTGCAGTTCGGCTTCATCGTGGCTGGTGCGTGCGGCCATCGAGCTACCCATGCCCTTCTGATGTTTCAAATTAGATTGAAGACTCAAAACGCGCAACCAATATCTGCATGATAGCGTCCGGCCCATGCCTTCACCCGTCGTCGACGTGGTCGTGTACGGCGCCACCGGTTACACCGGCCGCCTGATCTGCCGCGAGCTCCAGCGCCTCGGCACCTCGTTCGCCATCGCCGGCCGCGACGCCGGCAAGCTGGCGGCCCTGGCCGCCACCCTGAAGCCGGCACCGCCCCAGCTGGTCGCCGCCATCGACGACCTGCCGGCGCTGGCGCGCATGGCCGATCACGCCCGCGTGGTGCTCGACTGCGCCGGGCCGTTCGCCGCGTTCGGCCGCCCGGTGCAGGACGCCGCGCTGGCCGCGCGCCGCCACTTCCTCGACATCACCGGCGAGCACGAGTACATGCTGGCGACCTACCAGCGCGACGCCGAGGCGCGCGCCCACGGGGTCGCCCTCATCAATGCGGTCGGCTTCGACGTGGTGCCGACCGACTGCGCCGCGGTGCTGGCCGCGCGCGCCGCCGGGTCGCCGGTGCGCCGGGTGCGCATCGCCTTCGCGCCGCTGGGCGGCCGCGCCACCCAGGGCACCACGCGGTCGGCCCTGCGCGCCGCGCACCTCGGCGGCCTGGCCTTCACCGGCGGCAAGTGGGTGCCCGAGCCGGTGGGCGCCCAGACCTGGCGCGCCCCGCTGCCCGACCCGCCCGGCGAGCGCCTGACCGCCTCGGTGCCCTGGGGTGACATCGCCAGCGCGCCGCGCTCGACCGGCGCCGACGAGGTGCGCGTGTTCCTGCCGGTGCCACCGCGCATCGCGCCCGCGCTGCCCTGGCTGTCACGCCTGGGCGGCCTGATGCGGCTGCCGCCGGTGCAGGCGCTGGCCGAGCGCTGGGTGCGCTCGCTGCCCGAGGGCCCCACCGACGCCGAGCGCGCCCGCGCCCGCTTCGCCATCGTGGCCGAGGCCGACGGCGCGGTGGGCACCCGCCGGGTCTGGGTCAAGGGCCACGACGGCTACGACTTCACCGCCGCCTCGGCGGCCCTGTGCGCGACCTGGGCGGCCGCCCCCGACTTCGAGGCCCGCGGCGCCATCACCCCCGCCCAGGCCTTCGATCCCGGCGCTCTCCTTGACACCATGTCAAGCCACGGGGTCACCTGGGGCCAGGTCTAGCGCACCGGCTAGAACCAGTAGCGCACCCCGGCATAGCCGCCCACGAAGCCATCGCGGCCGTCGGGGCCGGTGTGGATCACGTCGAGGCCGAGCGCGAGCTCGACGAACAGCTGCACCGGGGCGCGCTGGAAGTCGAAGTTGACGCCCATCGGCACGCGCACGCCGAGGTCCAGCCCGTCCTCCTGCGAGTCGCGGTCGAACACATAGCCACCGACGCCGAGATAGAACGGCACACTGACGGTCGGCGTCCGCGCCAGCCGGGCCAGCGCCAGCTTGTAGACCAGGTGGCCATAGGCGCCGGTCTGGTGGAAGGCATCGACGCCGAG
>JADYYK010000211.1 GCA_020853705.1 Deltaproteobacteria bacterium
CGGACGTGTTCGCCTTCTGCAAGGCGGACGTACCCAAGTGGAACACCATCTCCATCAGCGGCTATCACATCCGCGAGGCCGGCTCCGACGCCGTGCAGGAGATCGCCTTCACGCTGGCCGACGGCATCGCCTATGTCGAGGCCGCCATCGCCGCCGGCCTGGCCATCGACGACTTCGGCCCACGGCTGGCATTCTTCTTCAACGTCCACAACAACTTCCTCGAAGAGGTCGCCAAGTTCCGCGCCGCGCGCCGGCTGTGGGCGCGCATCATGAAGGACCGCTTCGGGGCCAAGGATCCGCGCTCGCTGTCCCTGCGCTTCCACGCCCAGACCGCGGGGTCGTCGCTGGTCGCGCAGCAGCCGCAGGTCAACTTGATCCGCGTCACCATGCAGGCGCTGGCCGCGGTCCTGGGCGGCACCCAGTCGCTGCACACCAACTCGTTCGACGAGGCCCTGGGCCTGCCCACCGAGGCCAGCGCGCTGCTGGCGCTGCGCACCCAGCAGGTCATCGCGCACGAGTCCGGCGTGGCCGACATCATCGATCCCCTGGGCGGCAGCTACGCCATCGAGGCGCTGACCAGCCAGCTCGAGACCGCGGCCGCCGACCTCATCAAGCAGATCGACGACCTCGGCGGCATGGTCGCCGCCATCGAGCAGGCCTTCCCGCAGCGCCAGATCGAGCAGCGCGCCTATGAATACCAGCGCTCGCTGGAGGCCAGCGGCGAGGCCCGACGCACCATCGTCGGCGTCAACGACTTCGTGGTCGAGGGCGAGGCGCCCACCGCGGCGCTCAAGCTCGACCCCCGGCTGGAGCGCGAGCAGGTCGACCGCGTGCGCGCCATGCGTGGGCGCCGTGACCAGGCCGCGTGGTCCGCCGCGCTGGAGCGGCTGGAGACCGCGGCGCGCGCCGAGGCCTCGGCCCACGACAACCTGCTGCCGCACATCCTCACCGCGGTGAAGGCCTACGCCACCGTGGGCGAGATCGCCGACGCCCTGCGCCGCCCGTTCGGCGTCTACACGCCGTCGCGCACATGAGCGACGGCGGCGACCCTGGCCCTGGCCCTGGCCCTGGCCCTGGCCGGCCGTCGTTCCCCAGCCTGGGCGGGGTGGCGCGCGGTGCGCTGTCGCGGCCCAGCTGGTGGGGCGTCGATCGCGTCGTGCTCGAGCGCAAGGTCCTGGCGATCGCGCCGCAATTCATGGTGTTCGACGCCGAGGGCGCCCTGCTCCTGTTCTGTCAGCACAAGCTCCTGACCCTGAAGGAGGACCTGCGGGTCTACGCCGACGAGACCAGGAAGACGGAGCTCCTGACCATCAAGGCGCGCCAGATCATCGACTTTTCAGCGGCCTACGACGTGGTCGACACCCGCACCGGCGACAAGGTGGGCGTGCTGCGCCGCCGCGGCCTGAAGAGCCTGGTGCGCGACGAGTGGCAGCTGTGCGACGCCGACGATCGACCTTTCGGCAAGCTGCAGGAGACCGGGGCGGCGCTGCTGAGGCGCCTGCTGCCGATCCCGCAGCGCTTCCAGCTCCAGCTCGGCGACGAGGTCGTCGGCGTCATCAAGCAGAGCTGGAATCCCTTTGTTTTCAAGGCAGAAATGGATCTGTCGCTGGACACCATGGGGCGCCTCGACCGCCGCCTCGCGCTGGCGATGGGGCTGCTCCTGATGGCGATCGACCGGCGCCAGACCTCGATCTGAGCGCCCCCCACAACCTGCTGATATTGCTTGAAGCCACCCCGCGCACGGGTCTAGGATGTCCTCGTGGAGCGCGAAAAGAGCGGTGCCGAAGCCCATGTGATGACCAAGTCCGATCTGATCGACCGCATCGCGGAGAAGCTGAAGCTTCCTCGCGGTAAGGCCGAGGAGGTCGTCAACATGGTCTTCGAATCGATGGAAAACTCCCTGAAGCAGGGGGAGCGCATCGAGATCCGCGGGTTTGGCAGCTTCGAGATCCGCAACTACAAGGCCTATGAGGGTCGCAACCCACGCACCGGCAATCCGGTCGAGGTGCAGCCCAAGCGCCTGCCCTTCTTCAAGGTCGGCAAGGAGCTGAAGGAGCGCGTCAACAACGGCCGCACCACAGCCGATGGCGCCCCCGCCGCCGACGCCCCCCCCAGCACCCCCGGCAACGGCCCGACCACCACCTAGCCGGTCGTGTCTCCCGCCGGCGATCGCTTCAAGTCCGCATACGACCTCGTGGTCCAGCGGATCGAGGCGCGCTACCACATCCCGGTCAGCATCAGCGACGTGCTCGACCCCAACACCGGGGACTTCGACGGTCTACGCATCCTGGTGGACTACGACCAGGATCTGGAGAGCGCGCTGTTCGTGGTGGCGCACCTTTTCGGCCACACCGTGCAGTGGAACATCTCGGCGGAATACCGCGAAGTCGGCCACGACCTGTCGATCGGCAAGGGCCCCGAGCAGCTGGCCAAGATCTACGACTACGAGAAGAACGCCACCCGCATGAGCCTGCAGCTGATGCACGAGGCCGGCGTCACCGACCTCGACCAGTGGCTGTCCGACTGGTGGGCCGCCGACTGGCGCTACCTCGAGCACTACTACAAGACCGGCGAGAAGCTCGACTTCCGCAAGCTCCTGGAGCCCGGCAAGGCGACCCCGCTCACGCCCATCCCCATCCCGCCCTTCACCCCCCAGAAGTGGCTCTCGCGCTGGTCCTTCTAGCTCCCTCGCCCTCCGCCATTCCCTGTCGCCTGTCGCCTGTCACCTGTCGCCTGTGACCTGTCTCTTCTTCCGTCTCCAACGCTAGCTGGTCTGCCCCAGCAGCTGCCGGTGCTCGCTCGCGGTCGACCTGACCGCCTCGACGCCGTCCATCAGCTCGTCGAGCTGCCCGCCCAGCTCCGCCGGCGAGTGCATGGTCAGGATCTGGTCGCCGATCAGCCGGAAGGTGTTCTCGATCAAATCCAGCTGCGCGCGCGCGCCCTGGGTGTACTTGCGCAGCTCGGCCAGCTTCGCCTGCCGCGTCATCAGGACCTCGAGGTTCTTCTTGGCGGTCCGGCGCAGCTGCGGGTCCTCCTCCTTCTCGGCGGCGCGGGTGTAGCGGCGCAGCTCCTCCTCCAGATCCTCGAAGGCGATGTTGGCCAGGTACTGCTCGTAGCGCGTGGTGTTGACCGCCAGCTCGATGTAGCCGTCGACCAGCTTGTCGAGCTTGAGCAGCTCGGCGCGCAACAGATCGAGCGTGAACTGCGGGTTGTCCTCGGCCTGCTTCAGGATCTCGCGCTGCTTGTCCTGCAGTCGCCCGACCCGCGCCACGTCCTCGGGCCCCAGCAGCTTGAGCAGCTCGCCGCGGCGCGCGCGCGTCTCGGCCTGCTCCTTCTCGTCGTGCACCTTGTCGAACCAGGTCTTCTGCAGGAGCTTCGAGCCCGGCGCGTTGAGCATCCACATGGCCTCGAGCCCGGCGCCGATGGCCAGCGGGATCCAGGTCCCGGTGACCACCGCGACGGCGCCGACCGCGCCCATCAGGGCGTAGTTGTAGATGTTGTGGAAGGCGTACTTGGCGTACGGGCGCCGCTTCTTCTTGTCGCTGGCGTCCGCCATCAGCCGTCCTTACCGGCCTTGGGCGCCTGCGAGGCGTACATCATGTCGAGCACCCTGCGCTCGACGTCGCGGAACTCGTTCGACGCCTTGAGCTTGGGATCGCGACTCTGGAAGAACGGCACGTCGACGCGGTGCAGGATGGTCGCCGGGCGCGGCGACAGCACGAAGATGGTGTCGGCGACGTAGACCGCCTCCTCGACGTCGTGGGTGATGAACAGGATGGTGCTGTCATCGCGGCGCGAGATCTCCAGCACCAGCGACTGCATCTCCCAGCGCACGAAGGGATCCAGCGCGCCGAACGGCTCGTCGAGCAGCAGCACGCGCGGCTTGTTGACCAGGGTGCGCGCGATGGCCACGCGCTGCTTCATGCCGCCCGACAGCGACTTGGGCAGCTGGTGCGCGAACTCGGTCAGGCCGACCTTGCCGATCACGTCCATGGCGCGCTCGCGGCGCTGCCGGGCAGGCACGCCCGCGATCTCGAGGCCGTACTCCACGTTCTGGATCACGGTGCGCCACGGGAACGAGGTGTACTGCTGGAACACCATGCCGCGATCGCGCGACGGCCCGTCGACCCGCACCCCGTCGAGCCGGACCTCGCCGCGGGTGGCCGGCTGCAGCCCGGCCACGGTGCGCAGGATCGACGACTTGCCACAGCCCGATGGGCCCAGGAAGACGACGACCTCACCATGCCCCGGCTTGTCGGCGATCTGCAGCGACATGTCGCGCACCGCCTCGATCAGGGTGCCGGCGCGGCCGCGATAGACGACGGACAGGTTGTCGAGCTCGAGCTTCGGCACCTTGGCCGCATCGGTTCCCACGGCCGCCATCAGTGCTTCTCCCGCCAGGGGAAGAGGATCTTGCTCAGCGTGTTGATGGCGACGTCGGTCAAGATCCCGATCAGCCCGATGACGATCAAGATCGCGAACGCCATCTCCGGCCGCGCGTGCTGCAAGCCCAGGTTGACGATGTAGCCCAGGCCGGGCGGGTCACGCATGTTGACCTGCTCGGCCAGCACGATATAGGTCCACGAGATCGCGTTCATGACGCGAAACGCATCGAAGATGTCGGGCAGCGACGCCGGCAGGAGCACGCTCCAGATCACGCGCGGCCGGCCGGCGCCCAGGGTATAGGCGGTCTGGACATACTCCTCCGGCACCGCCCGGATCGCGGTGACCACCACCGGCAGCAGGTACACGAACACGCCCAGCCACAGGAACGCGATCTTCTGCCCCTCGTAGATCCCGAACCACACCAGCGACAGCGGGATGAAGGCCGAGATCGGCATGTAGCGGAACGGCGCCACGATGGGATCGAAGAAGCGGTTGATGGGCTCGAAGGCGCCCATCGCGACGCCCAGCGGCAGCGCCACCGCCACCGCCAGCGCGAACGAGATCATGATGCGCTTGGTCGACACCCAGATCGCGCTGGGCAGGCCCTGGTTGAACCACAGATCGAGGATCGACCGCAGCGTCTCGCCCGGCGACGGCAGGTCGCGCGGCTTGACCATCCCGGTCGCGGTGACCAGGAACCACAGCGCGATGAGCAGCGTCGGCCCGGCGATGGCCAGGCCGGTGCCGACGCCGCGCGGCAGCGGCGCCCGCAGCGCGAACCAGCGCTCGTTGCGGGGCGCCAGCGGCCGCGCCCGCCCGCCCTTGTCGACCACCTGCTTGTCGGGGTCGGCCTTGGGCAGCTGCGCGGACGGTGCCGCTGGGGAGGCCGCGACCTCCTTCTCGGGTGGCTCCATGCTCACTTACTGGGCGCCGAGCATGACCTTGATGTCGGTGCGGCGGTTGGCCTGGCGACCCGCCTCGGTGGTGTTGGGCGCCACCGGGTTCTTGGGGCCGAGGCCCAGGGTCTTGAAGCGCGCCTCGGGGATCTGGAAGTTCTTCACCAGGTAGTCCTTCACCGCGTCGGCGCGCTTCTTCGACAGCTCGATGTTGACGTCGGTGCCGCCCTTGGAGTCGGTGTTGCCCTCGACCTGCAGGTAGGTGTTGCCGAACGAGACCATGGTCTCGCCCAGGGCATCGAGCATGAACTCCGAGCCGGCCATGATCTCGGCCGAGCCCGGCGAGAAGTTGATCGACAGCTTCTTGTTGAGGATGCCCTTGTCCTTGACGTTGGCCTTGCTGGTGGCCGGCTTGACCGAGGGCTCGACCACGGCCTGGCCGGGGTACAGCGGCGCCAGCGCGGCCACGAAGCGCGCGTCGACATAGTCCTTGGCGTCGACCGCGGCCTGCGTCTTGCCCAGCCGGCGATAGACCTGGTAGGCGGAGTTGAACAGGGTCTCGAAGTGGGGCTTCGAGCCAGTCAGGCCGTAGAACTGCGCGTTGTCGGCGAACGGCGTCAGCTTGAGGCCCGACAGCATGGCCTCGACGTCCTCGGGCGTCAGCTTGAGGCCGTCGGCGACCTTGGCGTAGGCTGCGGGCGGGTTGTCCTTGATGGCGTCGATGCCCTGGAACCAGCCCAGCACGAAGTCACGCATGCTGGCCGGCGCCTTGTCGATGATGGCCTGGCGCGCGACCAGGGTGTCGGCGATGACGTTGGTGGCGGCCGAGGTCGACACCAGCATGTGCGCCTTGTCGCCCAGCGCGGCCTGGGCCTCGCTGAGGAAGGGCTCCCACGACACCATGGCGTCGACCGAGCCCGAGGTGAAGGCGGTCTTGACCTGCGCCGGCTCGTTGAAGATCTTCAGCGAGACGGTCTTCTTCTCCTCGTTGCTGAGGCCCGACTGCGACAGGAGGTACAGGATCAGCCAGTGCGACGGCGAGAACTCGATGACCGAGACCGACTTGCCCTTGAGGTCCTCGACCGACTTGATGTCCGAGGTCGACACCACGCCGTCGCCGCCGCGCGACCAGTCCTGCATGATGATCGACTTGGCCGCGACCTTGTCGGCGCCCAGCACCGAGGCCTCGCGCGCCCACGAGTCGACGGTGTCCCACATGATGTCGATGTCGCCGGAGCGGAAGGCGGCGAACTTGGTGGTGGGATCGTCGAAGATCTTGAACTCGACCTTGAGGCCGAGCTTGTCGTAGATGCTGCCCTTGGCGGTGGTCATGCCGCCGTTGGCGACGATGCCGGGGGAGTGGCCAGCCCAGGTGTTGATGGCGACGATCAGCGGGCGATCCAGCTTGCCCTCGCCGACGCTGGCGGCGGTGACGCCGGTGACGCCGGTGCGCGGCGGATCCTGGCCCGCGCTGTTGACGCCGGTGAAGCTGTCCTTGTCATAGACCGAGGGCTCGGACGGCTGCGGCGAGCCGCTGACCGAAGGCTTCGGTGAACCTGCCACCGGCGTCTTCTTCTTGGTCATGCTCTTGAGCTTGCCTCGGTACATGTACAGCGTGAACCCGAGCACGCCCAGGATCACCACGGTCAGAAAGATCTTCGCGAACGGCGTCAGCTTCATCCCTGTCTCCTGTCCCTGTCCCGAGGTGGTGACTACTCCTTCGGGGGCTCCTGCAGCTTGGGCGAGGCGTGCACCACCCGTGCGATGGCCTCCTCACCGAAAAACTCGAGCACCTGCTGCACCTGCAGCTTGGCCTCGTTGCTGGCCTGTGTGGCCAGGTTCTGCTCGTCGATCGAGGTCTGCATCAGCTTGCGCAGATCGACGATCTCCTGGTTCAGCACCTCGATGCGCTTGGATGCATCGGCGAGCGTGCGCTGGGTCTCGGCGGCCTCGCGCTGGATATAGGCCTCCAGGGCCTGGATCTCCTGCGCGCCCGCCTCGATGAGGTCGTCGATGGGGTAGCCGAAGGCCTTCAGCGAGGCCTCGACGATCTGACGCTTGATGGCGACCGGGGTCTCCACCGGCAGCGTCTTGAGCAGCTCCTGGGCGCGCACGACGCGGCCCTGCTCCTCGGCCGAGATCCCCGCGGCCACGAAGATGCGCGGCAGATCGAGCTGGCCGCCAGTGGCGCGCGGGAGGTCCCCCTTGAGCTCGACCGGGGGCGGCGGCGGCGGCGCGGCGGCCGCGGGCTTGTCCTCGGCGTAGCGCTTGATGAGGTCGTCGACCGACTCCTCGCTCACGGCCGGCGCCTTCTTGCCGCCGTCCTCGTCGACCACGAACCACCCCATGACCCGGCGCCCCAGCGACTTCTTGTCAGCCATGCTGCCTCCGCGCCGCGCAAGATATCATAGCCATTGAACCTTTTGCGCTACCCTGGCATCCCCGCGTGCTGGGACGCGTGACCCCAGCGCTCGGTGGGGGTCAGGACCAGGGTCAGACCTTGCCGGTGGCATACCAGGCGTAGCCGGCGCCGTGGATGGCCTCGAGCTGCGGCACCACCTCGCGCTCCAGCCAGTCCGCGGCGGCCGCGAAGTTGCCGGCCAGCTTGCGGGTGGTGGCCGGGTTCCACACCCGCAGCTCGCGCGTGGTGCGTGACGCCGGCAGGTGGATGGTGTGACTCCACAGCGGCCCCTGCAGCACCAGCCAGGCCTTGGCGTGGCCGCCGATGGGCCCGCGATCGACCTTGATGGCGACCTGGTTGTGCAGCTTGGTGCGCTTGGTCAGGACCCAGATCCCGCGCCCGCCGAGCCTGCCCTGGTAACGATAGCCGCGCGGCTTGCAGACCTCGGTCAGCTCGTCCTTGAACGAGCCGAAGGCCTCACCCTGCTCGTGCCACTCGTCGTCGCCCAGCTCGGGATGCGGGAACGGCACCCCCGCGAGCTGCTCGGCGCTGGGATGGGCGGCGGCCTCGGCCAGCGCGCCGGCGGCTTCACGGGCGGCGGCGCTGGCGGCACGCTCGTCGGGGTCGGCGACCAGCTCCTGGACCTCGTGGGTCGAACCACCCAGCGCATCCATCAGGCGCTGCGTCGCCTCCGGCAGCGGCGGCAGCTTCTTGACCTCCGGCGCGGGCGGCGTCATGCCGAGGTGGACCTGCAGCGACAGCTGACGCCCCGAGGTCCACCAGCTGGAGGCCACCACGACCTCGGCGGCGACCCGCCCGAAATGCGAGTCGAGCTGCGTCCGCGGCGGCGGCGTGCCCGCGGCCAGCCACAGCGCGGGCACCGGCCCGAGGTGGAAGTTGGAGTAGTTGAACGGCAGCGACCGCGGCACACCGCGCGCGACCTCCAGCCCGACACCGTGGTCGAGCGGCACCGAGAACTGCTCGGGCGTGTCGCGATTGGGCAGGCTGGCGAGCAGCGGACGGATGGTGCCGCCGCGCAGCGGTGGGCCCAGGGCATCCAGCGCGGGGTGCTTCTTCAGCGCGCGCGCGACCGCCGAGATCTTGCCATGCGCCGAGTCCTCCAGATGGACCCACAGCGGGACGGCGCTGCCGACCGCCGCCATCGCGCGCGCCACCAGGGCGCCGGTGTCGTCACCTCTCTCCTGCGCCATCTCGAAGCTTCGCAGCAGCAGCACGGGGGCCTCAGTCGCAGCGACCGCGCCGAGATCCTCGCGGTAGGTCAGGCCTCATCATACATACGCCCGCCCGCTGCTGCGCCTGCTCCCGCTGCCGCCGTGCTGGCGGCGACCTCGGCGGCCAGCGCGCGCACCTTGCGGTTGCGCCCCGGGCCGCGGAAGACGTGCCGGGCCAGCGCGGCCATGAGGGCGCGCTTGTGATCGGCCAGCACCAGCCCGCCCGACACCCGCGCGGCATACAGCTCGAGCACCTTGGGATCGAACATCATCAGGCCCAGGAAGTGGCGGTAGGCCTCGGGGCGATACAAGAGGCGCGCCAGCCAGCGGTCCAGCGCCAGCTCGCGACCGACCACGGCGCGACGCAGCGCCCGCCGGTAGCCCACGAACGAGAACCCCGCGCCGCCCAGCCCGGCCACCACCTCCCGGGCTGCGACCAGGCCGTGCTCCATGGCGACGCCGATGCCCTCACCTGTGAGGGCGTCGATCCCCGCCGCGTCGCCCAGCAGCAGCACGTGCGGCGCGGCGACGGCGGCGCCCGGCTGGTAGCCCCACGCCGGCCAGCCCCGCGCGGTCTCGCTGGCGTCGAGGTGGATGCCGAGATCGCCGAGGCCGCGCGCCAGCAGCGCGGTCAGCTCGGCGCCCGACAGCGGCCGCGACGGATAGTGCATCAGGCCCACGTTGATGCGGTCGTCGGCCACCGGGAACACCCACAGATAGCCGCGCAGCCCGTACGCCATCGGCGAAAAGTCGTACAGCATGGCGTCGCCGTGGGCATAGCCGCGCGCCGGCAGCTCCAGCTTGAACAGGCGGATGGGTGGGCCTTCGCGCGGGATCAGCCGCTTGCGCACCATGCTGGCCACGCCGTCGGCGCCGACCAGCACGCGCGCCGTCACCGTGCGCTCGCCGGTGCGCACGCTGACCCGCCCCGCCGCCGCATCGACCTCATAGCCCTTCATGCCCTCGCCCTGCACCACCTCGACCCCCAGCGCCGCGGCCTGCGCCAGCAGCGAGGCGTCGAACTCCTCGCGCCTGATGATGACCACGGGACGCTGCATGGTCACGGTGCGCGACCACGACCCGAAGCGCACCCGCGCCGACGCCGACGCGATGGCGGGCACGCTGACCTCCAGCCCGAGCGCCGCCATGGCATCGGCGCAGTGCCCGGTGAGACCCCCGCCGCAGGGTTTTTCCCGCGGAAAGCGCGCCTTGTCGACGATGAGGACGCGCCCCGGCGCGACCCCGGCCCGCACCAGCGCGACCGCACACGCGGCGCCGCCCGGGCCACCGCCCGCGATCACCACATCATAGTCGGTCGTGCCCGACGCCAGGACCAGCGCACCCACGCGCCGCATGTATCACGCGGCCACCTCCGCGCGGTAGGGTGATACCGGACCGCCGCCCAGGGCACGCCGCCCTCCCGGGAGCGTGAAGGGCAGCTTCCCGGTGCCCGCGGGTCACCGCGCGGCCACCAGCTTCAGCTACCTGCCGTCGCGGAGGCGGCCGAGCTCCTGCTTGGTCTCGTAGCCGGACTTGTCGTCGGCCATGACGCCGGTGAGCTTCGAGCAGGTCTTGTCGGTGAAGTCGATCTCCATCGAGGAGCAGCGCACCACCTCGGGCTTCTGCTTCAGGCAGTAGGCCATGAAGGCGGCCTTGTCGCCCTTGCCCGGCGACCACTTGCCGTCGTTCTTCTCCGCCTTCGCGAAGGTGTTTTCGCACACGCTCTTGATGTCCGCCTTCTTCTTGCCGCAGCCAGCCGCGGCCAGCGCGAGGGTGACGGTGAGAGCAGCGGTTCCGAGCATCGTCTTCATTGTCATGTTGTCGTGCCTCCTGGCAGCCCACCACTGCAGCGCGCGTGCCAGGGCAAATCGCCAATGCTCTTGCGAACCGCGCGCGCCGGGTGAGCACCGGCTGCGCAACTCGAGCAGATTCAGCGCTTGCAGCCCTGCAGCGTCGGGTCCAGCTCGCAGGCGCGAGCCTGCAGGTTGGCGGCGCGCTCGGCGCTGGCAGGGATGCCGTCGCCGCGGGCATAGATCTGAGCCAGCTCGCTGCACGCGAGGGCGTCGGCGGCGTCGCAGGCACGCTGGTAGAGTGCGCGGGCTCGCGGCTGATCGCGGTCCACGCCGACGCCACGCTGCAGGTGCCACGCTGCCGACGTGCAGCCCGGCATGCTGCCACCGTCGCACGCCTGCAGGAACCGCGCGCTGGCGCCCACCGGGTCCTTGGCCGCGCCGCTGGCGCTGAAGAGGGCGATGCCGAGGTTCCTGCACGCGCCAGCGCGCCCGAGCACATCGCAGCCACGCTCCCACGCGCGCGCCGCCGCCGCGTCGTCACGGGTCATGCCATCGAGGCCCTGGCTCAGCGAGAGCCCGAGGAAGTCGCACGCCTCGCCGTGGCCG
This sequence comes from Deltaproteobacteria bacterium, assembly GCA_020853705.1. GTDB lineage: Bacteria > Myxococcota_A > Polyangia > Haliangiales > JADYYK01 > JADYYK01. The sequence continues at coordinate 11,315 of JADYYK010000211.1, forward strand.
AGCGCGCAGGCCCGCTCCAAAAGCTCGGCCGCGCGCGGCAGGTCCTTGGTCACGCCATCGCCGTGCCGGTACAGGGTCGACAGGTTGTAGCAAGCGATGGCCCTGTCGGCGTCGCAGGCATCGCGGAAGAGCTGCGCGGCGCGGGCCAGGTCCGGGGGCACCCCGACGCCGTCGGTCAGCGCGACGGCCAGGTTGGAGCACGCAGTCTGGTCCTTCATCGCGCACGCGCGCTGATACAGCGCGACCATGCGCCTCGGGTCCTTGTGCTCGTTCAGGCCGCCGAGGTCGTTGCAGGCGGAGGGCTCGGAGCGCTCGCAGGCGGCCTCGAAGAGCTCGGTCGCGCGCGCGGGATCGGCGGCGCCGGCCCAGCCGTCCCGGTAGGCGCGCCCCAGCGCGACACAGGCGTCGTCGCTGCCCCCCGTGCAGCCGACCTCTAGCAGCGACATGGCACGGACCGGATCTTTCGGCACGCCCTCGCCGTTCCGGTACCTGTCCGCGGCCCACTTGCAGTCGGTGGGCAGGCCCTTCTCGCAGGCGTGCGCGAGCAAGCGCACCCCGGCCGTCAAGTCTGCCACCCCGCCGTCGGGGCTCAGCGCGCGCCGCCCCAGCTCGGCGCACAGGCGACCGTCGCCGGCCAGGCAGCGCTCGTTCTCGGTCAGCTCACGGGGAGGCGTGGCCGTCGGCGCGGGTGAGGCGGCCGGTGCGCGCCCGGAGTCGCCGTCGTCGCGTGGCCACAGGCTCGCTGCCAGCCCGGCTGCGACCACCGCGCTGCCGAGCAGGGCCGCCCACCCCAGGCGGCGCCGCCTCGGCGCCGGGGTCAACGCCGGAGCCGCCTGCGCGCGCCGCGCGCCTGGGCGCTCGGCAGTCGTCGGCGTCCCCTCGGGCTGCACCGTGGCCCCGGACGTGCTCACGACCGGGGCCGGCAGCTCGCCGCCGCCGAGCGCCGCCGCGACCACCTCGGCCGAGGCCGGTCGCGCCGCAGGCTCGAGCTCCAGCAGTGCGCGCACCAGGCCGTCCAGCGCCTCCGGCACCTCGGGCCGGAGCGTACGCAGCGAGGGCACCGCCTCCAGCCGGCGTCGCAGCGCGGTGTCGACCAGCCCGCGCCCGACCAGCGGAATCTGGCCGGTGAGCATCTCGGCCAGCACCAGCCCGAGCGCATACAGATCGGTCGCCGGCGTCGGCGCCAGGCCATTGGCCTGCTCGGGCGACATGTAGACGCTGGTGCCCACGATGGCGCTGGCCACGACCACGCCGTCGACTTGCTCGCTGGCGACGCCGAAGTCGACCACCACCACGCGCCCGTCGCTGCCCAGCAGCACGTTCTCCGGCTTGAAGTCGCGGTGAACCACCGACGCCTTGTGCGCAGCCTCGAGGGCGAGCGCGCACTGACGCGCGATCTCCACCGCCTGGGGCACGGGGAGCGGCCCGCTGCCGAGCTGTGCGCGCAGCGACACGCCGCGCACCAGCTCCATGGTGACGAAGTGGACGCCGTCGGCCGCCACCAGGTCGTACAGGCGGATCACGTTCTCGTGCGTCACGCGCGAGGCCAGGCGCACCTCGCGCTTGAGCCGCGCCAGCATGTCCTCGGAGGCGACGCGCATGGTCTTGAGCGCCACCTCGCGCCCGAGCTCGAGATCTGCGGCGCGGTAGACGTGGCCCATGCCGCCCGAGCCGAGCAGCTCCTCGATCTGGTAGCGCCCGCCCAGCGCGGTGCCCGGTGGCAGCACGGCGGGCGCGCCGCCCTCGGGGGCGGTCACGGTCGGCAGGTCGCGCTGGCGGTCACCGTCGGCCACCGACCGATCTTGGCATAGTTGGCATAGAATGCGGCGTGGGTTCGCTCGTTCTCCAGGTCTTCGGTCAGCGCGCGGTCGAGGTTCACCTGCTGCCCGAGCGCGGCGTGGTCAGCATCGGGCGCACGACCGACCACGACGTGGCCATCGACGACCCCTCGATCTCGCGGCAGCACGCGCGCTTGCACGTGGCCGCCGAGCTCGAGATCGAGGACCTTGGCTCGAAGAACGGCTGTACCGTGCGGCGGGTGCGGCAGGGCGGCTCCGACGCCAGCGCCAGCGCGGTCGAGGCCCGGGTCGGCAAGCGGGAGCGCGCCCGCTTCAGCCCCGGTGACATGGTGCTGCTGGGCTCGGTGGTGCTGGCGGTGCGCCCGCGGGCAAGCGGCCGCGAGCAGCCGTCGGTGAAGATCGAGACCCAGTCGATCGCCGAGCCGGCCAGGGCCGGCGTGGTGCTCGAGGATCCGGCCATGCGCCGGGTCTACGAGCTGGCGCGCCGGCTGGCGGTCGGCGACGTGTCGATCCTGCTCCTCGGCGAGACCGGCGTGGGCAAGGACGTGCTGGCGCGCGCCATCCACGAGGCCTCGCCGCGCGCGTCCGGTCCGCTGGTGCGCCTGAACTGCGCCGCGCTGGCCGAGCAGCTCCTGGAGAGCGAGCTGTTCGGCCACGAGAAGGGAGCCTTCACCGGCGCGGTCGCGACCAAGCCCGGCCTGCTCGAGAGCGCGCACGGCGGCACCGTGTTCCTGGACGAGGTCGGCGAGCTGCCCTTGACCACCCAGGCCAAGCTCTTGCGTGTGCTCGAGGCCGGTGAGGTGCTGCGCGTGGGCGCCTTGAAACCGCGCGCCATCGACGTGCGCTTCGTGGCCGCGACCAACCGCGATCTCAGCCACGAGGTCGCGCGCGGCAGCTTCCGCAAGGATCTGTATTTTCGCCTCAACGGTGTGTCGCTGGTGATCCCGCCCTTGCGGCAGCGCCGCGGCGAGCTCAGGGCCCTGGTCGCAAGCATGCTGGGCGACGCGGCGCGCCGGCTGGCGCGCCCTGTCCCGCGCGTCGATCCGGCTGCGATGGCTGCGCTCGATCGCCACTCGTGGCCCGGCAACCTGCGCGAGCTGCGCAACGTCATCGAGCGCTCGCTGCTCTTGTGCCAGGGCGGCGTCATCACTGCCGACCTCCTGCATCTCGAGCAAGGGCTGGCCGGCGGGCCCGGCGCCGTGGCCGAGGTCCCGGCCGTGGCAGCCCCGGCGCCGGCCGCTGCTGCCCCTCCGGGACGCGGCGGGGTGCGCGACGAGCTGCTGGCGCTCGAACGCGAGCGCATGATCGAGGCGCTCGAGCGCTGCGCCGGCAACCAGACCCAGGCCGCCGAGGCGCTGGGCATGTCGCGCCGCACCTTCGTGAAGAAGCTGGTCGACCACGACATCCCGCGCCCGCGCAGCGCCCCGCGCAAGTAGCGCAGGGTCTGCTCAACTGGCGCTGCGCAACCAGCGCAAGTGCCGGGAATTGCCGATGCTGCGAGCTAGCACGCCAGCTGCAATGGCGTCGTCTCGTCGCGAGCACACGCGCTCGCCGGGAGGATCGTGATGAACAAGAAGCTGCATGAGAATCTGGTCTGGGTCGCGGCTGTGCTGGCCGTCGGGCTGTCGTTCGTGTTGCTCAAGGCGCACATCACCAGGAGCCCCAAGACCTTCGCGGGGATCGTCGGCTTCGTCTTCATCGCGCTGGGCGGCGCGTCCACCTTCCTCACCGAGGCCAAGGTCTCGAAGGCCGTGCTGGCGTTCGCGCTGGCTGGGCTGGCTTGGGGCGCCCTGGTCTACGTCGAGCTCCGCCCCCTCATGAAGCTCGGCGGCGCGGCCAAGGTCTTCGGCCTGACCTGGACCGCCCTGTGGACGCTGGACGCCATGGTGTGCGGCATCGGCGCCTGCATCGCCGGACGTCGATTCCAGGGCCAGCTCGCCGGCGCCCTGAGCTCGCGCCGGGCGGGCTGAGCTCGGCCGCAGCCAGCCCAGGTCTTTCTCGCCAGCCGCGCGTACAGGCCAGCGTGCGTCTACTCATCGTCCTCGCGGCCTGCTTCATCCTGGCCCAGGCAGTCCCCCTGACGGCCTCCCGCGCGGACGACCTCGGCAAGGACCACTTCGGCGACGAGCTCCCGGCCGAGCTCGCGCGCCGCGAAGGCCAGAAGCAGTGGAGTTGCCAGCAGCATGAGCGCCAGGGCGACGCGCACGCCAGGCGGCGGGCCTGGGCCGCCGCCGCCGAGTCCTATGCCCTGGTGGCCGGGGACAACGCCTGCTCCGGCGAGATCAGGCTCAAGCTCGCCCGGGTCGAGGAGCGCTTGGGTCATCGCGCCGCCGCTCTGCTCCAGTTCAAGGAGTACCTCGCAGGCTTCGGACACCCGGCGCGCGGGGTTCGCCGAGCCCGGCTCGCCGTCAGACGCCTGCTGCCGCTGGTGGCCGCGGTCACCTTCACGTTCCGGCTGCCCGACGGCGCCGTCATCGCCGGCCTGGACGGCATCACCATGGACGGGCTGCCGATGAACGCCGGCGACTGGGTCGCCCCCGGCAGCCACACCTTCGCCTATGCCACCGAGCACCTCGTCGGCCAGCGCACCGTGAGGCTCGAGCCTGGCGCCCGCGTGGAGGTCGTGATCGAGCTGGCCGCGCTGGGTCCGCGATAGACCGTCCGCCTCGCCCCCGTGATGGCAATTCGCGAGCACCGCCCCCTGGTAGAGTGCTCGCTGGAGGCGACATGACATCGAGGACGACGCGGATGCTGCTCGGAGCGCTGGTCACCCTGACCCTGCTGGGCGCTGGCGGCTGTGACGACGGCGCCTCGAAGTGCGAGGCCACCATGGAGTCCATCTGCGACAAGGGCTGCGGCTGCGCCAACACCGAGGGCAAGTGCGCCCTGCAGTTCAACGCCGGCCTGACCTTCAGCTTCACCGGCAAGAGCTCCTGCAAGCTCCTGATGACCCAGGTCTGCACCGATCCGCAGGCCGACCAGGTCGACCTCGACACCTGCAAGACCGACGTCACCGCCGCCCAGTGCACGCCGCCCTCGAGCACCGTGAAGGGCAGCTTCCCGGTGCCGCTCTCGTGTACGCCTCCCCCCGCCGACGGCGGCCCCTGACTACGGGATGGGCGGCGGCGGCTGGCTGACGCAGTTGGTCAGGACGCCGTCGAAGCTGCCGCTGGCGAGGCCGGAGAGGCCCGACAGCACACAGGTGCGGCAGCTCGGGGGCAGTCCGAACACCAGCAGCCCGCAGCGCTGCGCGACGCAGCTCAGGATCTGGGTCGGATCGAACCCGAACCCACCGTCTCCGCCGCCCAGTCCGGCGTCGAAGTCGGGCGTGAAGTCCAGGCAGTTCGTGGTGACGCACATGAACAGCGGCTGCAGATCCTCGACGCTGCAAGCCAGGCTGATGGCGTCCCTCGCCGCGGCGTCGGGGATCCGGGCATCGGCGACGCTGGCATCGAGGACGCTGGCATCAGGCGCGAGCGGCGCGCGCTGGTTGTCTCCACACGCCGCCAGCGCGACGACCAGGATCAGGACCAGGCAGGAGATCAGCTTCGACATGCGACACCTCGGGGACCAGCGACAGGCGCGGAGTGTAGGCCGTTCCCAAGCAAGGTGGAAGTGGAGCGCGGCTGCCGGGGTTGACTGGCGGGCGGTTCGGTCGCTTCATCAGTGTGCGATGAGTGGCGCCGCCAAGCTCGAGCGTGAGTCCTATCGCCAGGCGCTGCGCGAGCTGCACATCGAGCTCGTGCGCTGGCAGGGCTTCGTCAAGCAGCACGGCACCCGGGTCTTCATCATCGTCGAGGGCCGCGACGCCGCAGGCAAGGGCGGCCTCATCAAGACCCTGGTCGAGCCCCTGAATCCGCGCGGCTGCCGCGTGGTCGCGCTGGATCGCGCCACCGAGCGCGAGCGCGGCCAGTGGTACTTCCAGCGCTACCTCGCGCATCTGCCCGCGGCCGGCGAGATCGTGGTGTTCGACCGCAGCTGGTACAACCGGGTCGGGCTCGAGGTCGTGATGGGCTACTGCACCCAGGCCGAGAGCGAGGCGCTGCTGGCGGCCGCGCCGGCGCTGGAGCGCATGCTGGTCGAGGACGGCATCCTGGTGCGCAAGCTCTACCTCGAGGTCAGCAAGGCCGAGCAGGCGCGCCGGCTCGCGGAGCGCGCGCGCGACCCGCTGGAGCACTGGAAGCTGAGCCCGCTCGATCTCGCGGCGCAGGCCCGCTGGGATGACTACAGCGCCGCGGCCGAGACCATGTTCGCGCGCACGGCGACCGCGCAGGTGCCCTGGGTGCTCGTCGCCGCCGACGACCGGCGCCGGGCGCGGCTCAACGCCATCCGCTACCTGCTGGCCAGCTTCCCGCACGCCGACCAGCTGGAGTCCGGGCGGCGCGACGCGCTGCTGACGCTGGACCCCGGCGTCGTGCGCGTCCTGGGCGGCCCCGCATGAGCGCCGCCGCCGAGCTGGCAGGCGACGACCGCCTGGCGCGGTTCGAGACCTTCAACGCGCTGGGCGGAAAGTTCCGCGTCGCGGTGACCGGGGTCTGCAACCTGCGCTGCTTCTTCTGCCACAACGAGGCGATGGGCCCCATGGGTGCGCGCATCGACGAGGTGCTGTCGCCGAGCGACCTGGTCGCCATCTGCGACGCCTATGCCGCGCTGGGCGGCAAGCAGATCAACATCACCGGCGGCGAGCCCATGGCCCGGCCGGATCTGCCCGAGCTCTTGCAGGCGATCGACAAGCGCGCGACGCGCCTGGTGCTGAACTCGAACGGCCTCTTGCACGAGCGCCTGACCAGCATCCCGCGCGTCACCGCGGTCGACACCATCCTGGTCAGCCTGCACACGCTGGACGACGCCGTGTTCCGGCGCGATCTCGGCGGCAAGAGCACCGACAAGCTGACCCAGTCCATCCTGGCGCTGCGCGCTCATGGCTACCAGGTCAAGCTCAACCTGTCGCTCGGCCCGCACAACGCCGCCGGCATCGAGCCGGTGGTGCGCTGGGCCCACGGCCACGGCCTCGACCTCAAGATCATCTCGCTGGTGCGACCCAACAGCGAGCCCGACTTCTATCACGGCAGCTGGGTCGATCCGGCGCGGCTCGAGGCGCTGCTCGACTCGCTGGGCACCCGCGGCGACACCCGCGAGCAGCTCGGCGGTCGCATCACCGAGTGGCGCGCGGAGCGCTCGACCCTCGAGCTCAAGAACATCGCGCGCGGCCGCTTGCGCACGGACTTCTGTGCTGGCTGCGCACACGAGCGCCAGTGCGGCGAGGGGATCTATGGCCTGCGCCTCGGCATCGACGGCGTGGCCAAGCCCTGCCTCCTGCGCCGCGAGCGCTTCTCACGCCTCGACGGCTCGCGGTCATGGCGCGAGCAGATCCTCGATCTCGTCGCCAGCATGGTTGGCGACTTCCACAACGCCCGCTTCGAGACAGGAGCCCCCGAATGAAGAGAGCCGCCACCACCAGCACCGCCAAGGCCAAGGACGTCATGACCCGGAAGGTCGCGACCATCCCGCCCGAGGCCTCGATCGCCACCCTCATCGAGCGCCTGCGCACGACCAGGTTCAGCGGGTTTCCCGTGGTCGATGGCGCCGGCAAGGTGCACGGCCTGATCTCGCAGAACGACGTCCTGCGCGCCCTGGCGGCCGGGGCCAGCGCCGACTTCCAGGCCGTCAAGCGCAAGGCCAGCGTGCGCCTGCTCGAGCGCGGCGGCACCACCAGCGCAAGGTCGGTGCTCGCGCTGAAGGTGCGCGACCTCATGACCCCCAAGATCATCGGCTGCGCTCCGACCGACGCCCTCGCCAAGGTCGCCAAGCTGATGGTGAGCAAGCGCGTCCACCGTGTCGTCGTCCTCGAGCGCGGCAAGGTCGCCGGCCTGATCTCGGCGACCGACCTGGTGAAGCACGTCGCCAAGAGCCGCTGACCGCCAGCCGCCGCTCTGACCACCGTCAATTCCGCCTCCTCACCGATCCTCTATTCGTTGAGGATGGCGCGCCGTTTCTTGGAAGGTGCCTCGAGCACTGACAGCGATCCGGCGTCCGCGCCGACGCCTCACCCGGGCAGGCGGACCTTGGCAGCGGGGTTGCCAGCGGCACCGCTCGAGCGTGCCGCCGAGGACCCTGGCCGACCGCTCGATGGCGACCTGCGCGGCCGCCTGGAGCCCGCGCTGGGGACCGACCTGGGTGCGGTGCGCGTGCACGACGGCGAGGCCGCGAGCAGCGCGGCCGCCAGCATGGGCGCGCGCGCCTATACCTACCAGCAGGACATTCACTTCGGTGCCAACGAGTACGCTCCTGGCACCGCCGCCGGCGACCACCTCATCGCGCATGAGGTCGCCCACACGGTGCAGCAGCAAGGCAGCTCGGGCGAAGCCCAGCCCTACACCGAGCTCAGCCAGCCGGGCGACGCGCACGAGGTCGAGGCAGAGCTCTTCGCCACCGCGTTCGGCGCCGGCGAGGTCACACCGGTGCGGCCACGGCCCGGCGGGATCTCGCGCGCGATGCTGCAACGCCAGGAGCGCGACGGGGCTGCCGCTGACGCCGGCCAGGACGGCGGCCAGGCGCGCACGGCCACCACGGGGACTCCCGGAGTCGGCGCGCCCGTCACCCCACCGCCCACGCCGTTGCCCGGGATGGTGGGCAACGTCGGCTACTACGCTGCACGCCACGCCGACTTCAAGGCCCGCTACCCGACCCCGCCGCCGAGCCCGCCGGACTACTACATGAGCTACGGCGACAAGTACGCGCGCCGCTTCACCACCGTGCTGCGGCCGACGCTCAGCCCCGGCGGTCAGCTGTGGGTCGATCGCACGTTCGTGCTGCTGCAGCAGGCGATCGAGAGCCGCCTGACCGCCGACCCGATGGCCTTCGACGCCCTCGAGCGTGACGGAGCGAGCTTCCGCGCCTTCGCCTATGGCACCCATCCACGCGCGTACCTCGACGGAGGCCTGCACACCCTCCCGGTCACCGATCTGATGCGCATCGCCACCACGCCCGACCTGGGGGACATCATGACGCTCGACGGTGTGAGCCAGGTCATCGAGACCGGGGTGGGCCTGATCCCGCAGTGGGGCTCGGACGCCGTGGACTGGGGTGTCGAGACGGCCAATGACGCCTGGGACTGGTTGACCAGGTGATGCCATGATGACGGCCGGAGGGAGCTTGATGGACGACACGCGATCCAGCGGGCGCAGCCAGCTACCGCAGGGCTTCCACTCCCAGGCACTGCACAGCACCGGCTCGGGCGGAGTCCTGCTCGCGGGCTGGCTCCAGGGCGGACAGAGCTGGTCCATCGACGATCGACGCGCGGCCATCGTCCTGGCTCACGGCGACTTCGTCACCCAGAGCCATCACGGGCCGGGCTGGATCGAGGCGCTCGACGTCAACGGCGCGGCCATCTGGGCGGTCGCGGCCACGCTGCGCGAGGGCGGCACCGGCAGCGTGTATCGCCTGCTCGGGTCCCGCGACGGCGGCGTCAGCTTCACTGGCCAGGGCCTGATCCCGGTGGCCTCGGTGGTCCAGGTCCTGGCGGCTGGTGGTGACGAGGTCTGGGTCCTGGGCGCCGACACCCTGGCGCGCAGCACTGACGGCGGCGCCAGCTGGCACGACGTCAACGCACCTGGGCGACGCGACCCGGCGCGCGAACGCCTCAGCGTGGGCGGCGGGCGCATCATCATCGTCGGCGACGGCGTGCACGCCAGCGCCGACCACGGTGACAGCTGGGTCTCCCACCTCGCGGGCGTCGAGGTCCACGCCGTGGTGGGGGCGCTGTTGCTGGCGACCATCGAGGGCAAGGTCAGCTTCGGCGTCATGGCCCCGGCGGGACCACGCTGGCTGCGCACCTTCGACCAGGCCACCCTGCCGTTCAGCATGGTGGCCTCGGCGGCGCGCGTCGCCTTCCTGTCGAGAGACGCGACCGGACCGGGCCTGCTGTACTGGCGCTCGGAGGACAGCGGACGAACCTGGGCCTGCAGGCGCGTCGCCGCCAGCGAAGGCGAACACGGCGCCAGCCTCGACCCCGCCGGCGGCCTCCTGATGCTCGACCTCGCCCGCCGCCTGGTGACCGAACCCTGAGCCGCGCTCCAAGGCCCCACCAGAGCTCCCAGGTGTCCACGAGATCGGATCAAGCCCAGTTCCACGCGAACGTGCCGCGGCACTCCAATGGCTTCGGCCACCAGTCATGCCCTCTTTGGCGAGACCCATCTGAACGACTCCACGATTTCCTCAACGGTGGCTCTCTCCGTCCGCCGGTCTTCGGCACGACAAACGTACGTGAATCGGACTGCTCTCGAGCGCTCAAGAAACTGCCACACCATCCACGCCCAAGAGCCGCTCTTCCTCCGTTCCAGGTGCTCGAAGTACGCCCCCGCCGAACCTGCCGCTTCTATGCGCCTGGCTTGAACTCCGCCCCATCCAGATGTCTTCGCAAGAAAACGTGCCAGTGCCGCTGCTTCACGGGGGCCGACTGGCCCGCGCCGCTGCCGGACCGCGAACGACATCTGAAGGGCTCCGACTCCATCGGCGCTCGAGATCGTGATCACCGCCTGATCGTGATCCTCCTGCCAACCCCATCCAGACGGGATCGCTAGCGAGCACCAACCCGGCCACTCGACGCGGTCACTCCTTGGGACCTTTTTCTGGATCATACGTGACAACCCTCCCAGAATGTCCGGGCCCGAATTCTTCGTCACACTCTTCGCAATATCCCTGTACCTGCTTCTCCCCCCGCTTAATGGCCCTTGGATTGTTGGGCTTGAGTTCTCGGACTTCCTTCTTCGTGGGGTTGTACGCGTCCATCCTCTTGCCCGAGGGAAGCTTGACTTCCTTCTTGAACCCACGGGGATACTTCTTTTCGGTGTGGCGACGCGTGCCCTCCCTCGCCGCCGCTGACACTTTCGGATTCTGGCTTCCTTTTGGGGCGGATTGCTTTCCCAGCCTAGCACGGCTCCCCCCAGCCACTCCCTGAGCGATGCTCATGGGATCGTCATCGGACTCACCATCCTGGTTCGCTGGGCAGATTGGTTCTGCGTAGGGCGAGTCAACGCAGCCGCTCTTCGGGGACGCCGTTGCCCCAGGGTTCACGAAGTCAACGACCTCCCGCGGCAGATCCCTGAGGCTGCGGCGCATGATCTCGCCCGCGAGATCGAGGTAGTCCTGCCCCGTCTTGGGGTCCAGGTCTGGGCCGGGGTCAATCGATGCATCAACCCCTCCATCCGGGCCGTTGCAGAACAGGCGCGCGCAACCGCCTCTCCCCCCGATGCCCCCGCGTCCGCGGCGCAGCCCGAGGGGGTCGACATAGTTCAGCGGGTCGCCGCCCACGTACTGCCAGGGGTCGAAGCTGTCGCCGAAGCCCGCGGGGTCGATGCTCAGAAACGTCCTGATCCGCGGGCTGTAGTAGCGGTTCCTGTAGTAGTACAGCCCGGTCTCGGGATCCCGCGGCTGGCCGTTGAACCCGAACTCCACCGCGGCGTTGCACGTCGTCGCTGTCGCCTGGTCGCACAGCAGCGTGCCAGCAGCGTTGAACACCTTGGCGTTGCCGTAGACGTCGTACTCGTAGCGTTCGCCGTGGTTGCCGCCGCCGTTGCCGACCACGGTGCCGGCGACGTTGCCGAGGAGGTCGTAGTAGGGATAGGAGGGGCCGCTGCTCGCGGACTGGATCAGCAGGGGCTGGTCCAGGAACATCCCCGGCACCACCCGGCGGTTCAGCGAGTTGTTGCGGTAGACGGCGAGGGTCTCCCAGCCGTCGAGGACGAAGACTTCAGTGTTCACCGTGGTGCCGTCAGGCTTGCGCTCGAAGCGGGCGACGCGGCGGTCGAAGGCGTCGTAGGCATAGTCGAAGCGGCGGCCGTCGCTCAGGCGGGTGGCGCGGGTCAGGTGGCCGAAGGGGTTCCAGGTGAAGCTGGAGCGGCCGTCGACGGTGAGCTGGCCGACGGGGGTGTAGGCCACGGGGACGTTCTTGGCATTGACGGTCACGGTGCCGAGGCGGTGGTCGCTGGTGACGGCCTTGCTGGCGGTGTACTGCTCGGCCCAGCCACGCCGCTGGCCGAGCAGGGTGCCGACGTCGTCGCGGGTCAGCGTGGTGGTGACCGCGTCGGTCATGCTGGCGGCGACGTAGGCGTCGACCTCGACGTTGTGGGTGACGTACTGGTAGTCGGCGGTGCGCGGGACCTCGCGCAGCTTGTCCAGCCAGCCGGCGCCGGCGTAGTTGGCCACGCGCGAGCGCGCCCCCGACGAGCTGCCGGTGTTCCAGGTCCGTCGCTCGAGCCGCATCCTGCTCAGCGCGTCGTTGACACGGTGTTCATAGAAATAGGCAGGGATGCCGGCCTTGCCGACCGAGCGCTCGATCTCGCGACCGAGGGCGTCGTAGCTCGACACGCGCTGGTGCACCAGCGCGCCGGTGCGCCTGACGTCGAGGTTGGTGGGACTCGCCCCCTCCCACGACGCGGTGGCCTCGAAGGTGCCCCAGGCCACCCGGGTGATGCGGCCGTGCAGGTCGGCGTCGCGGCTCATGAGCTGCAGGTCGGGCCACTCCATCGAGCGCACGTTCTGCAGGCGGTCGTGCCCGTAGCGCACGCGCCGGCTGGCGAGCGTGCCGACCTGGGTGGTCTCCTCGACCAGGTTGTCGAGACCGTCGAACTTGCGCGTCGTGGTGGTCGTGGTGCCGGCCGCGGTGTGCGTGGCCGACGTCGCGCGGCCCAGGCCATCGCGCGTGAAGCTGCGCTGCGCGACCTGGGCGGCGCTGGAGTCGTACGCGGTGACCGTGGCCAGGAGGTCGTTCACATAGCCGTAGGCCAGGCGCTCGCCACCCTGGTGCGTCTCGCCAGTCAGGCGGCCGCCGAGGTCCCAGGTGTAGCTGGTGATGCGGCCCGCCGAGGTCTCGCTCGCCAGCCGGCCAGTCGGGAAGTAGCTGCGCGCGGTCGTCACCCCCATCGGATCGACGATCCCCGTCAGCAGCCCGCGCCCGTTCCAGCTGTAGTTCGTCACCAGGTCGGCGGCCTGCTCCTCCACGCGCGGCACCGCGTGGGTCTTCAGACGCCCCAGCAGATCGAACGTCGACAGCTCGACATTGCCCTGGGCGTTGCTGTGCCAGGTGACGTTGCCGAGGCCGTCGTTGACGAACAGCTCCTGTGTGGCCGGGGTCAGCCAGGGTGAGCTGTTGAAGACGGCGATCTGGCCACGCCGGTTGAAGCCCTGGTAGCCCTGCTTGTCGCGGCCCTCGCCGAGCTCGCGGTGCCACAGGCGGCGCTGGGGCTGGTCGATGTAGGTGTAACGACGGTTGCCGAGGCCGTCGGTGGTCTTCATCTCGCTGCCAATGGAGCTGTACTCGATGGTGGTGACGTTGCCCTGGGGGTCGGTGATCTGGGTGGGCTGGCCCTGGGCGTTACGCTGGATCAGCGTGGTCAGCTCGGTCTGGTAGCCGGTCGGGGTCAGCTGCCCGGAGGGCACGCTCCAGCGCCGGCGGATGGCGCGGATCCTCCCACGCTCGTCGCGGTCGAAGTCGGTGCGCTCGAGGTCGATGCTGGTGACGCCGTCCTCGACGCGCTCGACGATGACCTCGTCGGCCAGGTTGTACTCGAAGTGACGCTGGGTGCCGTTCGGCTGCTGCTCGAAGCCAACGCGGCCGAAGCCATCGCGTGAAAGCGTGGTCACCATGCCGTTGCCGCTGGTGGTGGTGACCAGGTTGCCGTCGGCGTCGTAGCCATAGCCTTCGACCTCGGGCATGGCCGACCCGGAGCCGAGCGCACGCGTGATGGGCAGCCCGCGCGTGTTGTAGAGGATGGAGTGACGGTGGCCGTCGCCATCGACGACCTCGGTCAGGCGCTCCTCCATGTCGTAGCCGTACTCAACCAGCGTGAACGTCGGTGAGCCCCGGGTCGCGATCAGGCTGCCGAGGTTGCTGTTGCAGGCGCCCAGCACCAGCTCGGAGCAGACCCCCTCCAGCGAGCCCGCCGCGTTGTAGAAGCGGCGCTGTCGTCTTGCCGGGTTGTTGACGATGGCGCCGACGCCGATGCCCTCGGCGATGCGCACCAGGTTCTGCGCCTCGTCCCAGTCATAGGTCTGGCGGTAGCCATCCTCGTCGGTGACCTGGACCGGCTGCCCGAAGCCGTCGTAGTCTGTCGTCAGAAGGCTGCCATAGCCGTTGGATTCTGTTGTCACGTTGCCAACGGCGTCGTACTGGAAGTAGCGCGCTGCGATCTGGGCGGCGCCACCGAGGTACGGCTCGCTGGCGGGCTGGTCGAGGCGCCGGCGGATCGAGCGCAGGTAGCCGCCCGTCGTCCCGCGCGCCAGGCGCTGCAGGCCGTTGTAGTTCACGAGGTAGGTCTCGGTCATCGGCGGCGTGCCAGCCGCGATCCCGTTGGGGTAGACCGCCGCGTAATAGTCATAGTCGGTCTGGCGACCGCCGCTCTCGCGGGTCTGGATGAGCTGACCGAACTCGTTGTGGATGTGCGTGCGCACCAGGTCGGGATTCGGTCCCGACACCGCGGGCAGGGCCTCGCGGATGAGGTCGCCGGCCTCGCGGCTGGTGCGACCATCGAGGTTGAGATCGGCGCCGAAAAAGAGGCCCGCGACCGGGACGATCTCCGACAGGGTCGTCGCGTCCGCGCCGAACGCCTGCAGATACCCGAGCACTGTCGCCGCACCCGTGGTGGCGTCGAGCTCCTGGTAGTCATAAGTGAAGGTCGACACCCGCCCCATCGCGACGTCCTCGACGCGGGTGACCTTGTTGAACAGAGGTTCGTGGCTGAGCAGCGTCTGCCGGGACTGCATGTCGCTCCCGGTCTCGGTGATGGACAGGAGGTTGCCGCGCGACAGCGGATTCAGGCTCATCTCGTCATAGCCCAGCGCCAGCCGGCGGCCGGCGGGCGACACCGTGAGCGCGAGCTCGCCGTGCAGGTTGTAGCGGTTCACAGTGGTGAAGAAGGCGGGCCCCTCGCCGGCCGACGCCTGGCGCCCGGTGACCAGGGCCTGGCCCATGAAGTTGAGGCCGAACCAGCTGGTGGTGCCGTTCTGGTCGACGAAGCGGGTCCAGGAGCAGACCTGGTTGACCGCGCTGGACAGCAGGTCGAGGCGTGCGCCAAAGGCGCTACACGCCTGCCCGGGAGAACAGACGACTTCGCCGTCGAGCGCATGCAGCTGGGCGATCAACGGGGTCAGGTCGTAGTACAGCGACCACGGCTTGATGGCCTGGGTCGGAAACGCAACACGCTGGCCGTGCTCGCGGGGGAGCACCGGGTAGCCGGCGAACTGCAGGGCGATCGCGCCGCAGCTGACCGCGGAGCTGGTGCCGCCATTGTTCAGCCAGGGGCCGGTCACGTCGGCCGGCACCGGCGCGGGCTGCATGGTGTCCTCGGCCCGGTAGTACTCATAGGTGGCCTGGACGATCGGGGACTCGGCCGCCCGGCCGTAGCTCTGCCGGATGACCCGGTCGAAGTTCGGGCTGGTGATGGCCGGTTCGTAGGTGTTGAGCAGAATGGCGACGTCGTTGAGCCTGACCGTGGTGATGTTGCCGAGCTGGTGGTCGATGCTGAGCTCGCGGTACATCGACTCGCCGAAGGTCCGGTGGGTGTCGCTGCAGTCGTCCGGGATCGGGTCGGCTTCGGGCAGGACGAAGCCGTTGGCCTCTGCCACCGGCGCGGGCACCCACTCGTACTCCCACAGCGAGCTACGTGCGGGCGCCGCCGGGGTCACCGGGCCGTCGAGCCGCGCCGAGAGCAGCCGATGCTGCTCGCGCAGGAAGCCAGGGATGCGTCGTTCAGTGAGGCCCGACTGTGCCGCCACCGCCTCGCTGAGCTGGTCGTGCGGGATGAGGTCCTCGTACTCGTAGCTGACCGAGCGGCCGGTCCAGTCCTGCACGCGCTGCAGCAGGCCGTTCGGGTAGTAGGTGAAGTCGATCGAGCGCTGCAGCGGATCGACCACCTTGGTCAGCGGGCCCTCGTCATCGGGGCCGTAATAGAGGTTGATGGAGTTGCCAGCGCGATCACGGCGGGCGCGCATGCGGCCGCGGCTGTCGAACGCGGTGATGGTGCCGTCGGTCTCGCGCAGCAGCCACTTGTCGGTCTTGAGGCTGTCGTCGAAGACCTGGCGCACGGCGGCATAGGTGCCGGGGCCAGGCAGGAAGACCTTGGAGGTGGGATCCTGGACATAGATCTGGTAGTCGCTCGGGCCGCTGTAGTGGGCCACGCAGTGGATCACCGGGAACGCGGCGCGGCAGTAGGGCGGCAGGTCGTCGACGCCGGGGAAGTACTCCGTGACCGGGACCAGGGAGTCCTCATACGAGTGGCGGAAGTTGCGGCCGAGGACGCCATGCGAGATCCCCGCAGAGGAGTAGCGCCGCTCCAGCTTGAAGTGCAGGTCGAAGCCGGTCTGGATCTCGAGGTCGACCCAGCTGTCGACATACTGGCCCGAGCCGATGGCGACGGGATCGCCGGCGCGCGCGCCGCGGGTGGCGTGGCGCCCGGGCGTGCGCATGGTGATGCGCTTGGGCTTCAGCTGCTCACCCGGGCCGCTGGGATCGAGGGAGCCAAAGTCCCAGGCCTGGCAGGCGCCGCCTGGCTCGGTGCTGCACTCGGCCTCGGCGGTGCGGTGGCGAGGCTGGCGGTGCTGCGTGTTCGGGTTTTGTGCGTTGCGATGTGCGGAGTCAGACGCGGGGGTCTCGGAGTCCTCCCCAGTGTCGCCCGGTTCGGTGCCGGAGCCGGCCTGTGGTGAGTTATCACTCGGCGTGACGATGCCGGCATGGGCAGTGGGGGCGGGAGCCGCAACTGGATCGCATGGCGTCCCATCTGCCTTGACACATGGCTTGACCCCGGGCTGCGCCTCTGCCGAAGCTCGTTGCTCGGTGGACTCGGGCGCCCGGAAGCAATCACCGCTCGCGTTGCACTCGATGCATTCGTTGCCGCCGAGCGCTGCGCCGCGGCAGATGCGGTTGTCGATGCAGGGGGCGTTGGCGCTGGTGGCCATGCCCTGGCAGAAGGCAGGCCACAGGCTGCCGCCGAACAGCCGCACAGCGTTCTCGAGCATGTGCGCGACGTCTGCCGGCGCACACAGCGCCTCGAAGTCTCCTGCGCTGGCAGCCACCTGGCAGTTCGGGTGCACCCCGGGCTGGATGGGCTTGCTGGAGGCTGGCGGCTCGCCGCCGCCGAGATCGAGGCTGCAGGTCTGTTCACCGTCGATCTGACAGCCTTCCTCCATGACACGGAGCGGGCTCGCCGTGAGCGGCTGGCAAATGTTCTGGAAACCGCAGAACGAGGCCGGCATCGGCCGGCACACCCAGGTGCACCGGCGAGGTCCGTCGATGCCCGAGCCCGACGGCTGGTAGACCGAGCCGCCGAGCGGCCCGATGGCCTGGATGTAGTAACCGCCTCCCAGGTAGATCTGCCCCAGGGCGTTACCGATCAGCTCCACTGGCAGGGGCAAGATCACGTTGTCGATGTAGGGCGGTGGCTCGGGCGGTGTGCACTCCAGCTTGGGCTCGGTGCAGCCGCCGCAGCGGGACATCGGCGCAAAGCCGCCCATGGGGGCGGCGCTCGCCGGCCGGCTCGGCAGCAGCAGCATGGCCAGCAAGAACGCCGCAGCCAGCCCCGAGCGGATCCGAACGACCTTCATTGCCAGTGTCTCGAAGATGCCAATCATGATTGGCAGGGTTGGCAGACGGCTGGCCGGACAACAATGCAACGAATTGTTCTGGTCGGCGCCTTCTACTTCGGACGCTTGGGCCGCCCTCTGCTGCTGAGTCCCAGTCGCGCCAGATGCCGCCGCAGCGTGGGCAGGCTGATGCCCAGCCGGCGGGCCATGCGGGACCGGTTGCCACCATGGGCCTCGAAGGCGCGGGCGATCAGCCGGTCCTGGGCCTTGCGCAGCGTATCGTGCCAGCGGCGCTTGATGTCGGGCAGCGCCGTCGAGGGCCGCCTGACCAGGGCTTCGAGCAGCTCGTCGCCCGTTGCGGGCTTGTCCACGACGGTGCGGGCACCGAGGTTCACCGCGTCGGACACGGTCCGGGTGTCGGGCATCGCGGTGTGCAGAAGCAGCTGCACAGCGGGGCGCCGCCGATGCAGCTCGTCAATCAGCTCCAGGCCGGAGCCGTCGCCCAGGACGAGGTCCACGATGGCCACATCGATGGGGGCAATGATGGCCATCACCGCGCGCGCCTCGCCGAGCGAGTGGGCCAGCTGCACCTCGTGATGGCGCTTCCTGAGCTGCGTGGCCAGCGCCACCAGGAGCTCGTGACAGTCGTCGACCAGGAGAATGTGCATCGGACGCCTCCGCCTTGGCCCAGGCGCAGCCAGCAGCTCTCGGCGGGCGGCGCTCGATCTGGGCATCTGGGTTCACGGCGGGGGTTTCGGCAGGCCGGGACGGTTGTTGCGTGGCGGAGGCGAGAAAGTGGAAAGAAAGTGAGGGCGGCGTCAGGGGCAGGTGCCGAACGCCGGCAGGGTGACATCGCCGCTGCCCGCGACCGTCACCATCGCGTTCGAGCACGCCTCGGGGGTCATGTTGCCGGGCGTGTAGATCCCGGCGCGTACGCTGTAGGTGCCGTCGGCGAAGCTCTTGACCGCGCCGAGGGTGCACGGGTCGGAGGTCGCCCCCGGGGCCTTGACCACCTCGGCGAACGAGAAGGGGCTCGCGGTCACCGAGATACACAGGCCGCCCAGGGTGGCGCCGCCCGCGCCGCCCGGCGTCACGCCGATGAGGACGATCTTGCCCTGTCGGCCGGTCAGGTTCGCCACCCGTACCGTGAGCGCGCCCTGCGCGGCATCAGCGGGCTGGGCATCGACCACGACCGCGGCGTCGATCGTCGTCATGTCGTCGTCGTCCCCGCAGCTGGCGAGGGCGAGGGAGCACAGTGAGAGCAGCACGACCCGGCGCAGTCCAGTGGTGAGCATGGGCCGATCCTGAGCCCACCCGAAAACCCCGACTTGACCGCGATCAGCTGGCCGGGTGCGGCCGACGCCGCTCCTGATGAGAGAGTCGAGCGGGCTGGCTACGGCGACGCCGTCGCCGTCACGTGGACGATGACGCTGATCTTGCCGCGCGGGACCTCGTCACCCGCCTTGAACACCGCGGGGGTCTCGGTCTTGACCAGCAGGTTGAACGGGGTCTTCCAGTTCTTGAAGGTGTCGGCCAGGACCTTCTTGCCGGCGGCGTCGATCTTGACCGCGTAGCGGCCTGGCTTGGTGCCGACCGCGACCGCCTCGATGACGCCGAACTTCATGCCCAGGCCGGGCTCGGTCACGCCCTGCGCCGCGACATACAGCCCGATCGGCGGCGTCGCGAAGGTCAGGGTGTCCTCGACCAGCTCGTACTCGATCTTCGACACCGTGACGTCGACGATGGGGCGGTCGTTCAGCGCCGCGAAGTCCGACTGGTTCTTGAGGTCGTAGGGCACCGTCGACTGGATGTCGATGCGCGCCTCGCAGCTGCCCGTGGTCCCGCACGCCATCGGGTTGGGCGTCGCGTTGCGCGCCACCACCTGACACATGGCGTCGCTGGTGCACGGCACGGTCGGCAAGGTGCCCGACGTCGGCAGCCCGGCGCGCGAGGTATCGTATTGAAACATCTGGGGTGGCAGGGCGAGATCGAACTCCAGCACGTCAGAGTCGATGAGCCCACAGCCCATCATCCCGGCGATCATCCCCGAGGCCAGCGCCCAGACCGCCCCCGCGGCCAGCCAGCGAACCCTCATCATGTCCTCCTAAGCTAGTGAAAGCAGCTAAACCAGTATTCTACGCCGGCCCGCTCCCGCGCGCCAGCAGCGCGCGCACCACCTCGTCGGCCGCCCCATAGGGGTCCTGCGTGCGCTGCGCCACACGCGCCGCCAGCGCGTCCAGCCCGCCCTGCCCCGCCAGCGCCGCCTCGGCCGCCTCCAGCAGCTTCGCGGTCATCAGTTCGACCAGCTGCGCCCGCGCCCGCGCCCGCCCGCGCGCCTCCAGCACACGCGCCGCCGTCGCGCGCGCCTCGAAGCGCGCGATGGCCGCCACCAGCTCGGGGATGCCGCCGCCACTGCTGGCCACGGTGCGGATGATCTCGACCTCGGGCGCGTCCATCGAGCGCAGGTGCAGCATCGCGATGAGGTCGCGCTCGGCGCGGTCGGCGCCCTCGCGGTCGGCCTTGTTGATGACCAGGACGTCGGCGATCTCCAGGATGCCCGCCTTGATGGCCTGGATGTCATCACCCATGCCGGGCACCGTGACGACCACTGCGGTGTGCGACAGCGACACCACCTCGACCTCGTCCTGGCCCACGCCCACGGTCTCGACGATGACGACGTCCATGCCCATGGCGTCGAGCACCGCCACGATGTCGCTGGTCGACCGTGACAGCCCGCCCAGGTGGCCGCGCGTCGCCAGCGACCGGATGAAGACGCCCGGGTCGGTGGCGTGGCGCTGCATGCGGATGCGGTCGCCCAGGATGGCGCCGCCCGAGAACGGCGAGGTCGGATCGATGCACACCACGCCGACCTTCTTGCCGGCGGCGCGGTAGCGCTCGATCAGCTGGTCGACCACGGTGGACTTGCCGGCGCCCGGGTTGCCGGTGATGCCGATGATGCGCGCCCGCCCGGTGTGCGGGTAGAGCTGGCGCAGCTCGTGCTCGGCCGCCGCGGTGTGGTCGTCGACCTCGCGCATCAGCCGCGCCGCCGCGCGCACCTCGCCCGCCAGCACCCGCGCCGCCAGGCCTGCCTCGGCCATGCTGCTAGGCCCCGGCGAACAGCTGGCGCGAGATCAGCATGCGCTGCACCTCGTTGGTGCCCTCGCCGATCTCGCACAGCTTGACGTCGCGCAGGTAGCGCTCGACCGGGAACTCGCGCGTGTAGCCGTAGCCGCCCAGGATCTGGACCGCGTCCATGCAGGCGCGCCGACCCGCCTGCGCCGCCCACAGCTTGGCCATCGACGACTCCTGCGGGGTGCGCCGGCCCTGGTCCTGCAGCCAGGCCGCGCGCCGCACCAGCAGGCGCGCGCCCTCGAGCTCCATCGACATGTTGGCGAGCATGAACTGGATGGCCTGGAAGTTGGCGATGGCCTGGCCGAACTGCGCGCGCTGCTTGGCGTAGATGGTCGCCTCCTCCAGCGCGCCGCGGCCCAGGCCGACGGCCATCGACGCGATCCCGACGCGCCCCTTCTCCAGGATGCGCAGCGTCTGCGTGAAGCCGTGGTCGAGCTCGCCGATGCGGTTCTCGTCGGGGACCTCGAGCTCCTCGAAGATGACCTCGGTGGTATCCGACGCGCGCAGCCCCATCTTCTCGAGGTGGCGGCCGACGCGCAGCCCCTTCCAGCCCTTCTCGACGATGAAGGCGGTCAGCCCCTTCTGCTTGGCGTCGGGCGTGGTCGAGGCCAGCACCACGTAGGTGCCCGCGACCGAGCCCTGGGTGATGAAGGTCTTCGAGCCGTTGATGATCCAGCGATCGCCCTTCTTGATGGCGCGGGTGCGCGCCCCGCCGGCGTCCGACCCCGAGCCTGGCTCGGTCAGACACCAGGCGCCCAGCTTCTTGGCCGAGGTCAGGTCGGGCAGGTAGCGCCGCTTCTGCTCCTCGGAGCCGAAGCCGTTGATGTGGCCGCTGCACAGCGAGTTGTGCGACGCCACGGTCAGACACACCGAGCCGTCGTGACGCGCCAGCTCCTCGATGACCAGGACATAGTCGCTGAACGACATCCCGGCGCCGCCATACTCGGGCGAGATCTGCATGCCCATCAGGCCGAGCTCGGCCAGCTTGGGGATGAGCTCGATGGGGAAGTGCTCGCTGTCGTCCCAGCGCTTGGCGTGGGGCACGATCTCGGCGCGACAGAAGTCGCGCACCGAATTGGCCAGGGCGCGTTGCTCGTCGCTCAGCTCGAAGTCCATCGTGTCCTCACTCTCTCTCTCTCTCTCTGCTCTCGCTGCGTTACTTCTGCGCGCCGCCCACAGGGGCGGCGGGCGGTGGCTGCTTGAAGCGCTGCTCGGGCCCGGCGGGCCCGTACGACTGGATGGCCACGACCGGCCCCTTGGTCACCGTGAAGCCGTGCTTCACGCCGGCCGGGATGTGCACCGCGGTGCCGGCCTTGACGGTCACGGTCTGCCCGCCCACCGTCATGGTGCCCTCGCCCTCGAGGACGTACAGCACCTCGGACTCGGCGGCGTGCACATGCTCGGGCACCACCATGCCGGGGCCCGCGGTGAAGTGCGCCAGCGACAGCTTGCCGTCGCCCTTGCCGCCCTGCTCCAGCAGCAGGCGGACCTGGCCCTTGCCGCCGCCGATCGGCAGCGGCCTGGCGTCGCCGCTCTTGGTCAGCACCGCGGGCGCCGGCGCCTTGTCGGGCTTGCCGCTGACCACGATGGTGCCGGCGCGATCCTGGGGGTCGCGGTAGCTGTGCTCGGGGCCGGCGGGGGCGAAGAACTCCAGGAACTCGCCAGGGGTGCGCCCGGTCAGCGCCTCCAGCGCGTGGACCTGGCCGGCCGGGACATAGACCGCCTGGCCGACCTCGGCATACACGGTGTCCTGCCCGGGCAGCGACAGCTTGAGCTGGCCGTGCATGACATAGATCGCCATCGCGCTGGAGCGTGAGTGCCAGGGGATGCGCGTGCGCGGCCTGATCGACAGGCGGGTCAGCGACAGCTTGGGATCGGGCGTGGTCAGGGCGTCGACCAGGACGCGCGCCGCGATGTTGCCGCCCTTGGGGCCGGACACCGGGACGTCGTCGTCGGAGATCGCATATTGCGCCTTGGCAGTGCCAAAAATGATTGGCAGCATGACAAGGTCTCCGGCCTTGCCGACCTTGCCGAGATCCCACTTCTTGACCGCCGCGGTGGCGCACCCCAGCAGCGCGTCGGGGGTGCCGTGGTTCTGCTCCGCCGTGATGTCCGTGGGCCGACCATCCTTGCCCAGCTTGACGGCCAGGATGACGTCACCGCCGACCTTGTAGTTGGCCGCGCGCGCCACGCGCTGGCAGTCGGCCAGCTCGCTGGCGTGCGCGCGCATGACCTCGCCGAGGGCGGCCGCGATGGCGGCGCTGGCGGGATCCTCGGGCTCGTCGGGGGGCTCGGGCGGCGCGGGCTCGGTCGTGGGCGACGGCGACGGCGACAGCGACGGCGTCGCCGCGACCGACGGCGACGGCGACGGCTTGCCCGACACCCGCGGCCCCGGCCCCGCCGGCGCCGGCTTCTGCGCCGGGCATCCCGCCAGCAGCGCGGCCACGGCGGCCGCGCCAACCCCGAACCCGCGCTTCATCAGCGCGACTCGAGGCGCGGGCGCAGCACCTGCTCGACCCACTCCACGATCTCGTGGGTCGACGCGCCGGGCTTGAAGATGGCCGCGACCCCGTGCTGCTTCAGCGCGGGCAGATCCTCGTCGGGGATGATGCCCCCGCCGAAGACCATGATGTCCTTGCCACCCTTGGCCTCGAGCTCGCGGATCACCGCGGGGAACAGCGTCAGGTGCGCGCCCGACATGATCGACAGCCCGACCGCGTCGACGTCCTCCTGCACTGCGGCCGCCGCGATCATCTCCGGCGTCTGGTGCAGGCCGGTGTAGACCACCTCGTAGCCGGCGTCGCTGAGCGCTCGCGCCACCACCTTGGCGCCCCGATCGTGCCCGTCCAGCCCCGGCTTGGCGACCAGGATGCGGATCTTTCTGCTCACTCGTGCTTCCTCCCGCTGTTCGACGCGAAGCTCATCATCTTCTACCTGGTGGCCTGCTCGAAGGTCTTGCGCGCGATCACGATGCGCTGGACCTCGCTGGTGCCTTCGTAGATCCGCATCACCCGCACGTCGCGCAGGTAGCGCTCGACCGCGAAGTCCTTGGTGTAGCCGTAGCCGCCGTGCACCTGCACCGCCATGTCACAGGCGCGCCAGGCGGCCTCGGTGGCCCACAGCTTGGCCATCGAGGCCTCGCGGGTGAAGGGCCGGCCCTGCTCCTTGAGCCAGGCCGCGCGGCGCACCAGCACGCGCGCCGCCTCCAGCCCGGGGGCGGCGTCCGCCAGCATGAACTGCACCGCCTGGTGGTTGGCGATCGGCACCTTGAACTGCACCCGCTCGCGGGCATAGCGCACCGCCGCGTCCAGCGCTGCCGTCCCGAGGCCCAGCGCCTGCGACGCGATGCCGATGCGCCCGCCGTCCAGCGCGGTCAGCGCCACCCGCATGCCCTCGCCCTCTTGCCCGAGGATGCAGCCGCGCTCGACCTCGCAGTCCTCCAACATCAGCGCCACCGTCGACGAGCCGCGCAGGCCCATCTTGTCCTCGTGGCGCCCCACCGTCAGCCCCGGCGTCTGCCAGCCGCGCGGCAGCACGAAGGCGCTGATGCCGCGCCCGCCCGCGCCCGGGTCGGTCCTGGCCCACACCACGATGACGCCGGCCCGATCACCGCTGGTGATCCACTGCTTGGAGCCCGACAGCGCCCAGCCGCGCTCGGTGCGCCGCGCCACCGTGGTCATCGCCGCCGGGTCCGACCCCGCCTGCGGCTCCGACAGCCCGAAACTGCCCGCGATCGCCGCGCCCGAGGTCAGCCGCGGCACCACCTCGCCACGGACGTCGTCGGCCGCATACTTGACCAGCACCTCGGCCACCATGTTGGTGACCGCCATCGCCACCGAGGTGCTGGCGCAGCCGCCCGCGACCGCCTCCATCGCCAGCGAGTAGGCGATGGTCCCGGCCTCGGCGCCGCCGAGCTCCGCCGGCACGTTGACCCCGAGCAGCCCCATGCGCCCGAGCTCGGCCAGCTCCTCGACCGGGAAGGCCCCGGTGCGATCACGCTCGGCCGCCCGCGGCGCCAGCACGCGCTCGGCGAAGGCGCGCGCGGTGCTCTGCACCAGGCGCTGCTCGTCGCTGAGCTCGAAGTTCACTTGTTCACCACCCACGCCGCCTTGACGATCTCGCCGCCGGTGTCGCTGAGCTTCCACAGCTTGGCCTTCTCGACCACGCACAGCGCGTAGGGCTCGGGCACGATGCCGTCACCCGAGAAGCCGGCAGAGGTCACCTTGCCGCCCGGCGCCACATACAGCGTCATGGAGTGCGCCGGCAGCTTGACCCCCGGCGGCGTCGCCTTGCGACACTCGGCCATGTCGGCCGCGAAGGTCTTGACCGCGCGCAGCGCCGTGGTGACCCGCCCCTCGTCCCAGGAGCCCGTCGAGGTGCGCGCCTCGAACTGGATGGGCAGCGAGAACTCGGCCTCGCCGCCGCGCGGCTTGCCATAGTCCAGCGCGCTGACCAGATCGAGCACGCACTTCTCGATGGCGTAGCTGCCGACGTCGCTCTCGACCGGGGCCACCGACTTGACCACGCCGTCGCGCGCGATGCGGAACTTCATGGTCAGGGTGCCGCCGATGTACCAGAGCTTGCCGATGTTCTTGCTCTGGCAGTCGGTGATCTGGGTGCCCACGCGCTCGATGGCGCGGTTGACCTGGTACATGTCGATGGAGCCCAGCAGGCCCTCGACCTGCAAACCGTCGTCGGGCTCGGGGTCGCGCGTGGGCAGGTCCTCGGTCGGCGTCGGCGTGGGCGTCGGCGCCGGCTTCTTCACGGCTGCGCCCCCACCACCACACCCGAGCAGCACCGCGTACGTGCCACCCAGAAGCCAGCTCATGCGACGGATGTTCATGTCACCTCACCACTTGTCGAACCGGTAGTAGTACGTGAACGGCTCGGGCCCCCTTACATCGGGGAAGGTCCAGTCCTTGACCAGCTTGACCACGCAGGCCTCGATCTCGCTGTCCCGCCAGCTGACGCCGCGGACCTCGAGGTTGGAGGCCTTCTCGTTGGCGATGGTGCCCTTGACCTCGAACTCGCCCTTGGCCAGATCGGGCTTGGCGGCCAGCCGCTTGGTGTAGCAGCGCGCGACCTGGTTCTGCTTGCGCTCGAAGATCCCGCGCACATCGGTCTCCGACTGCATGTCGTCGCCGACGGTGTCGTCGACGGTGACCTCCTCGTCACCGCCGGACTGGTCCTCGACCTCGACTGGAGGCCTGCGCGCCGCGCCACCACCGCCGCAGGCCGGCACCAGCAGCGCCACGGCCAGCAGCATCCCCTGCATCCCACGCCGCCCGCGAAGCCCCATCACCGCCTCCTAGTCCTTGAGAAGATTGGCCGCGATCACGATGCGCTGCACCTCGCTGGTGCCCTCGTAGATCTCGGTGATCTTGGCGTCGCGGTAGTTGCGCTCCACCGGGTAGTCCGCCAGATAGCCGTAACCACCGAAGATCTGCACCGCCTCCTTGGCGGCCCGGTTGGCCACCTCGGACGCGAACAGCTTGGCCATGGCCGACTCCGGGGTGTGGCGCAGCCCCTTGTCCTTCATGGTCGCCGCCCGCAGCGTGAGCAGGCGCGCGGCGTCGAGCTCGGTGGCCATGTCGGCCACCTTCCACTGGATGGCCTGGTGCTGCGCGATGGGCTTGCCGAACGACTCGCGCTCGAGGGCGTACTTGACCGAGGCCTCCAGCGCCGCGCGCGCGATCCCCAGCGCCTGCGCCGCGATGCCGATGCGGCCGCCGTCGAGGGTGTTCATCGCGATCTTGAAGCCCTGCCCGACCTCGCCCAAGAGCGCCGTCCTGGGCAGCCGCACCTTGTCGAGGAAGATCTGGCACGACTGCGAGCCGCGGATGCCCATCTTCTTGTCGGCCGGCCCCAGTGTGAGACCAGGAGTGCCCTTCAGGGGGATGATGAAGCCCGAGATGCCACGCACACCCTTGGCCTGGTCGGTCATCGCATACAGGATGACGACGTCGGCCACCGGGGCGTTGGTGATGAAGTTCTTGGTGCCGTTGAGCTCGAACATGTCGCCGCCGTCCACCACGGTGGCGATGGTCTTCTGCGCCGCGGCGTCCGAGCCTGCGTTGGGCTCGCTCAGCGCGTAGCAGCCCAGCTTCTTGCCCGAGGCCAGTGGGATCAGCCACT
This sequence comes from Deltaproteobacteria bacterium, assembly GCA_020853705.1. Lineage (GTDB taxonomy): Bacteria > Myxococcota_A > Polyangia > Haliangiales > JADYYK01 > JADYYK01. The sequence goes on from JADYYK010000211.1 coordinate 37,957, forward strand.
CGCGCTTCTGCGCCTCGGTGCCGAACTTGTTCAGCGGGTCGCACACCAGCGAGTTGTTGACGCTCATGATGACGGCGGTCGACGCGCAGTGGCGCGCGATCTCCTCGATCGCCAGCACGTAGCCCACGGTGTCCATGCCGGCGCCGCCCCACTCCTCGGGGATGCCGACGCCCATGAAGCCGAGCTCGGCCATGCGCGCCACCAGCTCCGCGGGGTGACGATGCTCCTCGTCCAGCTTGGCCGCAATCGGGGCCACCTCGCGCTCGGCGAACTCGCGCGCGGTCTGCTGCAGCAGGCGCTGCTCTTCGGTCAGATCGAGATCCATCTTGGAGAGGGTCCTTTCGAAAACCTATTCGCCCTTGAAGGCGGCGGGACGCTTGGCCAGGAAGGCGGCCATACCCTCGCGCTGATCGGCGGTCGAGAACAGCTCGCCGAAGGCGCGCTGCTCCAGCGCACAGGCGGCCTCCAGCGGCAGGTCGGCGCCCTCGAGGATGACGCGCTTGGCCTCGGCGATGGCGATGGGACCGTTGGCCGCGATCTTGGCCGCGGTCGCGCGCGCCGCCGGGAGCAGCTCGGCGTGCTCGACCACGCGATCGACGAGGCCGATGCGCAGCGCCTCCTCGGCGTTGATGGTGTCGCCGGTGTACACCAGCTCGCGCGCCTTGCCGATGCCGACCCGGCGCGCCAGGCGCTGGGTGCCGCCGAAACCGGGGATGACGCCCAGCTTGACCTCGGGCTGACCGAACTTTGCCGCCTTGCTGGCGTAGATGAAGTCGCACGCCAGCGCCAGCTCGCAGCCGCCGCCCAGCGCGAAGCCGTGCACCGCCGCGATCCACGGCCGCGTCGACATCTCCAGCGCGCTGCCCAGGGCGGCGCCGGTCTCGGCGAAGGCGCGCGCCTCGCGCGGCGGCATGGCCTGCATCTCGGCGATGTCGGCGCCGGCCACGAAGGCCTTGTCGCCGCCACCGGTCAGGATGCAGCAGCGGATGTCGGGGTGCACATCCAGCTCGGTGACCGCCTCGAGCAGCTCGCCGACCAGCTGCCGCGACAGCGCGTTGAGCGCCTTGGGACGATCGATGGTGACCAGGGCGATGGCGCCGTCGATCTCGATCTTGACCATCAGGGGTTCGGCCTCGCTCATGAGTTTGGGTAGAAGTAAAAGCCGCGCCCGCTCTTGCGCCCCAGCCAGCCGGCCGCCACGTACTGGCGCAGCAGCGGACTCGGACGATACTTGTCGTCACCGAACTCGCGCATCAAGACCTCCGCGATCGACAGGCAGGTGTCGAGGCCGACGAGGTCCGCCAGCGCCAGCGGCCCCATCGGGTGGTTGAGGCCGAGCTGCACGCCCTTGTCGATGTCCTCCGGCGTCGCCAGCCCCTGATCCAGGGCAAAACAGGCCTCGTTCAGCAGCGGGATGAGGACCCGGTTGACGATGAAGCCGGGCACGTCCTTGGACGTCACCGTGGTCTTGCCCAGGCGCTCGGCCAGCGCGATGGTGGCCTCGTAGGTGGGCTGATCGGTCTGCAGCGCGCGGATGACCTCGACCAGCTTCATCAGTGGCGGCGGGTTCATGAAGTGCATCCCGATGACCTTCTCGGGGCGCCGGGTGGAGGCCGCGATCTTGGTGATCGAGATCGACGACGTGTTGGTCGCCAGGATGGTGTCGGGCCCGCAGATCTTGTCGAGCTCGCTGAAGATCGACAGCTTGAGCTCGAGGTTCTCCGGTGCCGCCTCGATGACCAGGTCGGCGGCCTTGAGATCCGCGCGCGAGCCGGTCGGCTTGATGGCGTTCAGGATGCCGGTGCGGTCGCCCGCGTGCATCTTGCCCTTGGCGACCACCTTGGCCAGCACGTCGCCGATGCGATCGCGCGCGCGTGCCGCCAGCTCGGCCGCCGAGTCGACCAGGATGACGTCGAGCCCGCACTGGGCCGCCACCTGGGCGATCCCCGCCCCCATCTGACCGGCGCCCACCACGCCGATCGTCTTGATCGCGTTCGCGTCCATCTCGGCTACCTCACTTGGCTTCGGAAAGACCTGCGCCTGAAATCCTGCTAGACCCGCTCGAACAGCGCTGCGATGCCCTCACCCCCGCCGATGCACAGCGAGGCCACGCCGCGCTTGCCGCCGCGCGCCTCCAGGGCGTGCAGCAGGGTCACGACCAGGCGCGCCCCCGAGGCCCCGATGGGATGGCCCAGCGCGACCGCGCCACCATTGACGTTGACCTTGGCGGGGTCGAGCCCGAGCAGCTTGTTGTTGGCCAGCGAGACCACGGCGAAGGCCTCGTTGATCTCCCACAGATCGACGTCGTCCTTGTTGACGCCCGTCTTCTTGTAGAGGGTTTCGATGGCCCCGGCCGGCGCGGTGGTGAACCACTCGGGCGCCTGGGCGTGGCCAGCGCCGCCGCGGAAGCGCGCCAGGACCTTCAGGTTGTGCTTGGCGGCGACGTCGGCGCCGCACAGCACCAGGGCGGCGGCGCCGTCGTTGAGCGACGAGGCGTTGCCCGCGGTCACGGTGCCCTCCTTGTCGAAGGCGGGGCGCAGGCCGGCGAGCTTCTCGATGTCGCCGCGACCGGGCTCCTCGTCGCTGGCGATGACCTTGGCGGCGCCCTTCTTCTGGGCGATCTCGACCGGGGCGATCTCCTTCTTGAAGGCGCCTGACTGGATGGCGGCCAGCGCGCGCTTGTAGCTCTCGGCGGCGAAGGCGTCCTGGGCGGCGCGGTCGATCTTGTGCTCGCGCGCGCACAGCTCGGCGCAGGTGCCCATGTGCACGTTGCCGTAGACGTCCCACAGGCCGTCGTTGATCATCGAGTCGATGACCTGCTGGTGGCCCATGCGATAGCCGTCACGCGCCTTGGGCAGCAGATACGGCGCGTTGGACATCGACTCCATGCCGCCCGCGACGACCACATCGGCGTCGCCGGCCTGGATGGCCTGGGCCGCGCTGAGGATCGCCTTCAGCCCCGAGCCGCACACCTTGTTGAGCGTGGTGGCGCCGACCGACTTGGGGATGCCGGCGCCCAGGCTGGCCTGGCGCGCGGGCGCCTGGCCGGTGCCGGCGGGCAGCACGCAGCCCATGATGACCTCGGACACGGCGTCGCCGGGCAGGCCGGCGCGCTCGAGGGCGGCCTTGATGGCGATCGATCCGAGCTTGGTGGCCGGGACGGCGCCGAGCTCGCCCTGGAAGCTGCCGATCGGCGTGCGCGCGGCCGAGACGATGACGACTTCCCGCATGGGGCTGGCTCCTGATAGGATTGAAGACCTCGCGGGTCTTATCCCACCAAACCGCGGGGTGTCAAGCTTGGCCGGCGCGGGTCCGGTCGCCGAAAATGACTATTTCTTCGACCATTTAATGCAACTCATGCGGACTCGAGACGGGGTGTGGATGGCGCGCGCGCGGGGGGCCGTGGCGGGCCTGGCGATGGCCTTTGCGGCTGGCTGCGGCGGCGGCGGGGATGACGGTCTCGGGGTCAGCTTCGACGTCCATGTGCCGCCCGCGCCGCTGTCGGCCGAGCAGGCCCCGGCGGGTGACCGCTGCCCCAAGGGGCAGGGCGACCTCAAGCTCAAGCGCAGCGACATCATCGAGCTGCGCGTCACCTTCACCGACGCCAGAACGGGCCAGTTCGTGTGCGACTCGGTGCTGTCCACGGCCACCGGGGAGCGCCGCAAGCTGGCGGTGCCGCGCTTCGCCAGCGCGGTGAATCTGCTGGTGGAAGGCTACAGCGGCGTGGGCGCCAGCAAGGTCCTGGTGGCCTCCGGGCAGAGCTTCGACGTCCTGGTCGGCAAGGGTGTCGTGCGCCCGTTCCCCGATGGCGGCCCGGGGCCCATCGATGCGGCGATGATGCTCGATTCGTCGCTGGTGGACGCCGGTGATGGCGGCGGCGCGGACGCTGGTGACGGCGGGCCGATGCTGCTGCCCGATGCGTCCCTGGTCGATGCCTCGGTCAATGATGGCGGCGTGTTCGGGCAGGGCGTGCCGAAGGTGCTGCTGGCGCCGTCGCGCGAGTTCGCGTGCACGGCCGACACCCAGGCGGTGGCGCGCGGCTTCCACAGCGCGACCGTGCTGCCCAACGGACAGGTCCTGCTGGCGGGCGGGCTGGTCGCGGACCGGCTGGCGTCGCCGCCGCGCACCACGTTCGACCTGGCCGGGCGCGCCTTCCTGGCCACCGAGGCGGTCGAGGTCTACGACCCGGGCAGCGGGCGCTTCACGCTGCTGACCAGCACCGGGTCGGCCGCCAAGCCGCGCGCGCTGCACCAGGCCGTGCTGCTGAACTCGCCGCCGGGCGGGCCTTATCGGGTGTTGCTGCTGGGCGGCGTCGGGCCGGCCATGGGCATGTCGCCCGACAGCACGTCGGTCATGATCAACTCGCTCGGCCTGGAGCGCATGCGTCTGGTGCCGGGGCCGGGGGCGGCGCCGGTCAGCGCCGAGATCCTGGAGTACACGCCGGCCGCGCCGGGTGGCACGCCGTCGCTGATGCGCATCGCGGTCGACGACGCCAAGCTGGTGCAGCGCATGCTGGCCACGGCGTCGCCCAACCCGCCGCCGGTCGAGCTGGCCTCGGAGCTCACCTTCCCGGGTCGCAACGTGCCGCTGCTGTCGGTCGGGGGCGTGTCGGAGTGGGAGGGCGCGGGTCGGCCGGCGCCCATCCCGACCGCGAACTTCGAGGTCCTGAACCCGCAGAACGGCGAGGCCCTGGGCAAGGTCAACCTGGTGGTGCCGCGCATCGGCGCCCAGGTGGTGCCGCTGTCCGACAGCCGTGCCATCGTGTGGGGCGGCAATCTGCTGTCACCGAACGGCATGGAGGCCGGTGAGGTCGCGACCTCGCTGGAGGGCCTGTTGACCGCGCCGGTGCCGCGCTCGATGACGGTGATGGGTACCCCGGCGCCGGTGCCGACGGTGTTCGGCACCGCGACCGCGCTCGACGAGGACGAGCTGCTGGTGGTCGGCGGCTTCCAGATCGCGGGCGGCTTCGCGACCAACCCGGCGCCGACGCGGCCGATGCAGCTCGTCAAGGTCAACCCGACCAGCGTCAGCACCAGCGACATCCCGGCGCCCGACTTCAAGCCGGTGGGCTGGCACGAGGCCACCCGCGTGGTCACCGGCGAGGTCCTGATCAGCGGCGGCAGCCCGGGCTTCATCGCCGGCACGCTGAACGACTGCCCGACCGGCCTCGACGGCCTGCTGTGCTCGATGGATCGCGCCTACACCTTCATGCGCGACTCCGGCGGCATCACGGTCACCACGCTGCCGGTCACCCTGCTGGTGTCACGCTTCGGCCATCGCGCGGTGACCCTGAAGGACGGCACCGTGCTGCTCACCGGGGGGTTGCACTACGAGAAGCCGGCCGCGGGGACGCCGACCCTGAGCGTGGTCTCCAGCGCGGAGCTGTGGAACCCGCGCAACAAGAACAGCGACGCGGCAAAGAGCGGGCTGCCGCAGGGCGCGACCCGGATGCCCGGGGACGTGGCGCGCTTCGCCGATGGCAGCGCGGTCCGGGAGTGCGTGCAGCGGTAGCAGGCTGTCGAGAGACGTAGCCAGAAGCTGGCCAGGAGCCGGGGGCGACAGCCGGCGGCGACAGCCGGCGGGTCACGCGCTAGGGCGCTGGTGGGAGCTCGTCGAGCGAGCTGACGTCGAGCAGGACGTCGCCACCCTCGCGTACGTCGACCTCGCGCTCGGTCGAGGGCGCGGCCTGGGCGTACTCCAGGCGAACCTGGAAGCGGTAGCGCCCGGCGGCCATGCGCAGCTTGGTGGTCTCGAGCGAGGGCGCGGGGTGCCCCGCGCTGTAGCGCCAGGCCTTGCGCTGCACCAGGGCGTCGTCGCTGACGCGAAAGACCTCGAGCGTGGCAGCCTCGAGGTCGGCGGCGGCGCGGCCATAGCGGACGCCGACCGAGAAGCTGACCGGGCGCTTGCGAAACAGCCGCAGCCCGACCAGCACCAGGCCGCCGACCAGCAGGATGGCGGCGGCGAACTTGAGCTTGCGACGGGTGATGCTGACGGCCACGCGTCACCATAGCCGAAGCCGAGCCGATCGAGATAGGGGCGGCCAGTAGGGACTGGCCGACCCCTCTCACACCACCGGACGTACGGGTCCGTATCCG
>JADYYK010000212.1 GCA_020853705.1 Deltaproteobacteria bacterium
CCACCACGGCCGGCGCGCGCCTGGGCTGGTCGCGCGAGGCGCTGCGCATCGAGGGCGCCGAGGTCGACTACGAGCGCGACGACTGGATCGCGGTGCGCCGCGGCCCGGCCCGGTCGTCGGCGCTGGTGATCGCGACCGAGACGCGCGCCAGCGGCGATCGCAGCGCGGCCCGCACCGTCACCGTGCGGCGCAGCGCCGGCCGCGTCGAGCGCACGCTGGAGGCCGAGCGCAGCGCCGCGGGCTGGACCCTGGTGGCGCACGACGGCGCTGGCGTGCGCAGCGTGACGCGGGTACCCGCCGAGGCGGTGCCGCTGCCGTGGCTGACGGTGCTGGCGCGGCTGGGCACGCCGCCGCCGTCGGCCATCGTGGTGCTGACGGATCGCGATGGCGCGCGGGTGCCGACACGGATCACTCCGGAGCCCGGCGCGCTGGCCATCACCATGCAGACGCCATTCGGCGCGCTCGAGCAGCGCTGGGCGCTCGACGCACATCGACGCATCACCAGCGTGACCACCAGCGGAGGGCGCGCGACGCTGACCACGCGCGAGCTGGCGCTGGCGGCGTTCGTGCCGATCGACGTGCTGTCCGACTCACCGGCGCTGACGAGCACGAGTCCGAGCACGAGCACGAGCACGAGCACGAGCACGAGCACGAGCACGAGCACGAGCACGAGCACGAGCACGAGCACGAGGGATACCGCCCAGACCTCGTTCACCTCCCCGCCCACGGCGGCGGATCTGTCCCCCACCCTGCTGCAGCCCTCGACCGCCGCCATCCGCTCGCTGGTGACTCCCTACGCCACGCCCGCCAGCCTCGCCCTGCTGACCCACGACCTGCTCACCAACAAGACCACCGCGGCGCCGCCGCTCACCGCCACCGAGGCGCTGGCCCTGCGCGCCGGCGACTGTCATGCCCACGCCAACCTGCTCGGGGCCCTGTTGCGCGCCGCCGGCGTCCCCACCCGCCTGGTCACCGGCTGGATCCTGGCCGACGACGACTGGCGCCTGCATCGCTGGAACCTGGCGTGGATCCAGGGTCGCTGGACCGCGCTCGACGCCACTGGCAGCGACGGCGGCGACCCCTCGGCGCCCGCCGACCGCGCCACCCACCGCGCCATCGCCGTCCACGGCGCCACCCCCGAGGAGCTCCTGATCGACGACCTGCTGTAGCCGCGGGCCCCACACCTGTGACCGGCCTCCCTTGCCTTTCCGACGAGATTCCTCTACATACAGACGAAGTGCTGCATCCGGTTCGCCACGCCCTGATCGCCGCCGTCTGCCTGTGCGCGCTGCCGCGTCTGGCCAGCGCTGGTCAGTGCCAGACGCCAGCGGCTCTCGCCAGCGTCGCGCAGGCGCCCTCGCCGGCCGATCCCGACGACCTGTCCACCGCGGTCGCCGACGTCACCGCCTGTGATCGCCTCGACTACGAGTCCCCGCTCATCGTCGACCTGTTCGGCGCCGAGCCGCTCAGCTTCTCCGACGACGGCAGCGAGTCCGCCCCCGCGATGGAGCGCAACACCCCCTGCGCGCGCACCAGCGAGGTCAGCGCCTGCCCCGCGCCGCGCCAGCAGCGGCCGCGCGCCGCCGCCGGTCGCGCCCGCGTGGTGCGCCACCCGCAGCACCGCGCCGCCCCCGCCAGCACGCCGGTCACCAGCGTCACCGACAACGACGCGCCGGCCACGCCGACGCAGCCCAGCCCCGGCGCCGGACCGGGTGCGCACGACGCCGCTCTGAACGCCCACCTGGCCCTCGCGCTGGCGCAGGCGCCCGCGCGCTTCACCCCGCACACGCGCACGCAGCACCCGTCCGACCCGCCCGCCGCTCGTCTCGAACGCCCACCGCGCCTCAGCTAGCTCTCCACCAAAGCCAACTCCAGTTTTCCCGCAGCGCCCGTGTGCGCTGCCTAGACCCGTTTGTGCGCCGACTGGCGCGATTGGAAGAGACCATGAACAAAGCAACTGCAGTCCTGGGAGTGATGATCGCCTTCGTGGGCGGCTACTTCCTGGGCCACTACACCACCAAGGGCTCCAAGAAGAGCAGCTCGGGCGCCATCGGCCAGGGCGCCGAGGGCACCGGCGCGGCCCCGGTCGCGGCCGCCCCCGGCGAGGCCGCCAGGGCCGCGGGCGGCGGCGGCGCCACCGGCGAGGAGCGCTACAAGGTCGACATCGGCAGCGCCCCCAGCAAGGGCCCCGCCGACGCCCTGGTCACCATCGTCGAGTTCTCCGACTTCGAGTGCCCGTTCTGCTCGCGCGGGCACGAGACCATGAACCAGGTCATGAAGGCCTACGGCGACAAGGTTCGCCTGGTCTTCAAGCAGAACCCGCTGCCCTTCCACCCCAACGCCAAGGCCTGCGCCAAGGCCGCCCTCGCCGCCGAGGAGCAGGGCAAGTTCTGGGAGATGCACGACCTCATCTTCGGCAACCAGCAGGACCTCTCGCACGAGACCTTCGTCAAGTACGCCAGCAAGCTGGGCCTGGACCTCGACAAGTTCAAGGCCAGCATGGACTCGGCCAAGTGGGACAGCATCATCGACTCCGACATGAAGGCGGCCGCCATGATCGGCGCCCGCGGCACGCCCACCTTCTACGTCAACGGCCTGCTGGTGCGCGGCGCGCAGCCGTTCGACGCCTTCAAGACCATCATCGACAAGGAGCTGGCCAGCGCCCAGCGCATGGTCGAGGGCGGCATCGCCAAGAACCAGGTCTACGCGCAGCTGATGGCCAACGCGCGCACCTCGCCCCCGCCCGAGCCGGCGGCCGCGGCGCAGCCCGGCCAGCCCGACCCCAGCAAGACCTACAAGGTGGAGCTCGGCAAGGCGCCCGTGAAGGGCAGTGACAAGGCCCTGGTCACCATCATCGAGTGGTCGGACTTCCAGTGCCCGTTCTGCTCGCGCGTCGGCGGCACCCTCAAGCAGATCGAGGACACCTACGGCGCCAAGGTGCGCATCGCCTTCAAGCACCAGCCGCTGCCCATGCACCCCAACGCGCCGATCGCCGCCGAGGCCTCGATGGCCGCGCACGAGCAGGGCAAGTTCTGGCAGATGCACGACGCCATGTTCGCCGACCAGGAGGGCCTCGATCGCGCCAGCCTGGAGAAGAAGGCCGCCGCGCTGGGCCTCGACATGGGCAAGTTCAAGGCCGCGCTCGACAGCGGCAAGTTCAAGCAGATCGTCGCCGACGACCAGGCCCAGGCCGGCAAGTTCGGCGTCCGCGGCACGCCGTCGTTCTACATCAACGGCCGTCCGCTGCGCGGCGCGCAGCCGTTCGAGAACTTCAAGACCGTGATCGACGAGGAGCTCAAGAAGGCCGAGGGCCTGGCCGCCGGTGGCGCCAGCGCCGACTCGATCTATGCGCGCACCATCTCGAACGGCCTGACCGAGGTCGCGGCGGCGCCGCCGCAGCCGGCCGCGCCCTCGGGCCCGCAGCCCGGCGAGCCCGACGAGAGCAAGACCTACGCGGTCACCTTCCCGGCCACCGCGCCGTCGACCGGCGAGGCCTCGGCCAAGCTGACGCTGGTGATGTGGTCGGACTTCCAGTGCCCGTTCTGCTCGCGCGTGGAGCCGACCATCAAGCAGCTGCGTGACAAGTACGGCAAGGACCTGCGCGTGATCTGGCGTGACTACCCGCTGCCCTTCCACAACAACGCGCAGATGGCCGCCGAGGCCGGCCGCGCCGCGCACGAGCAGGGCAAGTTCTGGCCGATGCACGAGAAGATGTTCGCCAACCAGCAGAGCCTCGACCGCGCGCACCTGGAGCAGTTCGCGCAGGAGATCGGCCTCGACATGGGCCGCTTCAAGGCGGCGCTCGACAGCGGCAAGTTCAAGCAGCTGGTCAAGGACGACATGGACTACGGCGGCAAGTTCGGCGTCAACGGCACGCCGTCGTTCTACCTGAACGGTCGCTTCATCGGCGGCGCGGTGCCCTTCGAGATGTTCGACGCCAAGGCGCAGGAGGTCCTCAAGGAGGCCGACGCCAAGCTGAAGGCCGGCGTGTCGGCGAACGCGCTGTACGCCGAGCTGACCAAGGGCGGCCTGACCGAGGTCGCCGCGGCCGCACCGCAGGCGCCCGGCGCGCCGCCGCCCGACGACAACAAGGTCTATGACGTCGCCGCGCCCAGCGACTCGCCCTCGAAGGGTCCGGCCTCGGCCAAGATCACCATCGTCGAGTTCTCGGACTTCCAGTGCCCGTTCTGCAGCCGCGTGCTGCCGACCACCAAGCAGATCGTCGACACCTACGGCAACAAGGTGCGCATCGTGTTCCGCCACATGCCGCTGCCGTTCCACGACAAGGCGCCGCTGGCCGCCGAGGCCTCGATGGCGGCGCACGCCCAGGGCAAGTTCTGGCAGATGCACGACGCCCTGTTCGCGCAGCAGGACAAGCTGGACCGCGCCGGCCTCGAGGCGGCGGCCCAGAAGGTCGGGCTCGACATGGCCAAGTTCAAGGCCGACCTCGATAGCGGGAAGTGGAAGGCCAAGGTCCAGGCCGACATCGACGCCGCCAACAAGCTGGGGGGCCTCGGCACCCCGACCTTCTTCGTCAACGGCAAGAAGGTCGAAGGCGCCGTCCCCTTCGAGATGTTCAAGGCAAAGATCGACCCGCTGCTGTAACGCGGCTGCGTAGCTGACTCACACGGGCCGGGGCGTCGCCTCGGCCCGTGCCATTTTGGGCGTAGAATGTCCCCGTGCTCCCGCCCCGCGACACCAGCGCCGCCGCCTGGGCCGTCCAGCTCGACTGCCTCGGCAAGCTGACGCCGGGCCGTCGCGTCGAGCTGATGTCGGAGATGTCCGACGACAGCCGAGAGCTCCTGCGCTGCGGGATCCGGCAACGCCATCCCGACTACACGAGTGATGAGGTCGAGCACGCCATGCTGCGCATCTGGCTGGGCGACGACCTCTACAGCAAGGCCTACCGCCGCCCTCTGCTCGACGCATGAGCCTGGCCGAGACGCTGCGCCGGATCTGCCGCCAGCTCGAGCAGGCCGGCATCCCGTACATGGTGGCCGGTTCGGTGGCGAGCGGGTACCACGGCGAGCCCAGGATGACCCGCGACATCGACATCGTGATAGCGCCCGATCGAGCGGCGCTGATCCGGTTCGTTGCTGGGCTCCCCGAGGCCGAGTACTACGTCGATCTGGACACCGCGCTCGACGCGCTGCTGCGCACCTCGATGTTCAACGTCATCGAGATGACCACCGGGTGGAAGATCGACCTCGTGATCAAGAAGCGACGCCCCTTCAGCGAGGCCGAGTTCGAGCGTCGCATCGCGGGCGAGATCCTCGGCGTGCCCGTCAGCATCGCGACCGCGGAGGACACGGTGCTCGCCAAGCTGGAGTGGTCCGCGCAGGGTGGCTCCGAGCAGCAGCTGCGCGACGTCGTGGTCATCCTGCGGCGACGCCCCGACCTCGATCTCGCCTACATCGAGCGCTGGGTCGCCAGCCTCGGTCTCGACGCCCTGTGGCAGCGCGTTCGCGGCGAATGAACCCGGGTGCGGTGCCCATCGGGGCGTGCAACCTGGCGTGCGCAGTGAGGGGCTAACCCCTCAGCCATCGGGCGATCTCTGGTGCGGTTTCGCAGGCTTGCGAAGCGAACCGAGGTGGCATGTGCCGTGAACTAGGGGTGCGCATGAAGCGCTCGCTCATCATCATCCTGGGTCTGGCAGTGGCCGGCTGTGCCGGTGGCATCGAGGGTAGCGAGGACGAGGGCCACGATCACGAGCCGCCCAGCGAGGACATCGTCTACGGCGAGAACGCCGTCACCGACCTGACCCCGCACAGCGCGACCGGCTACAAGAGCGGCACGGCGTTCTCGATCCAGGTCGTGACCGTGGACGGCAAGCAGGTCCAGGTCGGCACCGCGCACCAGTTCCTGCGCATGCGCGCCGAGGCCGCGCGCGCCGGTGTCAGCATCATCGTGGTCAGTGGCTTCCGCACCAACGCCAAGCAGGCCGAGCTGTACCGCGCCTACCTGAATGGCACCGGCAACCTGGCCGCGCGCCCGGGCTACTCCAACCACCAGAGCGGCCACGCCCTCGACCTCAACGCCTCGGCCTCGGGCGTGCTGAGCTGGCTCAACAACAACGGCGCGCGCTGGGGCTTCAAGCGCACCGTGCCGTCCGAGAACTGGCACTGGGAGTACTGGGGCGCCGACCCCGGCCCGCCCGGCGGCAGCGCTCCCGGCATGACGCCCGCCCCCGGCGGCGGCGGCGCCTGCAACTCGGCCACCCTGGCCAGGATGGTCAACGACGGCACCTGCGTGCAGTCGGCCTCCGACAAGGCCTGGTACCACTGCGACAGCGGCTCCTGGGTCGCCGGCAAGACCGGCTGCACCGCCAGCTACGGCTGGTGCAGCTCCGCCACCCTGGGCCGCGACGTCGCCCCGCGCACCTGCGTGCAGGCCCGCTCCGACCGGATCTGGTACCAGTGCACCAGCGCCGGCTGGGAGTCCCCGGTCTCCAGCGGCGCCGGCAAGCTCGGCACCTGCAGCTCGATGTACGAACTGTAGCCGCGCCCGGCGGGCTGCGCTGGCAGCCGCACCTGTGCTAACACCGTCCGCATCATGCTGATCGTGATGCGCACCGCCGCGACCGAGGCCGACACCGCACGGGTGGTCGACTACATCAAGACCCTCAACCTGACGCCGAACCCGATCCCGGGCGCCCAGCGTACCGCCATCGGCATCACTGGCAACACCGGCGCGCTCGACCCGGCGCTGTTCGCGCGCTTCTCGGACGTGTGCGAGGCCATCCCGATCTCGAGGCCCTGGAAGCTGGTCTCGCGCGAGGTCAAGCCCGACGACACCGTGGTCTCGCTGCCCGGCCCCGACAACCAGCCGGCGCAGATCGGCGGCGGCAACTTCGGCGTCATCGCCGGCCCCTGCGCGGTCGAGTCCCCCGAGCAGCTGATGACCGCCGCGCGCGAGGTCCGCAAGGCCGGCGCGCGCTTCTTCCGCGGCGGCGCCTACAAGCCGCGCACCTCGCCATACTCGTTCCAGGGCATGAAGGACGAGGGGCTCGAGCTGCTGGCCAAGGCGCGCGCCGAGACCGGCATGCCGGTGGTCACCGAGATCATCGACACCCGCGACGTCGACCTGTTCGCCCAGCATGTCGACGTGGTCCAGGTCGGCGCGCGCAACATGCAGAACTTCGCGCTGCTGGAGGCGGTCGGCTCCATCAAGCGTCCGGTCCTGCTCAAGCGCGGCATGGCCGCCACCCTGCAAGAGTTCCTGATGGCCGCCGAGTACATCTGCAAGAACGGCAACTACCAGGTCATCCTGTGCGAGCGCGGCATCCGCACCTTCGAGACCATGACGCGCAACACCCTCGACCTCGGCTCACTGCCGCTGCTGCGGCGCCTGACCCACCTGCCCATCATCGTAGACCCCTCGCACGGCACCGGCGACTGGCGCTCGGTCCCGGCGCTGGCCCGCGCCGCCGTCGCCATGGGCGCCGACGGCCTCATGATCGAGGTCCATCCCAACCCCGCCCAGGCCCTGTCCGACGGCCCGCAGTCCCTGACCCCGGCCAACTTCGCCAAGCTGATGACGTCGGTGAAGGCCATCGCCGACGTGGTGGGTGCTAAGCTGTAGCCCATGGCAGGCCCGGGCCCCGCAGCACCCAGCATCGACGTCCTCATCTACTCGCGCCAGGACTGCCACCTGTGTGACGAGGCCAAGGCCACCATCACGGCGCTGGCCCCCAGCGCCCCGCGCCCCTTCACCGTGCGCGAGGTCGACATCGACACCGATCCCGCCCTGGTCGCGGCCTACAACGACGAGGTCCCGGTGATCTTCATCGGCGGCCGCAAGGCCTTCAAATACCACGTCGATCCCGCGGAGTTCGCGCGCAAGCTGGAGCACACCCCGTGACCGCCACCCCGGTCCCACCGAACACCGCCTCGCGCGCCAGCGCCGTCCCGGCCTTCGTCCGCATCCTCGTCCCGGCCGTCATCGCGCTGGCCCTGGGGGCCTTCCTGACCTGGCAGTTCCTGGGTGCCATCCACCAGCGCAAGCTCGACATCAAGACCGAGGCCCTGCGCGCCAAGGCCCGCGCCTGTGGCGAGCTCAAGCCGACCCCGGTCAGCCAGGCGCTCGGCACCTTCCCCATCACCGCGCCCGACTTCGTGGCCGAAGACGTCGACGGCAAGCCGGTCAAGCTGTCGGCCTACCGCGGCAAGGTCGTGTTCCTGAACTTCTGGGCGCCCTGGTGTCCGCCCTGCATCGAGGAGACGCCCTCGCTGGAGAGCATGACCACCCAGCTCGGCAACCAGCCCGATCTCGAGATCATCGGCGTCGCCCACGAGGCCGAGTGGGCCAAGATCCGCGCCTTCTTCCCCAAGGGCACCGGGATGACCATCCTGCGCGACCCCTCGGGGCAGGCCGGCAACATCGGCAAGGCCTGGGGCACCACCAAGATCCCCGACACCTACCTCATCGATCGCGAGGGCCGGGTGCGGTACTGGTTCGAGAACCTGCGCCAGTGGGACAGCACCACGGCGCTGGCCTGTGTACGTTCCTTGCTCGACGAGACCAAGCGCGAATAGAGGGGGGCATGGCCAAGATCCTGGTGGTCGACGACGAGCCGGACATCGTGCGCATGGTCTCGAAGATCCTCGAGAACCAGGGCCACACGGTGGTCAGCGGAGGCGACGGCGAGGCCGCGCTGGCCGCCGTCGCCCAGCACCAACCCGACCTCGTCCTGCTCGACCTGCACCTGCCCAAGCTGGACGGCTTCGAGGTCTGCCGGCGCATCAAGGCTGACCCGGCCACCCGCGCGACCCCGGTCATCATGATGACCGCGGCCTACACCAGCGTGCAGGACGCCGCCAAGGGGCTCGACATCGGCGCCGACGAGTACGTCGTCAAGCCCTTCTTCAAGGACATCCTGTTGCACAACGTCGACCGGCTGCTCAGCGCGCGCGCGGCTACAAAGGGAAGCTGAGCAGGGTGTAGAAGTCGCTGACGCCGCCCTTGTCGAGGCCGTGGGACAGCCCGGCCACCAGGGTGGCGCCCAGGTACCAGCCCAGCTGCAGGTCCTGGCGCAGCTCGACCCCGATGGCGCTGCGCAGATAGTCGCGGTCGAAGGGCCCGAAAAACGCGGTGCCGACGTCGGCGAACAGCGCCGCGTGCATGCGCCCCAGGTACACCGGCAGGGTGCCGGCGCCGCGCTCGACGTTCCACACCGGGAAGCGCCAGTCGAGGTTGAGCAGGTGGTACTGGTCGCCGAAGATGAGCCCGCCGGGATAGCCGTGCAGCGCGGGCGGGCCGATGCGGCGGTTCTCGATCAGCGCGCGCACGATGTCCTCGATCGACTGGTCGGGCACGCCGCCCAGGAAGAAGACGCCGACCGGGCCGCCGCGCACCGACGACAGCCCGCCCTGGTAGCGCACCGAGGCGGCGTGGCCGTGGCCCCAGGGCAGCTGGAAGAACTGGTTCCACGACCAGGTGAAGGTCGCCGCCTCGGCGTCGCTGCCCAGCTCCGGCGCCTGCACGCCGAGGTTGATGCCCGCGGTCATGCCCTCGCTGAGCGCGACCCCCTTGGTGCGGCCGCGCACCGTCGAGTAGGCCAGGAAGAAGTTGAGGCCGGCGCGATCCCCCAGCGCCGGGCGCCGCGGGCGCAGCTCGCCGGGCTCCAGCACATCGAGGCTGGCGTCGATCGCGGGCGACAGGCTGCGGAAGCGCTCGATGCCGAAGGCCGCGCCGGTGCTCAGGCTGTAGTCGACGTCGAAGCCGAGTGGGATGCGCACCCCGAGGTTGACGGCGCGGTAGTCGATGTCGATGCTCTTCGCGTCGACGTCCTCGCGCACGCCGGCCTTGAAGACGCTCCTCCGCGCCGACAGCTCGAAGCGGGGAAACAGCCGGGTGTAGGCATAGAACATCGAGCCGCCGAGATCGCCGCGCGCCAGGCCCACGCTGGCGTCGGCGGCATAGCTGTGGCGCCCGATGACGTCGCCGCCCCCGGTGCTGAGGCCGAGCGCGCGCCCGAACGAGTCGCGCCCCAGGCGCACCGTCCAGGTCCGCGGCAGGATGGTGTCGGACGGGTCGTAGTCGCGCGGCTTCGACAGCGTGGGGTCACTCTCGTCGCCGCCGGGCAGCTCGGGCAGCAGCCTGGCCGGCGGGCGCTCGTTGACCAGCGGCACCGGCTCGAGCCAGCTGGCCGGCGTCAGCGCGAGCTCCGCCAGGTCGGTCCCGCGTGCGCCCTGCGACACATAGACCAGGTGGCGGCCATCGGGGCTGGGCTCGGGCTGCAGCGCGCCGCCCAGCACGTTGGTGACCTGGCGGACGGCGCCGCTGGCGACGTCGTAGGCATAGATATTGTGAATGCCCGAGCGGTCGGACCCATAAAAGATTGTTTGCCCGTCGCGCGACCAGCGCGGCGCCATGTCCTGGGCGCGATCGTGCATCAGCGTGCGCACCTGCCGCGTCGCCACGTCGAGCAGCGCGATGTCGCGGAAGCCGCCCGCGCTCCACAGGCTGAAGGCGATGGTCGCTCCGTCGGGTGACCACGCCGGCGAGTAGACCTGCTCGAAGCGCCCCGGCGTGTAGAGCTCCTGGAGCGGCGGGTTGTGTCCTTCGCGCGCCGCCAGCTGCGCCGCCGC
Source organism: Deltaproteobacteria bacterium (assembly GCA_020853705.1). Taxonomy (GTDB): domain Bacteria; phylum Myxococcota_A; class Polyangia; order Haliangiales; family JADYYK01; genus JADYYK01. The sequence continues at coordinate 10,590 of JADYYK010000212.1, forward strand.
CAGGTCGAGCAGCACCAGCCGGCGCTGCCCGCTGTGGTTGACCACGCAGACCACGCGCTGCCCGTCGGGCGACACGTCGGGCTCGCTGGCGCGCAGCCCGAAGGTCAGCCGCTCGCGCGAGCGGGTCGCGGCGTCATAGCGAAACAGATCCTCGAACAGGTACAGGTTGCGGTGCGGCGCGGTGCGCTCGTAGACGAAGCTGCCGCCGCCGCCGGGGATGAACGACAGCCCCGACTGGCCGAGCTCCGCGAACAGCGTGCGCGGCCTGCCTCCGCCCGGGCCCAGCGCGGCGTAGCGCGGCGCGTCCCAGCCGTTGCTCTCCAGCCAGACCAGGGTGCCGTCGTCGCGGTAGCGCGGGAACGTGTTGGTCTCGCCGCTGCTGGTCAGCGCGCGCCCGACGCGCACGCCGCGCGCGCGCACCTCGTCGAGCTCGACCGCGTAGCGCCGGCGCAGGTGGGCCGCCCACTCGTCCCACAGCTCGACCATGGTCTTGCCGAACACGCGGCGCGCCAGCCGGTTGACCGCGAACGGGATGGGCTCGGCGCCATAGGCGTGGTGGAACTTCGCCAGCGCGGGATCGCCGAAGCGATCACCGAGGTACTTCACGAACGCCGACCCGTACAGGTAGCGCGTGGTGCCGCGCGGGAACTCGTAGGGGTTATTGGTGACCTGGTCGAGGCGCAGGAACTTGTCCTCGATGATGGCGGTGCGCAGCAGGGCCTCGAACGCCGCCGAGCGGATGCGTCCGGCCGAGGTGCGCTCCGACTCCTGGTAGGTCGCCAGCCCCTCGACATACCAGCTCGGCGCCACCGAGTTGGGCGACCACTGGCGCCCGAAGATGGCGTTGATGAGGCGCGGGATGCTGCCCATGTCGCCGAGGTGCAGGATGTGCGTGTACTCGTGCGTGATCAGCAGCGCCAGGTAGTCGTCGAAGTCGCCCAGCGACGAGGTCGCGTCGGGCGCGGTGATGAACAGGGTGACGTGCTCGAACGGCAGCACCGTGGCCGAGCCGTTCTCGCTGTCGGTGTCGTCCGTCAGCACCACGTGGGTACGCCCCTCGGGCGCGGTGGCCATGACCGGGACCAGCTCGGCGTGGGCGCGCTCGGCCAGGCGGGCCACCCGGTAGGCGACGGCGCGGTGCGGGTCGTAGTAGTGGATGATGAAGTGCGGCGACTCCAGCGTGTGCCAGACCGCGCGGGGATCGTTGGCGGCGGCGGGCCGCGCCAGCCAAGGTCCCAGCACGAGCGCGCAGACCAGCCAGAGCCACCCGCGCCGCTGCGTCATCCGCCGCGACTGTAGCGCACCCCGCCCGCCCTGTGATACCCGTTGGCCATGACGCGCACCCGCTCCGTCCTTGTCACCCTGGCCTTGGCCTCCGCGGCCGTGATCTCGCTGTCGTGTGGCTGCAAGCCGCCCAAGACCGCCGGGCCGACGCCCGAGCCGACCGCCTCCCCGGAGCCGACCGCCTCGCCCGAGCCGACCGGCGAGCGCAGCGCCCTGCTCACCGCGGGCTCGGCCACCTATGATCGCTTCGAGGGTGTCAGCTTCCAGAACGCCTGCGGCGCCGACAGCGACTGCATGGCCAGCGGCTGCTCGGGCGAGGTCTGCGCCGCCGAAGAGGTCAACACCACCTGCGACGTGGTGCCCACCCCGCCCAAGGGCAGCTGCGGCTGCGTCGAGGGGCTGTGCATCTGGTACAAGGGCGGCGCCGCCAGCGAGCCGGTGGCCACGCCCGCGCCGACCCCGACACCGAAGCCCACCCCGACCCCGAAGCCGGTCAACCACCTGACCTGCAAGGGCGACAAGGACTGCGCCGACGGCAAGACCTGCGTCAAGTACTACGGCATCGCCGGCCCCGGCGGTCCGCAGTTCTCGTCCTGCGAGCGCGTCTGCGACAGCAACCTCGACTGCACGGTCGGCGCCTGCACGACCATCCCCGACGGCCCCGGTCGGGTCTGCCGCTAGTCCAATGTCGCTGCCCGGCAAGTTCGTCGAGGTCGCGGGCGTCCGCATCTTCGTGCACCGCCCGGCGCCCAGCACCCCGGCCGCGCCGCGCCCGCCCCTGGTCCTCATCCACGGCTACCTGGTGTCGCACTGGGAGTGGCGCGCCGTGCTGGGGCCGCTGGCGGCCGCCGGCTTCGACGTCATCGCGCTCGACCTGCCCGGCCATGGCGAGAGCGACCGCCCGCGCGACTTCACCTACGGCGTGGCCGGCTTCAGCGAGATCGTGATCGGCGTGATGGACGCCCTGGGCATCGACAAGGCGCCGCTGTTCGGGCACTCGATGGGCGGCGCCATCGCGCTGTACACCGCGGCGCGCAACCCCGAGCGGGTGCCGCGCCTGGTGGTGCTCGACGCCGCCTGCTATCCCATCGCGCTGTCGCTGCAGAACCGCCTGGCGGTGACGCCCATCATCGGGCCGCTGCTGTTCAAGGGCGTGTTCGGCAAGCGCGACATCAAGAACTACTTCCGGGACCAGGTCTACCGCGACCCCACGCTGGCCACCGACGAGCTGACCGACTACATCTACGAGCGCATGTGTCGCCCCGGGGGCAAGGACGCCCTGCACGCGACCCTGGTGTCACTGTCGAACCTCGGCGAGGTCGAGCGCTCGCTGCGCGCCATCCGCTGCCCGACCCTGGTCATCTGGGGCGAGAACGAGCGCCTGTTCCCGGTCGAGAACGGCCGCCGCATGGCCAGCGAGATCCCCGGGGCCGAGCTGGTGGTCATCCCCGACTGCGGCCACGCCGGCAACGAGGAGCGTCCCGCCGAGGTCCTGGCCGCCGTGCTGCCCTTCCTGCAGCAGGCCTGACGCAGCGCCCCGGGCCCGCTACCGGGTCTTCTTCTTCTTCACCTTCGTCTTGGTCTTCGCTGGCGCAGCCTCGGGCTCCGGCGCGACGCCGCAGTCGTCGGCGAACTTCTTCTTGAACTTGCCGCTCTCGTAGCTCCACTCGCCGCGCGCCGGCGCGTCGGGCGTCTGGCTCGACTTCACCTTCAGCACCACCTCGGCGACGCCGTCGGGCGCCTTCAGCGCCTCGGCCCTGGCGCGCACCTCGGCCAGGGTGCAGTGCGGCCCCTCCAGCAGCGCCGCCTCGCAGTCCTGGCGCTTGCGCAGCGTCGAGTCGTCATAAGCCTGTGCCGAGTGCTCGCGCAGGCTGACGGTCTGCCGGCACATGGTGCCTTCCTTGGACGTGATCAGCGACCGGTAGCGCAGCTGCACCCGCCCCAGCGCCACCTTGCCGCCCGGCCCCAGCCCCTCGATCTCGATCGCGGTCAGCGCGCTGTCGGCCGCCGCCACCTTGGCCATCTCCAGCCCATCGGGCAAGAAGCCGCTGACGTCGAACGCCGCCGCGCCACCATGCTTGTCGATCAGCCCGGCGCCGCCATCCGACCCGGCATCCGTACCAGCGCCGCCGCCGCTGTCCCCGGTGCCACCACCACCCCCGACGTCGCCGCCGCCCCCGACGTCACCGCCACCCTGCACCGGCTCCTGGATCACCGGCTGCGGCGCACCGCCGCCGCCCCCGGCGGTGTCCTGCTCCGACCCCTTCGACAGCGCCCAGATGGCCCCGCCGATGACGCCCAGGCAGACCAGGATCAGCGCGATGATCTTGAACGCGCTCCACGGCCGCTCGCCCTGCACCTCGCCGGTGCGCGCGTTGACCATGATGCGGAAGGTCTTCTTGTTGTACTTGAAGGCCGAGATCCACACCGGCAACAGCAGGTGCTTGAAGGTCACGTTCTGGTGCATGGTGTGCGTGCTGATGATGCGCTGCACGTCGCCGCCGATGTCGGCGCGGATGGCCTTCCGGATGACCGGATCCATGCGCTCCTCGGCGCGATGAAAGCCCTCCTCGAGGCCGATCTGGTAGCGCTCGGCCACGAAGCCCGAGACATAGCCGGGATGGAACGGCGTCAGCGCCTCCATGTCCCACGGCTCCAGCTCCTCGACCAGCTTGCGCGGCAGCGACTTGGACGCGCACACCAGCACGTCGTCGAAGCTGACGTGCACGGTGCCCGAGGCCGGGTACCAGCGCGTGCGCCGCTCCGATCGCGTGCGCACGTTGCCCTGCGAGTCGCGGTAGGTCACGGTGACCCAGTAGTACTCGCCGCGCATGCCCTGGTACTGGGTGTAGGTCTCGCTGTCGTAGGTCCAGTACGGCAGGTAGACGCCGTCCATGCCGGCCAGCTTGGCGCGCTTGCTGAGGTCGCTGGGCGCGAACCAGCGGCTCTTGACCCACTTGCCGTACAGCGCCTTGGAGTCATCGCGCGTGACCTTGTGCGGCAGCAGGCTCTCGGGGACGATGACCGCCTCGGTCGAGGCGTGGTTGATCACCTTGGGCGAGTCACAGAACGGGCAGCGCCCGCTGTCCTGCACCAGCACGGTCTGCGCGCCGCACTCGTCGCACTTGACCTCGTGGCCACCCTGCGACAGGTGCTGGGCGCCCATGGTCTGGACCTTGGCCATGCCCTGGCGGAAGTCGTACTCGACCACCGGCTTGGCGCTGTCCTCGACCTTCTGGGTGTGGCCGCAGTTGTCACACTTCAGGGCGTCGGCGCCCGGGTCCCAGACCACCGCCGCGGCGCAGTTCGAACACCTGAACTGCATGGCCTGCGCCTGCGGCAATCCCTCGGGCAGATCAGCGGTGCCGTGCTCCATCGCCATGGCGTTTCATCTTACGCCTGGTCGGGCAAACGATCCCTCATCTTCGCCAGCAGGTGGCGCTCGATCTCGTCCTGGGTGGCCAGCGCCATGACCTCGTTGGTCAGCTGGCGCGCCTCGGTGAAGGTCGCCTCGCGCAGCACGCGCTTGACCACCGGCAGCGAGGCCGGGTTCATCGACAGCTCATCGAGGCCCAGCCCGAGCAGCAGCAGCGCCAGGGTCGGCTCGCCCGCCATCTCGCCACACATGGTGACCCGGATGCCGCGCGCGTGGGCGGCGTCCACCACGCCCTTGATGAGGCGCAGGATGGCCGGGTGCAGCGGGGTGTAGAGGTAGCTGACCTGCTCGTTCTCGCGGTCGATGGCCAGCGAGTACTGGATGAGGTCGTTGGTGCCCACCGAGAAGAAGTCGCTCTCGCGCGCCAGCAGGTCCGCGGTCATGGCCGCGCTGGGCATCTCGATCATGATGCCCACCGGCACGTCCTCGGCGTACGGCGTGCCCTCCATGTTGAGCTCGCGGCGCGCCTCCTCGAGCACCCGCTTGGCCTCGCGCAGCTCGTCGACGCCCGAGATCATCGGGAACATGATGCGGATCTTGCCGCGCAGCCCGGCGCGCAGGTAGGCGCGCAGCTGGGCCTTGAACAGCGGACGCCCCTCCTCGGTCAGGCACAGCCGGATCGAGCGCATGCCCAGCGCCGGGTTCTGCTCGTTGACGTGGTCGCTGCGGAAGCTGGCCACCTTGTCGGAGCCGAGGTCGAAGGTGCGGAAGGTCGCGGGGCGCCCCTTGAGCATGTCGAGCACCGAGCAGGCGACGTGGTAGTGCTCCTCCTCGGTGGGCAGATCGGGCCGGTTCATGAACAGGAACTCGGTGCGGTACAGGCCAATGCCCTCGGCGCCGTGGCTGATGGCGCTCTCGATCTCGTCGGCCAGCTCGATGTTGGCCGTGAGGCCCATGCGGACGCCGTCCTCGGTCTCGCCGGCGAGGTCGCGATCCTTGAGCAGCTCCTGCTCGAGCGCGGCCAGGCGCCGCGCGCGCCCGCGGTACTCCTTCACCACCTCGGCGCCGGGGTGGATGATGACCTCGCCGTCGCCATCGACGATGACCAGGTCGCCGGTGCCGACCTTGGACATCACGCCCTCGACGCCGACCACGGTCGGGATGTCGAAGGCGCGCGCCAGGATCGCGGTGTGCGAGGTCTCGCCGCCCTCCTCGGTCACGATGGCGGAGATGGCGGCGCGGCGCAGGCTGGCGACGTCGGCCGGCGACAGCCCGTGCGCGATCACGATGGCGTCGGGCGGCGGCGACAGGTCGACCTCGACCTCGCCGGTCAGGCTGCGCATGATGCGCTGGATGACCCAGGTGACGTCCTCCCCGCGCGCGCGCAGGTAGTCGTCCTCGATGGCGGCGAAGACCTTGCGGATGTGCTCCGCGGTCTTCTCCAGCGCCCACTCGGCGTTGATGCGATCCGCGGTGATGCGCCGCACCGTCTCGTCGACCAGGTGCTCGTCGTGCAGGATGAGCTGCTGGGCCTCGAAGATGCGGAAGTGATCCTCGCCCTGGCGCTCCTCGAGCTTCTGCTTGGCGCGCTCCAGCTCGCCGTCGGCGACCTCGATGGCGTCGCGCAGCCGGGTCACCTCGGCGGCGACCTCCTCGGCCTCGACGTGGCGGTGCATGACGCGCAGCGCGCGCCGGTCGGCGATGTAGGCGCGCCCGATGGCGATGCCCGCCGACGCGCCGGTGCCGCGTAGCCGCTCCTCTGGACTCAGGCTTCCCCCCACCGTGTTATTTCCCCCGACCCTCGCCGAACCCGTCGGCGGTCAGCACGCGCAGGGCCTCCAGGGCCGGCCCCGCGTCGGCCCCCTTGGTGCGCACGTTGATCTTGGTGCCCTTGGAGGCCACCAGCATGAGCACCCCCATGATGCTCTTGCCGTTGACGGTCTGGCCGTCCTTCTCGACCTGGACCTCGCTCTTGAAGCCGTTGGCGACCTGCACGAAGCGCGACGCCGCGCGGGCGTGCAGCCCGAGGTCGTTGACGATGTCGAAGGAGCCCTCTGCGCTGTCGTCGCTCGCCGTCATTGCGTCCGCGTCCTCTCGCTGGCCGGGGCCAGCACCTCGGCACTGCCACCACATGCGGTGTCGCGCAGTGCACGCACCGTGCGACGCGCCGTCTCCAGCGCGCCCGCCACCAGCTCCGACGGAGCCAGGTGCTCACGATCCAGCGACGCCAGCTTGACCAGCATCGCCAGGTTGACCCCGAACAGGACATCGACTGGCCGGCCGGCCGCGCGCGCCAGCGCCGCCGCGTCGACACAGACGTTGCCCGGCGTGGCGCCGACCAGATCGCTGACATAGAGCCAGCCAGCCCCGCCATCGACCCCGGCGCTGGCGACCGCGACCCGGCTGGCCAGCGCGGCGCGCGGCTCGGCCTGGGCGTGATCGACCACCGCCCAGTCGAGGTCGCGCCCGGCGGCGCCCAGCACCTCGGCGACCGCGTCGACCAGCGCGCCACCGGCCGTCCCGTGCATGACCAGCACGACCCCGACCCGCCCACTCCGATTGACTGCAATCGTGCTCATGATCCTGGCTCCAGATCCCGATGTCTCACCGTGATCGAGTGCACCGCTCCCAGGCGGCGCGCAAGCTCTTCGACGATCGACACCGACCGGTGACGTCCCCCGGTACAGCCGATCGCGATGGTCAGGTAGGCCTTGCCCTCACGTTCATAGCGCGGAATCGTGAAGCGCAGCATGCGCTCGGCCAGCCCCAGGAAGGCCTCGGCGTCGGGGCTGCCCAGCACGAAGTCCTGCACCGCGGTCTCGAGGCCCGTGCGCGAGGTCAGGGTCGGCTCGAAGTACGGGTTGGGCAGGAAGCGCACGTCGAACACCACGTCGGCCTCGGGCGGCAGCCCCAGCTTGAAGCCGAAAGACAGCAGCGTGATGCCCAGCGCGCCCTCGCGCTTGCCGTAGCGCTCCTGCACGATCCCCTTGAGCTGGTGCACGTTGAGGCCGTCGGTGTTGACCACCGCGGCGCCGGGATAGTCGTGCAGCCCGCCCAGCAGCCGGCGCTCCTCGTCGATGCCCTTGCGCAGGTCGTCGCCGCCCAGCGGGTGCCGGCGCCGGGTCTCCGAGAAGCGCCTGAGCAGCACCTGGTCCGGGGCGTCGAGGAACAGCACCTCGACGGTGTGGCCGGCGCTGCGGATGGCCTCGAAGACGGCCTGGAAGCCGCCCAGGAACTCGCCGGCGCGGGCATCGACGACCAGCGCGACCTTGGCCAGGTTCTTGATCTGACCGAGCAGCTCGACGAACTGCTTGAGCAGCGGCATCGGCAGGTTGTCGGCGCAATAGAAGCCGAGATCCTCCAGCGCCTTGAGCGCCGTCGACTTGCCGGCGCCCGACATGCCGGTGACGACGACGATGCGCATCAGTTGCACTCCATCGGAGCGCG
>JADYYK010000213.1 GCA_020853705.1 Deltaproteobacteria bacterium
CGAGACCGAGACCGAGACCGAGACCGAGACCGAGACCGAGACCGAGCTGGCCCCCGAGGCCGCATCCGAGACGGCCTCCGACACCGTCGTGCTGCCCGAGGGTGTGCGCGGCCCGCTGCTGGCGCTGGTCAATGTCAGCTCGCCCGAGCTGGCGCCAGTCGCGGCCAGCCTGCTCGGTGATGTCTACCTGGTCGACAGCCTGGCCCGCGGCCTCGAGCTGTGGCAGAGCGGCGAGCTGCGCCGCACCATGGTGACCTTCGACGGCGAGGTCATCGACGCTCGCGGCGTGGTCACCGGCGGTTCGCGCGAGGCGCAGGGCGCCGGCGTGCTGGCGCAGAAGCGCGAGATCCGCGAGCTCGAGGAGCTGGTCGCCACCCTGGACCTCGAGTTCCAGGACTGGAACACGCGCCACCTGGCGCACAAGGGCGAGATCGCTGCACTCAAGAAGACGCTGGAGTCGCTGACCTCGGACGCGCACTCGCGCGAGATGGCGCTGCTGTCGCACGAGAAGGACGCCGCGCGTGGTCGCGAGGAGATGCGCCGCCTGGAGGCCCGCAAGGAGGAGCTGGCGCGCGACGCCGAGGTCCTGGTCGCCTCGCGTGGCGAGGCCGAGCGCGAGGCCGAGGAGATGCGGGTCGCCAACCGCGCCGCCGAGGATCGCGCCGCCAGCCTGGAGAGCGAGCAGCTGGCGCTCACCGAGGTGCTGCTCGAGCTGCGTGGTCGGGTCGATGACGCCCAGGCCCAGGTCACCGAGTGGAAGGTGCTGGTCGCGCAGCTGGGCGAGAAGCGCGGCGCCGCCCGCGCCGAGCACGGTCGCCAGGCCACCCGCGCCGAGCGCCTGGCCGAGCAGATCGGTCGCCTGACCCGCAGCCGCGAGGAGGGCTCGGCCCGCGCCGAGGAGCTGCGCGGCAAGGTCGCCGGGCTGGTCGAGGAGCGCGCCCTCGCCGAGGAGCAGCAGGCCGCCCTGCGCGCCGACCTCGAGGTCGCGCGCACCGCCTACGAGACCCGCGGCGCCGAGCTGGCGCGCTCGGAGCTCGACCTGCGCGGGGTGCGCGAGCAGGTGCGCCGCCTGACCGAGGAGGCCACCCAGCACGAGCTGGCGTTCCGGCAGCTCGGCATGCAGACCGAGGTCCTGGTCGCGCAGATGGTCGAGAAGTACCGCCTCGACATCTCACGCGAGGCCGGCGACTACCACCTGCGCCCGCTGGCCGGTGAGGCCGAGGAGGCGCGCGTGCGTGAGCTGCGCGACCAGATCGAGCGCCTGGGCGAGATCAACCTGATGGCCATCGAGGAGTGCGCCGAGCTGGAGCAGCGCTACGACTTCCTGACCGGTCAGCAGAAGGACCTCGAGCGCGCGCTGGATCAGCTCGAGAAGGCCATCGCCAAGATCAACAAGACCTCGCGCAAGCTGTTCCGCGCGACCTTCGACGCCATCAACAAGCAGTTCATGGAGCTGTTCCCGCGCCTGTTCCGCGGCGGCCGCGCCCACCTGGCGCTGACCCCGAGCGAGGACATCCTGGAGGCCGGCGTCGAGATCTTCGCGCAGCCCCCGGGCAAGAAGAACGGCACCGTCGAGCTGCTCTCGGGCGGCGAGAAGGCGCTGACCGCGGTCAGCATGATCTTCGCCATCTTCCTCATCAAGCCGAGCCCGTTCTGCTTGCTCGACGAGGTCGACGCCCCACTCGACGAGGCCAACGTCACCCGCTACAACGAGCTGGTGCGCCAGATGACCGACCGCTCGCAGTTCATCGTCATCACGCACAACAAGCGGACGATGCAGATCGCCGACACCCTGTACGGCATCACCATGCAGGAGCCGGGCATCTCCAAGCTGGTGTCGGTCAACCTGAAGACGCTGGATCAGGCCCTCAAGCGGGCCGCGTAGCCGCCGCCGTACCCACACTCCGCAGCCGCAGCGCAGCCGAAAATGCCGAGGCCCGCACCGTTCCCTGGTGCGGGCCTCTTGCTTTGTGCGCGGCCGCGGCCGCCCGGGGTCAGTACCAGTTGTAAGCGACGTTGAGCGACCCGTTGGTGATGGTGCCACCCTCGAAGTCGGTCGCCGCGGCGCGGACCTGGATGTCGAGCGCCGAGGTGCGCGTCTGCAGGAGCTCGAAGCCCGCGGCCAGCATGACCGCCGGGCCGGTGTCGCTCTCCAGGCGGACCTGGCCGCTGTCGTCGCTCAGCTGCAGCTGGCCGACGCCGAGGCCGCCCTTGACCCAGAAGCGGTCACCCAGGAACAGCTGCGCCGCCACGGTATCGACCGCGTGCACGAAGGTGCCGCCACCCTCGATGGGGTGCGCGATGGCGTAGCCGTCGAACATGATGCCGAGGCGGGGGCCCAGCATGGCGCCGATGTGCAGGTCGACCGAGACGCCGCCCAGCGAGTCATTGCAGCCGTCGCACGAGATGGCGCCACCGCCGATGCCGATGCCGACGATGAGGCCGCGACGCTCGACACCCGGCGGACGCTGCTCCTCGCCGTACATCGGCTGGTAGCCGGCGGGCGCGGGGGCGGGCGCCGCATAGGGCGCCGGCGCGGGCGCGCCATACGGGGCCGGAGCGGGGGCGTACCCGGGGGGCGGCGGGGCGTAGCCCGGATAGACCGGCGCCGGGGCCGCGCCCGGGGGCGGCGCGTACGGCGAGTTCTGCGCGCTCGCCACGCTGGTGATGCCCAGACCGGCCAGGGCCAGGGTGACTCCCAGGACTCGCGAACGCAGCTTCGAGCTCGACATCTTCATGCTCCTTATGGGTTGCTGAGGTGATTCGACGATCTGACGGACGATGACCCAGGAGATAGCAAGCCGGGGGCCGACCGCATCATCTCAGTGAATTCAGGTGTTTGTCCACTTCGGGGGTGGCCGAACGTTCGCAGGTGTCGCCAGATGGCGACAGTTGCCGTTCACGGCGTCGTGAACGGCGCCAGTGTATGCTGCCGCCGTGGCCAACCTGCCCGTCCTGCTGGGGCTCACGCTGACCAGCGGGGTCGCCGCCGGGATCGGCGCCATCACGGGCGGCAACTCGCTGCTCACGGTGCCGGTGATGCTGCTGGCCGGCATGGACCCCGGGGTCGCGGTGGCCACCAACATGGTGGCCTCGCTGGGGCTGACCGTCTCGGCCACCGGGCGCTTCCTGGTCGCGCGCGCGGTGCCGCGCTCGCCCACGCTGGCGCTGGCGGCGCTGGCGGTGCCGGGGTCGCTGCTGGGCGCCGAGCTGGCGGTGGCGCTGCCGCGCACCGTGATGCGCGCGGTGGTCGCGGGGGGCATGCTGGCCATCGCGCTGCTCCTGTGGCGGCGGCCGTCGTTCGGGGCCGCGCCGGGGCAGGCCACGCCGGCGCGCCGGGCGGTCGGCTACCTCGGCTCGGCGCTGCTGGCGGTCTACGGCGGGGTCTTCTCGGGCGGCTACACCACGGTGCTCACGCTGGGCGCGGTGGCGCTGTTCGGGGTCAGCTTCAAGCAGGCGGTGGCGCTGACCAAGCCGGTCAACCTGGCCTCGTGCGCCGCGGCGGTCGCGCTGTTCGCGTGGCGTGGCGCCATCGACTGGACGGTGGCGCTGCCGATGGCGGGCGCCGCGCTGGTGGGCGGCTGGATCGGCGCGCACCTCGCGCAGGGTCGCGATGACCGCAAGCTGCGCCAGCTGTTCCTGGGGCTGGTGCTGACGCTGGCGGCGGCGGTGATCGGCTTCGAGGTGCTGCGCGCGCTCCAACCTCAGGGGTGAGAAGATCAGCGGCCCAGGGATCGACGCCGGCGGTGCCACACCCCGTCGATGTGCACTTGCCCGCGCCCGAGCTCCTGCAGCGCCTCGATCCAGCGCTGGCGCCAGCCGACTCGCCACGCCTGGTCGAGTGCGGCGGGCGCCGCCGCCTTGACCATGACCTCGATCCAGTAGTTGCAGCGGGGTGGGCAGCGCTTGGGCTGCCACTCGTGGTAGGTGCCCAGCCGATACGCGTGCGACACGTGCACGACCACGTCGTCGGTCTCGACCATGCACCACTCGTTGTCGTTCTCGCAGTCGTGATGCAGCTCGGGTAGCTGGAAGGGCTGCTGCAGCGCAGCCACGAACGCATCGATGGCCAGCGCCGAACGCAGGTAGTAGTGGTCCTCGAAGCGGAACCGCGCCGGCTCGTTCATGGCGTCGAGCGCATCGTCCCAGCGGCGCGCGAAGCCCTGGCCCTCGTAGGCCAGCGTCGCGATCACATTGCCCCTCAGCTCGCGACGGGGGTCGAAGGGCACCCACTCCAGCTCGAGCCGCAGGTCGTCGACCGTCAGCCGCGCCACGCCGGCGTCGATCACGAAGGGAGGCCAGCCGAACTGCGCTTCCAGGCGCGCGCAGATGGCGGCGAGCGGCAGGCTGGTGCGAAGCGAACGCGAGACTTCCATGGCCCCCTTCGTTCCACGTCGGCCGAGATGATCTCGCAGGCCAAAATGGAACGAGCCCGGACCAGCCGGGCTCGCTCTCGATCCGCGATGCGGGTCGGGCTACTCGCCGGCCGCCTTCTGGCGGTTCGGGTTCGAGAAGCGCGTCAGGTCCGCCGTCAGCGGGCTGGGGAACGACTTGTCGGGGTGCAGCTTCACCGCGCGCGCCAGCAGGGTGGCCTCGTCCTCGCGGTTGTTCGGATCGGGAACGCAGCACTCGACGGGGCACACAGCCTGGCAGGCCTCGTAGTCATGGAAGCCGACACACTCGGTGCACAGAGCGGCGTCGATGACGTAGATGTCTTCGCCTTCGCTGATGGCCTCGTTCGGACACTCCGGCTCGCAGGCGCCGCAGTTGATGCACTCCTCGGTGATCGTCGTGGCCATCGCAGAGGTCTCCTTTGCTCAGCAGGTGCCCCAATCCTATCAGGCGTATGGGGCCCGTCAATCCTTGCGCTCGGGAAATGCACCGATGACGGCACCCAGGGCGACCACCATGAGATGCCGGCGTGGCGCCGCCAGGCGCGCCGGCACGTGTACGAACAGCACTGGCACCGGCGACCAGCTCAGCGCCAGGTAGTAGCTGGCGTTGCAGGCGAAGGTCCCGGCCGACATCGACAGCTCGACGACGGCGCCCTTGCGCCGGGCCGCCGCCGCCAGCCGCTTGACCGGCGCGGTGGACAGCAGCGCCAGCGGGGCGCCGCGCAGCACCGGCTGGTCGACCGGGCGCGCGCCGGCGTTGTCGGCGATGCGGGCGTCGATCAGGTTGACCGCGAGCCGCTCCAGGCGCAGCGCGCGCGCGCCCGCGGCCTCGCCCACGATGACCAGCGCCTGCCCGGGCTGCGCCACCAGCGCACGCATCGCGCCGGGCAGCCGCGCGAAGGTCACCGGCAAGATGTGCACGTCGACGTCGACCCCGCGCGGCGGCGCCGCCGCGACCTCGCGCACCACGCGCTCGGACTGGTTCTCGCGCCGCCCCCCGAACGGCTCGAACGCCGCCAAGATCACACGCCGGACCGGCCGGACCCGCCGGACCCGCCGCTCCGCCGCCGCAGCAGCTCGCGGCACGCGCTACCCCGCGACGCGGCCGCGCAGCGCCGCCCGCGCGCGCGCCAGCCGGCGCACCAGCACCAGCAGCACGTCCTCGGGCCCCGCCATCAGCACCGGGATGCCCAGCCGCTCGACGTTGCGCCGCGCCTGCTCGGCGCGCCGGCGCTCCTCACCCGCGAGCAGCTCGCCCACGCGCTGGCCCGACGGCGTCCTGGCCAGCTTGGCGAAGGCCGGCCCGAAAGGGCACACCACGGCGACATGATGGCCGCGCTGGCGGGCCACCGCGAGCTGGCGCAGCGCGCTGTCGGCGTCCTCCAGGATGCCCTCGAGGTCGCTGATCACGATGACGAACTTGCCGGCGTGGCCGGCGCCGCCCTTGGCCAGCGCGGCGCCGAACCCGGCCACGCGGCCCCCCGGCGGCGGATCGCGCCGGTACGGCACCTCGATCCCGCGCACGCGCGCGAACAGCCTGAGCCGCGCCATCTCGGGATCACCCGCGACCACGCGCGCATACCACGACTGCGCGTGGCGCCCCGCCATCGGCGGCCGCGCCTTGAGCAAGGTCGCGACCACCCGGCCGGTGGCATCCAGATCGTAGAGCTCGCCGCCCGGCCCGGCCGCCAGGCGCGACCAGCGCGGGTCATCCATGCGCGCCGGGCGAGGCACCCGCACGTCGAGCGCCTCCTGGTGCGCCAGGTAGCGCGCCACCGCGGTGACCAGCTCGCCGTCGGTCAGCTCGGTCAGATCCTCGTCGACCAGGTTGCGCAGCTCGAGCAGGTGATCGACGATGCGCATCAGCTGCGGCTTGCCGTCGCGCGGCTCGATGGCGCCGATGACACGGGCGTCGAACGTGGTCAGCCCGACGCGATCGCCGGCGTCCAGCGCCTCGCGCGCGAAGGCCGCCGCGACCTCGATGCCATAGTCGAGCTTGGCGCGCCCGACCTCGCCCTGGCGCATCGACCCCGCGACGTCGAGCAGGATCTGGTGCGTGACCACGATCTCGCTCTCCAGCTCGCGCACCATCAGCTTGCGCGCGCGGGCGCTGGCCTTCCAGGCGATCTGCTTGAAGGCGTCGCCCTGGGTGTGCTCGCGGATCTCGCGCAGCTCGCCGCCGAGGCCCTTGCGCCGCACGTGGTGCAGGCCGGCGCGCTCGTGCAGGGCACCCGCCTGTGGCCGCGCCACCAGCGCCGCGCCGCGCGCCGCCGACAGCTTGGGGAACACCTTGACCCCGAGCGGATTGGGGAAGTAGGCGCGGACCCGGAAGCAGCCCAGCGGATCGCCGAACTCCAGCGAGGCCCCGTGCAGGAACCAGTGGCCGGCCGCGGCCGCCACGGTGCGCGCCGACAGCTCCGACTCGGTGCCGCGCGGCACCGTCACGCGCAGGGTCTGATCGACCTCCAGCGCGCTGGAGCAGAAGATCTGCAGGTCATGGATGCGCAGCGCGCGCGGCCCATGGTTGCGCAGCGCCACGTGGAGCTGGAACGGGTGCGTGGCGATGATGGCGCCGCCCGCGGTGTCCGACGGCGGCACCCACCAGGCCAGCTCGATCTTGCGCCGGCGCAGCAGCACCGCGGTCGGGTAGAACAGCATGTGCATCGTGATCAGGGTCGACAGCACGAGGCCGCCGAGCGCGATCAGCGGCCAGGCCGCGCGCACCGCGCCGCCCAGCATGATGACGAGCGCGCTGGCCAGCAGCAGGCGCCCGCGGGTGGACAGGTACGGGGTCACCGCGCTCGCTTGTAGGAGACGCGCTCGAGCGCCTCGTTGACCACGGCGTCGGCCAGCACGCCCTCCAGCTCGGCCTCGGGCGTCATCATGATGCGGTGGCTCAGCACGTAGGGCGCCAGCAGCTTGACGTCATCGGGCAGCACATAGTCGCGCCCCTTGGTCAGCGCGCGCGCCTTGGACGCCTGCAACAGCGCCAGGCCCGCGCGCGGCGAGGCCCCCAGGTAGACCCGGCGATGCTTGCGGGTGTACTGGGTCAGGCTGAGGATGTAGTCGAACAGCTCGTCCTCGACGTGGACCTGATCGGCCAGCTGGCCCAGCCGGATGATGTCCTCCGGCGACAGGATGGCGCGCACCTCGGCGCGCGGCCGGTTGTAGGTCAGCAGCATGCGGCGCTCGTCCTCGGGGGTCGGGTAGCGCACCGCGACCTTGACCAGGAAGCGGTCGACCTGCGCCTCGGGCAGCGGGTAGGTGCCCTCGTGCTCGACCGGGTTCTGCGTCGCCAGCACCATGAAGGGCGGCCCCAGCGGGCGGGTCTCGCCCTCGATGGTGACCTGGCTCTCCTGCATGGCCTCGAGCAGCGCCGACTGGGTCTTGGCGGGGGCGCGGTTGATCTCGTCGCCGAGCACGATGTGCGCGAAGATCGGCCCCTCGCGCAGCACGAACTTGTTGTCGCGCATGTCGAGGATGTAGGTGCCCGTGATGTCCGAGGGCAAGAGGTCGGGCGTGAACTGGATGCGCTTGAAGCTGCAGCCCAGCGCGCGCGAGAAGCCCTTGCACAGCGTCGTCTTGGCCACGCCGGGGACGCCCTCGAGCAGGGCGTGGCCGCGCGCCAGCAGCGCCGTGAGCAGGATCTCGGGCAGCTCGGCGGGTCCGATGAAGACCTTCTGGACCTCGCGCGCGACCATGCCGCAGACGTCGAGGATCTGCGCCAGCGTCTGGGGATCGATGCCGGTGACGGACGAGGTCGATGACGGCGGAGCGACAGGTTGCGACATGGCTCGGTTCTATCCCAGGTGGGGGTTGGAAGGTGCGCCAGGATCGCGCGGGGGTGGCGGCGGGGGTGGCGGTAGGTGCGGCGCCTGCGGGGGCGGCGGCAGAAGGCCGGCGGCCTGACGGGCGGCCAGGCCGCGCTCGATGGCGATGCCCAGCGCGCGCGCCTCGTCGTGCAGGGTGTCGAACTGCTTGCGGGTGATGAAGCTGCCCAGCCAGGCGCCGGCGTTCTGCTGCCGGCCGGGCAGCGCGCGCAGGCGTGGCAGCAGCGGCTGCGCGATGGTCGCGGCCTCGGCCGAGACGCGGTGCGCCAGCATCTCGATGATCTTGACCGGCGGCTGCCCCAGCGGGTCGGGCTCGCCGAGCGCGCCGGCCAGGCGGCGCTCGACGTCGTCCCGGACCAGCGCGGCC
Source organism: Deltaproteobacteria bacterium (assembly GCA_020853705.1). Classification (GTDB taxonomy): domain Bacteria; phylum Myxococcota_A; class Polyangia; order Haliangiales; family JADYYK01; genus JADYYK01. The sequence goes on from JADYYK010000213.1 coordinate 8,592, forward strand.
GGGTAGTTCCAGGGCAGCGTGGGTCGGCCGTCGTCGTAGCGCTCCAGCAGATCCGCGGTGTCGAGGCGGGCCGCCGCGCTGGCCGGTCGGGTCCAGCGGCCGTCGAGCCGGACCCCGCGCGCCCACGACAGGAGCAGCGCCGCCGCGATGGCGAACGGGATGATGAGCAGCAGCACGATCCAGCGGAACAGCCGATCGGGCGCCAGATAGTCGTTCATCTCGTCGAGGAAGCCGTTGAACGCCACCAGGGTCTCGCCGGCCCTGCCCGCCAGGCCGGGACGCTCCGGAGGCGCCACCGGTGCGGCGCCCTTGACCTGGAACTCCTGCACCACGACCACGATGCGGTCGGCGCTGACGTCGGGCGCCATGGTGCGCATGAGCTGGGTCGCGAAGTGGAAGTTGCCGTCGAAGCCCAGCATCACGTTGATGAGCAGGCTGGGATCACCCAGCGCGACGAACTTGCCCTTGCCCAGGTTGCCCGCGATGACCACGCCCTCGGTGGGCGAGAAGCCATAGATCACCGGGTGGCGCGTGCTGGTCAGCACGGTGGGGTAGTTGGTGACGATCTCGTCGATGCCCTCGGTCAGGCCGGCGGCCAGCTCGCCGTCGCGGGTCACCACCTGCGCGATGGGCAGGTTGGGGTGGTCGGGGTTCCACAGCCGCGGCGCCGTCTTGAGGGTGGCGAAGTCGCGCTGCTCGATGTCGAGCGCGGCGAACAGCGGGCCGCCGCGGCCGAAGTCGTCGGCCAGGATGAGGCGCCCGCCCGAGCGCACGAAGTCTCGCAGCGCGCGCGGATCGACGTCCGAGCGCGGATACATCAGCATCAGGATGTCCTGCGGCCCCAGGTGATCCCAGTCGATGGCGCTGCCGACCTCGATGGCGCGGCCATCGCCACGCGCCAGCGCGAACAGCTCGCTGAGGCCGTTCCAGCCCCCGTTCTCGGCGCGATAGTCGAGCTCGTCGGCGCGCGCGACGGCGCCCAGGCCGGCCGCCAGCAGCAGCGCCAGCGCGAGCGTCCGCAGCCGACCCGCGCGGCGCATCACATCTCCTTCCGCAGCGCGGCGGCGCAGCTGTCGAGGCGGCGCTGTGCGGTGGCCAGGTGGCTGCCGGAGTCGAGCGCCAGCACCACGTAGTAACCGTCCCCGACCTCACGGATGAGGACGTCGGTGCGCGAGTGGTGGATCAGGATCTCCTCGGGTCGCCCCAGCGCGAAGCGCGTCAGCCCCGAGCGCATCATCGACAGCAGCACGCCATAGTGCGCGCCCAGCACCAGCAGGTCGTCGGGCTGCAGGCGGGTGGACACCGAGTCGACCGCCTCGCCGTCGGCGTCGGCGAAGATGGCCGCCAGCGCGCCGGGGGTGTGCTCCAGGGTGTGGCTCAGGATCGGTGTGAACGAGGTGCTCATGGCGCCGGCGCCGCCATGGTGTCGGCGGGGAAGGCGCGGCGGACGCTGACGTCGCCGGGCGCCACCGCGGCCTCGGTGGTGCGCAGCGCGCCGGTCAGGAAGCGCTGGAACGCCGCCGCGCGCGCGGTCTCGAAGAAGCGGGTGCGCAGCTCGGGCTCGGCCTCGGCCAGGCTGATGTTCCTGGGCGGGGTGATCTTCTTCAGGCACAGCACGTCCCAGCCCCACGGCGTCTTGAAGGCGTCCGACAGCGCGCCCGGCTCGGGCAGCGCGAACATCACCTTGGCGAACACCGGATCGGTCGCGCTCGCCCAGGCGTCATAGACCTCGAAGGCCAGCGACGGCTCCTCGTGCTGGGCCTCGGCGGCGGCGGCCTTGACGGCGTCGCAGTCGACCCGCGCCGCGCTGCCGGCGGGGAAGCGGGCGCGGAAGGCCTTCGCGATCGCCTCGGCGCGCGCGGCCGCCGCGGGCGGCGTCGGCTTGCTGTCGGAGGCGCGCACGTACAGCACCTCGCGCGACTCGGGGGCGACGAAGTGGCCCAGGTTGGCCTGGTAGGCGCTGGCGATCTCGGACGCCGGGATGTCCTCGGGCCCGTCGAACGTCGGCGCGAAGTCGCGCGCCAGCAGCGCCCGCGCCAGCGGTGCGTGGCGAGCCTCGATGACCGCGCGATCCTCCTGGTAGCCGCGCCGGCGCGCCTCCGCGGCCAGGAGCTCGCGGGCGATCAGCTCGTCGACCGCCGCGCGCGGCGTGATGTGGCGCGCGCGTGCCTGCGCCGCCGCCTCGCTGGCGTAGATCGGCACGCCATCGACCTCGGCCACCACCTCGTCGACCGGCAGGGCCGGCGTCGGGCGAGCCGGTGCCGGTAGCCAGGCCGCGCGCGCGACGGCGGCGCGCTCGCGGGCGTCGCTGTCCTGCACGCGCTGCTCGGCCGGACGCGCACGCCGGCCGCCGCACCCCGCCCCCAGCGGGCCCGCGCTCAGCACCGCCAGGGCGGCTATGGCGGCGCCCCGGATCACTCCTTCTGGACCAGGGCCAGCCGCGCCATCTCCGAGCCGACCCGGATGATGGCGAAGCCCACGAAGGCCAGCAGGATGGCGGCGACATAGTCGCGCCGCTCCAGGTAGGTCACGCACTTGTAAAAGAACGCCAGGCTGCCGGCCATCAGGACCAGCGCCACCATCTCGAAGAACCCTTTGCGCATGCTTATCGCACCTCGAGCAGCGAGAAGAGGATGAGGCCCGCGAGCGCGGCCACCAGGCCCAGGTAGACGATCCAGCCCGGGCGCCGCGGCGACTCCTTGAGGCGCGCCAGGTCACGCGTCAGCTCCTTGTCGCCGGTGCGGTGGGCGCGCAGCGGTGACAGGAAGTACACCCCGTAGATCCCGGCCCACAGCGCGAACACGATGAGGTTGATGAGCGACTGGATCGACGCCACCCGGCCGGGGTAGACCTCGCGCAGGTTCTTCTGCTCGGCCGGGATGAAGTTGGCGGCGTAGACCAGGACCAGCGGGAAGATGGCCGACAGCACGCCGAGCAGGCCATACAGGCGGAAGCGCCGCCGCCAGCGCTCGGGCAGCTCGGCCGGCGCGAGCTGTCCGGCGGGCGCCAGCGACGGCCCCTGCTGCTGGCGCTGACGCGGTCTCAGCGAGCGCTCGCTGGCCGCGCGCGCCGGCGCATCCAGCTGCGCCAGCACCACCGCGGCGCCGACCAGGAAGCCGATCAGCGAGCCCGCGGCCAGCGCGAAGGTGCGCAGCGAGTACACCGTGCTCGAGGTCATGCGGCCGTCCATCACCAGCGGGACCAGCAGCACCATGGGGAACACCAGCAAGAGTTCCCCGGCGCGTCGCCACAGCACGCCGATGGCCAGCGGCAGCAGCGGCAGCAGCAGCAGCACGCGCATGGTGCTGGAGCGCGCGGCGCCGCTCCACAGCGCGGGCACCAGCGCCATGGTCGCCCACACGTTGACGCCCAGCAGCGCCAGCATCAGCGCCGGCCCGTTCAGGGGCGGCGGACGCCAGCGAAAACCGGCTGTGGGCGGGGAGGCGGTCATGACGGTCGCGCGAGTTTACACCAGTGCCAACGCATTGATACGCGGGTTCCATGCCAGACTGCCGGCATGTGCTTGGGCAGATTCGGGGTGCCGCTGGTGCTCGTGCTGGTGGCGTCCGGGGCCATCACGGGTTGTGAGAAACGCGCGCGCCAGCCCCGGCAGTCCGCGCCGCCGAGCCCGAGCCCACCGGCGCCGCTGCCACGGGTGCTCGACGCCGCGGTCCCCGACGCCGCGCGCGACGCCGCCGTGGACGCCGGCCTCGCCTTCGACCCGGGCGACGTGCTGGACCGGGGCAGCATCCAGAAGGTGTTCCGCGCCGGCGCCCCGGGCTTCCGCTTCTGCTTCGAGAAGGCGCTCAAGCAGCAGCCCAACCTGGCCGGTCGCGTCGACGTCAACATCACCATCGAGGCCGACGGCACGGTCAGCCAGGCTGACGCCAAAGGGCTGACTCCCGAGCTCGAGCAATGCATGGTAGAGAGGGCGCGCAAGCTGCGCTTTCCGCCCGGCAGCTCATCGATCAAGGTCCACTTTCCCTTCATCTTCAAGGTCGCCCCATGAACGACTCTCGCATCTGCACCATCGATGGACCCGCCGGCGCCGGCAAGAGCACGGTCGCCAAGGCGGTCGCGCGCAGCCTGGGCTGGCAGCTGCTCGACACCGGCGCGATCTACCGCGCCCTGGCCGTGGTCGCCGAGGCCCGCGCCGTGGCCTGGGACGCCGAGCCCGCGCTGGCCGCGCTGGCCACCGAGATGAACGTGCGCTTCCAGCTCGAGGGCGACAGAAACCGCATGTTCGTGACCGTGGGTCAGCAGCCCGAGGAGGAGGTCACCGGCAAGCTGCGCACGCCCGAGATCTCCAACGGCGCCAGCGCGGTGTCCAAGCTGCCCACCGTGCGCGCCGCCCTGCTGGGCCTGCAGCGCCGCCTGGGCGAGCGCGGCGAGGTCGTGGTCGAGGGCCGCGACACCGGCACCGTGGTGTTCCCCACCGCGGGCGCCAAGTTCTTCCTCACCGCGTCCGCCGAGGAGCGCGCGCGCCGGCGCTGGGACGAGCTGCGCGCCGCTGGACAAGACATCGACTTCGCTCGGGTTCTCGGCGAGCAGGTGGCGCGCGACGAGCAGGACACCCAGCGCGCCGCCGCGCCCTTGCGTCAGGCCGACGACGCCGCCCTGGTCGACTCCTCAGGGGTCCCGCTGGAGGCCGTCATCGCGCGCATCGCCGACGCCGTACGCGCGCGTTTTCGTTTGACATGAGGGGGGTGGGCGTCTAGTTTTCGCCCTCACGCCAGGGGTCCGGCAGCGTTCCGTCCCAGCGTGCGGGAGCTACACAGTATGGTTGAAGCAGGTATGGAGCAGGGTCGCGGCCTGGAGAACGACTTCGCCGCGATGTTCGAAGAGAGCCTCAAGCGGGAAGACGTCAAGGAAGGCGACATCGTCCGCGGCCATGTCATCCAGGTCGCCAAGGACTATGTCGTCGTCGATATCGGGTACAAGTCGGAGGGGCAGATCCCGATCGACGAGTTCACCGGTACCGATGGAGCGGTCTCGGTCAAGGCGGGCGACGAGGTCGAGGTTCTGCTGGAGTCGCGTGAAAACGACAACGGCCTGGTCATTCTCTCCAAGGAGAAGGCCGATCGTCTCAAGGTGTGGGACGAGATCTCGGCCGCGTGCGAGCGCGACGAGCTCATCGAGGGCACCATCGCGCAGCGCGTGAAGGGCGGCCTCTCGGTCACCATCCGCGGCGGCGTGAAGGCCTTCCTCCCGGGTTCGCAGGTCGATCTGCGGCCGGTCCGCAACCTGGACGCCTTCATCGGCAAGACCCACAAGTTCAAGGTCATCAAGTTCAACAAGAAGCGCGGCAACATCGTGCTCTCGCGCCGTGTGCTCCTGGAGAAGGAGCGCGCCGAGCTGAAGGAGACCACGCTCGAGAAGCTGCGCGAGAACCAGATCGTGGAAGGCATCGTCAAGAACCTGACCGAGTACGGCGCCTTCATCGAGCTCGAGGAGGGCATCGAGGGCCTGGTCCACATCAGCGAGATGTCGTGGACGCGGCGCGTGAAGCACCCG
>JADYYK010000214.1 GCA_020853705.1 Deltaproteobacteria bacterium
CTCGTGGCCACCGCGGCGTTCGTGATGGTGGCGGTGCAGCGCGACCACTTCAGCAGCACGCGCATGCCGCCCGAGCTGGCGCGACGCCTCGGGCCCTACATCAAGCCCGGCGCCCCATCGCCGCCATGAGCCCCTCGATCAGCTGACGCGGCGTGGGCGGGCAGCCCGGGATGAAGATGTCGACCGGCAGCAGGGCCGACAGCGGGCCGACCACGGCGGGCGCGCCGACGAAGATGTGGCCGTCGATGGCGCAGGCGCCAGCCGCGATCACGATGCGCGGCTCGGACATGGCGGCGTGGGCGCGCAGCAGCGGCTCGCGCATGGCGTCGGTGACGGGGCCGGTGACCAGCAGGGCGTCGGCGTGGCGCGGGGTGACCACGATGTCGACCCCGAGGCGCTGCACGTCGTGCACCGGGCCGAAGGCGGCGCCCAGCTCGGCGCGACAGCCGCCGCAGTCGCCCGCCGACACCGCCAGGACGGCGAGCGAGCGCGCGAAGCGGCGCGCGATGGCGGCGTTCAGGCGCCCCACCAGCTCACCGAGGCCGCTGGGCGCGGCGGGCTGGCCGGGCTGGACCGGCTGGGCGGGCTCGCGCGGGGAGCCCGGCTGACCTGGCTCACTCATCTGTCCACACAGGCCGTGCACAGCCCCAGCGAGCGCCGCACCAGCGGCAGGTCCGAGGCCAGCGCGCCCAACGCCTGCGAGGTGTCCGTCGCATCGGCCAGCGCGGCCGGCAGCGCGGCCCAGTTGAAGTACGACGCCGAGCGCACGCGCCAGCGCGCCAGCCGCCCATCGGCGCCGAACGCCACCCAGGTCACGGTCTCGCCGCGCGCCGACTCGGCCCAGCCATGCGCGACCGCGCCCGGCGCCGGCGCGGGCACCTCCACCGCGAGCGGCCCCTCGGGCAGCCCGTCGATGCACTGGCAGGCGATGGCGACCGCCTCGCGCAGCTCGTCGATGCGCACGCGCGAGCGCCCGACCACGTCGCCGCGATCCGACAGCGACAGCTTGAAGTCGACCTCGCCATAGTGCGCGTAGGGGCGATCCTTGCGGGCGTCGCGGGGGATGCGACAGGCGCGCGCCGCGACCCCGACCAGCCCGAGGTCGAGCGCGCGCGCCCGCGGCACCGTGCCCAGACCATCCGCGCGGTCGACCGCCGCAGGGGTCTCGCCGACGCGGTCCCAGAGCAGCCCCAGCTTGCGCCCGACGCGGCGCAGCCGGCGCGCCAGGTCGCGCCCCCCGGGCGGCAGGTCGCGGGTCACGCCGCCGACGCGCAGCGCGCCGAACAGCATGCGGCTGCCGCTCAGCAGCGCCGCGATCTCGCGCAGCTCGTGCTCCAGCAGGGCCAGCTGCGCGCCGCCCTGGTGCACGCCGAGGCCGGCCAGGATGACGCCGAGGTCGCGGCTGTGGCCGAGCATGCGCTCGACCTCGGCCAGCAGCGTGCGCAGCGCGCGCGCCCGGGGTGGTACCGAGGCCGCGACCTCGGCCCCGGCGGCGCGCTCGCTGGCGCTGCACAGCGACAGCGCGTGGGCGACCGCGCAGGCGCTGCACAGCCGCTCGGCCAGGCGCAGGGCGTCGTCGGGGCTGCGCCCCTCGGCCAGCCGCTCGACGCCACGGTGATCGTGGAACAGCTCGGGCTCGACGCCGCGCATCACCTCGCCGTCGTTGTTGAAGTGGATCACCGCGGAGCCGTCGATGCCGTCGTGGATGGGGCCGTGGGAGAAGCGCGCCAGGCCGGGCTGCACCGGCAGCGCCGACAGCCCCGAGGGCCGCAGCAGCGGTCGCGGGTCGACGCCCGCCAGCGCGAGGCCGAGATCGCGCGCCTCGCGATCGCACCAGCCCGCCGCGGGCAGCACCGGCAACAGCGCGGGCAGCGCGCCCTCTGCTTCCAGGGTCAAGAGCGGCCCGGGGTCGGGCGCCAGCGTGACCACCAGCCGCGCGCCGTGCGCGACGTGCGTGAACAGCCGCGCGTCGAGCTCGGTGGCCAGCGTGCGCAGCACCCCGGCCAGCGCCAGATCGGGCACGCGCCAGCGCAGCTCGCCGGGCGCCGCTGCCGGCAAGACCTCGGCGGCCGGGCACACCCGCGCCACCGCGGCGCTGGCCTCGTCCGCGCTGACCTGCCGCGGCGGCGCCAGGAAGGCCAGCGGAGAGATCCCCCGTAGCGTCGCCATCACACCACCCCCAGCGCGTCGGCTGCGGCGCCGAACAGCGCCCGCAGCGGGCCCGGCAGCGCGATCCCGAGCAGCAGCGCCAGCGCACCCAGCGCCACCATGGTCAGCGTCGAGGCGCCCCAGCGGAAGCGGCCGTCGGGCCTGCGCGACGGCGCCGGCTCGCCCAGCGTCATGGCGCCGACGAAGCGCGCGAACGACGACAGCACCACCGCCGACAGCGCCAGCGCCAGGCAGGCCTCCACCGGATGGCCGCGCTCGACGCCGCCATAGATGATGAGGAAGCGCGACGAGAAGGTCAAAAACGGCGGCACGCCGACCACGGCCGCGGTGGCCACCACCAGCACGCGCGCGCTGCCGGGCGCCGCGGTCAGCGCGCCGCGGATGCGCAGCATGTTGCGGGTGCGATAGCGCGCCTCCAGGTCGCCGGCGACCAGGTACGACAGCACGATGGCCATCGAGTGCGAGAGCAGGTGCAGGATGGCGCCGGTCACCGCCAGGCGACCGCCGAAGCCGACCCCGAGCACCGCGAAGCCGGCCTGCTCGATCGACGAGAACGCCAGCAGCCGCTTGAGATCGCGCTGCACCAGCACGAACAGCGCAGCCACCACCAGCGAGGTCAGCCCGAAACCGCGCAGCAGCATCGAGGGCAGCGCGGGGCCGATCGACTGCGCCGCCACGTGGTGCAGCCGGAACACCGCGTACAGCGAGGCCGGCGCCAGGCAGCCCGCCAGCAGCGCCGACACCGGCGTGGGCGCGGCGCGGAAGGCGTCGGGCCGCCACAGGTGCATTGGCGCCAGCCCGGCCAGGGTGCCGAAGCCGACCAGCGCGAACACGAAGCCGATCTTGACCAGCCGCACGTCGAGCACGCCGGCGATGGCGTGCTGCCAGCGCAGCGCGTCGAGGCCGTCGGCGCCCGCGCTGTGCGCCGCGACGTACAGCAGCACGGTGCCGAACAGCGCCAGCCCGAGGCCGACGGTGCCGATGATGACGTACTTCCAGGCCGCCTCCAGCGAGCTGGTGCGCCGGTTGAAGCCGACCAGCAGGGCCGAGGTCAGCAGCGTGCCCTCCAGCGCGATCCACAGCCCGCCCAGGTTGCCCGCCATCACCATCACCGCCAGCGACGACAGGAACAGCTGGCCGAGGAAGCGGAACTTCTGCCCGGCGTCGGGATCGATGCCGGTGCCGCGCTCGGCTGGCTCGAAGGCACCCACCGCATACAGCTGCGCCGCCAGCGCGCCGCCCGCGATGGTGATCAGCACGAAGGCCGACAGCGCGTCGACGCGGAACCAGCCGTCGGCCGCGACCAGCACGCCGTGGCGCTGGGTGTACACCGCCAGCGTGATGCCGATGGCCAGCACGCCGGCGCTGGCCAGCGAGGCCGCGATCTCGTCCAGCATCGAGCGTCGCCCGCCCAGCAAGACCAGGACGGCCATCGCCAGCGGCAGCGCGACGGCGGCGTAGATCAGCCAGCTCATGCGTCACGCTCGTCGTCGACGCCGCGCGGCAGGCGGGCCTGCTCGAGCTGGTCGAAGGCGCGTTCGATGCGGAACAGCTGCATGCCGATGACCACCGCGAGCACCAGCACCTCGAAGGCCAGCGCCAGCTGCGGCAGCAGCGCGATCGCGGGCGCGCTGGCCACCGCGGCCAGCAGGACGCCGTTGCCGAGCACCATCAGGCCGACCACCTGGGACATCGCGGTGCCGCGCACGATCATGATGAAGGTGCCGACCAGCGCCAGGGTGAGGCCGGCGGGGAAGACGTCGCGCGTGCCCAGGTTCGCGGTCACCGCGATGGGGCGCCCGACCGCGTAGCCCAGCACCGCCAGCAGCGCACACACGATGACCGAGCTCGGCAGTGACAGCGACGGTTCGGTGCCCTGCCCGGTGCTGTGGCCGTGGCGCAGCGACGCGCGCAGCCAGCCTGGCACCACGATGGCCTTGAGCACGACGACGACCACCCCGGTGCCCGCCACCATCCGCGAGCTGTGCCAGCCCAGCGAGAACAGCGCGCCGCCGACCAGCATCGACTGCGCCGCCAGCGCGTTGATCAGCGACTGCACGCGCAGGTTGGCCGCCATGCCGAGCCCCGACAGCACCACCAGCGTGGCCAGCACCTGGACCAGCTGGCTCACGCCGCGCCTCCGTACAGCGCGAAGATGGTGCCCACCAGCGCGGCCGCGAAGGCCACGCCGAGCAGGTCGGGGGCGCGGAAGAAGCGCAGCCGCGCGGTGGCGCGCTCCACCAATGCATAGCCGACCGTCACCGCGACCACCTTGCCGACCACGATGGCCAGCGCGATGGCCAGCGCCGCCAGCGTGCTGCTGTCCGCGCCCGGGACCACGACGCGACCGCCCGGGATGAAGATGTTGGCGATGAGCACCAGCAGCACCAGCTGCTCGACGTCGGCGGCCCAGCGCACCAGGCCGAGGTGACGGCCCGACAGATCGCGCCACAGCGCGCCCTGGGTCATGGCCAGCTCGAGGCGGGTGTCGGGATCGTCGAACGGGATGCGCCCGGTGTCGGCCAGCACCGCCAGCGCCACCGCGGCCAGCGCCAGCACCTGGGCCTCACCGGCGCCCTGGAAGCCGCGCTGCGCCAGCGCCGCCGCCATCGGCCCCAGCCCGGTGCTGCCCGCCGCCAGCCCGGCGCTGACCAGCGCCAGCATCAGCGTGGGCATCAGCAAGGTGCCGATGGTGACCTCGCGCGCCGAGCCGCCGGCCGCCAGCGCCCCGCCGGCGTCGAACGCCGCCAGCGCCAGCACGAAGCGCCCCGCCGCCAGCACGCCGAGCAGCGCCACCGCGTCACCCGCGAAGGCCAGCGCGCCCCAGCCCGCCCCGATGGGCACCAGCGCGGCCGCGGTCACCATGGCGCCGAACACCAGCGCGGGCGCCATCAGGCTGACGCCCGAGGCGTCGTCCGAGATCACCGGCCCACGTCGCATCAGCTTGCCGAGGTCGCGATACGACTGCAGCACCCCGGGCCCGCGTCGCCCCTCGAGCCGCGCGCGCAGGGTGCGCGCCAGCCCACCCAGCAGCGGCGCCGCCAGCACCAGCAGCAGCGCCTCGGCGGCCGCGACCGCGAGCAGCCCGGTCATGCCCACAGCATCACCGCCGCCAGCAGCGTCACCAGCATGATGAAGACGTAGGTCAGACAGTGCAGCACGGTCTCGCGCTGCGCCCAGCGCGCCACCTCGCCGACCCACAGCAGCACGCGCCGCAGCGGCACATAGACGCGCGCTTCGACCACGCCGACCTGCTGCTCGGGGCGCTCGCCCGGGCGCAGCCGCGCCAGCACGGTGCCTGGCCACAAGAGCTTGCGAAACACATGGCGCAGCGGCTGGGCGAAGGCGCTCGCGGTGTACTGGGCGTCGCTGCTCGGGGTGGCGCCGCCCGACCAGCTGGGGCCGCGCCGCACCCGCGCCGCCCCGCGCCCACCCAGCCACACCAGCAGCGCGATGGCGATGCCGACCCCGGTCAGCACCGCGGGTGCCACGCTGGTCGCGGGCCCGGCCAGCACGGTGGTGCGCTGCAGCGCCGCACGCCCCGCCCCCGCCGCCAGCGTCGCCGCGTCGCCCAGCCCGAGCCCCGCCATCGCCCGCGTCGTCAGCGCGCCCACCGCCCCGGCCGCCGCGCCGCCCACGATCAGCAGCAGCGACAGCCCCCACAGCGCCAGCCGAGCACCGCCACCGATCTCCCGCCCCTCGCGCCCCGCGCGCGGCCGACCCAGGAACACCGGCCCCAGCACGCGCACCGCCACCCCCAGCCCCGCCGCGCTGGCCAGCACCACCACACCCAGCACCGCCGGCAAGAGCAGCCGCGCCACGTCACCATGCAGCCCGAGGCCGCGGAACAGCGCCTGCACCACCGCCCAGTGCGCCGCGAAGCCGAGCAGCGGCGGCAGCCCGCACACCGACGCCAGCGCCAGCACGAAGCCGGTGCTGCTGGCCGGCATCGTGCGCGCCAGGCCGCCCAGCCGCTCCAGATCCGCGCCGGCCGCCACCCGCACCGCGCCCGCCGCCAGCGCCATCAGCGCGATGGCCCCCGCGTGCGCCAGGAGCTGCATCAGCGTCGCCCCCAGCGCCAGCGCGGCCACGCCCTGGGCGCCCTCGGCGCGCGCCAGCGACGCCACCCCGATGCCGACGAAGATCAGGCCGACGCCGTGCACCGCGAAGCACGCCACCACGCGCACGAGGTCGCGCTCCAGCAGCGCATACAGCACGCCATACAGCACCGACGCGCAGCCCAGCACGATGACGACCACGCTCCACTGCCACGACGGCGGCGGCACCAGCTCGAAGCTGAAGCGCACCATCCCGAAGGCGCCGGCCAGCACCGCGACGCCGCCGATCAGCGCCGCCGCCGGCGCCGCCACCACCGGGTTCAGGTAGCGCAGCCACAGATGCAGCGGCGCCAGCCCGGCCAGCGCCGCGAACCCCACCAGCCCCGCGAAGGCCACGAACAGCCCGGGCCGCCCGTGCACCGTGGCCGCGCGCAGGGCCGCGAAGTCGAGGCCGCCGGCGTCGCGCGCCAGCAGGAGCAGCGCCGCCATCAGGCACGCCAGCCCGACCTGCGTGATCACCGCATAGCCGAAGCCGGCGCGTCGCCCCGCGCGATCGCCGCTGACCACCATGACCAGGAACGACGACACCGCGACCCCCTGCCAGCCCGCGATCCACAGCAGCGTGTCGTCGGCCACGAACACCAGCGTCAGCGCCGCGCCCAGCACGTGACAGGCCGCGCGCACCAGCCCCTGGCGTCGCTCGTCCCCCTCGGTCACCAGCAGGCGCGGCATCGCCAGCGCCACGAACCACTCGATCACGCCCTGCAGCACCAGCATCAGGCCGGCCAGCCGGTCCACGCGCAGCCGGTAGCTCGACAGGTTGCCCAGCCGCGCCACCGACGTCGTCAGCGGAGCCTCGGCCAGCAGCGCCAGGGATCCAGCCCCGATCAGCCCGGCCGCCGCCAGCAGCGCCAGCGCATCCGACAGCCAGCGCCCGACGCGGCGCCGGGTCACGAACGCCACCAGCCCGCCCAGCGAATGCGCGGCCAGCGCCGACACCAGCAGTGGCAGCGCCGCCTGGGTCAAGCCCGCCCCGCCCCGCGTACGCCGCCGCTGCCCCGCGCCGCCCGCGCCTCGACCCAGCGCTCCAGGTCGGCGATCACCGCCTCGCCGACGTTGACACCGTAGAGCTCGTTGATGTTGTGGATGCCGCCGGGCGCATACACGTTGATCTCGAGCAGCTTGTCGCCGACGACATCGAGCCCGACCAGGTACAGCCCGTCGGCCACCAGCCGCGGCCGCACCAGCTCGCAGATGCGACGCTCGGCGGCGCCGAAGGTCGCCCGCCGTCGCGACCCGCCCACGTGCATGTTGTTGCGGATGTCGTCCTTGGGCCGCATGCGCCGGTACGCGGCGACGTGGCCGCCGACCTCGATGGGCTCGCCGCCCAGCAGCAACACGCGCTTGTCCCCGCGCGCGACGGCGGGCAGGTACTCCTGCACGATGACGTAGCCGTCCTTCTTCACCGCCGCGATCATCTGGTTCAGGTTGGTGGTCTGCCCGCGCGCCAGATAGAAGACGTTCTGCCCGCCGAAGCCAGCCAGCGGCTTCAAGATGGCGGCGCCGTCGAGCTCGCCCAGGAAGGCGCGCACCCGCTCGGCGCTGCGCGTGATCAGCGTGCGCGGGCGGATCTCGGCAGGAAAGCCCTCCAGGTACATCTTCGACCCGGCGCGCAGCAGACCCTCGGGGTCGTTGACCACCAGCACGCCGGAGCGCTTGAGCAGGCGCCCGAACTCGACGCCCGGGTTGGGCCGGTCGCCGTCGGCCCCGGCGGCCGGGTTGTTGCGCAGGAACACCACCGAGAAGCCGTCGAGCGCGAGCTCGGTGCGCGCGGCCCCCGCCGCCGCGATGGTGGCCACCAGCTCGCGGGTGTCCCTGGGCTTCCCGCTCAGCGCCACCGCCTGCGCCAGCACGCGACCGTCCGAGGCCAGGCTGAGGCCGTCGACCGCGGCCAGCCAGACCTCGTGACCGCGCCGCGCCGCCTGGCAGGCCAGGTGAGACGTCGTGTAGGTCGGCCGCTGGGTGCGGACCGAATTGACCACGAAGCAGAGGCGCATCGTCAGGGCTCGGCTCGCAGCGCGGTTGCCAGCGCGTCCGCCAGCTCGTGCAGGCGCGCGATGCGTGGACCGTACCAAAACAGCAGCGAGCCGTCGACCGCCGCCAGCTTCGCGCCCAGCGCGCGCCCGAGCTCGTCGCGCTCGCTGGCGGTCCATGCGTAGGGCTCATCCGGCAGCAGCACGAGCTCGGGCGCCGCCGCGCGCAGCGTCGCCAGGTCGACGAAGGGATAGCGCCGCTCGCCACCCGGGCAGACGTTGACCAGCCCCAGCCGCTTCATCACGTCGGCGCCATAGCTGTCGTCGCCGACCGCCACCAGCGGCTCGCGCCAGACCAGACAGGCCGCCCGCCGCGCCGGCAGCAGCGGCGCCACCTTCGCCAGCGCGGCCCGACAGCGCGCCTCCTCGCGCGCCGCCTCGACCTCGCAGCCCAGGAGGCGCCCGATCTCCGCGAACACGCCCAGCCCCTGCTCCAGCGTGCGCGGGTAGGTCACGTACACCGGCAGCCCGGCCTCGGCGAGCTTGCGCACGTCGCGCTCCAGGTTCTCCTCCTGGTTGGCCAGCACCAGGTCGGGCCCGAGCTCGACGATCATCTGCAGGTCGACCTGCTTGGTGCCGCCCACCACCGGCGCCAGGCCGGGGCAGTAGCGGGTCACCCCGACCAGGCGCTCGCTGGCGCCCAGCGCGGCCACGACCTCGGTCAGGCTGGGCACCAGCGACACCACGCGACGCACGCGCGCCGGCGCCGGCACGGTCACCGAGCGCCCCGCGGCATCTCCATATATGGTGGTCGCTTCGTTGCCCACGCTGGGCCGATATGTTAACCGTAACGCGATGGGCATTCCCCACGAGCTGATCGACGCCGATGCAGCCAAGGTCGTGCGGCGACTGAGAAACGCGGGCCACACGGCCTACCTCGTCGGGGGCTGCGTGCGGGACCTCTTGCTGGGTCGCACTCCGAAGGACTTCGACGTCGCCACCAGCGCCACCCCGCAAGAGACCAAGGACATCTTTCGCAACTGCCGCATCATCGGTCGGCGCTTCCGCCTGTGCCACATCTTCTTTGGCTCCAAGATCATCGAGACCTCGACCTTCCGGTCGAACCCGCGTGAAAATGGCCCCGATGAAGACGGCGAGCTGCTGATCCGCCGCGACAACGTCTTCGGCACCGCCGAGGAGGACGCCCGGCGCCGCGACTTCACCATGAACGGCCTGTTCTATGACCTCGAGGCCGACTCGGTGATCGACTATGTCGGCGGCATCGAGGATCTGGTCGCGCGCCTGGTGCGCACCATCGGCGAGCCGGTGACGCGCTTCCGCGAGGACCCGGTGCGCATCCTGCGCGCCATCAAGTTCGCCGCCCGCCTCGACTTCGGCACCGAGCCGGCGACCTACGCCGCCATGCTGGCCACACGCACCGAGATCTCCAAGTGCGCTCCCCCGCGCGTCCTGGAGGAGTTCTACCGCCTGTTCCGCAGCGGCGCCGCGCGACGCTCGCTGGAGCTGATGGTCGAGACCGGCGTCCTGGCCGTGCTGTTCCCCGAGCTGGCCACCCTGCTTGGCGCCGAGGCACCGACCCAGCTGGAGGCGCCGCCGCCCGACGCGCCGCCCGACGCGCCGCCCGCGCCGCCGCCGGCCAGCCCGCGCCTGCAGCGCCTGCTCGCCCTGATGGAGCTGTGCGACGGCCTGGCCCGCGCGCGCCCCGCCGCGCTCTCCAACGCCGTGGTCATCTCGGTGCTGGCGCTGCCCTTCATCAGTGACTCCATCGATCCCGATGCCCAGCACGTGCGCGACGCCGGCCGTGCCATCGAGGACTTCCTGGCCCCGTTCCTGACCCGGCTGCGCATCTCGCGCCGTGACTCCGAGCGCGCCAAGCAGGCCCTGCTGGCCCAGCGTCGCCTGGCGCCCTCGCGCCGCGGCAAGCGCATGCGTCCGCAGGCGATGGCGCAGCGCGACTACTACCTCGACGCCCTGGTGGTGCGCGAGCTGGCCATCCTCGAGGCGCTGGCCGCCGGGGCGCCCACCGCGGTGCCGACCCCGCCCGGCGCTCCGCCCAGCCCGACCCTGCCCGAGGAGCTCGAGGGGCTGCGTCGGCTGCACGAGGTCGGCCTGGCCCAGCAGCCCAGCCAGAGCTCCGGAGGCTACGGCGGCTATGGCGGCGGCGGGCACCAGGGCCACGGCGGCTCCGGCGCGGGTGGCGGCAGCGGCGGCTCCGGCCCCAGCGGCCCCAGCGATCCCGACGCGCCCAGACGGCGTCGTCGCCGCGGTGGCCGTCGGCGGCGCGGTCCCGCCGAGGGCGGCGATCGCATCACCTTCGCGGGCTGACCGGCATGTCGAAGGTGCGGTCGCTGCACGGCGCCCCGCCGCCAGCCCCGTTTGCCCTGGAGGTCGGCTCCTCCGAGCACTACCTCGACGCTGCGCTGTACGACTTCGAGTACCGGCGCCGGCGCGCCGACGTGAACTTCTACCGCGGCCTGGCGCGCCAGCACCTGCGCCGCGGCGACCCTGCCCTCGAGCTCGGCTGCGGCAGCGGTCGCCTCACCATCCCGCTGGCGCGCGACGGCCACCTGGTGCTCGGCCTCGATCTCTCGGCGCCGATGCTGGCCCGAGCGCAGGCCCGCGCCGCCAGCCTGGGCCGCGCCGCGCGCAACCGGGTGGCCTTCGCGCGCGCCGACTTCCGCAGCTTCGCGGTGGCGCCGCGCTTCTCGCTCATCATGTGCCCGTTCAACGCCTTCCAGCACCTGTACACCGCAGCCGACGTGCAGCGCTTCCTTGGCTGCGTGCGCGCCGCGCTGGCGCCCGGTGGGCTGTTCGTGTTCGACGTGCTCAACCCCGATCTGCGCTGGCTCAGCCGCGATCCAGCGCGGCGCTGGGCGCGCACGCGCTTCCGCCACCCCGTCACCGGGCGCCGCTACGAGTACAGCACCAACCAGACCTATGATCCGATCGCGCAGATCGCCTACATGCGGATCTACTACCGCGCGCTGGACGGCGGCCCCAATGGAGACGGAGACGGAGACGCAGCCGGCACCGAGCACGTGGTGCGCCTCGCGCATCGCCAGTTCTTTCCCGCGGAGCTCGTGCAGCTGGTGCACAGCGCCGGCCTTCTGGTGGTTGACCGCTACGGTGGCTTTCAGGGTGAAGCGCTGGATGACGGCAGTGAATCTCAGCTGCTGCTCTGCGTCTCAGGCGACCAGGTCAGCCTCGGGCCGCAAAAAAAATAGGCCGAAAAATCGACATGCTGCCCTGTAAGCATTACGCTGCGATTACGTTTCCAGCATTGCAAAGATCCATCTGCGGCCCAACGTATCGAGATTCCAGGGGAAGAATCAGTCGGGGCAATGTAGGCGGGACTTGACGGACGGTAGGCAGCCGTGGATACTGCCGCCACTTTCCCGGTAAGGGCTCCCCAAGGGACTGCTTACCGAGCAAGCGCTCACCGAGGAGGGGCCTGGTGAGCAAGCGGAGCGAGAGACAGACGGGGACGGTAACGACAAGACAGGTTTTCCGCGGGGAAGGTTGCTTGCCCGCAGCGTACGTAGTGAACGGCTGGCGCTCTGTCGGCCGCTAAGTGTCAGACGATCAACTGGAACTGGACTCGAAAGGGAGGATCTTGATGACCAAGAAGCGTATCTGGGCTCTGGTGCTGCCGTTCGCGCTGGCTATGTCTGCGGTGCCGGCTTTCGCGCAGGACGAGGAGCCGCCGGCCGACGACGGCACTGGCGACGCCGCTCCGGGCGATGAGACGCCTCCGGGCGACGAGACGCCTCCGGGCGACGAGACCCCCCCGGCGGACACCCCTCCGGCGGACACCGGCGGCACCGACATGGACATGAACGCCCCGGGCGTCTACACCAAGGCCACCTGGCCGCTGGAGCTGACCAAGCGCCCCATCACCCTGGCCAAGGGCATGATCGAGATCCAGGGCACCATCGGCATCAACCTGGCCGAGAGCGCCATCGGTAAGCCCTTCACCATCTCGCCGGACATCTACTACGGCGTCAGCGACAAGCTCTCCGTCGGCCTGACCCACGGCACCGGCCTCTGCCTCTCGGGCAAGGACGGCGGCTGCGCCAAGGTCTACAACGACGTGGGCGTGGACGCGATCTTCGCGTTCATGACCGGCAACCTGAACGTCGGCGCGCACGGTGGCATCGCCCTCAGCTCGCTCAGCGATCCGCTGCTGGCCGGCCTGAACGTCGGCGTCCTCGTGAAGTTCATGTCGGGCAAGCTCGCCGTCACCGCCGACCCCAAGGTCACTGTCGGCCTGACCGAGCGTGACGCTGGCAACAAGGAGTCGCTCTCGCTGCCGGTGCAGATCGCCTTCCAGGCGACCCCGAAGCTGGCGGCCTTCCTGAACACTGGCATCGGCGGCCCGCTGGATGGCTTCGGCGACGTCTTCCAGGTTCCGGTCGGCGTGGGCGCCCTGTTCGCCCTGTCGAACAAGCTCGACGTCGGTGGCCAGTTCCTGCTGCCGATCGTTGCCGGCGGCAGCGTGCTGTCGGACGCCGAGGTCACGGGCGCCAAGGCCCGCCTGATCCAGCTGTTCGTCAACTTCCGTCTGTAATCGCAGTCTGATCTCGTAGAAAATAGCGGCCGCGTCTCCTTCGGGTGACGCGGCCGCTTTTTTTTGAGAGGCCCAGCCGTGGGCCGAAGGGAGAGCTCGAGATGACCATGCGCCGTTCGATCTGGTTGCTGATCCTGCCGCTGGTGCTGGCGGCCCACCCGCTGCGCGCACACGCCCAGGACGATGACGACGACGGCGGTGATGAAGACAGCGCCGACGAGGGTGGCGGTGACGAGGGCGGCGACGAGGGCGGCGACGAGGACGGAGATGACGAGGATGGTGACGGCGACGGTGAGGAGGACGAGACCACGCCTCCGCCGGCGACCAACGTCAGCGCGCTGGGCGCCCAGGTCGACGCCGACCAGGGCGAGCGCACCGGGATCTATCCCAAGATGTCGTGGCCGCTGGAGCTCATCAAGCGCCCGCTGACCGCCGCCAAGGGCCAGATCGAGGTCAACGCCGACCTGGTCATGAACCTCAGCAAGAGCCTCGCCTTCAAGCCCGCGGGCCTGGCGCCCGACGTGTTCTTCGGCGCCACCGACAAGGTCAGCGTCGGCGTCGAGCACGGCATCGGCATCTGCTTCGTGGGCAAGGAGAACGGCTGCGCCGAGGTCTACAACGAGTTCGCCCTGGCGGTGAAGTACGCCTTCAAGCAGGGCCCCTTCAACGCCGCGGCCTACGGCGCGTTCCAGCTCGCCGGGCTGGCGGGTGACGGCGACATCGCGTTCAGCGCGCGGGTCGGCGGCATCGCGCACCTGCGCTCGGGCAAGGTCGGCGCCACCGGCGCCTTCATCGTCAACGTCCCGATCGACCCACGCAATGACGCCGGCGGCAACGAGTCCTTCGTGCTGCCGGTCGAGGGCCAGATCCAGGCCAGCCCGCAGTTCGCCATCCGCATCATCCTCGGCTTCAACGGCCCCTTCGAGGGCCTCAGCAAGGCGTTCCAGGTGCCGTTCGGCTTCGGCGTGCTGTTTGCCCTCAACCGCAAGGTCGACATCAAGGGCGAGTTCGTCTGGGATAACGCGCTGGG
This sequence comes from Deltaproteobacteria bacterium, assembly GCA_020853705.1. Lineage (GTDB taxonomy): Bacteria > Myxococcota_A > Polyangia > Haliangiales > JADYYK01 > JADYYK01. Next base: position 13,879 of record JADYYK010000214.1, read on the forward strand.
CAAGGGCCGCACCGGCGACATCCGTCACGGTGTGCTCGGCGCCAACCTCCGTTTCTAGCCGCTGGTACGTGATCTGGATCGCCCTGAATTTGCTGGGCAGATGCAGGTCGAAGCCTTCGCCGTCTCTGACCAGGAGCTCTGTCATGTCGAATCGACGTTCGCTGTGGACCATCGTGCTGCCCCTGGCGCTGGCGCTGACGCTGGGCGCCAGCAGCGCCTGGGCGCAGGACGAGGATCCGCCTGCCGCGGCGCCGGGCGCAGCGCCCGACGTGATGCCGGTCGAGTCCACGCCGGGTGAGGCTGCCGCCAGCGCCGAGGTCTCGGCGGGCGCCGAGGGTTCGGTCGAGGTCGGCGCGACCGGGTCGGGCGACATGCAGGCCATGCCGATGAGCGGCCCGATGCCAGGGATCTACACCAAGGACAACTGGCCGCTGGAGCTGGTCAAGCGCCCCATCGTGCTGGCCAAGGGCATGATCGAGGTCAAGGCCGACCTGCTGGTCAACATGAGCAAGGAGCTGGTCGGCAAGCCGTTCTCGCTGTCACCCGACATCCTGTTCGGGGTCAACGACAAGCTGACCGTGGGGCTGACGCACCAGACCGGCCTGTGCCTGGCTGGCGAGGACAATGGCTGCGCCAAGGTCTATGACGACGCCGCCATCGAGGCCATCTACGCCTTCCTGACCGGCGAGCTGGACGTCGGCGCCCACGTCGCGCTGGAGTTCGTCGGCTTCGATCCGATGACCGTCGGGTTCGACGTCGGCATCACCGGGCGCTTCCGCTCGGGCAAGGTCGGCGTCAGCTTCGATCCGCAGCTGTACATCGGCCTCACCGAGCGCGACGCCGGCAACAAGGAGCAGATCGGCATCCCGGTCCAGATCGCGTACCAGGTCAGCCCGCGGCTGGCCCCGTTCGCGATCGTCGGCCTGTTCGGCGCGCTGGAGGACTTCGGCAACAACTTCCAGGTCCCGGTCGGCGTCGGCGCGCTGTACTCGATCTCGAACAAGCTCGACGTCGGCGGCCAGTTCGTGTTCCCCAACCTGGCCGGCAAGAACAACACCGCGGATGCGCGCGTGCTCGACCTGTTCGTGAACTTCCGCCTGTAGTCCTGCAACTGACCCCCATCATGTCGAAGCGGCTGGCGCTGGCCGTGGCCCTGGGGGCCACGTGGGCCGCTTGGGCGGCGACGCCAGCCCACGCCCAGACCGAGGACGACCAGGGCGACCTCATCGCCATGGGCGGTGACTACACGCCCGAGAGCTGGCCGGTCGAGCGCGTGCTGCAGCCCCCCATGCTCGCGCGCGGCCTGCGCCAGGTCGAGCTGGCGCTGGGTGCCTCGGTCGGGGCCGAGCCCGGCCAGCCGGTGACGCTGGCGCCGGGCTTCTCCAGCGGGCTGTCGGACAAGCTGACGCTGCTCGTGCGCCATCGCGGCGGGCTGTGCCTGGGCGAGGCGGCGGTGTGCCCGGTGCGCTATGGCGGGCTGCGCGGCCTGCTGCGCTTCGGCCTGGTCGCGGTGCCCTACAAGTTCCATGTGGCGCTGCAGGGCGGGCTGTCGCTGGATGACGTCGACCCCGTGATCGGCGGCGCCGAGCTCGGCCTGGCCGCCAAGCTGATGTTCGGCCGCGTCGGCCTCGAGCTGGAGCCGGTGCTGGCGATCGCGCTCAACCAGCGCGACGTGCGCACGCGCGAGCTGCTGGTGTTCCCGGTCGAGCTGCAGATCGGGCTGGCGCAGCGCCTGACGCTGACGGTGCTGGCCACGCTGAGCGGCGGCATCTCGAACTTCGACGACACCGGGCGGCTCGGCGTGGGCGCCGGCGGGTGGTGGAGCCCGGCGCGCCGGCTGGATCTCGGCGCCGAGCTGCGCTTCGACGCCGCCGCCGGGGCCGCGGCCAGCGCCGACCTGCGCACGCTGACCCTGGCGGCGCGGCGACGCTGGTAGCGCGCAGCAGCGGGCGATACACTCGCGCCATGCGGACGATGCCTGCGCTGCTGGCGGCGACCCTCTTGCTGTGGACCGCGGGGCCGCGAAGCGCGCGGGCCGGCGAGGCCTGGGAGGAGCCCCAGACCGAGGCCGAGGCCAAGGGTGACTCCGACGCTGACGAGGGCAAGGCCGCGGCGCTGCCGCCTGGGGCCGAGGTCGCGGGGCCGTGGCAGAGCTATCCCATCCGTGAGATCGAGCGCCCCACGGTGCTGCCGCGCGGCGTGCGCGAGGTCACCGGCCAGCTGGTGTTCGGCATCAGCAAGGGGCAGACCTTCGGCGACGCGGTGGCGCTCATCATCGACGGCTCGTGGGGCCTGCGCAGGAAGCTCGATGTCGGCGCGGGCGCCACGCTGATCGTGTTCCCCGAGGGCAACACCTTCCGCGCGCTGGATCTGCATGCGCAGTACGAGGCGCGCGGTCCCTGGGCGCTGCGGGCCGACCTCGAATTGGTGCACGCGCCGGGCGACACCCAGGTCGGCCTCGGCCTGGCGGCGCCGCTCAAGCTGCGCCTGAGCGGGGCCTTCGCGCTGGTGGCGTTCGATCGGCTGCTGACGCTGTACAGCAGCCCCAGCGCGCAGCTGGCCGAGCTGCCCGCGACGCTGATCGCCCAGGCCATGCAGCGGCTGGCCATCGGGCTGCGCGCGTCGTTCGAGCTGCCCGACTTCGATCCCGACCTGCGCCGCGTCCCGGTGCGACTGTTCGGCCAGTGGACGCTGGGGCGCCGGCTGGATGCCGGCGTCGGCGTCGGGCTGCTCGACGTGTCGGCCAACGCGACCGGCGCCTTCGACGGTCGCGCGGTCGACCTGTTCGTGGCCGGCCGCTTCTAGCGATGCGCGCGTGGGCCCTCGCACTGCTCCTGCTGGGCCCCAGCGCGGTCGCACAGCCCTCGCCGACCCCGGCCCCGACGCCGGCCCCGACGCCGACCCCGACCCCGCCTGCGCCCGACGCCCCCGCCGACGCCCCGCTCACCGTGCAGCCCGACCCGGCCGCCGACGAGCCGACCATGCCCGACGAGCCGCTGCGCGTGGTCCCCGAAGCCAGCGCGAACGACACTCCCGCCGCCACCACGAGGCCGACCCTGACGACCCCGGTCGACTGGTTCTCCGGCGCCCCCTTCACGCCCGAGACCTATCCCATCGAGCGCCTGCGGCGACCGCTCACGCTGGTGCCCGGCATGTTCGAGCTCGAGGCCTCGTTCGGCATCGATCTGTCGTCGGGCGTGGCCGGCGAGCAGCTGGCGCTCAACCTCGATGGCCACTACGCGCTGGCCCCCTTCACCGAGCTCGGCGCCGAGCTCGGCAGCCTCGACATCCGCTCCTTCGGCGACAGCTTCCGGGGCGCGGTCTACACCCGTCGCCAGGTGCTGCGCCCCCTCGCGCTGCGCGGCGATCTCCTGCTCGACCGGGTGCAGACCACGGTGACCACCACCGACAGCATGGGCATCACCACCACCGAGACCACCGGGCGCCGCCGCCTGGGTGCCGCTGCCGGCATCCCGCTCAAGCTGGTGGCGTCGTCCCGTTTCGGTGTCGAGGCCCTCGAGCGCGTGGTCTACATCCGCACCAACCCGCGCAGCGCGACCATCGCGCTGCCCGTCACCCTGATCTGGCAGCCGCTGTCCTCGGTCGTGGTCGAGGGGCTCGCGACCCCGACCATCGATCAGCCCAGCGACCCCAGCTTCGCGCTACCGGTGGCGCTGGCCGGCGTGGTGTCGTTCTCCAACGCCACAGATCTGGCGCTGAAGTTCCGCATGTTCGACGTCGCCGGCGACCTGGGCGGCCGCGATCTCCTGATCAACCTGACGATGCGGATGTAGGCGCGTCAGGCGGCGCCTCGGGCACGGCGGGCCCCAGCCCCGGCCCGCGCCGCCACTTCCAGGCGTAGAGCGCCACGCCCGCCAGCCCGACCCAGATGCTGATGAACTGTGACGTCGACAGCGTGTGGTTGAACAGGAAGCCGCGATCCTCGTCGCCGCGGAACAGCTCGATGATCGAGCGATTGATGGCGTACAGGATGAACATCGTCGCGGTGACCTGGCCCTGGAAGCGCTTGCGCGGCGCCAGCCAGCGCAGCACCAGGAAGATGGAGACCGCGTTCAGCATCATGTAGATCTGCGTCGGGTGCAGCGGCACCCCGCGCAGCTCGTAGGGCACCAGGGAGTGCTCGTCGGTGAAGCGGATGCCCCAGGGCAGCGTCGTCGGCTTGCCATAGTCGTCGCCCGCCATCAGACAGCCGATGCGCCCGAAGGCCAGGCCGGCCATGCCGCCCGGCGAGAAGATGTCGGTCAGCTGCAAGAGCGGCCGCTTGGACAGCCACGCCGACGCCACCAGCACGGTCATGATGCCGATGCCGCCGCCGTAGAAGACCAGCCCGCCCTTCCAGATCATCAGGGCCTCCAGCGGCTGCCCCGCAAAGCGCTCCCAGTTGACCAGGACATCGAGCAGCCGGCCGCCCACGATGGTCGCGACCACCGCGGCGAAGGTGATGCGGCGGATCAGCTCCTCGTCGACCTTCTCGCGCCGCGCCTCGCGCAGCACCACGGTGCTGCCCGCCAGCACGCCCAGGGCGGCCATCAGCCCGAAGGTGTGCAGGGTGAAGTTGCCAGTCTGGATGAGGATCGGATGCACGGGGTTCCGACCCTTATAAACCCTTCGACCTGGACGCGCCATTCCGCGCCGTTGCGCCAGATCGTGCCACGTGTTAACTCCGCCTCTGGTGCCAGATGCGCAGCTGTCCCCGCTGCCGCAACCTCTATGACGATGACGCGCTGATCTGCGGGCGTGACGGTGAGCGGCTGGGCTTCCCAGATCCGCTCCTCGGCGCCACCGTCGCGCACTGGCAGCTCGACGCCCCGCGTGGGCGCGGCGGCATGGGCACCGTCTATGTGGGCACCCCGCTCGCCGGTGGCAGCCCGGTCGCGATCAAGGTGCTGGCCTCGCGCTTCGTCAACCGCCCCGATCTGATCGAGCGCTTCAGCACCGAGGCGATGGCGGCGGCCAAGATCAATCACCCCAACATCGTCGACTTCATCGCCAACGGCGTGCTGCCCGACGGCCGGCCCTACTATGTGATGGAGCTGCTCGACGGCGAGGATCTGGCCACCTACTTGAAGCGCATCGGCTGGATCTCGGCGGGCGAGGCCATCCAGATGGTGGCCCAGGTCCTGGAGGGCATCGCCGCCGCCCACGACGCCGGCGTCATCCACCGCGATCTCAAGCCCGAGAACCTGTTCGTGTCGCGCCGCCCCGATGGCTCGCGCGTGATGAAGGTGCTCGATTTCGGCGTCGCCAAGCTGACCGACGTGGCGCGCGCGGCGTCCAGCGGCCCCGCGCGGCGCACCCTCGAGGGCGTCGTGGTCGGCTCGGGGCCGTACATGGCGCCCGAGCAGGCCGCGGGTCGCGTGCACGAGATCGGCCCGGCCACGGACATGTGGGCGCTCGGCGTGGTGCTGTACCTGATGCTGACCGGCGAGTACCCCTTCGCGCAGGTCGGCAACATGCCGGCGTTCCACCGCCCGCCCGACCCGCCCAGCCACAAGGCGCCCGGGCTGCCCCCCGGCATCGACGAGATCCTGGCCGATCTGCTGACCATCAACCCGCTGAGCCGCGCGCGCCACGCCCGCGCGGTCGCGCATGCGCTGCGGGCGCTGGCGCCGGCGTTGCCGCCGGTGGGCGCGGCCGACGGCGTGCACATGGGGCTGTCGCAGTCGAACTCGGGCGGCGCCGTGATGGCCATCCCGACCGCGGCCACCGTGGTGCCGCCGCCGGAGCTGCAGGCGCGCTTGCCCGAGCTGCCGCTGCGCGCGCCCATCGAGCCGCCAGGCCGTCCTCCCGAGCCGACGCCGCTTGTGCCCCTGGCGCCGCCGCAGGTGCTACCGACCTCGCAGCCGCTGGGGTTCGCGCAGGGCCCGACCCAGCCGGTGCCGGTGCAGCAGCAGCAGCCGCAGCCCGACATCGAGATCAACCGGCCACCCGGCTACCGCCCCACGGTGCCTGCCGACGCCGAGCTGCCGCCCGCGATGGCGGCGGCGATGCCTCCGATGCGCCCGCTGCCCGCGGCGCCGCCACGTCCGCAGGGTGGCTTCGGGCTGGGCACACCGGCCGCGACCAAGGCGGCTGCGTCGCCGCCCTCCGTGCGCGGTAACGAGAAGCTGTGGACGTCGCAGATCATCCGCATCAAGAAAGTTGAACGCTCGACCAGTCAGATGCTGGCGCAGCAGGGCTTCGACGAACCACGGTCAGGCTGGCTCGGCCCGGTGTTCGGAATCGTGATTTTTCTCGGCGCCGTGGGGGGGCTCATCTGGTTCGCCCTGCATTGACGCGGTGAATCACCTTCAACCGCGAATCTATTGACATCTCGCGGGCCTGATCGTACGACTCCCGGGTCGCTCAGCAGGGAGTCATGCCAATGAAGAAGTCCGCCGCCTTCGCTTTCGCCGCCGCCTCCATCTTCGCCCTCGTCGCCGCCGGCTGCGGCCCCAGCGCCACTGATCGTGAAGGTGGCGATGACGACGTCACTGGGGGCCCGGACGGAGGCAACACGATGATGCCTCCGTACACCGGCCCGGTGGGCACCCTGGAAGGCACCGTGTGGGCGCCGGGCAACGCGCCCGGGCAGGTCCCCGCCGGCCACGAGATCCCGGTCGCAGGCGCGCTGGTCTACCTGACCACGACGCAGCCGCCCCCGATCCCGCAGGAGGTCTACTGCGACAAGTGCGCGAACCCGCCCGGCGCCAAGTACGTCCTCGCCAACGAGAAGGGCGTCTTCAAGATGGAGGGCATCCTGCCTGGTACCTACTGGGTCGCGATCCAGAAGGGGCAGTTCCGCTTCGACCAGCGCATCGAGGTCCCGGCCAACCAGACCGTGGCGATGACCAGCGCGCAGACCACGCTGCCGTCGGAGCAGGATCCCGCCAACGGCAAGTGGATCCCGCGCATCGCGCTGGCCTCGGGCAACTACGACAAGATGCAGGACATCTTCGGCAAGATGGGCCTCGGCACCGTCAACGCCTCGGGCACCTTCACCAGCGGCTCGCAGGGCATGAAGTTCGACGTCTACAAGAACGGCGGCGCCATCGACAGCACCGGGGCAATGACCTTCGCCAACCTGGTCTCCGACCTGACCAAGATGCGCCAGTACCACATCATCTTCGTGCCCTGCGCGTCCGACATGAACACCTCGTCGCTGCAGATGGACACCGTGCGCGCCAACATCAAGGAGTACGTCAAGCAGGGCGGCAAGTTCTACGTCACCGACTGGTCGGCCGAGTGGGAGGACACCGTGTTCCCCGAGTACATCCAGTTCGACGGCAGCACCGTCGACACCGCCCCCGGCGCCGCGCCGTCGGCGTTCGGTGACGGCGATGGCATCGATTCGTACGAGTCGTACCACGCCAAGGCGGAGAACCTGACCCTCAACAAGTGGATGATGGGGCAGACCGGCCCGACCCTGACCGCGACCGGTGGCCTCTTCGGTGGCGTCGGCCCCGGCCCGGTGGCCGCCTTCAACGCCGACGACTTCGTGGTCGAGGGCAACTGGGATCGCATCGTGGCCACGCCGCGCCAGCAGATCGGCACCGACCAGGACAACCTGCCGGTGTACTCGGAGGCGCACGCCTTCGTGGTCGGCGACTGGGGCGAGGACACCGGCGCGCGCAACCACCCGCTGACGGTCACCTTCGAGCCGGCCGGCTGCGGCCGCGTGCTGTACTCGACCTACCACACCGCCGAGTCGACCCACGTCGGCCTGCTGCCGCAGGAGCGCGTGCTGCTGTATCTCATCATGGAGATCGGCGTCTGCAAGACCGGCCCCGTGATCGACTAGTCCGCCACCTCTCGCCACCTTCGCTCATCTCACCGCCGTGCCCATCCCCGCCTGGTCAGAGCTCCCGAAGATCGATCGCTTCTGGAGCACCTGCGCGGGGATCGGCCTGGTCGGTGGCCTCAAGCACACCCGCTACCTGGTCGGCATCGAGCTCGGCGGCGTCAACCTGACGGCGGCCAAGCTGACCGCGGCCGATCTGTCCAGCTGCAAGCTGACCCAGGCCCGCTTCGACGGCGCTGACCTGCGCAAGACCTGCCTCGAGAAGGCCGATCTCTCGCACGCCACGCTGTTCGGCGCCAACCTGAGCTGGACCCGCGCCAGCGAGGCCAACCTGGCCTGGGCCATCCTGGAGAAGGCCGATCTGACCGAGGCCGATCTGCGCGAGTGCGACCTGTCGTTCGCCGTGCTGCGCGCCGCCATCGTCAATCGCGCCGATCTGTCGCGCGCGAACCTCGACGGCGCGGTGCTGGTCGACGCCACGCTGGAGAGCGTGGATCTGTCGGGCTCCAGCCTGAAGCGCGCCAACCTGCGCGGCGCGGCGCTGCCGCTGGCGGATCTGACGGACACCGATCTGTCGGGGGCCAACCTCAGCGGGGCCGACCTGCGCGGCGCGGATCTGGAAGGCGCCGTGCTCGAGGGCACGCGGCTGGATGGTGCGCGGCTGGGTGCGTCGGACGTCGACGAGAAGGGCGTGCCCCTGAAGACGCTGCTCAGCGAGCGCGTCGCCGCGCCGGTGCTGGCCGCGGCCAGGCTGCTGGAGGCGACCTGGTCGAAGCTGGTGATCGACGGCGTCGAGTACACGCCGGCGACGCTGGCCGCGCGCGGCTAGTGCACCGACCGCCCCGGGTCAGGGCGTGACGGTGTTCACGCGCGCCGGGTGGCTGGCCTCGTAGGCCGCGATGTCGCCGTCCAGCGCCAGCACGTAGCCCAGCTCATCGGTGCCGCGCAGCAGCATGGTCTGCGAGAACGGATCGATCGGGAAGCTGACCTCGGCGCCCCAGGGCAGCGTGGCGATGGCGCGGGACAGGTCGACCTCGACCTCGGCGTCGGGCGTGGCGCCGAGCTCGCGCACCAGGCGCTCGTGCTCGGCGGCCGGCAGCACCACCGGCAGAAGGCCGTTCTTGAGGGCGTTGTTGCGGAAGATGTCGGCGAACGAGCGCGCCAGGATCGCGCGCACGCCCCACCCGGTCAGCGCCCACGGCGCGTGCTCGCGCGACGACCCGGAGCCGAAGTTGTCGCCCACCAGAAGGATCTTGCGGCCCTGCATCTCGGGGCGATTGAGGATGAAGTCGGGCCGGGGCGCCCCCGCCGCGTCATAGCGCCAGTCGGCGAACAGGTTCTTGTCCAGGCCGTCCTTGCTGACCGCCTTGAGGAAGCGCGCAGGGATGATCTGGTCGGTGTCGACATGGTCGCGCACCAGCGGGATGACGCGCGAGCGCAGTGTGGTGATCGGGTCCATCAGCGGCCTCCTGCGCTGTGCGCGGGCAAGGTGCGGGCGTCGGCGACACAGCCCGCGACGGCGGAGGCCGCCGCGGTCTGCGGGCTGGCCAGCAGGGTGCGGCCCCCCTTGCCCTGGCGGCCCTCGAAGTTGCGGTTCGAGGTCGACACCGCGTACTGGCCGGGGCTGAGCTGGTCGCCGTTCATGGCGATGCACATCGAACAGCCGGGTTCGCGCCACTCGGCGCCGGCGGCGCGGAACACGGCGTCGAGCCCCTCGGCCTCGGCCTCGTGCTTGACCGCCATCGAGCCGGGCACGATCAGCGTGCGCACGCGCGGGCTGACCTTGCGCCCGCGCAGGACCTCGGCGGCGGCGCGCAGATCGCTGATGCGCGAGTTGGTGCAGCTGCCGATGAAGACCACGTCGATGGGCAGGCCAGCGATGGACTGCCCGGGCGTGAGGCCCATGTAGGACAGCGCCGAGCGCAGCGCGCCGGCCTCGGAGGCGTCGGCCGCGGTCGCCGGGTCGGGCACGCGGGCGCCGATGGGGGCGCCCATGGCCGGGTTGGTGCCGTAGGTGATCATCGGCTCCAGCGTGGAGGCATCGATGGTGATGCTGGCGTCGTAGCTCGCGCCGGGATCGCTGGGCAGCTGGCGCCAGGCCTCGACCGCGGCGTCCCAGGCCGCGCCCTGCGGCGCGTGCGGGCGCCCCTTCAGGTACGCGAACGTGGTCTCGTCGGGCGCGATCATGCCGGCGCGGGCGCCAGCCTCGATGCTCATGTTGCACACCGTCATGCGCTCTTCCATGGTCAGCGCGCGGATGGCGCTGCCGGTGTACTCGAACACGTAGCCGGTGCCGCCGCCGAAACCGACGCGCGCCAGCAGGGCCAGGATGATGTCCTTGGCGCTGACACCCTTGCGCAAGGCGCCCTCGACGCGGACCTCGAAGGTCTTCGGCCTGCGCTGCAGCAGACACTGCGTGGCCAGCACGTGGCCGACCTCGCTGGTGCCGATGCCGAACGCCAGCGCGCCGAAGGCGCCGTGGGTCGCGGTGTGCGAGTCGCCGCACACGATGGTCATGCCCGGCTGGGTCAGCCCGAGCTCGGGGCCGATGACGTGCACGATGCCCTGGTGCGGGCTGCCCAGGCCATGCAGCGGCACGCCGAAGTCGCGACAGTTCTCGCCCAGGCGCGCGATCTGGGTGGCCGCCTGCGCGTCCGCGATGGGCAGCGAGCGGTCGTGGGTCGGGATCGAGTGGTCACAGGTGGCGACGGTGCGGTCGGGGCGGCGCACCTTCAGGCCGCGCTCGCGCAGGGTGGAGAACGCCTGCGGCGAGGTGACCTCGTGGACCAGGTGGAGATCGACGTACAGGACCGCCGGGGCGCCTTCCGACTCGTGGACCTCGTGGGCGTCCCAGATCTTCTCGAACAACGTGCGTGGGGCCATGTGCGGCGCAGTGTAACGCATCGCGTCGAAGCGGCACAGGGCTTCCGTCCCTGGATGGCGCTGCTACACTGCGCGCACATGAACGCCGCTCGCGGAAAGCCCATGACGCTCACCCAGAAGATCCTGGCGCAGCACGCGATTGGCCTGGATCGGCCCTGGGTGGAAGCAGGTGACGTGCTGCAGATCCGGGTCGACTGGACCATCGCCAGCGAGCTGGCCTGGAACGGCATGGATCGCACCTACAGCAGCCTGGGTCGGCCGCCGCTGCACGATCCCGAGCGCTTCTTCCTGGCCGTCGATCACACCGTCGACCCGGTGACCCTGGCCGAGGACGCGCGCACCCAGAAGCTGGTGCAGCTGTCGCGCTCGTTCGCCAAGGAGCGCGGCGTGCGCCACTTCTATGACGCCAACGAGACCATCCTGCACACCAAGTTCTATCGCGACCTGGTCGAGCCCGGGCAGGTCGTGCTGGGCGCCGACTCGCACACCTCGTCGCACGGCGGCATGGGCGCCTTCGCCATCGGCCTCGGCGGCGCCGACGTCACCGCGGCCATGGTGCTGGGGCAGTCCTGGATCGAGGTCCCCGAGGCCATCGCGGTCGACTATGTCGGCATGCCGCCGTTCGGCATGGGCGGCAAGGACGTCATCCTGAAGACGCTGGGCGACCTCGGCCGCAACACCGTGGCCATGGAGCGCACCGTCGAGTACCGCGGCGACGCGGTCAGCAAGTTCTCGACCGACATGCGCTTCACCATCGCCAACATGACGGCCGAGTTCGGCGGCCTGAACGGCATCTTCGAGCCCGACGCCATGGTCGCGGCCTGGCTGGCGGCGCGCTCCGGCTATCGCGATGGGGTGTGGTTCTTCAGGGCCGACGACGACGCGCCCTATGTGGCGCGCTACCGCATCGACCTCGGCAAGCTGGCGCCGATGATCGCCAGGCCGTACTCGCCCGACAACGTGGTCGAGGTCACCGCCGAGGCGGGGCGCGCGCTGGATGGCGTCTTCATCGGCGCCTGCACGACGACAGAGGAAGAGCTGGTGCTGGGCGCGCTGGTGCTGGAGGCCGCGCTGACAGCGGGGCACGGCGTGGTGCAGCGACCAGGCAAGAAGATCGTGGTGCCCGGTGACCTGACGATCCGAGATCGCATGGCGGCGGCCGGGCTGTGGGCGATCTACGAGCGCGCCGGCTTCAAGGTCAGCGTGCCGGGCTGCTCGATGTGCCTCGGCGTGGCCAGCGAGAAGGCCGAGCCGGGCGAGCACTGGCTGTCGTCGCAGAACCGCAACTTCCCCAACCGCATGGGCCAGGGCTCGCACGCCTACCTGGCGTCGGGCGCGACGGTGGCGGCCTCCGCGCTGGACATGAAGCTGACCGACCCGCGCGCGCTGCTGGCCAAGGTCGACCCGGCGCGGCTGGCCAGGCTGCTGCAGCGCGGCGACGGCGCGGGCGCCGGGGTGCCCGAGGTGCGCACCCGCGAGCCCGAGATGACCGTGCTGGCGCGGGCCACGAACGGCCACGGCGCCGGCAAGGCGCAGAGCAGCGTGATCGACAGCCGGGTGCAGCGTTTCGGCGACCACGTCGACACCGACGCCATCATCCCCGGCCAGTTCTGCCACCTGACCAAGCTCGACGAGCTCGGCGCCAAGGCCTTCATCTTCGTGCGCCCCGACTTCGCCGCGCGGGTGGCCGCCGGCGACGCCGTCATCGTGGCCGGCGAGGGCTGGGGCTCGGGCAGCTCGCGCGAGCAGGCGGTGTGGGCGCTGCAGGGCGCCGGCGTGCGCGCCGTCATCGCGCGCAGCTTCGCCTTCATCCACAAGCGCAACCTGGTCAACGAGGCCCTGCCCTACCTGGTGGTCACCGACGACCGCTTCCACGAGCTGGCCGCCGACGGCGCCACGGTGTCGATCGACGCCGCCGCCGGCCGCGTCACCGTGGCCGGCGAGAGCTTCGCCGCGCGCGGCGCGACCCCGATGATCCAGGCCCTGGTGCGCGAAGGCGGCCTGGTCCCGGCCATCAAGCGCCACGGCAAGAACGTCTTCGTCGACCTCGCCAGCTAGTCAGCCGGGTTCAGCCGGCTTGCGGCGTTCACCCCACAGCGCGAGCAGATCGATCTCGAGCGCGGGAAACGGCTCGGCGCGCACGAGGTCATCGTCACCATGGACTGCGATGACGGTCCACAGCTGGTCGTCGCTACGCAGTACCTCGAGGGTGCGCTCGTTCGGGTCGACCAGCCAGGCCCAGTTGACCCCATGGCGCGCATAGATCGGCAGCTTGCGGGTGCGATCGAGACGGCCGGTTCCCGGCGAAAGGACCTCGCAGATCCAGTCAGGGACAAGCGAAAACCAGGCCTCGTCGGGCAAGGCAGACATACGCTCAGTGCGATAGCCGGCGAGATCTGGAACCAGGACGTCGTTTCCCAGGTGCAGCTCGGGCTCGAAGAAGATCCACCAGCCGCCTGGGCCGCCACCCTTGAACCCGTATGAGCCCGACAGGTCCCCGAACAACATCCCAGCCGCATGTGCGTGGCGCGGGCGCGGCCGTGGGCTGACGATCAGGTCGCCGCTCACGATCTCGGCGACAGTGTGCTCTGGCGCCGCCAGCACGTCCTCGTACGTGGCCGGCTTCTTGACCGGGGCCATGCTGAGATCCTAGCTCTTGTGGTAAAGAGCCGCCATGGCCAACGTACGCATCGAGAAGGACACTTTCGGCAACATCGAGGTCCCCGCCGACAAGCTGTGGGGCGCGCAGACGCAGCGCTCGCTGACCAACTTCAAGATCTCGGGCGAGCGCATGCCGGCCGTCCTGATCCGCGCGCTGGCGCAGGTCAAGCGCGCCGCCGCCAGCGTCAACCTGGCGCTCGGCGTGCTCAAGCCGGACAAGGCCGCCGCCATCATCGCGGCCGCCGACGAGGTCGTCGCCGGCAAGCATGACGACGAGTTCCCGCTGGTGATCTGGCAGACCGGGTCGGGCACGCAGACCAACATGAACATGAACGAGGTGCTGGCCAACCGCGCCTCCGAGCTGATGGGCGGCGAGCGCGGCGAGGCGCGCAAGGTGCACCCCAACGACGACGTCAACAAGGGGCAGTCGTCCAACGACGTGTTCCCGACCGCGATGTCGGTGGCCGCGGTGCACGCGGTGCGCACGCACCTTCTGCCCGCGGTGGCCAAGCTGCGCGCCACGCTGGCGGCCAAGTCGGCGGCCTTCGCGGACATCGTCAAGATCGGCCGCACCCACCTGCAGGACGCCACCCCGCTGACGCTGGGCCAGGAGTTCTCGGGCTACGTCGCGCAGCTGGATCACTGCATGCGCCACGTCGAGGCCTCGCTGCCTCACCTGTGCGAGCTGGCGCTGGGCGGCACCGCGGTGGGCACCGGCCTCAACGCGCACCCCGAGTTCGCGGTGCGCGTCGCCACCGAGCTCAGCACGCTGACCGGCCACCCCTTCGTGACCGCGCCCAACAAGTTCGAGGCGCTGGCCGCGCACGAGGCGCTGGTGCACGGCCACGGCGCGCTCAAGACGCTGGCCACGGCGTACATGAAGATCGCCAACGACGTGCGCTGGCTGGCCTCGGGGCCGCGCTGCGGCTTCGGCGAGCTGTCGATCCCCGAGAACGAGCCGGGCAGCTCCATCATGCCGGGCAAGGTCAACCCGACGCAGAGCGAGGCCATGACCATGCTGGCGAGCCAGGTCATCGCCAACGACGTCGCGGTCAACCTGGGCGGCGCGCTGGGCAACTTCGAACTCAACGTGATGAAGCCGCTCATCATCCACAACTACCTGCAGAGCGTGCGCCTGCTGGCCGACGGCGCGGTCAGCTTCAACGACAACTGCGCGGTCGGCATCGAGCCCGAGCGCGCCAAGATCGATCACTTCCTGCGCACCTCGCTGATGCTGGTGACCGCGCTGAACCCGCACATCGGCTATGACAACGCGGCCAAGATCGCCAAGACCGCGCACAAGAAGGGCGCCTCGCTGAAGGACACCGCGATCGAGCTCGGGCTGGTCACCGCCGAGCAGTTCGACGCCTGGGTCAAGCCCGAGGACATGGTCGGCCCCAGGCCGGTGAAGAAGTGAGCCCGAGCGGCGACGGCGGCGCGGGCCCGGCCCCGGCGTCGGCCTCGCTGGCGCCCGGGCAGGTCACCGGCAAGGTCGCGCTGGTCACCGGCGGCGGCAGCGGCATCGGCGCCGGGATCGCGCGCCTGCTGGCGCAGCACGGCGCGGCGGTCGTCCTGCTCGGGCGCACCCAGGCCAAGCTCGACGCCGTCGCCGCCGAGATCGTCGCCGCGGGCGGCCTGGCCGAGGCCTGCGCCACCGACGTGCGCGACTTCGCCGCGGTCGAGCGCGCCGTCGCCCGCGCCGTCGAGGCCTTCGGTCACCTCGACATCGTCATCAACTCGGCGGCCGGCAACTTCCTGTCGCCGGCGGCGGCGCTGTCGGCCAACGGCTTCCGCACCGTCATCGACATCGATCTGTGCGGCACCTTCAACGCCTGTCGCGCCAGCTTCGCGGAGCTGGCCAAGACGCGCGGCTGCATCGTCAGCATCACCGCGACGCAGGCCGAGGTGCCGACCCCGTTGCAGGTCCACGCCGGCGCCGCCAAGGCCGGTATCGAGAAGCTGACCCGCGACCTGGCGCTGGAGTGGGCCAGCTCGGGCGTGCGCGTCAACAGCGTGGCGCCCGGCCCCATCGAGGCCACCGAGGGCATGAAGCGGCTGGCGCCTGGTGCAGCTCAGGCCAGTTTACGCAAGCAAGTTCCGCTGGGACGCTGGGGCAGCATCGACGAGGTGGCCCCCGCGGTGGTGTATCTGTGCTCGCCGGCGGCCTCATTCATTACGGGCACTTCCCTGTTGATCGACGGCGGGACTTCATTGACAGGAGCGGCCGGCATGATGTCGCTTCTGGGTGGATGAAAACGCCTGACGGGACCTCACGCGGGTCGTGACAGCGCCTGGCACACGTTGATATAAACGCGGGCGGGAGGATCCCGGCGATGGCCAAGACCAAGTCCAAGAAGGCGCCTGCGAAGAAGAAGCCTGCCAAGGCCAAACCCGCAAAGGCCAAGGTGAAGGTGGTGGCGAAGGCCAAGGTGAAGCCCGCCAAGGCTGCCAAGGCCGCCAAGGCGAAGCCCGCCAAGGCTGCCAAGAAGGCGGCGCCCGCGAAGAAGGCGGCGCCGGCCAAGAAGGCGGCGCCCGCGAAGAAGGCCGCACCTCCCGCGAAGAAGCCGGCCGCCAAGGCCAAGGCGGGCCGCACCACGCAGCGCATCCCCAGCGTCGTCGTCACCACCATCTCGGTGGATGACGGCTGGGATTCGCGCGGCGCCAACGGCGAGCACGACATCTCGCTGAACATCGTGCAGGCGATGGCGCTGACCGCGCTGGCCGATGGCGCGGTCGAGGCCACCGAGCAGGTCATGATCGCGCGCCTGGCTGCGCAGCCCGCGCTGGCCTCGGTGCACGATCTGGCGGCGCCGATCCGCTACGCGCTGGAGCGCTACCGCGCCGTGGGCGCCGAGGCCGCGATGGCCGAGGCGGTGGCTCCGATTCACGATCCGCTCGATCGCGAGCGCGCCTTCCTGGCCTGCGTCGCGGTGGCGACGGCCGACGGCACCGTGCGCGCGGCCGAGATCCAGGTCCTCGAGGTCCTGAAGCGCGCGTTCAACTACAGCTCCGACGACGTGGCGCGCCTGGTCGCTCCGTAACGAATGGGGCGGGACGATCAGACCCTCAGGCCGACCATCGTCGGCAATGACCTCTTCCAGGCCGCGGTGAAGGCGCTCGGCCTGGACGCGGGGCCGACGTCGCTCATCATGCAGACGACGTTGACCGCGGGCGGTTCGTCACCCATGAACGCGACGCTCGACGACATCGGGATGCTGCTGCCCGAGATCGAGCGTCGCGTGCGCCTGCTGGCGCCCCCCGACGTGGCGACCGCTGCGATGAAGCGGCTGCGCACGTTCATGCTGAATTACCAGCACCGCTGATTATCAACCGGGGGTTGATAGTCATGTATCGACAATACAGACGGTAGGACAGGGAGAGGGCTTCCGGGCCCATGGTAGGTAAGCTGTGGCGGATCTTCGTGTGATCCGCTCTGGCTTACACTGAGGAGGGACTGCATGCGTGGTTGGGGAACGACCCTGAAAAGGTGCGTGGTTGCCGGGGCTTGCGTGGCGTTTGCTGCGATGGGCGCCGGTTGTGGTGACGACGACGACGGCGGCACCGTCATCGACTCGGGCACATCGATCGACTCGGGAGACCCCGACGCGGGCTCGGTCCCGGGGGTGCTGAAAGGGCCCAGCAAGTCCAGCACCATCGCGCTGTCCGACGACGGCACGCTGGTCATCATGTCGAACCCGGAGGCCGACTCGGTCTCCATCTTCAAGACCTCGGACAACACGCTGCTCAAGACGGTGCCGACCGGCAAGGAGCCCTTCGCGGTCGTCATCGGCCCCGACAGCAAGACCGCCTACGTCGCCAACCGCGCCGACGCCACCGTGGTCAAGCTGACCGCCATCGACACCGCCAACCCGGTCGTCGGCACCCCGGTCAACGTCGGCTCCGAGCCCACCGGCCTGGCGCTCAGCCCGACCGGCGCCAAGCTGTTCGTGGCCGAGTTCGCCGAGGGCCGCGTCTCGGTCATCAACACCGCCGCGATGACGCTGGGCACCTCGGTCGCCCTGCGCAACCCGCGCGCCGTCGCCGTGACCAACGACGGCGACGCCGACGACAGCGACGAGACCGTCATCGTCACCGAGTTCTACGGCCAGCCGGTCGCCGGCAAGGAAATGAAGGACGATGGTCGCCTGGGCGTCGTCCGCTTGTACAAGGTCTCGGACCTGTCGACCGACGGCAACATCAACTTCGCGTCACGGCCCAGCCAGTTCGGACCCGCGGGCGCTGCGGGCACGACAACGCTGACCTCCCCGAACCAGCTCGCCGCGGTGGGCATCCAGGGCAACCGCATCTTCGTCACCAGCGTCTCGGCGTCGCCCCAGGCGCCGCTCAACTACTCGCAGAACGTGTTCCCGGTCATGTACGTCGGCAACCTCTCGAGCCGCACCGAAGACACCACCGCGGCCGGCACGACCAACCTGGCGCGCAAGATCTATGATCGCATCCCGAACGCCACCGCCGCGGGCCCCCGCTTCGTCCAGGGTGACCTGACCGACATCGCCTTCGTGCCTGGCACCGCGATCTCGTACATCACGGCCCGCGCGGGCGAGGTCGTACAGCGCACGGTGTGGGGCACGACGGTCGACGTCGGCTCGACCCAGAACGCCCAGATCGACCTGACCCCGGCGACGGGAGCGGCCTGCCAGAACCCGATCGGAATCGTGGTGCTCAACTCGATGAAGGCCTGGGTGAACTGCTGGGGCAACAAGAGTCTTGGCGTCCTCGACCTGCAGAACCAGGTGCTGACATCGGTCGTCGCCTCCGTCGCGACTCCTCCTGATTCGATGGCGGTCCGCCTTGGCCGCCACTTCTACTTCACCGGCCGGGGTCGCTGGTCGAGCCCTGGCGAGGCCGGCAACGATAACGGCGCCCGCGGCGGCCAGGGCTGGTCGTCCTGCGGCTCGTGCCACCCGGATGGCTATAGCGACAACATCACATGGCAGTTCGGCGCTGGCCCGCGCCAGACCTCGTCGCAGGACGGCACATTCTCGCATCCAGCCACGGGTCCCCAGAAGCAGCGCGTCCTCAACTGGACCGGCATCTTCGACGAGCACCACGACTTCGAGCGCAACACCCGCGACGTCTCTGGCGGCAAGGGCGCGATCACCCGCGGCATGACGGCCACCACGGACTGCGGCAACCTGACGACCGAGGTTCAGGTGGACATCTCCACGATCAACGGCCTGCAGCAACCCTTGAAGGAGCTTGCCAACAGCACCGCCAACAACAACTGCGTCCGAGCGGATTGGGACAACGTCGAGGAGTTCGTCAAGACGATCCGTCCGCCACGTGCCGCCCGTTTCCCCGACACCACCGCCTCGGTGAGCGCCGGTCGCCAGGTCTTCCAGGATCAGGGCTGCAACAAGTGCCACGGTGGCGCTGGATGGACCTTGTCGGATCGCTTCTTCACCCCCTCGATGGCGACCAACGTGAGCCTGACGGGGCCCGCGGGTACAAGCGCTGCCTTTACGCAGGGCACGGCGTGGAATCGGAACCCGCCCTCACCGTTCAACTGGAACTACAACCAGTTCCATATCCAGGCCCAGCAGGCCAACATCCCCCTGGAGGCGAACCAGCCCGCCGAGGTGGCAGGCATCGCGCCGCCGCAGGTTAGCTGCGTCCTGCGCAACGTTGGCACGTTTGGCATCCCCCAGGACGCGACTGCGACTGACGCCCTCGAGATCAAGGCGGGCGCCGCACCGCCGTTCGGCCGCGCCCAGGGGCGAGGCGGGTACAACATCCCGTCGCTCTACGGCCTCGCGCTCGGTTCGCCCTACCTACACCATGGCCAGGCCCTGACTCTCAACGACTTGCTCACCGACAGCAAGTGGGCGGCCCACCGAGACGCGGGGGCTGCGAATCCCCCCAACGCCCAGCAGACGAAGGACCTGATCGCCTTCCTGCTCTCGATCGACGCGTCCACCGCCACCATCGACCCGCCCACCGGCCACGACGCCTGCCCGTAGTTCAGTCGCCGAGGGGCGGTGCCGGTGCGCCCCCCTCGGCTTCCGTCCCTCGCGCACCGTAGAAGCCCCGAAACCTCAGGTCGGCCCCTCGTTTCAGTTGCTCAAGGCACCTCGTCTGCGCCCATGTCGACCGTGCCGCCACTTGGGCGGGGGTCGCCATCGAAATCGACCGCCGGGGCGCCTGCGTTTGAACCCACATTACGTACGGGTGAACTGCCTGCGATGTGAAAGTTGTTGGCGCTGCTCTCGACAAACGCGGGATCGACATCGAGGTTTCCCGCTCCAGGTGCGCCACCCTGTACGTCAGAGTACGTCCACGTGCAGTTCGCGTAGACCGTGCTGGCGTTGCCCCACACGATGTTGTTGCTGACCGGTGTCGCCGTGGCGCATTGAACGGCCGCAGTTGTGCCCCCGAAGTTGCTCGCGACAGTGTTGAAGTCGAACGAGGTACCAGAACTCAACTGAACAGCTCCGTAGGCAACCGTGTTTCCATTCCGCACAATGATGTTGTTGCGGACAACCCCGGATCCCCCGATCACACTTATGCCTCCCTGGTTGTTCCCCTGGATGAGATTCCGCTCGATCCGGGCCATTGGGGACGACGCGACGATCCCCAGCCCACCATTGCCTATGATCGAACTCTCCTGGACCGAGAAGGTCCCATCACCGACGTTGATCCCGTCGCCCGTGGCGCCGCTGATCTGCGAACGGCTCACCGACAGAACGCACTCGCTCCCGTTCACGCCGCGCGAACCACCCGAAACCAGCACATCAGCCAGAGTCACCGCGCCGTAGCCGCTGCAAATGCTTCCGCCGCAGGAGATCGCAACCGTCGCGCCGGTCGGGGCGACCGTCAGGCTGCGGAGCGTCAGTGAGCGAAACTGCACGTCTGCCCCCCGAATGATGGTGTCGGCCCGCGTGTTGCCTACAATTGTCGAAGCGAAGACGCCCGGTTTTGTGGCCGCAATCTCGGAGTAGGTTCCGGCGCGCAAGCGAATCGTCGTCCGCCCACTCTGCAGCAGCCCCGTAGCCACTCCGAGCGTTCGGCAAGGCGAGCCCTGCGTACCGCACCCTCCCCCATCCGTGCCCGTCGTCGACACGTACAGGATTTCGCTCGCGGGCTGACACGACCCGAGGCTTGGCAGGCAGACCTCCGACGCGCACTCGGCGTTGGCCGAGCACGCGCGACACGTCCCCGAAGCCAGCTCGCAGAAGGGGCGAACACCACTGCACTGGGTACTGGACGAACACTCCGTTCCGATCCCGGTCAGTGTTGCCGAAACGCTGCCTCCTGCAGTAGCCGCCAAGGAGGCTGACTTCCCTCCGGTGCTTGTCGGGACGAACCTGACGGTGACCATGCAGCTGTTCCCTGCTGCCAGTGTCATACCGGAGCAACCGTCGGCGCTGCTCAGGAACTGGTTGGCCTGGGTACCCCCGATGTCGATCGTGATGGCGCTGGTCGTGGAACCGCCCGTGTTGGTCACGGTGAAGACCTGGGTTGGGCCCATGGTGTTCTGGAGGACCGAGCCGAAGTCACGGGTGGTGGGGCTGATCGACAGGACGCCGGGGGTTGCACCCGTTCCGCTCAAGGATGCTGCTGGGGAGCCGCCGGGGCTGGCGGCCACGCTCAGACTGGCGCTGCGGCTCCCGGCCGCGGTGGGGCGGAAGGTCACCTGGACCGTGCAGGTGGCGTTGGGGGCCAGCGCAGCAGTGCAGGTGTCGCCGGAGATGTTGAAATCGCCGGGGTGCGTCCCACCAAGAGAGGCTGCGGGGACACCGCTCGAGACTCCGCCGGTGTTGCGGATGGTGAACGAGGTGGCGGCGCTGGTCGTGCTGATGGTCACCGAGCCAAAGGTTGCCGACGTTGGCGTGATCGTGAGCGAGGCTGGTCCCAGGCCGGTTCCGTTGAGCGTGGCGGCGGCCGTGCCGCCCATGGTGGCGCTGACGGAAAGGGAGGCTGTCTTGGCGCCGGGGGAGGACGGTTGAAACAGCGCTGAGACCATGCAGGTCGCGGCCGGCGCCAGGGTCTGGCCCGTGCACATATCGCTCGTGATCATGAAGTGGACGGAGTCGCTGCCGCTGATGGCGGTGGAGAGCGACGAGGTCGCGACGCCGCCCGTGTTCGAGACGGTGAAGGAGAAGGCGGTCGACATCTGCCCCTGCAGCACCGGGCCGAGATCGCGCGAAGTCGGCGAGATGGACAACGCGCCCGGGCCGATTCCGGTACCCGAGAGTGCGGCAACGGCCATGCCTCCTGGGGTTGCGGAGACCGTGAGGGTGCCGGCTTTGAGACCCGTGGAGGTCGGTGCGAAGCGTACGGTCACGCTGCAGGTTCCGGAAGGTGCCAGGGCAGCGACGCAGGTGTTCGAAGCCACCGTGAAGAGCGCCATGTCTGCGCCGCCGAGGACGACGCTCGGGGTGCCCGATATGACGCCGCCCGTGTTCGTCACGGTCAGGGTCGCGGTCGAGTTGTTGCTGGTCACGACGTTTCCGTAGTTCTGGGTAGTCGGGACGATGGACAACGTTGCGGGCGCCAGGCCCATGCCATTCAGGGAGGCGGCGGCGCTGCCGCCGGGGTTGCCAGTGATCGTCAGGCTGGCGGACTTCGCACCGGCCGAGGTGGGAGCGAAACGCACGGCGATCGTGCAGGTCGCCTGGCTGGCGAGCACCATCCCCATGCAGCCGTTGGTGGTGATGGCGAACTGGTCCAGGCCACCGCCCGTGAGGGCCGTCGCAAGCGTCCCTGTCGAAGCGCCGCCGGTGTTGGTGATGGTGAAGACGAAGGGTGTTCCCGTCGTGTCACCCTGGGGCAGCGGGCCGTAGTCGCGGCTGGTCGGAGAGATAGTGAGCGCGCCCGGCATCAGGCCCATCCCGGACAACGCCGCCGAGGCGGAGCCGCCGGGGGTCGCGGTCACCATCAGGGTGCCGACCTTGGCGCCCATCGTGGCCGGGTTGAATCGGGCGGACAATGTGCAACTGCCGGCAGCGACGAGCGTCTGGCCGGTACAGCCGTCGCTGGTGATGGTGAACTGGTTGGCGTCTGCGCCGGAGAGTGAGGCGGCCACGGTCCCCGTCGCCGACGCGCCCGGGTTGGTGATGGTGAAGGTCGTGGTGGAGCTGTTCTGGCCGTTCACCACGGAGCCGAAGTCCTGGGTGCCGGGCGAGATCGCCAGGGTGCCCGCGGCGAGACCGGTGCCGGTCAGTGCAGCGCGCGCGGTTCCACCGGGGCTGGCGGTGACCGCGAGCTCGGCGGCGGCGCCACCAGCGGCTGACGGCTGGAACGTGATCGTGATCGAGCAGGTGGCCGACGCAGCCAGCGCCTGCCCACCACAGGTATCCACCGCGATGGTGAAGGAGGAAGCCTGCGCACCACTCAGCGACGCGGTCACCGGCCCCGTTGGAGTTGCGCCGCCGTTCGTCAGGGTGAAAGTGGCGCCGCCCGAGATCTGGTCGATGGCGATCGATCCGAAGTCGTGGCTACCGCGATCCAGCGTCATGCCGCCGCCGGGGGTCGGGATGCACCTGAACTTGTCCCCATACACGCCGTCGATATCGCAATAGGGAGCGGACGCCAGGGGGCATGGCTCATCCGCATTGCACTTGTAGGGGTTTCGTTTCGTACAGCTCGCCAGCGCCGTGACGCCCACGACCACGCTCACCCATCTCGTCAGCCTACGCATCTCCGTCCTCCATCCGGGGTTCGACCACTCATCGGCGAGCCCGCGCGGATGTTGTGTGCGCCCCCCAGAAACTCTCGCGATGGGCCACTCAAGCACGCCGCTCGCAGATGCGGCAAGCTCAGTGCACTGCGGCGTCTTTGTTGATCCCGCATCGGGCCCACACGATCTCATGTACTTACCGTCACTAGGAAGATGAGGGCCGGAACGTAGGTCTCGATCTGACCCGGCCCCCCAGCGATGGGGGGCCGGTTTCGTTTCGTGGACAGGTCGATTGTTCGCGTTTTCTTCACTATCTGGGCAATGAAGTATCAGGGGTGTATGTGGTCCCGGGTGGCGGATCATGGCCATGAAGAGGCTGGCTTCTCGGGGATTCGAGGCGGATGTCGCGGAGGTGGAGGGCGCGGGGGAGGAGGCGGCGGTCGGCAAGCGGTCGCTCACCGAGGGGCTGGCGCGACGCGGGGAGGGCGCCGGCGAGGCCGGGGAGCCGGCGGCGCAGGATGGGCCGATCCAGCTGCCCGAGGGGCTGCGCGGGCGGCTGGAGGCCAGCGCGGGGGCGGACCTCGGCGGCGTGCGGCTACACACCGGGGCGGCGGCGGCGCGGTCGGCGGCGGTGCTGGGGGCGCGCGCCTATGCGGTCGGGCAGGACGTGCACTTCGGCGCCGGCGAGTACGCGCCCGGCACCGCCGAGGGCGACCACCTGGTGGCGCACGAGGTCGCGCACACCCTGCAGCAGCGCGGCGGAGGCGAGGCGGGCGCCCAGCTGTCCAGCGCCAGCGCGGTCGGCGGCGTGGGCGATCCGGCCGAGCAGGCGGCGGACGCGTTCGCGGACGCGGCGCTGCGGGGCGACCGGCACCCGGTGGCGCCCGCGGCCGCGGCGGTACGCCTCAAGCCGACGGGCGGGCGGGCAGCCACGCCGTCGGGCCCGACGCCCCCGGGTGGCGCGCCCGCCGGCGCCGACGCCGAGAAGACTGGGATGGCGCGGCTGCTCGAGCTGGCGGCGCTGCCCAGCCTGGGGCTGGCCGAGCTGGCCGAGGCGCAGCGCCTGGTCATGCAGCTGCCGCCCGACGAGTTTCGCGCCTTCCTGAACCAGGCCGCCACCAGCGGGCTGTGCCAGACGCTGATGCTCGGCGAGCTGGCCACCGCGGCCTTCGGCTGGGCGCCGCTCCTGAACTCGACCGCGCGCGAGGTCCGCCTCGACACCGTGGTCATCGGCACGGTGGCGGACACCAACGCCGCCAGCGCCCAGTTCGAGCGCGCGCGCGACGTCTTCCGCGAGCAGCAGGTCGGGCTCGAGCTCGAGCTCAGCAGCATGAAGCTGGTCGATCCCCGGGAGGCCAAGGAGCTCGGCGGGGACAGCGAGCTCCAGGTCGGAGGCTTCCAGGAATACAAGATCTCGAAGGAGATCATGAACCTCATCGACCGCTACGCCAGCGCGGGCAAGCTCACCGTGATCTGGGTGCCGACCTTCAGCTCGGGCAATCGCGGCCTCACCCTCACGCCCGAGCTGTTCTCGGCCAAGAAGGCCGAGCTGGCGGGGCGCGCCGCCATCCTGATCGACAGCAGCCTGTCACGCGAGGACACCCTGGCGCACGAGCTCGGCCACGCCCTCGGCGCCGACGCCAGCGGGCTGCCCCACGTGCGCAGCGAGGCCGCCAATGGGGACCAGATCCTCTACAGCGGTGACAACCTGATGGCGACCGGCGACGAGCGCGCCGCCGACGCCGCCGCGAACAAGCGCGAGAAACCGGCCGATCACCTCGACCCGGAGCAGATCGCCTTCATGCGCGAGAGCATCTACGTGACCCTGGGCAAGAAGGGTAACAACCAGTAGGCGCTATCCGCAGACGGCGCCGCGCCGGTCAGGGCGCCGTGAACTGAGCGCGGACGGCGCGGAAGGCCAGGCTGACCGAGAGAGAGTCGCGGCCGGTGCGCAGGGGGTTCGGGGCCCAGGTGCCGGCGTTGTCGTAGAGGTCGAGGTCGGGGGCGAACATCGCGCCGACGAGGGGGCTCTGTTGCAGGTCGGTGGCGGTGATGGTGCCGTCACCGTTGCTGTCGAAGAACTGCTTCACCGTGGTGCAGGAGCTCCCGCACGGGACCTGCTGGGCGATGGCGTTGACCTGGGCGGCGATGGCGGGGAGGACGATGGTGTTCACGTCGCTCTGGCGCCAGGCGCCGCGCAGGCGGCCCTCGAGCAGGCCGGCGGCCGTGACCTGGGCCTCCAGGCGGGCGCCGACCAGAGGCAGCAGGGCGGTGCGACCGTCGCCGATGGGCAGGCGCAGGTGGACCGTGGGAGGCGCCGGCAGCGTGCGGGGGTGCGTGCTGGCGTACTGCGAGGCCAGCAGGACCCCCGAGTAGATCGCGGCGGGCTTGCTGGGGTTGACCGCGAAGCTGCCCGAGCCGGTGAAGTCGGGGCCGCTGCTGGAGACGGCGACGTGCTGGCGCAGGATCGGCGCGGTGTCGGCGAGCAGGGTGGGATCGCTGGTGTCGAAGCCGATGAGCTGCAGGTCCTCGCCGGCGGCCAGGCTGGCGTTCATCACGGCCTGCAGCGAGGCGCCGGACTGCGCCATCACCGCGACGATGGCGCCGTACTGGTTCTCGCCGCTGCCGTCGCCGTCGTGATCGAACGCGAAGGCGCTGGCGCTGCTCGGCAGCGTGATCTCGCTGATGACGTAGCGCAGGGTCTGGCGCGGGCCGCCGTCCAGGGTGACGCGGGCGTCGCTGCCGGGGCTGGCGTCGCTGCCCGGGCTGGCGTCGCCGCCGGGGCTGGCGTCGCTGCCGGGGCTGGCGTCGCTGCCGGGGCTGGCGTCGCTGCCGGGGTGGTTGCCGGCGTCGTCGCTGACGGCGACCGCGCCGTCGCTGGTGCTGGCGCCGGCGTCGCCGCGCGGCGGCACGGTGTACGAGCTGTCACAGCCGAGCGCGACGACGAGGAACGGCAGAAGCAAGGCCGATTTCATGGCGCATTCCTACCCCGCGCGGGCCGGCAGAACACGCCAACTCGCCCCACGATTGCGCCACCACGCCGGTCAGCCGCGGGCGACCGCCCGGGCCATGACCAGCTGGACCTCGGCCCAGACGTCGGTGAGCTCCATCGGCTGGAAGTCGGGCTTGCCGAAGCGAGCCTTGCACAGGGCGTAGACCGCGCGGTTATAGGGCACCGCGAGGCCGTGACGGTCGGCCAGGGCGATGAAGTGGCCGTTCAGGGTGTCGAGCTCGCTGTCGGTGCCGCCGCGCTGCAGGACGTCCTGGGCCATGCTGCTGATGACCATCTTCTTGACGTTCTTCTCGAAGGCGCCGCGGGTCAGGCGCTGCGGCAGCGTGGCCGCCGCGCGCATCAGCCACCAGGGCGGCATGCCGCCGATGCGGCACTCCTTGTGGCCGGCGGCGCGCACGATCTGGGTGCCCTCGTAGGTCAGGTTGGTCAGGATCTGCTGGAACAGCGCGCGATCCTCGATCGGGCGCATGGGGTGACCGATCAGCGCCTGCAGCGAGTTGGTCAGGTTGACGACCATCTTGCTGTACGCCGCGTCCTGGAACACGTCGGTGTGCACCGTCTCGACACCCTTGCCGAGCAGCGTGGTCAGCCAGCGCGCCTCGTCCTTGCACGAGCCGTCGGGCGTGCCCAGCACCAGGGGGCCCTTCTTCTGGTAGCCGACCACGCCGGGCTCGTCGATCCAGGCGT
This sequence comes from Deltaproteobacteria bacterium, assembly GCA_020853705.1. GTDB lineage: Bacteria > Myxococcota_A > Polyangia > Haliangiales > JADYYK01 > JADYYK01. The sequence goes on from JADYYK010000214.1 coordinate 40,564, forward strand.
TGTAGCCGACGATGCCGAAGACCACGCGCGAGAAGTGGCGCGGCACGATGCGCTGGTTATCGACCCCGTTCTGCAGCGCCAGCACGACGGGCTTGTCACCCAGCTCGGCGCGCAGCATGGCGCACACCTTGTCGAGGCTGTAGGTCTTGACCGCGACGATGACGACGTCAGGCGGCGGCGCGTCGCCCAGGCGCGAGATGGCCTTCACCTTGGTGGTCCGGGCGCGCGCGCGCTCGCCTCCCAGGTACAGGGTCAGGCCACGCTGGTTCAGCACCTCGGCGATCGCAGGCATGTCGAGCAGCCAGGTCGCGTCGTGGTGCTCGGCCAGCCAGCCGCCGACGGTGGCGCCCACGGCGCCGGCGCCGAAGACGAGGACATTGGGCTTGGCGGGCAGGCTCATGCGTCGATCTCGAAGTCGTCGAGGGGCAGGTCGAAGGCGGCGTTCATGCTCGGGGTGTAGCGGAACTGGAACGGGTGCGGCTCGATCTGGAGGTCGCGCAGGATGCGCGCCGACGGGCCGCTGCCGATGGTCAGCGCCGGGCGCGCCGGCTGCATGCCCTTGCGCAGCAAGGTGGCCATGTGCTTCTCGACCCAGAAGCGACCCTTGAAGCAGGTCTTGGCCTTGCGGATGCGGCCGTCGAGCTGCGAGTAGACCCAGCTCTCGACGTCGAAGTCGGTGGGCGTCCCTGTGGTCGGGACGCGCAGCTCGAAGTATGGCGTGCCGTCGTCCTCGCGCGCGGTGGTCAGGCACTCCGTGCCGACGCGCTCGATGTCGATCTGCTGCGTCACCTTGGGCAGGCCCCACAGGCGGTTGCCGCGCAGCTGGTTCTCGCGCGAGGTCACCGGCATGCCGAAGACGTAGTAGCCGAAGCGCGGGAACAGCTGCGACGCCAGCATGGGCAGCACCGGCGGGCGCACGCGCGCGTTGGCCATCACCGGGATGGTCATCGCGATCTCGTTGTAGGGCCACACGCCGAGGACCTGCCGATACTGGTAGCAGGAGAAGATCACCAGCGTGCGTCCACGCGGCATGCGCACCGGCTCCAGCTTGGGGTGCGGCATGATGGCGCGCGCGGCCTCGAGGTCGCACATGAAGATGCCGATGGCGCAGCCGACGTCGCCATACAGGGTCGGGAACAGATAGCGCTTCTCGATGCCGTTCTCGAGCGCGAGCGGCGCCCGCGCCGGCCGCAGCGTCATGCGCTTGAAGAAGGGCGCCTCGAACTCGCCCTTGTTGTCGGGCGCGTCGCTCCGGACCTCACGTGTGGCCTGCATCCGCGGAGTGTTGCCACGAACCGGCCACGGGGATCAAGGCGCCAGACGCGACGTCAGAACAGGATGCGCTCCGGGGCGCCGCCGGCCCAGAAGCGTCCCACGGCCTGCTGCAGGGTGTTCGGGGCCACGCCGGTGTGCCAACCGGGGTCGCTGATGCTGAGCACGTGGTAGACGTTGGCGCCTGACCACAGCCAATCGACCCCCACCAGCGAGGCGTCGGCCGCGCTCTGCCACAGCGCGTAGTCCAGGTTGGGGCCGTGCAGGAAGCCGCCGATGCGACTGTCGCGGCGGCTCTGCTGCAGAAACACCGGCATCAGCGCGCGGATGTGGGGATACCAGCCCAGCCCGAACCAGCAGTCGATGGGGTCGGTGACGGCGGCCTCGCACACCGGGTCGAGCCGCGAGGCCCAGAAGTTGCGCGCGTTGCGCCAGACCTCGCGGTCGGTCGTCGTGGTGTTGATGATGGGGTACGCGGGCTCGGCCCAGTCGAACATCCAGCCGGCGTCGAGGAACAGCCGGAGGCGCCCTGCAGCCGTGGTCCGGGGCAGATGGGTGGCGACCATGCGGGCGTTGAAGTGGGCGCCGTGGGCGCCGGCGGAGTTGCCCATGAGCAGGACGCGCAGGTCTGGTCGCGAATCGTCGAGACCATAGCGCTGCCGCAAGAGCTCGATCAACGCGGCCGCGTTGCTGTGGCCCGAGAAGAACCAGCCGCGCACCGGATCGCCGGTGGTGGGTCGCCGCGTCGTCGTGCTGCCGCTCCAGAAGTCGCTCGAGCAGTAGTGTGCCTGGACCTGGTTTGCGCCGGCGAAGTCGGGGTTGCTCACCGGGTCGCGGCTCAGGGCACCGCGGCCGGGGCCGACCACCAGGGTGCCGTCGGGGACCGGGATGGTCGTGGTCAGGTCGGGGTCGTCGATCAGTCGCTGCGCGCACGAGAGGGCGTTGTCGTCGCACCCCACCCCGCCCTCGAAGTTGATGACCCAGATCGGGCTGGCGGGGTTCAGGCGCACGTAGGCCGCGAACGGGGTGCCGTCGTTGCAGCGCGCGCCGGCCCAGCGGGCGTCGCGCTCGGCGGGCTTGACGACCTCGAACCGGAGGGCGGGGCCGGCGGCGTCGGCGGCGGCCTCGGCGTCGCCCGCCGCGTCCTCGAGCGGGCCAGCGTCGGAGGCGGCCGCATCGGGCTGGGCGCCATCGGACGGGTCGTCGTCAGAGCCGTCCGAACAGGCCGGAGTCACGGCCAGCCCCAGCACCAGCACGCCACACCACCACGTCCACCGCGTCCACCGCATCATCCCGATTCGACCCAGCGGCCGCGCCTTGGTTAAGCGCGTACACGAGCCCCATGCTGCCGCTGCCGCCGGGGCCCCGCGGGCGCCACGGCGGTGAGGTTGCAGCTCAGCGCCGTCCGCGGCTAGACATCATTGACAGCACGTCAATTTTTCGCGGCGCTCTCGCGCAGGATCTTGGCGAAGTGCTGGTTGTGGCACGACACCGAGTCGAAGTGGAGCCTGACCGCGCGGCAGCGCAGGGTGTGGCCGCGCCGACGAAACGGCGGCAGCCAGCGCGTGATCAGGTAGCCGGTGACGACCAGCGCCGCCCAGCCGCCGAACAGCACCACGCTGTACTGCGCGGTGCGCGGCGCGGTGAAGCGGTTGGCCGCCAGCAGCGCCGCCAGCAGGCCCAGGGTCCAGCCCAGGAAGCGCACCATCGACGTCAACGCCGACACCGCCGAGCACGAGCTGCACTTGGGCAGCGCGAGCGAGACCTGGTAGGTCATGCGCCCGCCCGAGGTCTGCGTCGACGTGCGCTCGGTGCGCGCCAGGCAGCAGCTGCACAGCTTGGGCATGGTGAAGCCCTTGCCCAGCACCAGCACCCCGAGCTGCACGCCGGTCGGATCGAGCTGACACTTCGGGCAGCGCCCGCGCGCGTCGGTCGCGGCGAGGACCTCACCGCAGCCGGGGCAGCGCAGGGTGTCGGGGCCGGCCACCTCAGTTGCTCATGTTGGCGCGGTAGGGCCCCGACTTGCCGGCGTCGCGCAGGACCAGCAGCAGGACGACGCCGCCGATCACGACGGCCGTGCCGACGCCGATGGCCGCCCCCAGCGCGGCGTCACCGCCATCATGGTCGATGCTGTAGCCGACGGCGCCGCCGACGACGGCGCTGCCCACGGTGACCGCGGCGACCGTCCTGCAGCCGCCACTCGACAGCGCGCAGGTCAGCACCAGCAGCCACCCGATCAACCACCTGCGCGCTTGCATCGGCCCCCGCGCAGAGAGTATCAGCTCCGGCGCGACGGGGCGTGGCTGGCGACGGCAGAGATCGCGCCGCTTCATCATCGCCGCGGCGAGATGATACACCTCGGACCAGACCCATGCGCCGCGTCGCCTGCATCGCCGTCACCCTGCTGACCCTGGTCGGCTGCTCGCCTGCGAAGGACGCGCCCAAGGAGATCTGCGTCAAGGCGGGTGAGCAGTGTCGCCTCGACAAGAACGTCCTCGGCGTGTGCGAGTACGCGCCGAAAACCACGACCTGTGCGTCACCGCCGTGCCTGGTGTGCACGGGCCAGCACTGAGCGACGCGCGCTACGGACCGGGAGAGCATCAGCTCCGGCGCGACGGGGCGTGGCTGGCGACGGCGGAGATCAGCGCCGCGGTGTTGGGCACCCCGTTGGCGCTGACGTGGGGGCCGGGCTGGTCGGCCTTGCGCACCACGTGCAGGTAGCCCTCGTGGAGGCGTAGAGCGTCGAGGTCCGACCAGGCCACGGTCACCTTGCCGACGCGAAGCCCCGCGTGATCCAGGCGCAAGCGGCCGAACACCAGCGGCTCCTGCGCCGACAGCCTGCGCGCATAGCCGTTGGCCAGACGCTCACGCGTGCGCGACTCGGCCAGCCGAAACGCCTCCAGCCAGCCGCGATCCAGCGACGTGAAGCGCACCAGGCTCCCGTCGGCCCCGCTGATGCGCGCCACCCCGGCGTGGCCGACCCGCTCCTCGAAGCTGCGCCCCGGGGTCATCATCTGCCCCAGCGCCACCGCCGCGCCGAAGTGCGGCACCCAGCGCGACGAGCGCACCCACATGCGCAGCTCCTCGATGTCGTCCCAGCGCAGCACGCGCCAGCCGCGCAGACCGCGCCGCGCGATGCCCTGGCTGGTCACCACCACGCGCCGCACGTGCTCGCTGATCCAGCCCAGCACCACGGCCAGCGCCGACAGCAGCGCGACGGCGGCCAGGCCGATCCGGAAGCTCACGGGTAGCTCCGGGTTGGCGCGCTGATCGATGGCCCAGCCCCAGGTCGCCACCACCAGCGGGACGACCCAGATCAGCACCAGCACCCGGATGGTCCAGCGCCGCCGCGTGCTGGCCAGGACCTCACCGCCCAGCGGCCCCGCCGCGCCGCGGTCCGCGCCGGCTGCCCCCGCCACTACGGGATCTTGGCCAGCAGGTCGCACGCCTTCTGGTGCTTGTTGCCGGTGCACGCCTTGTCGAGGAGGCGCTTGGCCTTGGGGGTGTCCTGCGACACCGGGCTGACACCCTGCCAGTACAGATCGCCGGCCGCCCAGCACGACTCGTAGTAGTCCAGCGCGCAGCCCTTCTCGAACCAGAGCACCGCCTCGAACAGGTTCTTGCCGCCAGGCCCCTCGTCGAGCTCCTTGACCCAGCCGCGCACGTGGCAGCCGCGGCCCTGACCCTTGTCGCAGGCCAGCTCGCCCAGCTCCAGCGCGCGGGCCAGATCCTTGGTCACGCCGCCCTCACCGCGGGTGTAGAGGTCGCTGAGCGCCGCGCATGAGGCGAAGTAGCCGCCGCTGCAGGCGCGCTCGCCGAGCTCGACCGCCCTGGGCAGATCCTTGGCCACGCCGGTGCCGAGCTCCAGCATGTCGGCGAAGTAGCCGCAGCCCTTGGGCTCGCCGAGCTCGCACGCCTTCTGGTACAGCGCGACCGCCCGCTTCTCGTCCTTGGGCACGCCGTCACCCACCTCGAACTGGTAGCCCCAGCCCAGGCAGCCCAGGCCCTCCTTCAGCTTGCAGGCGGCCTCGTAGATGGTGTTGGCGGACGCCACGTCCTTGGGCGTGCCGCGGCCGTCGCGCTGCCGATCCGCGGCGTACACGCAGCCGCGCTGCGAACCGGCGCCGCAAGCCAGCCGGTAGTACTTCACCGACTGGGCGTCGTCCCGCTCGACGCCCTGGCCGCGATCGTAGAGCAGGCCGATCCCCAGACACCCGATGGCGACCTTGCCGTCGCAGGCCTGGGTGTAGACCCGCATGGCCTCGCTGTCGTTGCGCGTGGCGCCGCGCCCGTCGAGCAGCATGTCGCCGAGGTACGCGCAGCCGAGCAGGTGCTTGCGCTCGCAGCCCGCGCGGAACAGCGCCACCGCCCTGGCCAGATCCTGGCTCTGGCCGCCGGTGCCATTTTCGCTGTGGAGGCCCAGGTCGACACACTCCTTGCCAGTCTTGCCCGGGCACGGGTCGACCTCGGCCGCCGGCGGCGCGCTGGCGAC
>JADYYK010000215.1 GCA_020853705.1 Deltaproteobacteria bacterium
GCGGGTCGCCCTGTGCGACGCTTCGGTCATCGACACCGGGCGACCCGGGGGCAAGCTCACCCGGGAGGTCCCGGCGGCCACCCGCGCCGCCGTGGTTCGCCGCGACCCCGGCCGCTGCAAGGTCCCGGGCTGTCGCAACGCCGCCTGGGTCGACCTGCACCACCAGGTCTATCGATCACAAGACGGCGACCACGACCCTGGCAACCTGCTCCTCCTGTGCACCGCACACCACCATGCGGTGCACGAGGACCGTCTGATCATCACCCGGCACCCACGTGGGTTTGGCTTTCACCATGCGGACGGGACAGCCTACGGCGTGGCTCCGGCGCCGGCCGGCGCGGCGGCGCCCGCCTGAGGGCAGCAGCGGCACGAGGCGCAACGGGGCTGTGGCGAAGCGCAAGCGCAGCCGCGGCCGCGTCGGCGCAGCGGCGAAGAGCGGCCTCCTCCAGAGGCCGCCGCCGCGGAGCCCGTCGCCCGGGGCACCGAGCGACCTCGGCCGCCAGACGCCACGCCGCGCCGCGCCGGCCTCAGGCGCTGCGAGGGCTGTCCACTGGAGCAGCCGGGCCTCGATGCAATCCGGGGCGACCGCGACCGCACTGTGACGAATCGTGAGTGCATGGCTGGGCATTGGCCCAGGCAGGGCCGAGGCGCCTCGGCCCCAAGCCCGGGCTCGGCCCGCGCCCCTTTGCCGCGCGGGCCGCCAGTGGCATGCTCGGAGCCGATGAGCAGGTCGAGCAGTCGCTGGTGGACGCGCGCGGGTCTCGGGGTCCTCGCCCTGGGCCTGGTGCAGGGTTGTTCGGGTCCCACGCGGGGGGTCGTGGACGGTCGCGACGTGCACGCCCACGCCTCGCCGTCACCGGCGCCGTCGCCCGATCCCAGCGCGGCGCCGGTGCAGCCGTCGCCGTCACCGTCACCGTCGGAGTCACCGCTCGCGGTGCTGCCGTCGCCCGACGCCGGGGTGCCCGAGGTCAGCCCCTCGCCCACGCCGTCACCCTCACCCTCGGTCGCGGCCGGCCCGCTCTACCGCGGCAAGCCGCTGGACGAGACCCTGAAGGCGCTGGCCGAGAAGCCGGTGGTGCGCGTCGGCAAGCGCTTCAACAAGACCGAGCCCGTCTATCACATCGTCCTGGCCGACGGCTGGGAGATCGCCTTCAAGCCGTCGACGCGCCCGCGCCCGGGCATGTGGCGCAACGACGTCATGGCCTGGGAGGCGTCACGCCTGCTCGGCTTCTGGGAGCGCGTGCCGCCGGCCACCGGACGCCTGATCCCGCTGGCCCTGCTGCCGTCCAAGCCGGGCGACGACCTCAAGCCCGATCCCCAGCACAAGGACATGGTGTGGGGCTCGGCGATCTACTGGATGCCGGTGCTGGAGCGCTCGCACCTGGCCGGTGAGGCCGGCATGAAGCGCTGGGACGGCTGGCTGTCACAGGCGGTCAAGCCCACCGTCGAGTGGTCCGCCGAGGCCGAGCAGACCTCGACGCTGATCGTGTTCGATTACCTGCAGGGCAACATCGATCGCTTCGATCACCCCAGCAACATCCAGGTCGACGAGCACGGCGTGCTGGTCTACCGCGACAACAACGAGGCCTGGATGTCGGGCGGCATGAAGTCGCTGAACGTCAACAAGGAGCTGCTCAAGATGGTGCAGCGCTTCTCGCGGCGCACCTTCGAGGGGCTCAAGCGGGCCGACTCGGCGGCGCTGGCCGCCGCGGCCGCGCCCTGGGAGGCCGCCGGCCGGCCCCTCATCGACCCCACTCACCTCGAGCAGTACGAGCGCCGCCGCCGCTTCGTGATCGGCTACATCGAGGGCCTGATCTCGCGCTATGGCGAGGCCAAGGTCCTGATCTGGCCGTAGCCATGGGGACGCCGGCGCCGACCGCGATCGAGATCGAGATCCTGCCCGGCCGCGCGCTGGCGCGGGTGTTCTCGCACGAGGTCACGGTGCGCAGCGGGCGCGTGCCGTGCTGGACCTACGTGACCCAGGGGCTGGCCGCGCTGGGTCAGCCCGAGCTGGCGCTGTCGCTGCGGCGCGCGCCGCAGGCCACGCTGGAGATGGCGCGGCCCGAGCCGCTGCACCTCCTGGCCAGCTTCGCGCAGCTGGCCGCGGACGGCCGCGTGGTCGGTCCGGGCGACTACTCCGAGCTCGGCCCACGCGGCTTCCTGCGCCCCGATCTGCGCGGCTTCACCTACCAGGTGGCACAGCCGCTGGACGGCGTGGCGCTGCCGCCGGGCGCGCTGTCGTGCATCGGCCTGCTCGGCCCCGAGCTGGAGGTCGCCAAGCGCTTCGGCGCGCTGCGCGTGCTGGCGCGCCTGGGCCGCGACAGCGCCTTCTTCCCCACCGCGCTGTGGTGCGATCCCGAGCGCGCGGCGGTGGCCAGCCCCGACGAGACCAGCATCCTCTGCGACGTCGCCAGCGCGCTGTTCCCCGGGGTCACGGTGACGCTGCAGGGCCGCGCCATTCACCTGGTCATCCCGCGCCGGGTGGCGCCACAGCTGGCGGAGGCGCTGCCCAGCCTGCCAGCGAACGCCGCGCTGGCGCTGCTGGCCACGCTGGCGCCCGACGCCGACGCCTGCCTGGTGTGGTCGCCGGGGCAGGTCGGCGCGCAGGCCATCTCACCCGCGGGCAGCCCCGCCGCGCGCATGGCGGGTAACTTCCTCCTCCTGGTGCCCGAGCAGCGCGCCGACGGCGGCAACCCCTTCGAGGACGGCTTCGCCTACCTGCTCACCGACGCCAGCCACAAGCTGATGCGCTGGGCGCTCAGCACCGGCACCGCGGTCGAGCTGGCCGCCGATGGCGGCGAAGGCAAGTCGCTGCAGCTCAGCTGGACCGGTTAGCGCGGCGCGCAGCCGGATCAGCGCGCAGCTCGCGCAGGAGGAGCAGCGCCAGCAGCGCCGCCCACAGCATGTAGGCGTAGACGTCGACGCGCTCCCAGAGCCCCATCCATGGCGTCGGCCGGTTGGCCGCCAGGTTGGCAGCGTCCCTGACCGTCATCCCTCCGGCGAGCGGCATCATGGCCAGGGTGGCCAGCGAGTAGAGGCGGAACCAGCCCCGCCGGGCCGCCGCCGCGAAGCCGACCGCCAGCATGATGAACAGCGAGATCAGCACGGTGGCCACGATGTGCAGGGTGTCGGTCAGCGTCGGCGCGACCCCGCGCAGGTGGATCGGCACCCAGGGCCCGCACAGATCGACCACGCCGAGCCCCAGCAGCATGAGCCCGGTGACCCGCAGCGCGCGCTGGCCTCGCGCCGCCCACAGCACCCCGACGCCGGACCCGAGGGTGAGCAGCCCGTGGAGCAGGAACAGCGGCACCACCAGCGGCCGCGACGGCGCGTCGATGCCCATGAGTTCGCTGATGGTCTGATCGCGGGAGCTGTAGGACGCCCAGGACAGGCTGCCCAGCACATCGGCGGCGAGGTAGACCACCGAGGCCAGGAGGCCGGAGACGAGGAGCGCCCGGCCCTGCGTGCCCACGCCGACGTCGCTGCGCGGCGCGGTGGGACGCAGCGGGGCCAGCGGCGAGGTGGCGGTGCTGGACATGGCAGCACCTGAATTTGCATCGCCCGTGCCGCGCGCATCCCCGCGTCAGCAGCGGCTCGCGGCGGCACCGCCCGCGCAGGCCGCGGCGACCACGGCCCAGGACCCGCAGCGCCTGCGCGAAGCTGCTAGATCGAGCCGCCTGTGAACGACGACACCGTGCGCACGTCGCCCGAGTCGGTCGAGAAGCAGACCTCGTGCAGCACCGGCATGAAGTCGCCGATCTCGCTGGCCTCGAAGTCGAACGAGCAGCAGTCCTTGCCGCAGGTGATCTTGTCGGGCTGGTTCATGATGCCCATCGACAGGTGCTTGCCCAGCCAGTCCTTGACCGCGGCGGCGCCCTCCAGCTGCTCGGGCTTGCTCTCGTCGTCGCAGGTGCCGCAGCTCCACAGCACCTTGACGCGACGGCGCTCGTCGAGCAGCGGGCCGAGCTTGCTGAGGTCGGGGCCCGCGACGGCCAGCGTGGCCGCGAAGGTCTTGGCCAGATCGCGCAGCTTGCCCTGCTCGATGACGACGTCCTTGGTCAGGGCGTCGAACGCGGGGGTGTTCCACTGGCTGGTCCAGTCGGCGTCCTCGCGCGCGCGCACCAGGCGCCCCAGGCAGGTCGGGCAGCCCGCGGCCTTGATCTCGCCCAGCAGCGCCAGGGCGCGGTCGCCCTCGCCGGCCAGGTTGTGCGCGCAGGCCAGGTTGTAGCGCGCGATGACATAGCCGGGATCCGAGCGCACGGCGGCGCTGAACTGGGCCTTGGCCGCGCCATAGTCCTTGGCACGATGCAGCGCGAGGCCGGCGCTGTTGAGCTTGCGCGCCTCACGCGTGCGCGCGGCCTTGACCGGCGACAGATCGATCGGCGGCAGCGGCGTCTCGCCACCCGCGACCGGCGACGCCGAGGCGCCGGAGCCCGACGTCGCGCCGGCGGGCACCGATGGCGCCGGCTGGTCCTTCTTCTTGCCACACCCGGCCGCCACCGTTGCGACCACCACGACTGCCACGAGCATCCCGGACCGCTGCCTCATCGAGCTGCCTCCTGCGAGTGAAACGCCAATCCCCCCGGGTGAAGTCCCCACCTATCACGAGGCAGCCCCCGCGTGTCGACGAGGTCAGGTGCGGTCGAGGCTGCCCGGCCGCCGCCGGACCCTCAGGCCTGCTTGCCCGCGTACAGCGCGCGCCCGCGCACGGCACGCCCGGCGCCGTCGAGCTCCACGGTGTCGATGACGCGGTTGCCGTTCTCGCGCCGGTACAGCACGGCGTAGCCGTCGGGCCCGGTGAAGATCTGCTCCAGCTCGAAGTGCAGCGCGGGAACCAGCTCGAGGCCGCGCGCGAAGTGACGGCGCAGCTCGTCCTTGCCGCGCAGCACGCCGTCGGCGCGGCCCCAGCGCGCCACCGCGGTCGGGGTCTGGAACACGATCCCATCGGCATAGTGGGCCAGGATGGCCTCCAGATCGTGGGCGTTCCAGGCTGCGATCCAGGCGCGCGCCGCGGCCTCCAGCTCCTCGGTCGTCATGGCCCGAGCTTGCCATGGCCGGCCCGCAAGTGGACCGCGCCGGCGAAGGCTGGCAAGCTGCGGTCAACAGAGGGGGGCCTCTTGGGTGAACGGGCGAGCCTGATCGAGGGCAAGTACGAGCTGGTGGCGCGCGTCGGCGAGGGCTCGCAGACGCTGGTGAGCCGCGGCGTCATGCATGGCGCCGCAGGCTTCACGCGGCCGGTCGCGCTGAAGACACCGCGCGAGGAGCTGCGCCTCGACCGCGGCTACCTGGCCGGCTTCGTGGCCGCCGCACGGGTGGCCTCGCAGCTGCGCCAGCCCAACCTGGTCGAGGTGCTGGATCTGGCCAGGGACGAGGCCGGCCTGTACCACCTGGTGATGGAGTGGGTCGAGGGCATGACGCTGCCGGCGTTCGTGCGCTCGTTCAGCCGCCAGGGCGCCGACACGCCGTGGCCGCTGGTGGCCGCCGCCGGCGTGGGTGCGCTGCGCGGGCTGGCCGCCGCGCACGAGCGCGTCGATGCCAGCGGGGTCGCCGCGCCGACGCTGCACCGCGCGCTGGCGCCGCACCAGATCCTGCTCTCGGTCACCGGCACCGCCAAGCTGGCCGACCTCGGCCTGGCCGCGCTGCGCCCGTCACGTGGCCGCCTGGCCTACGCCGCGCCCGAGCTGGCCAGCGACGGCACCGTCAACGTGCGCGCCGAGATCTACGCCATGGGCGCCATCCTGTGGGAGGCGCTGGCCGGGGTCGCGCTGGAGCCCGGAGAGTCCGACCTCGAGGGGCTCGACGTGCCCGAGGGCGAGCTGCGCGCGCTGGAGGCGCACCGCAGCGATCTGCCGCCGCGCCTGTGCGCGGTGGTGACGCGGGCGATGGCGCGCGAGCCGCGGGCGCGCTTCGCCTCGGCGAGCGCGATGGCCAACGAGCTGTCGCAGGTCCTCGGCGAGGTGCCGTGGACGCGCGGGCCGCAGCAGGACCTCGGCGCCGCCGTGCAGGGGGCGCGCATCGCGCTGCACCGCGCGCTGATCACGGCGGGCGAGCTCGAGCTGACCCAGTCGGGCATCGAGTTCGTGCCCGAGGGCGCCGAGGAGAACCCCATCCTGCTGACGCCGCAGAAGCGCTGAGCGGCGTCGTCAGGCGGTCAGGCGTCAGGCGGTCAGGCGTCAGGCGTTCGCGCCGGCGGCGGCGGCGGCTCGGGCTGCAAGAGCTCGGAGTCGAGCTCGTCCATCGCCTCCAGCGCGGCCAGCATGTCGGGGGTCAGCGACGCGAAGCGAAACTCCAGCAGCGTCGACCGCGCGGCGTGCCGGCCGTCGCGCGCCGGCACCGCGTGGATGTCGCACCACCAGTTGACCCCGCCCGAGCGCTTGCGCTCGCGCAGACACTCCATGCAGTGGTTGCCCACCGCCTGGCGCTGGCGCACCGCCAGCACACGGCACGGCGCGGTGCGCACCACCTGCTCGGCCACCGAGCCCAGGAGCAGGCGATCCAGCCCACGATGGCCGTGGGTCCCGACCACGATCAGATCGGCGCGCACCTCGCCCGCCATGCCCGTCAGCGCGTGGGCCGGGTTGCCGCTGCGCACGTGCGCATAGATCCGCAGCGGCGGCAGGGTGTGGTGCCTGGCGCGGTGCTCGAGCACGTCGTCGATGAGCACCTTCAGATCGAGCTGCCACTGATCGATCATGTCGGAGCTGGTGGCCACGAACAGGACGTGCAGCTCCGCGCCGCCGGTGCCGACATGGTGGATGGTCTCGCGCAGGACCTGCTTCGACATCGGTGAGAAGTCGATCCCGACCACGATGCGCTGAACATGTCTTCCCGCCATGACTCCCTCCCACTGCAAGGCTCGATCCTACCCCGAGCGGCGGCCGCTGGCCCGCGCCGTGCAAAAGATGGGGGGCATGAGGATCCCTCCGGTACGCGACTTCATGACCACGTCGCCTCGCACCATCGGGGCCCGCGACACCATGGCCCAGGCGCACCGCATGATGCGCGAGGCCCGGGTGCGCCACCTGCCGGTGGTCGATGACGACCGCCTGGTCGGGGTGGTCACGGCCGGGGATCTGCACCTGATGGAGACCCTGAAGGACGTCGATCCCGAGGCCATCACGGTCGAGGAGGCCATGAGTCAGGGCGCCTACGCGGTCACGCCCGACACCCTGGTCGACGAGGTGGTGGCCGAGATGGCGCGCCACAAGTATGGCTGCGCGGTGGTCGCCAGCCACGGCAAGGTGGTGGGCATCCTGACCTGTGTCGATGTGTACCGGGCCTTCGCGGAGCTCTTGCACAGCGCGACGCTGCGCGACTGACGGCGCAGTGCTTGCGCGCTGCGCCGCGTCGGCCGCAACGCTTGCGGGGGGCCAGGCTAAGGCAGCTTGCACACGCTGTCGTCGAAGAAGCCGGCGGCCGGGATGCCCATGCCCTGGTTGAAGCGGGCCCAGAAGTTGACCTGCGCGATGGTGGTCGCCAGCACCACCAGCTGGCGCTCGGTGAAGTGCTGGCGCAGCGCGGCGGCGAGGTCGTCGGCCAGGCTGACCGGGGTGGCCGACAGCGCGGCGGCATAGCGCACGGTCAGTGCGGCGCGCGGCTCCAGGCCGAGGGCCGCCAGCGCGGCGTCATCCCCGCGCCCCAGCAGGGCGACCAGCTCGTCGCGACTCAGGCCAGCGCGCTGCCAGGTGGCGGCGTTCATGTCGACGCAGAAGGGACAGCCCGCGACCGCCGACGCCGTGATGCGCGCGATGGCCAAGAGCCGCGCCCCGTCGTCGCTCTCGAGATCGCGGGCGTCGGCCGCGCACAGCTCGAGCACGCCGGCCCCGAAGGCGCCCTTGGGGAAGTGTGCCAGGAGCCGCCCAGGCAGCGGATCCTTGCCAGTCTGGCGCCGGGCCAGCGCCAGCGCGGGGCGCAGCAGCAGGGGAGTCCAGGCGGGCGGGTCGACCAGGGTGGGCATCGCCGCGCGATGGTGCAGCGTGGGCGCTGGCGGCGCAACGGCGCAGCGCGGGCTATGGCCGGGGTGGGACATCGTGACAGCGATGCGCCTCGGCGTGGCCGTTGGCCGCGAACCAGGTCACCACCTGGGCGTGCGCTTGCACCAGCTGGACCGCCTCGGGAGTGGCGCCGGTCTCGATCACGTGCAGACCGCCGGGGATGTCCTCGATGGTCGGCAGCTCGATCTCGGTCGCGTGGGCGGCCAGCTTGCGGAACAGTGGATCGAAGGCGTGGATGGGCTGGCCGGCCTTCATGCGCGCGGTCATGGCGCGCACGTGGCTGCGCAGCGCCGGCACCAGCGCGGCGTCGCTGGTCGTGGTCCAGGTCTCGACCCCGCGCGCGGTGTAGCTGACCCGGCGCTCGAAGCTCCCCGGCGCGGCGAGCAGGGTGTGGATCTCGGCCATCCCCGCCGGCGCGCCCATGCCGCCGCCCATCATGCCGGGGCCACCGCCCTTCATGCCGGGGCCACCGCCCATCATGCCGGGGCCACCGCCCTTCATGCCGGGGCCCCCGTGCATCATGCCGGGGCCGCCGCCCGTCATCCCAGGGCCGCCGCGCCCCTTGCCGCCTGGGCCCATCCCGGCCCCACGCATGCCGGGACCCGCCTCGCAGTCGACATGGACCGCATACAGCGTCGAGTCGGCGCTGGCGGCCGCGCCGACGCTGTCACGCCCTGGTTCGGCGCCACAGCCGGCCACCACCGCGAGCGCGGGCACCACCAACCAGGACAGCAGCCTCATGGGTCGGCCCTCCTCTCATCTCATTTCCATCTCATCTCAGTCCTGCCTGCTGAGAGCCAAGCGGTGGCAGCGAGGGTTCGACCCGGGCCGGCGCCACGGCCGCCGAACGTCGCGCCCTGGCCTGCTGCAGCCAGGCGCCGCCCAGGATGCCGGCGAACACCAGCAGCGCGCCGGTCTGCCCGGTGCCGACCTGCGCCAGCGTGGTGCCCGGGCAGCTCCCCGACAGCGCCCAGCCGACGCCGAACAGGCTGGCCCCGAGGAGCATGCCGCGCGCCATCGGCTTGACGGCCATGGCCAGCGGCGCGCCGCCGAGGGCGCGCACCTTGCGGCGACGCAGCAGCCCGAAGCCCAGCGCGTTGACCGCGATGGCCAGCCCGATGACCCCGAGAAGGTGCAGGTCGGTCAGGCGAAACATGCCCGAGATGGCCTCGGGATCCGCCGCCCCGAGCCGCACCAGCAAGAAACCGAACAGAACCCCGAACCCGACGTGACGTGATGACATGAGACCTCTCAGACCAGCGCGACGAGCAGCTGGGTGGTGGCAAAGCCAGCGACCAGGAAGGCGGCGGTGGAGAGCAGGCTGGCGCGCCCGCCCAGCGCGCTGCCGACGATGCTGTGTCCCGAGGTGCAGCCCCCGGCGGCTCGGGCCCCGTAGCCCATCAGCACCCCCGCCCCTGCCAGCAGCCCGAGCTTGGCCAGCGCCGGCAGCGACGCCAGCATCGCGATGCCGCCCACGGCCAGGCGCGGCGGGCTGCCCGCGAGCAGCGCG
Organism: Deltaproteobacteria bacterium; assembly: GCA_020853705.1. Lineage (GTDB taxonomy): Bacteria > Myxococcota_A > Polyangia > Haliangiales > JADYYK01 > JADYYK01. The sequence goes on from JADYYK010000215.1 coordinate 9,505, forward strand.
GCGATGGCGCCGCCCAGCACGATCCCGCCCAGGAACGGCAGCCGCCACGACCTGCGCAGCGCGGGCTCGCGTCGCAGCGCGGTCAGCTCGGCACATCCGGTCGACACCCCGAGCAGCTTGTTGTCGTACCAGAGGAAGAACAGCACGAAGCCCGCCAGCGCGCTGCCGCCGATCCACCACGGCCACCGCGCCACGAAGATGTCCTGGAACAGCTGGGCGTCACGCACGCTGGCCGGCAGCTGGCGCCCCACCAGGTAGACCGCCATGACCACGACGAACCAGGCGAACACCTGGCGCAGCGTGCGCTGCGGCACCTTGCTGGTCAGCAGGCCGCCGAGCAGCGTGCCGACCACGGCGACCGCACTGACGGTCGCGGCCAGGGACCAGTCGATCGACACGTGGCCGAGGTAGCCCGCGAAGCCTGCGAACGACTTCATCGCGATGACCACCAGCGAGGTGCCGACCGCGGTCTTGAAGGGCAAGCGCCCCAGCAGCACCAGCGCGGGGACGACCAGGAAGCCACCGCCAGCTCCGATCAGCCCGGTCACCAGGCCGACCACCAGACCATCGACCAGGATGCGCGCGACCTGGCGGGGCGGCGCGGTCACCTCGCCATCGCCGGCGTCGCCCCCGGACGCGGCAGCATCGCGCGGCGGTCGCAGCATCGCGATCGCGGTCGCCAGCATCATGGCCGCGAAGCCGAGCAGCAGCAGCGTGCTGGGGATGAAGTGCGCCAGCCGACCGCCCAGGAAAGCGCCCGCCATGCCGGCGCCGCCGAACAGCGCCGCGGTCCGCCACAGCACCCGACCGGCGCGGGCGTGGGCGATGACCGCGAAGGCGCTGGTCACGCCGACCACCAGCAGCGAGGTCGCGATGGCCTGCTTGGCGGGCAGCCCGATGACGTAGAGCAGGATGGGCACCGTCAGGATGGAGCCGCCGCCCCCGAGCATGCCGAGCGCGACGCCCATCAGCGCGGCCAGGGCCAGCGCCAGGATCATGGCTGCGCTCCGCGGTCACCGGCGCGGACCGCGAGCATGCCGCCGGCCAGGTTCCACAGCCGCCGGAAGCCGAGCTGGCACAGCAGCGCGGCGGCCTGTGCCGACCGGTTGCCCGAGCGACACACCAGGGTCAGCTCCTCGTCGCGCGACCAGGTGCGCGCCACCGCGGGCAGGGTGCCGAGCGGCACCAGCTCGGCGCCCGCCAGGTGACCCAGCTCGCCGGCCAGCTCGTGGGGCTCGCGCACGTCGATGAGGCGCCCGCGCGGTCGCTGGGCCAGCTCGCCGGGGGTGACGTCACGGAAGCAGCGCGGGTGCACCGAGGCCGACATCTCAGGCCTCACCGCAGGAGCGGTTGGCGGGCACCGCGACGGCGAGGTGACGCGGCGGCGGCAGGGCGAGCCCGTTCATGATGGCGCTGAACTCGGCGCTCGACTTGCCGGCGACGCGCGCGTTCCAGCGCCGCTCCTCGCCGATGCTCGACACCGTGAAGCCGCGGTAGTCGTGGCCTGGGTAGACCTGGGTGTCATCGGGCAGCGTGAACAGGCGCGTGGTGATCGACGCATAGAGCTGGGCGGGGTCGCCGTTCTGGAAGTCGGTGCGGCCGGCGCTGCGGATCAGCAGGGCGTCGCCGGTGAGCACCCGGTCACCGACCAGGTACGACAGGCTGTCGTCGGTGTGGCCCGGCGTCGCGATGACACGCACCACGAGGTTGCCGACGTGCAGGAGGTCGCCGTCGTCGAGGTGCAGGTCGGCGCACGCCGCGCCGCGCTTGCTGGCCACGCTGCGCGCCCCGGTGCGCTGGCGCAGCAGGCCCGCGCCCGTGATGTGGTCGGCATGCACGTGGGTCTCCAGCACGTAAGCCAGGGTCAGCCCCAGCTCGTCGATCAGGGCCAGGTCGCGGGCCACGTGCTCGCGCACCGGGTCGACCAGCGCGGCCAGGCGGGTCTCGCGGTCGGCGATGAGATAGGTGTAGGTGGACGTCTCGGCATCGAACAGCTGGCGAAAGATCATGGCGGCTCTCCTGTCCCGGGATCGCAATGCGACTCCCATGCCATGCCGATGCAGCCGAGATTATTCAGGTTTCATGACGCGTCTGACACGTTTTGACACATCAGGTGAAACGTTTCAGGCGAGGCCGAGCTCACGCATGCGACGCCACAGCGTGGAGCGGCTCAGCCCCAGGCTGCGCGCGGCGCGATCGCGATGGCCGCCCGCCCGCTCCAGCGCGCGGCGAATCCGGGTCGCCTCGGCCTGGTCCCGGGTCGAGCGCAGCGCCGCGTCCTCGGGCGGCGGGCGATTGGCGCTGAGAGACAGCTCGCTGCCCTGGGCCTCGGGGCTGAGCAGCTCGGGCGGCAGATCGGCCTCGACCAGGATGGGACCCTCGCCGATGGCGTAGGCGTACTCCAGCACGTTGCGCAGCTCGCGCACGTTGCCCGGCCAGTCGTGGCCCTCGAGCAGCGCGCGTGCGCCCTGGGAGATGCGCTCGATGTGTCGCCCGCCGCGCGCGTTGAGCTCGTCGATGGCGCGCTCGGCCAGCAGGGTGACGTCCCCGGGGCGCAGCCGGAGCGGGGGCAAAAACAGCGGCACCACGCGCAGGCGATACATCAGGTCGGCGCGAAACCGTCCGGCGGAGACCTCGGCGCGCAGCGAGCGGTGCGTGGCCGAGACCAGGCGCACGTCGATGGGCACCACCTCGGTGGCGCCCACCGGCAGCACGGTGCGGGTCTCGACCGCGCGCAGCAGCTTGGCTTGCAGCTCGAGCGGCAGCTCGGCGACCTCGTCGAGGAACAGGGTGCCGCCCGAGGCCGCGCGGAAGGTGCCCAGGCTGTCGCGCACCGCTCCGGTGAAGGCGCCGCGGACGTGGCCGAAAAGCTCGCTCTCCAGCAGGGTGGGCGGCAGCGCGGCGCAGTTGATGGCGCTGAAGGGGCCCTGGCCGCGGGGGGACAGCGTGTGGACCGCGCGCGCGACCAGCTCCTTGCCGGCGCCGGTCTCGCCGCGCACCAGCACGCTGGCGCTGCCGGCGGCGACCTTCTCGATGAGGCGAAACAGCCGCTTCATCGCCGGATCGCGCGTCCACATGCCCTGGAACAGCACCGGGGCATCGGCGCTGTCGGCGCTGGCCCAGGCCTCGTCGAGCAGCAGGATCCAGCCCGTGGGCCGCGCGCCGGCGCCGGTGCTGGTGCCGGGCAGCGGCACGGTGCGCACACGCACGACGCGGTCGCCGCCGCCGGCAAGCGGACGGGGGATGGTCGTGGTCACCGCGCGCCCGGCCGCCAGCGCCTCCGCCATGGGGCGCTCGACGGCCTCGCCACAGAGCAGCTTGGGCGCCGAGACCCCCAGCGGCAGCGCGCCCCCGAGCAGCGCCTCGGCGGCGCTGGTGGCGGCCACCACCCTGAGCTCGGCGTCGAGCACGATGGCGGGACCAGCCAGGGCCCCCAGCGCCGCCTTGAGCAGCGTCTGATCGGCATCACCGCGCGTGATCTTCACGCGCGCAGCATCGCACGGCGCCGGTCAGCTGGTCACGCGGTCGCGCGGCGCCTGGCGCGCAGCGCGCGCACCAGGCGCAGCGCGGTCAGCAGCAGCACCGCGCCGCCCGCGCTGGCGTAGGTCAGGCGCATGCCCAGGCTGGCGCTGTCGCTGCCGGCCAGCACGCCGTGCAGCAGCGCGCCCAGGAAGACCGCGAACGACAGGTAGTGCAGCCGGCGCCAGGCCCGCGTGCCCAGCCGCTTGCGCAGCTGGAAGCTGACATGGACGACCAGCGCGCCATACGCGGTCAGCACCCCGAGGCCGACCGCGAGCGCGCGATACGACGACAGGAACGGCACCAGCACGTCGAGCACGTCGAAGCGCACGAAGCGGTCACCGAGCAGCGCCGCGGCGTGCACCCCGGTCAGCGTCAGCGCGACGCTGGACAGCCAGCGATGCAGCTCGACGCTGCGCGCACGCGGCACCAGGCGATCGGCGGCGCCGGTCGACACCAGCAGGCCGAACACGACGTCGAGCGACAGCGCCACGAACGCGGTGACCCCGGCGGCGCGCGAGGTCGTCCACAGCGCGGTGCCCGGCAAGGTCGGGATGAGACCCGAGGCCAGGCCGAGACGCGCCGCCAGCGCATCGAGCACCAGCAGCAGCAGGACCCCGAGCAGTCCCCCGAGCAACAGTCGTCTGGCCATCTCAGCCCTCCACCACGTCGAGTGAACCAACCAGGACCGGCGCGCCGCGCGCGGGCACCAGCACGGCGCCGACGCCGGTGCTGGCCATCGGCGCGAGGAAGTCCCGCGCCGCGCGCGCGCCGAGCAGGAAGGCGGTCTTGGCCAGCACGTCGGCGAGCTCGGCGCTCTGCGCCACCACGGTGGCCTGCACCAGATCGGTGCTGGCGGCGCGCTGGGTGCGCGGGTCGATGAGGTGGTGCTGGCCGGCCCCCGCGACCTGCCAGCGCCGCCGGTTGCCCGCGCTGGTGGCCACCGCGGCGTCGCTGAGGCGCAGCGTCAGCAGGGCGCGGCTGGCGTCGTCTGGATCCTCGATCTCGACCAGCCAGCCGGTGCCATCCGGCCCGCCCCCGCGCAGCACGGCGTCACCACCCGCGTCCAGCGTGCCCGAGGCCCCGAGGTGCGCGCTGGCGGCGTCCACGGTGGCGCCCTTGACCAGGCCGCCGAGATCGATGTGCACGTGCGGCGGGCGCAGCGCGGTGCGGGTGGCGGCGTCGAGGCGGACCTCGAGGAAGTGGCCGGCGCGGGGCGCGGCGGCGGCACGGGCACGATCGAGCGCGCCGGGCGCGAACGAGCGGTCATAGCCCAGCGCGACCAGGGCGGCGCCGATTCCGGGGTCGAACAGCCCACCGGTGCGCTCGACGTGGCCGCGCGCGCGCACGAGGACGTCGAACAGCTCGGGTGACAGCTGCATCGGCGCCTCGGCGCGGTTGAGCTGGCTGAGCTCGCTGTCGGGGTCGAAGCGGCTGAAGCGCTGCTCGGCGTGCCAGAACGCGGCGGCGACGCGCTCGGCGATGGCGGCCTCGTCGGGGCCAGGGGCGTCCACCGTGACCTCGGTGTTCATGGCGCGGAAGGCGAACATCACGAGCTCCGCGTGCGCACCCGGGTGCGCACCACGCGCCGCGGCTGCACCCGCACCGGCGCCGGCGCGGGACGGATGGTGCGCGCCGCCGTCGTGGTGGTGACCGTCTGCACCCGCCGCACCGGCGCCGCCACGGGTGCCCGCGTAACCGGTGCCCGCGCCACCGGTGCCCGCGTCACGGGTTCCCGCGCCACCGGCTGCGGCGGCGCGACCTCTGCCTTGGCCACCGCCGGCTTCGGCTGCATGCCGAACGACCACCAGACCACCAGGTAGGCCAGCGCCAGCGCCGCCACCAGATACAGCCGGAGATTCCGCCCCGGGGACTCAGTCGTCATCGTGGTGCCCCCGCCGCTCGTGCTCGTCGTGGTCGTCCTCATCATCCTCGTCCTCGTCGTCCTCGTCGTCCTCGTCGTCGTCGTGGTCGCCCTCGTAGTCGTCCGCCTGCGCCGGCTGGTACACCGCCAGCACCGCGGGTGTGTCCTCGACCGGGGCCAGCTCGACCGGCACGACCTCGACCGGCGCGACCGGCGCGGCCTCCACCGGCGCCACCTCGACTGGCGCCAGCTCGAGCGGCGCGACCTCGACGGCGGTGTCCACCGCCGGCGCCTCACGTGGCCGCAGGTACCCCGTCAGCGCCGCAACCGTGACCCCGATGGCCAGGGTGACCGATGCGGTAGCCACGATCATCGCCAGCGCACTTCTGCCCCCAGCGGGAGCTTGAGACTTGCTCATCCTCGATCTCCTTTCCTTCTCGCAAGCAAGTACGCCCTGGCCCGCCGATCGCCCATGGGGCGAACGACATAGGCCAGCAGCCACGCCCACTTGCAGCCCCCGCCTGCGTCACATGACGGATGCTCCAGAGGCCCTCGGCAGGCCCTCGGCAGGCCCTCGGCAGGCCCTCGGCACGCCCTCGGCACGCCCTCAGCGGGGTCGCGAAGGCCGCGATCTGGGCCGCGCCCGGGGCCCCTCGCCATGGAAGGTGCGCACCTCGATCCCCGCCGCCGCCAGCAGCCCATGCTCGACGTCGCGCCCGATCAGCGTGAACAGCACCTGGGCTGGCACCACCTCGCGCTCGCCCCCCGCCAGCGCCAGGGTCACGGTGTCGCCGCCCACCTCTGCCACCTGTGACCCACACAGCACGCGGACCTGCCCCGCCGCCACCGCGGCCTCCAGGCGCTGCCGCGTCTCCGGCTTGGCGCGCACGAAGCGCTCGCCGCGATAGCTCAGCACCACACGCGTGCGCGGCCGCTCGGCCAGCGCCAGCGCGGCCTCGATGGCGCTGTCGCCGCCGCCCACCACCACACAGGCCTGGCCATCGTGCAGCGCCGGGTCCTCCAGCCGATCATGCACGTGGGCCTGCGCCTCGCCGGACACTCCGAGGCGGCGCGGCCGCCCGCGTCGGCCGGTCGCCAGCAGCACGCGCCGCGCGCGCACCGGCTCGGCCGCGCCGTCCACACGCGCCAGCAGGGTGGCGCCGTCGCGCTCGATGCCCTCCAGCTTGCGCCCGAACTCGATGCTGACGCCCGACTGCCGGATGACGTCGTCCCACAGCTCGATCAGGGTCTCCTTGCGCGTGCGCCGCAGCCGCACGTGGCCGTACAGCGGCAGCTCCACCGGGTGGGTCATCACGATCTTGCCGCGCGGATATGCGCGCACCGAGCCGCCCATGCTGGCCTCGCGCTCCAGCGTCCGCGACGCCAGCCCGCGCGCGCGCGCCGCCAGCGTCGCGCCCAGCCCGGCCGGCCCGGCCCCGATGATGAGCAGCGGCAGCACGTCAGGCCCCGGCCCCTCGGCCGCCAGCGAGGCCGCGATCTCCTCGACCGCCTTGACGCCCTGGCGCACCGCGTTGGCCACCAGCCCCATGCCGCCGAGCTCGCCCGCGATGTAAATCCCGGGCTGGCTGCTCTGGAACTCGGTCGTCAGCATGGGCAGATCGACTCCGCGCCGCGCGCTGCCGAACACCAGCTCGATGGCGTCGACCGGGCAGGCCAGCCGACAGGCGCCATGGCCGACACAGCCGCCGGGGTCGGCCAGCCGCGCCCGCCCGTCGACCACCACCAGCGCCTTGTCCTCCGGGCAGGCGCGCACACACGCCGCCGAGCCGATGCAGATGTTGCCGTCGATGACCGGGTGCAGGGTGTCGGGCTCGTGCTCGGCGCCGCCGAGGAGGCGCACGATCTGCGCGCTGGCGCGCTCGCGCCGCCATTGCAGCAGCGCGTGCACCACGAGCCACAGCAGCGCCAGCCCCGCGAGCACGGCATGAACCACGAAGATCGTGTGCAAGGCGAGGCCTCCCGGCGGCCTTGCCATGCGATTGGCGTGCCCACTGCATGATCCCGATGCGATGGAGGAACCGGCGCAAAATTGGCGCGGCTGGGCGCTGCCCGCGCTGGGCGCCGCCGGCGCCGCCGTGCTGTGCGTGCTGGCCATCCGCGGCTGGAGCTACTACCGGCTGGACTGGGCCCAGCGCTTCGACGCGCCGTCCCACCGGGCGCTGCGCTCGTCGGGCCGGGTCGGCCACCTCTATGGCTGGATCGGCGTCGCGCTGATCGCCAGCAACCTGAGCTACCTGGTGCGACGCCGCCTCGCACACCTCGGGTGGCTGGGCTCGATGCGCGGCTGGATGCAGTGGCACGTGCTGTCGGGCACGCTGGGGCCAGGCTTCGTGGTGCTGCACTCGGCGCTGACGCTGCGCACCCAGGTCGCCATGGTGTCGTCGCTGGCGCTGGCCATCGTGGTCGGCACCGGCCTGATGGGGCGCTACCTGCACGTGCTGTTGCCGCGCGGCAAGGATGGCCGGCCGCGCTCGCTCGATGACCTGGCCGAGGACGTCGACCAGCACTTCCTCGAGCTGCGCCGCCTGGGCGCGCCCGGCCGCGCCGCCGCCGACCTCATCGAGGCGCGCATCTCGCAGCTCATCGCGCCCACGCTGGAGGCCAAGGCGCACCGGGTCGCCGGGGTCGCGGCGCTGGCCCGCACGCTGCGCGCGATCTGGCGGCTGCGAGCGCTGCCCGCGCTGGCCCGCGACGCCGCCCGCGCCGCCGGCGCCGGCCACGCCGACGAGGTCGCCATCGGGCGCCGCGCGCGCCAGCTCGGCCTGCTCGAGCTGCGCGCCGAGTCGGGCGCGGTGCTGCAGGCGGCGGCCGAGTCGTGGCGCGGCCTGCACCGCGTCACCGTGGTCGTCATGATGCTGACGGCGTCGCTGCACATCTCCATCGCGGTGTACCTGGGCTATGTCTGGTAGAGGCCGCGGCGTCACGCTGGTGCTGGCGCTGCTGCTGGTCGCCAGCGTCGTCGAGGCCCAGGGCATCTCGCCGGGCGAGCTGGCGACCGATCATCGCGCCCTCGAGGGCACCAGCAACTGCACCCGCTGCCACACCTCGGGCGAGCGCATCGGCACTGATCGCTGCCTGGGCTGTCACCGCGCCCTGGGGCGCCGCATCGCGGCCAAGGCCGGCTACCACGCCAAGGTCTCCGGCGACTGCGCGACCTGCCACCCCGAGCACCGCGGCCGCAGCGCCGCCCTGGTGCGCTGGCCCGGCAGCCAGGCGACCTTCGAGCACGCCAAGCTGGCCGGCTTCCCGCTGCTGGGCGCCCACGCGCGCACCAGCTGTCGCGGCTGCCACAAGCCGACCCTGCTGCGCGGCGAGGTGGCCCCGCTGCTCAGCGCCGCCGAGCGTCCGCGCACCTTCCTGGGCCTCGGCCGCGCCTGTGTCAGCTGCCACAGCGATCCGCACCAGCCCTCGCTGGGGACCTCGTGTCAGGGCTGTCACGACGAGGCCACCTGGGCCGGCGCGGTGGGTCGCTTCGATCATGCCAAGGCCCGCTTCGCGCTGCGCGGGGCGCACGCCAAGGTCGCCTGCGAGAAGTGTCACCCGGCGCAGGGCAGCGGCGCGCCCCGGCTCAAGGGGCTGAAGTTCGACACCTGCACCGGCTGTCACGAGTCGCCGCACGCCGCACAGATCGGCGGCCCCACCACGTGCACCCAGTGTCACGACGAGGTGGCCTGGAAGGCGCTGCCCTACCAGCGCGCCAAGCACGCGCCGCAGAGCGCCCCGCTGCGCGGCGGTCACGCCACCACCACCTGCGTTGCTTGTCATGGTGACAAGCTCGCGAAGCCGATCAAGCCGGCCTGCGCGACCTGTCACGACGACGCACACCGACCCTCGCTGGGCACCCGCTGCGAGGGCTGTCACGACGTGGCGTCGTGGAGCGGCAAGGCGCCGGCGCCCAGCTTCCACGACCGCACCAGCTTCCCGCTGCGCGGTCGCCACGCGACCCAGCCCTGCGCGGTGTGCCACGACCCCAGGAAGCCGACGCGCACACGCTTCCGCCCCATCGCGCACGACCGCTGCGAGCTGTGCCACCCCGACCCCCACGCCGGCGAGCTGAAGGGCCGCCCCGACGGCGGCCGCTGCGACAGCTGTCACGACGAGGACGGCTGGCGACCACCGCACTTCGACCTCGCCGACCACGCCGCCACCCGCTTCGCCCTGACCGGCGGCCACGGCGCCACCGCCTGCACCGCCTGCCACCCGCCCCCGCCCGCGCCCAGCCCGGGCTTCCGGCGCGCCGACCTCGCCTGCGCAAGCTGCCACGCCGATCCGCACCAGGGCCAGTTCGCGGCGCAGAGCTGCGACGGCTGCCATGACAGCGCGGCCTGGGCGCCGTCGCGCTATGACGCCGCGGCGCACGCCCGGACCGGCTTTGCGCTGGCGGGCAAGCACGCGGTGGCCTGCGCGCGCTGCCATGGCGACGGCCGCTTCGTGGGCACCGCGCGCGCGTGCGGCGCCTGTCATGAGGACGCCCACCGCGGCCAGCTCGCGGCCCGCGCCTGCCAGGACTGTCACGCCGGGGCCGAGTTCAAGCCGGCGCCCGGCTTTCGCCACGACGACACCCGGCTGCCGCTGCACGGCGCCCACGCCAGCGCCGAGTGCGCGCGCTGCCACCCCACGGTGCCGCTGGCGCGCCAGCCCACGGTGATCTACGCGCTGGGCACCACGCGCTGTCAGGACTGTCATGGCAGCGGCCATGGTGACGCCGCCGGCACCGCGCGCCAGCAGCGCCTCGCCGAGGCGACCCAGGACTGCACCGGCTGCCACGCCGAGACGGTGTGGTCGGCGCTGACGCCCCAGGGCGCGCACCTCGATCACGCGCTCACCGGGGTCCCGCTGCTGGGCGGCCACGCCCGCGCCCCGTGCGCGCGCTGCCACGTCGCCACGCGCGCCACCCCCGCGATGCAGAGCTGCGCGAGCTGTCACGCCGACCGCCACGATGGTCGCCTCGGCCAGCGCTGCGAGCGCTGCCACTCACCGAAGAGCTGGCGCCCCGACGGCCTGCTGACCGATCACCGCCGCACCCGCCTGCCCCTGGTCGGCATGCACGCCGTGCAGGGCTGCGAGCGCTGTCACGCCAGCGCCGCCGCCGGCGACTTCGGCGGCCTCGACGCCTCGTGCCAGGCCTGCCACCAGCACACCGTGCTCGAGCGCCGCCCGCACCCGACCCACAGCGGCGACGCCTTCGCCCGCTGCGGCGACTGCCATGACAGCCTGGGCTGGCGCCCGGCCAACTTCAACCACAGCCGCTTCTTCGCGCTGACCGGGCGCCACCAGTCGGTGGCCTGCGCGCGCTGCCACACCGGCGGCCGCTACGCCGGCACGCCGCGCGCGTGCGTGGGCTGTCACGCCGGCGAGGACGACGCGCGCTCGGTCGTCGAGCACGCTCGCTTCGCCAGCCGCGACGCCTGCGAGCGCTGCCACAACACCACGGCGTGGAAGCCGGCGCAGTTCCCCGATCACGATCTGTTCTATCCGCTGCGCGGCGACCACCGCGGCCTGACCTGCGCGCAGTGTCACATCGATCCCGGCGACGTCCGCGTCTTCACCTGCACCATGTGCCACGCCCACGAGGAGGCGCGCATGGCCTCCGAGCATCGTGAGGAGCGCGACTATGTCTGGGAGTCGGGCGCCTGCCTGCGCTGCCACCGCGACGGCAGAGGAGGCGACTGATGCGCAGGCTGCTGCTGTCGCTCGTCTCGCTCATCTCGCTCCTCTCGCTGCTGCTGGCGGCGGGCTGCTCGCCCAGCCACCCGGCCGGGCTGGTCGATCGACTGGGCTGCGACGGCTGTCACTCCAGCCAGTACGAGGCCGCGCCGATCCACGCCGAGCAGGGCTACGGTCGCGCCTGCCACACCTGCCACGGCACCCGGGACTGGACCGAGGCCGAGCCGACCCACGACCGCTTCAGCATCGCCAGCGGAGAGCACGCCGGCTACGACTGCAGCGACTGCCATCTGAACCTGGGCACCGACACCGCCGACATCACCTGCATCGGCTGCCACGCGCACACGCGCTCGCGCGTGGACCCCTACCACCTCGGCAACGGCGAGTACGAGTGGGCGCCGCGCGCGTGCTACCGCTGCCACCCCAGGGCGGGAGGACGCTGATGGCGCGCCGGGAGCCGTCGCGACGCTGGCCAGCGCTGCTGCTGGCCCTGGCCATTGCCCTGGTCAGGGTCGCGGCCGCCCGCGCCGCGCCGGGACGCCGCGCCGACGCCCACGTGCTCGACGCCTCACGCTCGGCGCTGTACATCGACGCCGGCAGCGCCGACGGGCTGACCGTGGGCATGACCTGGCGGCTCGGCCCTGACGGCACGCTGGCGGACGCCGGCCCGGTCACGCTGACCGTGCGCGCGCTGCGGCAGCACGGCGCCGCGCTCGAGGTCCAGGGCCCCCGCCCCGCGGTCGGCGCCACGCTGGCGCTGCCCGCGCTGCTGCCGGCGCCGGCGGGCCCCGGCCTGCGCCCGCCACCCGCACCACCGCCCCCGTGGTCGGCCGACTTCGCCGCGCTGGCGCTGCCCGCGCTGCGCCGCGCCGCCACCCGCACCCAGCCCGCCGCCGAGCGCGACACCCCAGCGGCCGCGACCCGGCTGGCCGGCGAGCTGTCGCTGCGCCTGGTGGTGGCCACCGATCTGCCCCCCAGCGGCGAGCCCGGCTGGCAGGAGCTGGCGCTGTCGTCACAGCTGGCCATCGGCGCCGCGCACTGGCGCTACCAGCACCTGCTCGAGGCCCGCCTGGCCGGCGCCCCCGATCTGGTCATCGCGCCGCTGCAGCACAGCAGCGCGCGCCTCGACGTGCACCTGATGTCGCTCGAGCTGGAGCCGCGCCGCGGCATGGCCCTGGCCGTGGGCCGCCTGCCCGCGCTGCCCGGCGCCGGCGTCGGCCTGGTCGACGGTGTGCGCTTCGGGGTGGCCGGCAAGCACGGCCTGCGCGCGACCGCGTTCGGCGGCCTGGCCCCGGCGCCCAGCCAGCTCGGGCTGTCGGTGTCGGCGCCGCGCGCAGGCGTCGAGCTCGCGGTGCGCGAGCGCCGCGCCCACGCCGGCGTCGCGCTGGCCGCCGACGCCTGGCAGGGCGGCCTCGACCGCGTCCTCGGCATCGCCGACGCCGGCCTGCGCCGCGGCGACCTGCAGCTCGGCGGCGAGCTGGTGGTCGACGGCGCCAGCGATCTGGCCGGGCGCAGCGGGCTGCGCGTCAGCCGCGCCGTGCTGCGCGCGCGCGGCCGCGCAGCCGGCCTCGGCATCGACCTCGGCGCCAGCGCCGTCTACGACCTGCCCGCCGCGACCCACGCCTGGAGCGACGGCCTGCCGGCCGCGGCGTGGGTGCCCAGCGCCCGCGAGCGTCTCGACGTCGACGCCAGCTGGCACAACGCGCGCTACAACCTGCTGGCGCTGGCCCACCTGGCCGGGGGCGACGACGACACCTGGGCCAGCGGCGGCGAGGTCGGCGTCAGCGCCCTCGACGTCGGCGGCCTCGGCGCCCTGGCCAGCGTCGCCGCCAGCGCGTCGGCCGGCAGCGCGCTCGACCACCTGGGCGCGCGCGCGGGCTGGGACGGCCCGCTGTGGACCCTGCGGATCGGCGCGGGCTACGCCATCGATCGGCTGTGGCTGCCTACCGGCACCACCGCCTGGGCCCACCATGTCAGGGTGTCGCTGCAGCGGCCGCTGGGCCGCCGCCTGCGCCTGGCCTCCTCGCTGGAGACGCTGCTGGGCGACGGCGACGCGCGTATGCTGGTGTTCGTGCTGCTGGGCTGGCGGCTGGGCGGGTGACCGCCGGCGCGGCCGTGCATCTGACAGCTCGATGACCAACACGATGCCGACGACGACGACGACGACGACCAGCAGCGCACAGCCGCGGCGCCTCCGGGTCGACATCTGGTCGGACGTGGTGTGCCCCTGGTGCTATGTCGGCAAGCGGCGCTACGAGGCCGCGCTGGCAGGCTTCGCCCACCGCGACCAGGTCGACACCGTGTGGCACTCGTTCGAGCTCGACCCCGGGGCGCCGCGCTCGTACCAGGGCCAGGGCAGCTATGCCGAGCGCCTGGCGCGCAAGTACGGCTTCAGTGTGGCCCGCGCCGAGGCCATGATCGCGCAGATGACCGCGACCGCGGCCGACACCGGCCTGCACTTCGACTTCGCGCGGGCACGCCCGGGCAACACCCTCGACGCCCACCGGCTGCTGCACCACGCGGCGCGCGCCGGCCGCCAGGGCGCCATGAAGGAGCGCCTGCTGCGCGCCTGCTTCACCGAGGGGCAGCCCATCGCCGACACCGAGACGCTGGTCGCCCTCGCCGTCGAGGTCGGCCTCGACGAGGCGCCCGCGCGCGCGGTGCTGACCTCGGAGCGCTTCACCGCCGCGGTGCGCGCCGACGAGCTGTCGGCGCGCGAGCTCGGCATCCGCGGCGTGCCCTTCTTCGTGATCGACCGCGAGTTCGGCGTCTCCGGCGCGCAGCCCAGCGAGGTCCTGCTGCGCGTGCTGGAGCAGGCCTGGGCGCGGGCCGCGAGCCAGCCCGACGCCACCGACCCGGGCGCCGCCGACGCCGACGCCGCCAGCGCCGACGCCAGCTGTGACGTCGACGGCTGCGACCCGCCCGCGAAGTAGCGTCGCGCCGCGCCCGCGAAGGAGCGTCACGCCGCGTCCACCAGTCGCACCCGCGTCACGCCCCACCAGCCCACCGAGGTGCAATCCCTGCGCGTTCGATGGTGCCGACGCAAGGTTTGCGCGATCTGGTCAGAACGCCGCAAAAACGCCGGAGAAAGAGGGGGATTTGCGGTTTCGCCTCGCCGTAGGCTGAGACACGGAGGCGACACAGTGGCCCACGATCGCGACAGACAAGGCACGGGTTCCCACGCCAATGGGGCGACCCAGGTCCAGCGCAGCCCCGGTCGACGCACCCGCACCGAGGGCCTGGTGCAGGCTCGCGCGGCCGACTCCGGCGCGAGCGCACCTGCCGCCACCGACAGCGCCGCCGTGCAGGCGCACGCGGCCGAGGGTGTCGCGGGCAGCGGCAGCGCGCTGCCCTTCGCCGACACCATCCAGGCCTCCTTCGGCAAGCACGACCTCAGCGGCGTCGAAGCGCACATCGGCGGCCAGGCCGGCGAGGCCGCGGCCGCCATCGGCGCCGACGCCTACGCCACCGGACAAGACATCGCCTTCGGCGCCGACTCGGTCGACCTGCACACGGCCGCGCACGAGGCCGCGCACGTGGTGCAGCAGCGCGGCGGCGTGCAGCTGTCGGGCGGCGTCGGCCAGGCTGGCGATCCCTACGAGCGCCACGCCGACGCGGTCGCCGATCTGGTGGTGCAGGGCCAGTCGGCCGAGGGGCTGCTCGACACCATGGCCGGCGGCGGCGGGGGCGCAAGCGCCGTGCAGGGCCGCTTCGTGCAGCGTCAGGAGGTCCCTGGCGGGACCACCGGCACCGGCAGCACCGGCACCGGCAGCACCGGCACTGGCAGCACCGGCACTGGCACCACCGGCACCGGGACCGCGCCGGGCGCGGCTGCGCTGGTCACCGACGCTGGCAGCTTCACCGACTGGACGCTGGCGGTGACGCAGATCCAGGCGCTCTACATCGGCACCAACATCGGCATCGGCTACAAGCGTGGTCGCGGCGTCGAGAGCTGGGCCACCCAGGCCGGCCACGACGATCCGCCCCCGGTGTGGCAGGAGCTGCTCATCAGCGCGATCGGCATCGCCGTCTCGGCCGCCACCGCGGGCGTCGGCAACATCATCGCCGCCGGGGTCATCGCCGGCCCGGGACAGGCGATGACGCGCGCCCTCATCGCCGCCGCGGTCGACGCCGGCAAGGCGGTCGGCAAGAGCGCCGCCACCGGCGCCCTGAACACGGCCGCCGCCGTGCACCACACCGACGGCAAGGCCGCCTACAAGGAGGCCAGCATCACCGCGGTCGACGAGGCGGTCGCGGCCGAGTGGAGGACGGTGAACGCGCGCCTCGGCGCCATCGCGAGCCAGCCCGAGGCCACCCGCTGGTCGGCGCTGCAGGGTCTCTATGACGGCGCCAGGGCGGGTGCCCGGGCGGCCCAGAACGAGCAGTTCGGCCAGACCCTCGAGGGCTGGATGTCGGCCTCGGCCCAGGCCAACTTCGGCTCGACGCACATGATCAACGGGCGCACCGTGC
This sequence comes from Deltaproteobacteria bacterium, assembly GCA_020853705.1. GTDB lineage: Bacteria > Myxococcota_A > Polyangia > Haliangiales > JADYYK01 > JADYYK01. Next base: position 25,046 of record JADYYK010000215.1, read on the forward strand.
GCTCGCTCTACGGCCCGGGCATGCTCGAGGTCTGGGAGATGCAGTCGGTCGACGGCCAGCTGCGCATCGGCCAGCCCCTGACCAGCCTGCCGGCCCCCATCCAGGCCAAGCTGGAGCGCATCTTCGGCGTGCCGGTGGCCCAGCTGACCGTCGACGGCACCGTGGCCAGCGGCACCGCGATCGCGATGAGCTTCGACACCTCGTCGGTCGGCACCCTGGGCCTGCACATCAACATGGGCGACGCGACCTCGGAGCCCTCGGTCTCGTACGCCGAGATCGAGTCCTCGACCGGCATCAACGACGACACCCGCGACTACTTCCTGCACAGCACCAAGAAGGTGGGCGAGTTCCGCGTGCCCAAGATCATCGTCGGCTCGGGCGCGGGCGACTTCTCGATGGGCGTGACCGAGAACGGTGAGATGACCATCGACCGCGGCCTGGTCGGCTCCGGCGCGCGCGACTGGCTGCTGCACTACGCCGCCCACCGCATGCACATGGAGGCCACCGAGGCCAACGCCGAGATCCTGCTCACGTCCGCCAAGGCCTTCCTCGGCCACCACCTGCTCGAGCAGAGCCTGGCCCAGCTCGGCGTGACGTCGATCAGCTCGTAGACACGCGCCGCGCCAGCCGCACCTCCAGGTCGTCCCAGCGCGCGATGGCCTCCTGGAGGTGCCCCGCGTCCAGCAGCCTGACGACCTCCCCGACCTCCTGCGCCAGCGCCGGATCGCCCGGCAGCCCGGCCAGATCCTCGAAGCTGCCGGCCTGCCTGCCCACGTGCGCGACCACCCAGCCCAGCGCGGGATGGTCCGGCGCCAGGGCGCCCACGCGGCGCGCCGAGTCGGCCAGCGCGCCCGGATGGCCCGCCCGCAGCGCCGCATCCACGTAGAGGATCAGCGCCTCGCGCCGCTCCGGCTCGCGGGTCACGGCGTCCTCGGCCCAGGCCAGCGCGCGGCCGTGCAGCCCGGCCTGCTGCAGCGCGCGCTGCAGCAGCTGGCGCCAGCGCGCAGTGTCCGGGTCGAGCCGCACCAGCGCCTCGGCCAGCCCCAGCAGCAGCCCGCGCTGTCCGTCCGCCACCTCGAGCTCGGCGCCGAGCCGCGCCGCCAGCGCGTCGACGCTCACGGCACCGAGCTGGCTGGCCTCGACGGCGAGCTCGAACAGCTGCTCGAGCTGGCGCGCCGGCGGCGCGGCTGACCCCAGCACGGCCATCATGGCAGGGCCGACGCCGGCGAGCCTGGCGACGCGCGCCCCCGGGGGGCGCGCCTCCAGGACGGCCGCGAGCTCCAGCAGGGGCTGCGCGACGGCCGCGCCGCGCTCGGTCAACAGGCCGGCCAGCGCGCGGCTCGCGCTGGCCAGCGGCCGCGCCAGCTCGGCCTGGTTGGCCCAGAAGCGCGCCAGCACGAAGTCGACCTGCTCCGCCATCGCCTCGGCGCCGGCGCTGGCGTGGGCGCGCGCCAGCGTCTGGCAGGTGCGCTCCGCCTCGGCCAGCGCGCCGGTGGCACGCTGACAGCGCGCCAGCTCGGCCAGCGCGCGCAGCTCGCCGGGCAGCCGCGCCACCGCCGCCAGCGCCCGCTGCAGCGCCGGCCCGACCTGCCCGAGCTGACGCAGCAGCTGCGCCTCCAGCCGCGGCCGCGTCACACCATCCGCCGGCAGCCGCTCGAGCAGCGCCGCCGCCGCGTCCCAGCCCTCGACCGCGAGCCAGAAGCGCACCCACAGCGCCAGCGCGTCCGCCTCCGGCTGTGCGCCCAGCGTCTCCAGGCGTCGGGCCGCGCCGACCAGATCGCCCCGCTCCAGCGCGCGCTCGGCGGCCGCCACCGTGCGCTCGGCCTCGGGCAGCTCGCTGCTCGGCGCAGGCGGCAGCGCCGCCCCACGCAGCGCCGCGACCACCGCGGCAGCATCCGGCGGCCGCTGCTCGGGCGTCTTGGCCAGCAGTCGATCGACCAGCGCCGCCAGCGCCGCCGGCGCCTCGGGACAGGCCACCGCCAGCGGCCGCGGCGCGGCCAGTACGTGCTGCGCCTCGCTGGTCTCACGCGCGGGGAACGGCGGGCTCCCGGTCACCAGCGTGTACAGCGTGGCGCCCAGCGAGTACAGATCGGCCCGCGCATCGACGGCGCGCCCCGGCGCGCTGCCCAGCCCGACCACCTCGGGGGACCGGTACGCCGCGGTGCCCACCTGGCCATGCGCCCGGCGCCCGTCGAGCTGCGCCAGCTCCCAGTCGAGCAGCACCACCCCGAGCTTGCCATCCGCCCCGCGCCACAGCTTCACGTTCGACGGCTTGACGTCCCGGTGCACGATCCCGCGCGCCGCCGCCCGCGCCAGGATCTCGGCCAGCCCGACGCCGATGTCCGCGAGCTCCTGCCAGCGCCGCGCCGTCGTCACCGCGAAGCGATCGGCGTCTTCGCCCTCGATCCACTCGGTGACCACGAAGGCCCGGCCCTCGTGCACGCCGAAGTCGAGCAGCCGCGGCGCGCCCTCACCCGCCATGCGCGCCAGCACCAGCGCCTCGTGCGCGCGCAGCTCGGTCACCGCCTCCGGCGCCCACAGCGCCGGCGCCAGCTCGTGCAGCCCGACCCCGCCGATCCGTCGCACCGGCGCGCCGAGCTTGACCGCCACCAGCCCATCGCGTCCGAGCGCCACCGCGCGGTACACCTCCGCGAACGCCGACGTGCGGATCCGTTGCAGCAGCTGGTAGCCGGGGACAGCGAGCGCCATGCCCGATCCTCACCCATTCAGCCGCGGGAGGCGAGGCCCGAAGCAGCGGGCGGCACGGACAGATTGCGCAATTTCTGCGCATCGCGCGGCGAGCACGCGACCGCAGCCGCCAGCCGCGCAGCTGACCAGGGTCAAGCCGCCTATGGGGCAGCCGGCTAACCTCGACCCACGGAGAGCTTGCATGCCGGAGATCGTGGAGCCCGACGACACCACGAGCAGCGCAGGGTGATGCGGTGCGGCTCGTCGACACCATCGTGAAGTCGTCGATGGGCCGCCTCGCGCTGCATCACCTCTGTACGAGCTACTCGGTCGAGGTCAACCGGATCACCCTGGCGGCGCTCGAGGACGGGCTCGCGGGCGACCCTGGTCGCGGAGCGGCGCTGCTCGAGCGGCTGCAGACGCGCGGGCTGGTGGACCCTGGCGTCTTCGCGCCGGTGCCACAACGGACCGCGTCGGACGTCGTCAGCATCGAGCTCGAGCCGATCTCGCAGTGCAACCTGCGCTGCCGGCACTGCTACGTCCGCACCTCCGGCGACACCATGACCGAGGCCACGTTCGCCGCGGTCCTGGAGGGCGCGGCGCGGCTGGGCGCGGTCGAGCTGGCCTTCAACGGCGGCGAGCCCCTGCTGCATGAACACTGCCTCGACTGGATCGAGCGTGCGCGCCAGGCCGAGCTGCGGGTGGTGCTGTTCTCGAACGCGACGCGGATCGACGCCGCCAGCGCCGAGCGCCTTGCCGCGGCCAGGGTGGCCAAGGTCGTCGTCAGCCTGGACGGCTTCCAGCACGAGCACGATGCGCTGCGCGGCAAGGGCGCCTTCGAGCAGGCCGAGCGCGGCCTGAGACACCTGACGCGCGCCGGGGTCGCGGTCTGGATCACCACGCTGGTGCACCCGGCCAACTACACCAGTGTCGACGCGCTGACGCGCCACGCGATCGGCTCGCTCGGCGTCCATGGCGTGCGCCGGACCATGGTGATGCCGCTCGGGCGGGCGGCGGACCGGCCCGAGCTCGCGGTCGACGACGCCGAGTTCCGCAGGCTCTACGAAGGCACCGTCGAGTGCGGGGTCGGCCGCGGGGCGCCGATGCTGCCGTGCGCCGCCGGGGTCGACAAGCTCTTCGTGCGCGCCGACGGCGAGGTCCACGCCTGTCGCCTGTTCGCGCAGGCCGCACCTGCGCTGGGGTCGCTGGCGCAGGCGTCGCTGCAGGAGATCTATCGCGGCCCGCGCGCGCGGGGCTGGCCGTACCGGGGCTTCCTGCGCAGCGAGCTCGACGAGTGTGCTGGCTGCAGCCACCTCGAGCGCTGCGCTGGCGGCTGCCGCGCGCGGGCCTGGCTGGTCAGCGGCAACCCACGCGGCCGCGACCCCAGCGCCTGCCGCCGCCTCCGCGCCGCCTGCCCGACCAGACCCTGAGCAGCGCCCGGCCCTGCCCGCCCTGAGCCGGCACCCATGAGACGGGTCGCACTGGGACAGCCGCCTGCGCCGGGCGGCAGGGCAGAGCTTCCGGCCAGTTACTCCCAGGCGAGGGTGGCGCCGAGGTTGCTCTGGTGAGGCGCTGCGCCGCGACACGCGGCGCGCCACTCACACCGGAGAAGCACACATGCGCAAGGTCGTCTCGAGCAAGCTCGGTCTCCTCATGATTGTCGCCATCGGTTCGCTGGCGGCGTGCAAGAAGTCGAAGCCGCCGACCGAGGAGTGTCGCTACGTCGACGGCGAGCGCATCTGCGAAGGCGGCCAGGGGCTGAGCGCGCCCAGCTTCGACCAGGTCAGCCCGGCCAGCGCCCGCCCCGGCAGCAGGGTCATCATCACGGGCAAGAACTTCGAGCAGCTGCGCGCAGGCAGCCAGCTGGCCTCGGCCAAGCTCAAGTTCGGGCGCGTGGAAGGCGCCGCCACCGCGGCCGAGTGGGTCGTGCTGTCGCCCACCGAGCTCGAGGCCGTGGTCCCCGCCGACGCCGAGTTCGGCGCCATCTCGCTGCTCGCGACCGACACCGACGCCGCTCGCACCGTGCGCGTGCTGACCGAGTCCGAGGATCCGTTCAGCCCCGACGCCGAGTGACCCCGCGCCGCGCCCCGCGCGCGCGGCCTTCGACCATGCCCAGGCCATCGACCCAGGTGAACCCCTGGTTGTCATGCCCGCGCCCGGACGTCGACCACCGGTTGACACCCTGATGGCAGGAGCACGGATTCATGCCGGTCGGACCTGGCACGCGGAGTGCGTTAGCTCGGCGCATGGGCAAATGGTCACTGCTTGGACTCCTCGGTCTGGCCCTGGCGGCGTGCGGCAATGGCGGCGGCGGGCCGGCGCCCACCGGCGCAGACATCGGCCCCGAGGGCGGCACCCTGACCAGCGCGGATGGCGTCAACGTCAGCGTCCCGGCGGGGGCAGTGGCTGGGGTCACGCGCTTCACCATCACCGAGGTCAGCGCCGGGCCGGGTCAGCTCCCGGCCGGCGTGCGCGCGCTCGGCAAGACCTACCGCCTGGAGCCCGAGGGCGTGCGCTTCGCGGCGCTGGTGCGCATCAGTCTGCCAGTGCCCGCGAGCAGCGCCGCACACGGCGTGCTGCTGCTGCGCCGCCCGGCGCCGTCTGCCAGCTGGCTGCCCATCGGCAACGCCGGCGCGGGTGCGGCGGTGGTCAGCGGCGCGACCGCCGAGCTGTCGACCTACACGGTGGCGGAGGTCGATGGGCTGTTCGAGGCGGCCGCGTGCACGGTCACGCCCGATCGCTGTGACCTCACGTGCGGCCCCGCCAGCTGCAGCGGCTCGTGCAGCGCCTCCGCCGCCGGGGCCACCCTCACCGTGGGCGCCACGTGCAGCACCGATCCCGTGCCCGGCGATCCCTTGCGCGTGACCTGCGCCTGCGACGGAGGCGACGCCCCGCCCATCCACCTCAACCTGCTCGAGGCCACGATGAGCCCGGCCCAGGCCCTGTTCGTGATCGCCAGCCACTGCGGCTGGCCGTGCGGGGGCGCCAGCGACGGCGGCGGTCTCGACGGCGGCAACCTCGACGGCGCCACACCCGATGGCGGCGCGCGCACGCCGGTGGTCTCGGCGTCGACCGCGCTGGCGCCCGCCGGCATGTTCCCGGCGCTGAGCTTCGACAACGTCGGCAACGCCATCGCGGTCTACTACGTGGCCGCCAGCAAGCAGCTCATGTCGCGTCACTACACCCGCGCCAGCACGAGCTGGAGCGCGCCGCGAGCGCTGCCGGCGGGCACCGAGCCGCCCGGGCTGCCGTGGTTCACGCCCCGGGTCTGCCTGGCTGACGACGGAGCGGCCGTCGCGGTGTGGACGGTGACTGGCAGCGCCACCCCCTACCCGCTGTGGGCCAGCCGCCATGACCCGGGCAGCGGGACGTGGTCACCCGCGGTTCGACTGGGCGACTCGGCCTACGAAGATGCCTTCCACCTGCGCTGCACCACGCAGGGCGCCGCCGTCGCGCTGTGGCAGTCGTCACCGCAGACCAACAACGACTTCCTGCTGGGCGCGCGCTGGGACGGCAACGCGTGGAGCGCACCCACCGAGCTGTTCCGCTTCCAGTCCGGCGTCACCGACGAGGCCATGATGCACTTCGGCCTCGAGCTGGGGCGGAGCGGCAAGGGCTTCGCCTTCCTGCAGACCAGCGGCTACCTGGAGGCCGGCACGCCCTACGATCGTCTGCTGGTGCGCCGCATCGACGGGGGCTGGGGCGCCGCCAACGTCGAGGTCGCCCGCGAGCCAGGCGGCAGCATGGCCCCGATGGCCGCCGCGCTGGCGCTCGACGAGACCGACGACGTCATCGCGGTGTATGCGCGCAGCGTCGACGTGCTGGGTAGCCCGCGCGTGCGCCTGTTCGAGAGCGCCTACGCGCCCGTGGCGGCGACCTGGAGCACCCCGAGCGTGGTGGCCACCGCCGACGTGGGCCTGACCAGCGGCATGGCGCTGGCCGCCACGCTGTCGCCCAGCGGCCACGCGGCCGCGCTGATCCGTCTCGAGGACGCCACCCGCTCCCTGGTGTACGCCACCCGGCGCGCGCCCGGGACCGCGTGGGCGACGCTGTCGCCGCTGGTGTCGGCGGGTCGCCACCGGCTCGTCGGCGCGGTGCGCGGCCCCAGCGGCCCCCTGGCCCTGCTGCAGAGCGCCAGCGGTCCGGTGTCCGCCCACGGCCTCCTGGACCTGGGCGCCGGCTTCGGCGCCGCCGTGCCGGTGGACAGCGCCACCTTCGTCCAGGTCGCCGCCAGCCCCTACGGCCACGCCGGCGCGGTGTTCAGCGCCGGCGACGTCAGCGTACGCATGATCGACTGGTGACAGCAGGACAGGCCGCTACTGCGTCGCGATGGCATACTGAAGGGGTGTCGGCCCCCGCACATCGCATCCACTACACCTACGCCGAGTACCTCTCGCTCGAGTCGGCGAGCAACGTCAAGCACGAGTACCTCGACGGGCAGATCTACGGGATGGCCGGCGCCACGCCCGAGCACGCGGCGCTGACCGCGACGGTGGTCGGGTTGCTGTTTCCGCAGCCGGTCGGGGGACGGTGCCGCGCGCACAGCTCGGATATGCGCGTCCGTGTCAGCGCCACCGGACTGTCAACCTATCCGGACGTGACGGTGGTTTGCGGTCCACGCGAGCTGCACCCGGACGACGAGAACGCGGTCACCAACCCGACTCTGCTCGTCGAGGTGCTGAGCCCGAGCACGGAGGGTTACGACCGCGGTGACAAGTTCGAGCACTACAAGAGCATGCCGTCGCTGCGCCAGTACGTCCTCGTGTCCCAGCGCGAGCGCAGGGTCGAGGTCTGGACCCGGGGCGAAGACGGGGACTGGCAAGCGCGCACCACCACGGACGGCGAAGTGGCACGGCTCGACGCCATCGACTGCACGCTCGATGTGCGCACGCTCTACGAAGCGGCTCAGGCTTCGGCCTGACGGCAGCGGGCCGCCGCTGCACCATCAGTCGCCGCATCGATCCACGCGATCCAATCGCCAGGACCGTGGCAGCGCGGCTCAACCTGGCAGAGGCCGGCTGGGGTCCAACCGACGAGCCGGAGTAAGGCCAAGAACCTGCGATTTCCGTGAGAATTTCGGTGCCCAGACCCGGAATCGAACCAGGGACACGGGGATTTTCAGGCTCGCAACCAGCGGAGACAAGGCCGCGGCTTCGCTTGGTTTCTCCCCGTGACAAGGCGGACCGGTAGCACATGGGTAGCAACGACCGCGGCGCTGTTCGTCGGATCCACCACGGCAAGCGGGCCCGCTATCGCCAAACCCGTCTGGCGAGGGGCCTCTACAAGCGTACAATGAGGCCATGAGCGCGCGTGCCACGGTCTTCGATCAAGCGCTTGCCCTGCCCGCACAAGACCGGGCGGCACTCGCCCACGATCTCCTTCGCAGTCTCGATGACGCCGACGATCCAGACGCCGACCAGGCCTGGCTCATCGAGATCGAGCGACGTGCTGCCGAGGTTGATGCTGGCACCGCGGTCCTGGACGACTGGTCGGCTGTGCGCGAGCGTCTCGCGAGTCGCTGGCGCAAGCGCTGACCCAGCCAATGCGCCTGCGTTTGCACGCCGGTGCCACTGCCGACCTCGAAGCGGCAGGCGATTGGTACGAATCCCAGCGCCCCGGACTGGCCGTAGAGTTCGCCGACGAGGTTGCTCGCGCGCTGGAAACGCTCGCCGAGAGCCCCCTGCTCTGGCCACGGTGGCCTGCCAGTCCCGATCGGCTCCGTGTCCACCGCTTCGTCCTGTCACGGTTTCCATTCGCGATCGGATATCGCGTGCACCCGACCGAGATCGTCGTCCTGGTGGTCGCCCATGCAAAGCGACGCCCGCTATTCTGGCTGTCGCGAGGGTGAGAAAGGAGCTACCAGCGGAAGTGCAGCCGCAGAGAGCCTACCGCCTCGAAACCAAGGTCGTGCGCGCCCTCGCGGAGCGACTCCGCGTCGATCCGGGCAAGTCGGCAGAGGTTTTCGCCGCTGCCTTCTTTGCCGGGAGGGCACCAGAGTCGGAACTCGTGCAGGCGCTCAGGTGATGGCGTCCTCGATCAGATGCTCTCTTCTCGCGACCACGGCGGTGTTGATTACTGTCAGCTTGGCCAGTTGCCGCCGAGCGAAGCGGACCGGCCCCCCAAGACTGGCTTCTCGATTGGCAACGGGAACGGATGCGCCTCCAGATCTGCGGCCGGCAGCGAGGCGGATTGCCAGCATCCTGGCAGAGGATGAGCGCGCGGAGGCCGAGGAGCTGCTCCTGACCGAGACCCTGCCTGCGGAGTATGCGGCTCGGATCGCCGAAGGTGACGCTCCCGAGGTGGCGTGGCGACTGGCCGAGGAAGGCCTGGCTACCCGCCTGCGAAGCGAGTCCCCCCTCGCTCGTCTTGTCATCTTGCGAGACCTCCGATACCTCGCCGACTACAGGACGATGCAGGCCCGCGCGTCGGTGCTGTCCCATGCGCGCTATGCCAAGGAACGCCCTCTGGACTTCGCCAGGCGCGGCGAGCCCCGACCCTTTGGCCTGGACCAGGCGCTCGAGCTGTCGGTTCTCGACATTGCGCGTGAAGCCACGGTTCTCGCCGTCCGCTACCAGCTTTGGCTGCTTGTCGTCCAGACTCCGGAACACTTTGGTGCCTGGGTCGAGACCATGAGGAGTGTACCGGGCACTGGGGATCTTTCCGCCATCATCGAGTATGCCCGCACCGGACACTTGGTCGGATACGCCTGCCAATCCCCGGTTGCGAGATGGCTGGGGCGACCACCGTGTGGACGACTCATCCTGAGATGAGGCAATGACCAGGCCAGCGGGCCAGCCGGGTGAAGGCTGACCCGACCCTCCAGGCGTAGGCGCCACGGTAGCTGCGCTGGACGACCAGCGCGGAGCACGAACTCGAGAGGAGGCCAACCTGGTCGCACCCAGAGACGGATGAGACGCATGAGACGGCCAGAAACCACGATTTCTGCGGGAATTTCGGTGCCCAGACCCGGAATCGAACCAGGGACACGGGGATTTTCAGTCCCCTGCTCTACCAGCTGAGCTATCTGGGCGTGCTGCCGAGGCGGTGAGGCTCCGGTTAGTTACCCGAGCGGTTCGCGAGCGTCAAGGGGGAACGCTTGGCACGGGTGGCCGCAGGATGGGGGCCGGCGTAGACTGGGCCTACGGGGCGGAGGTCTTGATGCGCTTCGACGCGGGCGGTGGGCCGGAGCAGCGACGCGAGCCGCGCTATCCGGCCAGGGTGGCGGTGACGCTGAGGTTTCCCAGCACGGGGATCTATGATCTCGGCTTCGAGATCGCGGTGGCCGGGCAGCAGCCGGTCAGCGGGCATGACATCGACAGCTGCGAGTCGCTGAACCTGAGTCGGGGCGGCGTCATGCTGGAGCTGCCCTACCAGCTGCCGGTCGGGCAGCCGCTGTCGGTGGCGCTGCAGCTGCCCAGTGGGCGGGACCTGCCGCTCGAGGCCGAGGTGCGCCACGTCGAGGAGGTCGAGGTCACCGGGGCGTGGGCCGGCCTGGAGGCCTCGCCGCACCGGCGCTACCAGACCGGCCTGGCCTTCCTGGATGTCGGCCCCCGCGAGGCGGCGCTGCTGGAGTCGCTGGCGCACGGGCGCGCGGGCTGACCGATTTGCCAGCGCGCGGCCTGGCGGCGCTGGCACCATGCTGGGGATGAGACTCGCAGTGGCTGTGGTCATCGGGCTGGCGCTGCACGGCTGCGCCCGCAAGGCGCGCCGGCCGGTGCCGCCGCCGGGCAACCTGGCCGGGGCCGACGGCGGGCCGCGCGCCAGCGACGCCGCGACGCCGGCCGACGCCGCGCGGCCACCGGCGCCGCTGGTCGACGCCGCCGCGCCGCCGCCTCTCGATGCCGCCCGCCCCGACGCCGCCGACGCCAACGACCCCAGCGTCAGCCCGGCGCTGCGCGGCCTGCGCGAGGGGCTGGAGGACTCGCTCAACCTGCGCCGCGGGTTCGATCTTTCGGGCACCAGCGCCACGCCCGACCGCACCCTGGCCCACCGCGCCTTCGACCAGGCCATCCGCGTCGATCTGGCCGCGCACATCGCCGACCTGCCCATGCCGGGCTCGCAGAAGCGCCTGGCCAGCATGAAGCCGATCGACGATCCAAAGGCGCGCCTGTCACAGGCGCTGGCACACATGGAGGCCATCGCCGCCGCCGCCACCACGCTGCGCGAGAACCAGCCCCAGTGCATGAGCGAGGGCTGCCCCGAGTGGGATCACTGCCTCATCAGCATGGACGGCTACACCAGCGCCCTGCTCGACGCCCTGCAGGAGCTCGTGGAGGCCGACGACGGCACCGGCTCCTACGCCGACGCCATGCGCGAGCTCGGCGCCATGTACGACGAAGGCTGCAGCCCCGACACCGGGGTGGACATGCTCGAGGCGCTGACCGCGTTCGCACGCAACCCGCAGCTGTAGCCGGCCGCCGCGGCTCAGCCGCGCCTCAGCCGCGCCTCAGCCGCGCTTCAGGCTCGCGGTGTACGCCGTCATGTGCACCAGCCCCTCGACCGAGGTCTCGGGCCGCACCACCGTCACCGGCTCGCGGATGCCGAGCAGGATCGGCCCGATGGTGGTCGCGCCGCCCAGCGCCACCAGCACCTTGTGCGCGGCGTTGCCCGCCGCCAGGTTGGGGAACACCAGCACGTTGGCGGGGCCGGTCAGCCGCGTGTGCGGGTGGCGCAGCTTCAGATCCGGGGCCAGCGCCAGATCGATCTCCAGCTCGCCGTCGATCTCGATCTCGGGCCGGCGCCCGCGCACCAGCTCGACCGCGCGTGCCATCTTGCTCACGTCGGCGTGCTGCGCGCTGCCGAAGGTCGAGTAGCTGATCATGGCCACGCGCGGGGTGACCTCCAGCGCGCGCGCCGCGTCGGCGACCTGGATCGCGATGTCGGCCAGCGTCTCGGCGTCGGGGTCGACGTTCAGCGTGGCGTCGCCGAAGAACTTCACCTCGGCCGAGGTCAGCACCATGTGCATGCCGGCGGCGCGGCGCACGCCCTCGCGCAGCCCGAGCACCTGCAGCGCGGGGCGGATCGCGTCGGCGTACGACGACGTCAGCCCGACCACCAGGCCGTCGGCGTGACCCATGCGCACCATCATGGCGCCGTAGTAGCTGCGGCGCTCGATCAGGCGGCGCGCCACGTCCAGGGTGACACCCTTGCGGCAGCGCAGCGCGTGCAGCGCCTCGACGTACTCGACCGCGTGCAGCCCGCTGCCATCGGGGGTCACGATGTCGACGCGGTCGCACAGGTCACCCAGCTCGAGCTCGGCCACGCGGGCGCGGATGCCGGCCTCGCGGCCCAGCAGCACCGGGCGCGCGATCCCCTCGTCGACCACGATGCGGCAGGCGCGCAGCACCTTGACCGCGTCGCCCTCGGGGAAGACCACCCGCGCCGGCGTCGGCCCGCGCCGCGCGCGCTGGGTGATGCCGCGCATCATGGTGTAGTGGGTGCCGCCCATGCGCTGCTTGAGGCGGTCGCGGTACTCGACCAGATCGAGCGGGCGGCGCGCCACACCGCTCGCCATCGCGGCCTCGGCGACCGCGGGCGCGACCCACCACAGCACGCGCGGATCCAGCGGCTTGGGGATCCGGTAGTCGGCGCCGAAATGGAACGAGGTCACGCCGTAAGCGGCCGCCACCGCGTCGGGCACCGGCTCGTGCGCCAGCGCCGCGATGGCACGCGCCGCCGCGATCTTCATGGACTCGTTGATCTCTCGCGCGCGCACGTCGAGCGCGCCGCGGAAGATGAAGGGGAACCCCAGCACGTTGTTGACCTGGTTCGGGAAGTCGCTGCGCCCGGTGGCCACGATGGCGTCGGGGCGCGCGGCCTTGGCGTCGGCGTAGGTGATCTCGGGATCGGGGTTGGCCAGCGCGAAGATGATGGGGTTGTCGTTCATGGTGCGCAGCATGTCCTGCGTCACCAGACCGGCCTTCGACAGCCCGAGCAGCATGTCGGCCCCGCGCAGGGCGTCGGCGCGCGTGCGCAGCCCCTTGTCCTCGCCCGCGAACTCGGCCTTGTACTCGTTCATGCCGTCGGCGCGGCCGCGGTAGACCACGCCCAGCGAGTCGATCAGCGTGATGTTGTCGCGCCGCACGCCGAGCTCGACATAGAAGCGCGCGCACGCGATGGCCGAGGCGCCCGCGCCCGAGACCACCACGCGCAGCTGGTCGAGCTTGCGCCCGGTCAGCGCACACACGTTGAGCAGCGCGGCCCCCGAGATGATCGCGGTGCCGTGCTGATCGTCGTGGAAGACCGGGATCTTCATGCGCTTGCGTAGCGCGGCCTCGATGGCGAAGCACTCCGGCGCCTTGATGTCCTCGAGGTTGATGCCCCCGAAGGTCGGCTCCATGGCGGCGACCACGTCGACCAGCCGGTCGGGATCGCGCACGTCGAGCTCGATGTCGAAAACGTCGATGTCGGCAAACTTCTTGAAGAGGCAGCCCTTGCCCTCCATCACTGGCTTGCCGGCGATGGCGCCGATGTTGCCGAGGCCGAGCACCGCGGTGCCGTTGGAGACCACGGCGACCAGGTTGCCGCGCGCGGTGTAGTCCCAGCCCAGCTCGGGATCGTCGGCGATGGCCAGACACGGTTCGGCAACACCCGGGGAGTACGCCAGGGACAGGTCACGCTGGGTGACCAGCGGCTTGGTGGGGACGACCTCGATCTTCCCCGGGCGGCCCTCGCGATGATAGGCGAGCGCGTCAGACTTGCGAATCATGCTGCGCAGGGTACGCCCCCGGACCGCGGCAGGGAAGCGCGGCGTGGGCGTGGGCTTGAGGGTGCTTCAGGAAATCGGCTGGATTCAGCGTGGCGCGCCCGCGGCGGCCTCCTCGGCCAGCACCGCCTCCAGCCCCTCGGCGAAGGTCGGGTAGTGCAGCGTGACGCCCAGCTCGGCACGCGCGCGCGCACGGGAGATGCGGCGGTTGCCGCGCAGCGACTCGTGCACCGCCTCGGCCGGCACGCTGGGCGCGGGCGGCAGGCCCAGGCGGGTCGCGACCAGGTCGGCGGCGGCGCGCGCGGTCATCGGCAGCGCGTCGGCGACGTTGAAGATGCGGCAGGTCGACGCCGGCGCCCCGGCGGCAGGCGCGGCGACGCAGCCGTCGCCCGCGGCCAGCGCGAACTGGGCCAGATCGTCGACATGAACGCGCGACACGAAGCTGCCGCCGTCGCCTGCGACCCGATGTGCGCCCGCGCGCAGGCGCACGTGCAGGCCGCGACCGGGGCCATAGATCGCCGCGATGCGCAGCAGCGCCACCCGCAGCCCCGAGGCGGCCAGGGTGCGCTCGGCGGCCAGCCGCGCGGCGCCGCGCTCGGCGGCGGGCTCGACCGGGGTGTCCTCGGTGCACTCACCCGCGACCTCCAGCGGGTACACCGCGGTCGACCCCAGGTACACGCACGAGGTCACCTCGGCCGCCTGCAGCGCGGCGACGATGGCCGCGGTGGGCTCCTCCGGGGGGCCCGGCGGCACCGAGTGGATGACGAAGGCGCAGCCGCGCAGCGCCGCCGCCAGCGCGGTGTGGTCGAGTGGATCGATGACACGGGCGTCGGCGCCCAGCGCGGCCAGCGCGGCGGCGCGCGCCGGCGACCGCGTCGTCACCACCGGCTGCGGCGCAGCTTCCAGGGCCAGCGCGCGCACGATCCGCTCGCCGGTGTAGCCACAGCCGACGATGCCGACGCGGGCCCGGCTCATGGCTTCAGCCCGCGCAGGTAGGCGTCGAGCTCGGCCGCGGGGCGCTCGCCATAGACCCCGCAGTCGGCGCACACGGGCTGGTCAGGGCAGCTCGGGGTCGGGCCGCGGAACTTCTTGCGCCCGACCTCGCGCCCGCTGCCGACCTCGCGCACCACGACGTCGACATCGGTGCGCCAGCGCTCGACCTTGCCGCAGCGGCCCACCGGGACGTTGGCCTCGCTGGCATAGGCGACCAGGGTGACGCCGCGCAGGACGCCGCCGCCCATCAGGTGATCGTCGACCCACGACGGGTAGAGGATCAGGGTGGGCGCCTCGGCGCCGACGAACGCGGGCGCCCCCTTCCAGGGTCGCCGCTCGACGTCGCCGAGCCAGTCCTCGATGGCGGCGCGCGGGTTGACGAAGTGGCCGGCCAGCCGGTACTCGCCGGCGCCCGGCAGGGTGAGATCGAAGTGCTGCTCGACCTCGATGCGCGGCTCGTAGCCGAGGATCTCGATGACCGGGAAGCTGGCGATGAGGCGCGTCGAGCTGGTCGTGACCTTGCCGTGGCTGGCCTTGCCGCCGGTGATGCCGCAGCGCTCGAACTGGATGAGCAGCTCGCCGCCTTCCACGGCGCCGGTGACACGCTGCTTGCCGGGCGACAGCTCGCCCTCCCACATCGGCTCGCCCGCCACCACCGGCTTCAGCGCCAGGAAGCGCTCGGGCAGCTCGAGCTCGGCCTTCAGCGTCTGCTGCCCGCGCACCCCGGTCAGCACCAGCCGGTCGGGGAGCTCGCCCTGCTCCAGCGTCAGCAGCGCCCGGGCGCCGTCGCGCCGCCACTCGCGCGTGAGCCCCTCCAGCAGCAGCACCAGGCCCTCGGCGTCGTCGACCTCGAGCTCGAGCAGGGGATGACAGGCCTCGGCGTCATCCCAGCGCGCCTTGGCCTGCAGCGCCCGCGGCTTGCCCTGCGGCGCCGCCACCGCCTGCTTGCCAGCGCCGCCCTTGCCGCCCTTGCCACCCTGCCACAGCGCGACCGCGGCGCCCGCGACACAGACCGCAGCCATCCCGACCCAGAGCGCCGCCCGCGAGCGCCGCGGCGCCGCCGCAGCCACTGCCGGCACCGGCGTGCTCGTGCTCGTGCTCGTGCTCGTGCTCGGGCTCGGGCTCGGGCTCGGGCTCGGGCTCGGGCTCGGGCTCGTGCTCGGCTTGCTGGACGCTGGCGTCTCCGTCGGCGCGGTCGCCCACACCGGCGTCACCGTCGCCGCCATCGAATCGACCACCTCGGCCTTCTCGCCCGCCGCCGCCGCCGCCATCCCCGCCGTCACCGGCCCGTCCGCCAGCCCCTCCAGCGCCTTGACCACCTCGGCCATCGACTGCGGCCGCTCGCCCGGCGCCTTGGCCAGCATCCGCCCCACCAGCATCACCAGCGCTGGCGGCGCCTCGGGCGCGAACCCGCTCAGCGCCGGCGCGGCCTCGTACTGGTGCATGCCCAGGATGTGGCCCAGCCCCTCGCCCACGAACGGTGGCCGCCCTGCCACCATCTCGAACAGGATGCAGCCCAGCGCATACACATCAGCACGGGCATCGACCTCGCCGCCGCCGCGACACTGCTCCGGGCTCATGTAGTACGGAGTCCCCATCACGTCGCCGGTCCGGGTCCGCAGGGACGGCGTGTGCATGTCACCGGTCAGCTTGGCGATCCCGAAGTCCAGCACCTTGACCCGCGTGCCGCCGGGCAGATCGGCGTCGGGCACCAGGAACAGGTTGTCGGGCTTGAGGTCGCGATGCACGATCCCCTGCGCGTGCGCCGCCGCCAGCACGCTCGCGGTCAGCCGCGCCAGCGTCGCCGCGCGCCCCGGCGCCAGCGTGCGCCCACCGCGCAGCCGGTCGCGCAGGCTCTCACCCTCGAGGCGCTCCATGGCGAACCACGCCGCGCCGCGCTCGTCGCGCCCGAAGTCGTAGATCTGCACGATCCCCGGGTGACGGATCTGCCCCGCCGCCTTGGCCTCGTTGATGAAGCGCTGCACCAGCTCGCCGTCGTTCGACAGCTCGGGGCGCAGCAGCTTGACGGCGACGCGAAAGCCCAGCTCGGCGTGGCTGCCGGCGTAGACCACGCCCATGCCGCCCTTGCCGAGCTCGCCTTCGATCCGGTACGACCCCAGCGTCTTGCCGATCATGCGCGCGGCCACGATACCACCGACCGCCGTTGGCCACCGCCGCACCGCTGGGGACACGCAACCCGAGTAGCCGCCAGGCGGTCAGCCGACCCGCCACTCGCCGTGCCGCTTCGCGCGCATAACCCGCGAGAACTCGTTGTCACCCTGTCCGGCCCGCTTCCTGCTGTGCGCTGGGCCCATGCGTGATGTGACGTGGGCGCTGGTTCTGTGCCTGGCGACGGCCGGCTGCGCCAGCGAAGGTGAAGACGAGGTCCAGGACATCACCCTCGAGCAGGGCAAGGACGACGGCCAGGCCGCCGGCACGCTGCGCACCATCGCCAGCGCGCGCAACAGCCTGGAGGGCCCGTCCGATCTGGCCTTCAACCCGCGCGTCCCCGACGACCTCTGGGTCGTCAACCGCGACGACGACAGCACCGTCATCATCCACGGCGCCTCGCGCAACACCGGCCGGCGCACCGAGTACCGCCACGATGCCTATGCGGTGCACTTCATGGCCAACCCGATGGCCATCGATTTCGGCGCTGACGCCACCACGTTCGGCGTGCCCGGCACCATGGGCACCTGCGGCGAGTCGCGCAACACCTACGGCCACACCGCGCCGCACAACGACTTCATGGGCCCCGTGCTGTGGTCGACCGACCTGCGCATCTTCGCGCGCCAGGATCCCTACGGCCTCGGCTCACACATCGACATGATGCACGAGACCCCGCTGTGCATGGGCCTCGCGCACGAGAAGGCCAACGTGTTCTGGGCCGTCGGCGGCC
>JADYYK010000216.1 GCA_020853705.1 Deltaproteobacteria bacterium
CCGCGTTCGCCGACACCAGGACGACCAGCCACACCACCCACCCGCGCACGAGGACATGGTAGCAGCGCGGCCACATCGTGACGCGGTCGCGCCGCGACGATGATCCAGCGCAGCGCCGGCGGACAACCCGTGAAGAGCAGGATCTGTTGGCAGCAGCGTAGACGCGCAGATTGCGTGAGCGAGGCCGGCGAGTCAGCGCGCCCGCATCGCGACGATCATCCAGCGCCCGCGCACCGGGCGCAGCGTCAGGGTGGCGGGGTGAGCCTCTGACCATGGAGGATCGGCGGCCGGGTCGGGCTGTTCGTGGATGTCGAGGTCGACCTCCACGCTGCGGTGGCGTACGCGGATGGCGTCGGTGAACGAGCCGGCGCAGCCGACCAGGCGGCCGCGCAGGCGCGGGGTGACGACGCTGAAGTCGTGGCCGCACAGGGCGTCGAGGGCGGCGGCCCAGGGGGTGAGGAGGCGCTCCTTGACGGCGAGGCTGTGGTGGGCGCGCCGGATGCTGACGGCGAACTCGAGCAGCGGGGCCGCGGGGTAGAAGTCGATGTGCGCGGCGCGGCGAGCGATCCGCAGCCGGCCGCGCTGGTCGAGCGTCACTTCGGGGAGGTCGCGCTGCTCGTGGACCAGCAGGGCCTCGCCGTCGCCGTCATCGTCATCGTCGACGGCGAGCGCGACCAGGTCGGCCGGAGGCGCGCCGTTGCCGCAGCCGGACGAGCGCAGGATGGCGACACCGTCGGGGCGGGCGCCCAGCAGCTCGAGCTCGCTGCACTCGGAGAACTCCACGTGGCCGACCACGGTCCAGACCCCGTGGCGGCGCGCCAGGGCGGTGGCGCGGCCGCCGCCCCAGATCGGGGTGCCGAGGCCGCGCCACAGCAGCAGGCGCTCGCCGGCGCGGAGGGGCACGGCGTCGGTCGGGGCGTGCGGGCGGGGCTCGAGGTGGGGCAGAGTCCGCATCCACGCGGCCAGCGCGGCGGTGGGCAGGGCCGGCGCGGCGCACAGGTGCGCGGTCACCAGCTGATCGAGGCTGTCGTAGACCGCAGCCAGGCGCGCCGCAGCGTAGTCGGCCTGGTACTCGAGCCAGCGGAACTCCAGGGTGCGCAGCAGCGTCGGCTCGTCGGCGCAGGCGGGCGCGGCGGCGTGCCCGTGCGCGGCCGGGGCGGGCGGACTGGCCGCGTCGCATCCGAGGCACGCGATGGCGAGCAGGGCGAGGGCGGCGCGCACGCGGGCCCAACGCCGAGGCGTGACGCACCATTCCACCCCTGCTCATCGGGCGACCCCAAAGGCCAGGACTTGGCCGCCGAACTCACGGTTTGCGTGCAGTGTGCCTCCTGTTAGCGGGTAAGACGCACGCAGGACATGACGCAGATGCGCCGCGAACGATGGACGACGTGCAGCATGCAGTGGAACTACGCGGCGGCGGCCAGGTCGGTCAGCTCGGCGGCGATGGCGCTGCGCAGGGCGGGGTGCCCGCCGGTGACCCGCTGGGCGGTCAGGTGGCGGCGAGGCTGACGCCGCTGCGCGGGCGCGGGCGAAGGCGGCGGCGGGCGGCGCCACCTCGTCATCAGCGGTGCTTCAGCGCCGACGCAGCATCCGGAGCGCTGCCCGTAGACGCGGATGGTCGAGAAGCCGACCTCGAAGCTGTTGTGGGCCAGGGTGGCGGCGCGACGAGGCGCGCCGGTGCCGCCGCCGGAGGGCCGGCCGATGAAGGTCGTCTGGGGGCGGGTGGCGCGCAGGCAGGCCGTCAGGTTGTCGGTCGCGTTGAAGGACAGGGAGTCGATCAGCACGATGACGCGGCCTTGGAAAGGGCGTGATGGTGTTCGTGGAAGGTGGTGCCGCCGGCAGCAGGTGCTGCGCCACGCGCATGCCCAGGAGACGTCGTCCTGGCGGGTCGTCTGTTCAGTGCGCCTGTGTGAGGGGGCAACATTCAGATAGATGGCCAGAACAGGCATGGAATCAAATGCTTGCATCGACGCGGCGGGAGAGATAAAAACTTTTATCTCCCATGGCCTGGGGCTTCTATGGACGGCAGGAAGAGCTGCGTCAGCTGGGCGAGATCCTGGCTCGTGGCAGGTGGTTCTTCGTCAAGCTGACGGGGCGTCGGCGCATCGGGAAGACGGCACTGATCCAGCAGGCGCTGCCAGTGGCCAATCGGCGGGTCTTCTACCTGCAGGTGCCGGACTCGGGACCAGCGGGCGTTCTGTCATCGGTTGCGGACGCGCTGACGACGTTCCAGGTCGACCCGGCGATCGTGCCGCGCCCTTCGTCGCTGCGCGAGCTCGCAGGCAGCCTGGGCAAGCTGGCGCGTGCAGGCTTTGTCGTTGCACTCGACGAGTTTCAGTACTTCAACCGCGAGCGGCTGCGCGAGTTCTGTTCTCACCTGCAGCAGGAGGTCGACGCGCTGAGCGCGGACGCTGCCGCGGTTCCGGGCGGCCTTTTGGTGCTGGGCTCGATCCAGACCGAGGTCAACGCCTTGCTGGAGGATCGTGCCGCGCCGCTCTACAACCGGACGACCGATGAGATCGTGCTGGGTCATCTCGATGTCGAGTCGCTGATCGCGCTGCTGGCCGCGCATGCGGAGCCGACACCGGAGCGTCTGCTGTTCCTGTGGAACCTCTTCGAGGGCGTTCCGAAGTTCTATCGCGACTGCTACGAGCAGGGCGTGCTGGGAGCCGGTCGCGCAGAGCTCCTCGAGCGGGCCTTCTTCTTGAGTTCGTCGCCGCTCCGGACGGAGGCCGACAACTGGTTCTTGAAGGAGCTACACGGTCGCTACGACGTCGTGCTCAAGTACATCGCGCGCCACTCGGGTTGTCTGCATGGCGATCTCATCAGCCATGTGCGCGAGGTCAGCCCGGAGACCGGTGAGCAGGTTGGTGGATATCTCAAGGTGCTCAGCGAGCGTTTTCAGCTCATCGAGCGGCGCCAGCCCATCTTCGCCAAGGCCAGCGCCAAGCGCGGGCGCTACTACCTGACCGACAACTTCCTGCGCTCGTGGCTGGCGGCGCTGGCCAATCCCATCTCCGCCATTCACTTCGTTCCCGCCGAGCGTTTGATGGCGCAGGCCGACGAGCGCCTCGCCGACATCGAGGGCCATACGCTGGAGAAGCTGGTGGGGCTGCTCTACGAGGAGCGCAGCCGCAAGGGACTGGGTGACTTCGCGCTGTCGGCGCGCATCCAGGGCTTCTGGGATCGCGGAGACACCGAGATCGATCTGGTCGCCATCGACGAGGTGAGCCGGCGGATCCGTCTTGCCAGCTGCAAGCGCAGCGCGGAGCGGTTGGTCGGTGACATCGTCGTTCTCGACGGTCACGTGGCCCGCTTCATGGCGGCGCACCCGAAGTACGCCGGCTGGCGGGTCGAGAAGGTCGGCATCGCGCCGTCGATCTCGGCCGACATCCGGGCCAGGTTGGCAGGTGCGGGCCACCTGGCCCAGGACCTGATCGACCTGACGGCGGAGTTTCCGGTCGGCGTTCGCTGATCGGCCGGGGCAGCGGTCCAGACTCCGCGGCGCCCCGGGGAACGTGAGGCAGTACGAGGGCTTGGCGGAGTCCTCCGCGCCGTTCGTCAAACCCGACGAAAGGACCCCACATGAACCCCATCAAGATCTTCGGTTTCGCCGCCAGCACGTATGTTCGCACCGCGCGCGCCATCTGTGTCGAGAAGGGCCTCGCGTACCAGCTGGTCCCGCTCGAGTTCCGGGCTGCGTCGCATCGCGCCCGCCATCCGTTCCTCAAGATGCCGGCCATCGAGCACGACGGGAAGCTGTTCTTCGAGACGCTCGCCATCGGGACCTACCTCGACAGCCTGGGTGGGCGGCCCGCGCTGCAGCCGGCCAGCGCCGCCGAGCGCGCCACGATGATGCAGTGGATCAGCGTCGCCATCGACTACCTGTATCGCGACCTGGTGGCGGCGCTGCTGGCCGACGCGGTCGCCGAGGGCGCCGCTGAAGCCGCGGCCAGGGATCTCGACGTCCTCGAGCAGCGGCTCGCCGGCAGCGCGTACCTGGCCGGCGACGCGCTGTCCCTCGCTGACCTCTTCGTGGTCCCGATGGTCGCGTTCGCCGCGAGCAAGGACGTGCGCTTCGCCCCGGGTGACCGGGTCGCCCTGGCGCGCTGGCTCGCGACCATGACCGCCCGCGACAGCCTGCTGGCGACCGCGGGCTGAAGGGAGGCGCCCATGAACCGGATGCACAAGGTCGGAGCGGTGTTCTACCTGCTGTGGGGGCTGCTTCACGTCGTCGCCGGCGCCACGCTGGTCGGGTCCGCGCTGACCGACCTCGACGGACACCTGCGCGAGATCGGGACCGGCGCCCAGGCCGCGCAGCTGCCCGCGGTGGGCGGGCACCCCGTGGTCTCCGCGATCGTCGCCTTCCACTCCTTCAACATGGTGTGGATCGGCCTGCTCGTGGCGCTGATCGCCGTGCGCCTCAACTGGCGCAACGCGCGCAGCGGCTACTGGCTGAACCTCGCCCTGGCCGGCTTCCTCGACCTCGGCCTGCTCGTCTTCCTGCTCGTGCCCGGGACCATGGCCTGGAGCGACGGCTGGCTGGGGCCCGCGCTGTTCGCAGGGGGAGCCCTCTTCTCGACGCTGGGGCGACGCCGGCGAGCCGCGGCGCCTGCGCGGCCCGAGCGGCTGCAGCGCGCGGGCGTGCGGTGAAGCAGAGCGGCGTGGACGCCGACGGGCCGGCTGGCTCGCCGCCCGGGAGCGAGGTATGGTCTGGCAGCGTGCCGGACCAGGCTGCCACCGAAGCATCGGCGCTCGCCGCCGCCCAGGCTGGTGATCGCGCGGCGTTCGACCGCCTCGCGCAGGGGGCGCTGCCCAGGCTGCGCGCCACCATCCGGCGCATGGTCGGCCACCCCCAGCACACCGACGATCTGGCCCAGGACGCGCTCCTGCGTGCGTGGTCGTCCATCCGGGCGTTCGACGGCCGGGCCGCGTTCTCGACCTGGCTGTGCCGCATCGGCATCAACCTGGCCATCGACTTCCTCCGGGCGGAGAAGCGCTGGCGAGGCCACGCGCAGGTCGCCTACGCCAACGAGTGCAACGCCTCGCCTGACCTGGCGATGGAGGTCGGTGGCGTCCTGATGTCGCCCTCGTTTCACTACGACGCCAGGGAGCACATCGCGTTCTGCTTCACCTGCGTCGGACGCTCGCTCGAGCCGGAGCTGCAGGCCGCGCTGCTGCTGCGCGAGGTCCAGGAGCTCAGCAATCTGGAGGCCTCCAGGGCCCTCGGACTGTCAGAGTCGGTCTTCCGTCACCGCCTGGCCGAGGCCCGCGGCGCGATGGAGCGCAGCTTCGAGGGGCTGTGCGCGCTGGTGAACAAGCAGGGCGTCTGCTACCAGTGCAGCGGCCTCCGCGACGCCATCCCCGACCCGGGTCGCCAGGGTCAGCCGGCGCCCGAGCCCCTGTCCCTGGCGCGACGCCTCGAGGTGGTGCGCGAGTGCGACGTCGATGCCGGCCGAGCCCAGGCGCTGCACGATCTGTTCTGGCGCAGGATCGCCGACCAGGAGCGCGAAGGGAGGGGCGACCTCGAGCCCTCGGCGAGCTGCGCGCCCCCTGGCGAGCCAGGCACCCGGTAGCGCGCTCGCGAAGACCATCGTTGCACGTCGCGGCAGCGCGCCCGCGGGCTCGACGCCTGAAAATCCGTGGCCTTTGCTGATGATTGTTCGAGTGCAATACGCGCTTTCGTGAGTGTCACATTGCAGTCAAGACATGAACGGCGGTGGTTGGAGTTCTACTTTGCGTGCATAATGACCTCTGAAAATGGGCAGAACGCACGCAAAGAATGTCCCCGCGAAGACGCTCGGGACCCAGGGCGCACGGCTGGTCTCGATGCTGTACGAGCGCGGGCGCGTGCTGTTCAGCCACGCCGACGTCGAGGCGATCACCGGGCTGGCGGCGAAGTCCGCGCGCAGCCTGGTGGCGGGCCTGGTGAACCGCGGCCTGGCCACGCGCCTCCAGCCTGGCCTGTTCATCCTGGTGCCGCCCGAGCTGGGGCGCGAGCGCGAGTATCTCGGCAATCCCTACCTGGTCGCGCGCGAGCTCGCGGACACGCCTGACTATTATGTGTCGCACGCCTCGGCGATGGACCTGCACCGCATGGTGACGCAGCCGCAGCTGACGGTGTTCGTCACGTCGCCCAAGGCGATCCGACCACGCACGGTGCTGGGCACCGAGTTTCGCTTCGTGCGCTGCAGGCCGCGGGACCTGTTCGGCATCGGCGAGCTGTGGGTCACCAAGACCGAGCGGGTGCGCGTCAGCGACCTCGAGCGCACCGTGATCGACGGGCTGAGGCTGCCCGAGCACTGCGGCGGATTCACCGAGGTCGCCAAGGGCTTCTGGATGCGCCGGGACGCGATCGCCATCCCCAAGCTGGTCGACTACGCGCTGCGCCTGGGCGTGGGCGCGGTCGTGCGCCGGCTCGGGCTGCTGCTCGAGACCTTCGAGATCGACGCGCCCGCCGAGCTCGCGCGGCTGCGCGCGGCGCTGAGCGCGACGTATGCGACGCTCGACCCCACGTTGCCCGCGGAGGGGCCGTGGCTGTCGAGGTGGCGGCTTCGCCTCAACGTCGAGCCCGACGAGCTCCGGGCGCTGGTCGGGACCTGAGCCATGATTCCGCAGCGCAACCTGTCCCTGCTGTCGAATCGCCTGGCCCGGGTGGGGGGCCGCCGCATCGTCGAGTCAGTCCTCGAGCGCGACTACTGCCTGGCGTGGTTCCTGGTCGGTCTGTCGCGCACGCCGCTTCGAGAGGCGCTCGTGTTCAAGGGCGGCACCGCGCTGAAGCGCTGCTACTTCGGGGACTACCGCTTCTCGGAGGACCTCGACTTCACGCTCGCCGAGCCGCGCGAGCTCGACGCGATCCTCGCCGGGCTCGAAGCGGTGTACGCGGAGGTCCAGCGGGCGTCGGGGATCGTGGTGCGCTTCGCCCGCGCCGATCGCAAGGCCCACCAGAACAGCCATACGTTCTACCTCGGCTACGAGGGGCCGCTGCCTGCGGCGTCACCGCGGGAGGTCAAGGTCGACATCACGATCCGCGAGCAGCTCGTCAAGGCAGTGCAGGAGCGCCCGGTGTTGCGCGGGTACGAGGAGTACGCCGACTTGCCGGAGGATGCGCTCGTGCGGGTCTACGCGCTGGAGGAGATCGCGGTCGAGAAGCTCGTCGCGCTGACCGACAAGGCCCGCAACGAGCCCCGGGATCTCTACGATCTCTGGCACCTCACGAAGGAGGGCCTGGTCGACTTCGCGACGCTGCTCCCGGAGGTCGAGGCCAAGCTCGCCTTCCGCGGCCGCAGCCGCGACGCGATGA
>JADYYK010000217.1 GCA_020853705.1 Deltaproteobacteria bacterium
GGCGACGGCGCGCCGGCTGCTCCCGCTGTGCGCGGTGGTGCTGGCCTCCTGTGGCGGCGGTGGCGGCTCCGACTTCGGACAGACGACGATCTCCCTCGCCGAGGATTGTCAGGCTGTCAATGGTCTGAACGCGCAGGCCATCCTGGCGCAGCGCGCCGACAGCGCCAGCACCATGCTGGCCTACGTCACCGCGCAGGGCGCCCGCGTCGATCCCACCGCGCTGACCATGACCATCACCTGGCCCGCCGCGCCCACCGCGACCTGCTACCCGGCCTTCGAGGACAAGGGCGTCGTGGTCGCCGGCCCCCGCGTCGCCATCACCGGGCTGACCCTGAAGTTCATGACCGCCGACGGCAAGTTCGACGAGACCCTGCCCGCGACCGCGCTCTTGCCCACCGTGAACGGCGCGCTGCAGTCCCCGCAGCTCATCGCGGTGACCAGCCATGGCAGCCTGAAGGGCAGCTGGGACCCCATCCCCGAGCTGCGCAGCGGCGGCACCCTGATCTTCTTCACCCGGCTGGCCGGCGCCACCACCGCCAGCGCGGGTGGCAACGTCGGCTATGGCGACGAGGACCCTGACCAGCTGCGCGCCGGCATCTTCAAGAGCCGCTTCGCCGTCGCCCTGTTCCCGCACACGCCCTGAATGTCGCTGGTCACCGCCGAGGGCCTGGGGGTCTGGTTCGCCGGGCGCACGCTGATGGAGGACATCAGCTTCGCCGTGCAGCCCGGCGATCGCATTGGCCTGGTCGGCCCCAATGGCTCGGGCAAGTCGACGCTCCTGCGCCTGCTCTCGCGTGAGCGCGAGCCCGACGCCGGTGAGGTCGCCTGGGCGCGCGGCGTGCGCGTCGGCTACTTGCCGCAGGACATCCTCGAGCTGCCGCAGGGCAGCCTGGTCGAGTCGGTGCGCAGCACGGTCGGCGGTCGCGAGGCGCGCGAGGCCGAGCTGGTCGCGGTCGAGGCCGCGCTCGCGGGCGACGGCGCCAGCGCGGGCACGGCCGCCAGCGCGGGCACGGCCGCCAGCGCCCCCGGCGGCGACGCCGAGACCCTCGAGCTGGCCCAGCGCCTGGCCGACCTGCACCTCGAGCTGGCCGACTTCGAGGAGCGCTACGGCCGCCACCGCGCCGAGGAGATCCTGGCCGGCCTGGGCTTCCCCGCGGCCGCCTTCGATCGCCCGGTCGGCGAGCTGTCGGGCGGCTGGAAGATGCGCGCCGCGCTGGCCGGCCTCCTGCTGGTCGGCCCCGACGTCCTCTTGCTCGACGAGCCGACCAACCACCTCGACATCCCGTCGCTGCAGTGGTTCGACGGCTTCCTGCGTCGCTCGCAGAAGGCCCTGGTCCTGGTCAGCCACGATCGCGCCTTCCTGAACCGCCAGATCGCGCGCGTGCTGTCGTTCGAGACCGAGGGGCTGCGCAGCTACGTCGGCAACTATGACAGCTACCGCACCCAGCGCGCCGAGGAGGAGGAGAACCTGGCCCTGCGCGCGCAGCGTCAGGCCGCCGAGCGCGCCGCCACCGAGGCCTTCATCGAGCGCTTCCGCTACAAGGCCACCAAGTCGCGCCAGGTCCAGAGCCGCGTCAAGCAGCTGGCCAGGAAGGAGACCATCCAGGTCCGCGAGGCGCGCGCCAAGGTGCGCTTCCGCTTCCCCGAGGTCCCGCGCTCGTCGCGCGACGTGCTCACCATCAGCGGCCTCGACAAGCGCTTCGGCGACAAGGTGATCTACCAGAACCTGTCGGGCAAGGTCGAGCGCGGCGACCGCATCGCCATCATCGGCGTCAACGGCGCCGGCAAGTCGACCCTGCTGCGTCTGATCGCGGGCGAGCTGGCTCTGGACGCCGGCAACATCAGCATCGGCACCGGCGTAGAGGTGGCCTACTACGCGCAGCACCACACCGACACCCTCGATCGCGAGCACACCGTGCTGGAGGAGATCGCCGCCCTGGTGCCCGACAAGCCGCAGAGCTTCGTGCGCGGCGTGCTGGGCTCGTTCCTGTTCCAGGGCGACGACGTCGACAAGAAGATCAGCGTGCTGTCAGGCGGCGAGCGCGCCCGCGTCGCGCTGGCCCGCCTGCTGGTGCTGCCGTCCAACCTGCTGCTGATGGACGAGCCGACCAACCACCTCGATCTCGACTCCGCCGAGCGGCTGGTCGAGGCCCTGGGCAGCTATGGCGGCACCCTGCTCTTCGTGTCGCACAACCAGAGCTTCATCAACCAGCTGGCCACCAAGGTGTGGGAGGTCGACCGCGGCGTCGTGCACGAGTGGAAGGGCAACCTCGACGACTACCTGTATCACCTGGAGCAGATCGGTCGCCCGCTGGGCGGCACCCCGGTGCAGGCCGCGCGCCCGGTGCGCGCGGTCGAGAACGATCGCGAGCGCCGCCAGCGCGAGGCCCGCGAGCGCGACGCGCGGGCCCAGAAGACCCGCCCCATCCAGGCGCGCATCACCGCGCTGGAGACCGAGATCGCCGCGCTCGAGGCCGAGCTGAAGGCGCTGGAGACCGAGCTGGCCGACCCCGCGCTGTACCAGGACTATGCCCGCGCCCAGCCCATGCTCGACCGCGCCCGCGTCGGCAAGCAACGCCTGGAGGAGTGCTACGCCCAGTGGGAGAAGCAGCAGGAGCTGCTGGCGGCGGTCTGACCCCGCGTGCGCAGGTGCGTGCTCAGCGCCGGCACAGCACGAAGTAGTGATCCAGCGGCCTTTCCTTCTTGAAGGCCGCCCCGATCGACACGTGCGCCGACACCTTGCGCATGAAGTCGCGGGTCTGGTGGTACACGAAGCGCTGCAGGCGCCACTCGTTGGGCACCACCTTGGGCCAGCCGTCGGGCACCGGCCCGTCGGGCACCCGGAAGTAGTCCACCACCACCGCGCCCCGCGGCTCCCAGCTGGCCTGCCCCGCGGTGGGCACCGCGACGAAGTAGCCGGGCCCGACCAGGCGCCGCGTCGGCCCCTCGTTGTAGCCGAACAGCCGGGCGTCGGCCGCCCCGCCCGCGGGCCGCGCGAAGCGCTTCTGGAAGCGCCGCAGCGGCCCCGGCAGCGGCAGCGTGTTCAGCCCCTCGTGGATGACCTCGGTCCGCGGCGGCGCGTCGCCCACGAAGTGGCCGAGCTCGATGGCCGGGGCGCTGGCCGCGCGCTCGTACAGGGTGCGCTGCTGGGCGCGCTCCAGCACCGAGACCTCGCCCCAGCGGGCGTCGGCGCTGAGGGCGTCGAGGTGCCGGGCGATGGTGTGGATATCGGTCGAGGCGGAGGCCAGCAGGTCGGCGAGAGACACCGCCGGATGGTAGTCCGAAACCCCGTTTTTTTGCCCATTCCTGAATCTTGCCTACACTGGACCACATGAACTGGTCCAGCACGCGCCGGGTGGCCCCACGCATCACGCTCGACACCTTCTGCAGCCTGCTGGTCGACGGCCGGGAACGGCACGCAGTGGTGCTCGAGCTGTCCGCCAGCGGGGTCCGCGTCGAGCGCCCCTTCGAGCCCGCGCGCGAGGGCCGCATCGTCCAGCTCGAGCTCGAGCTGCCCGGCATCGACGAGATCATCTGGGCCCGCGGCGAGGTCCGCTTCGCGCGCTTGTCGCCCCTGCCCGGCCCCGGCCCCGAGGGCGCGCCCCGCTTCACCTGCCGGGCCGGCATCCACATCGCCGCCGCGACCCAGCACGACCGTCGCCTGCTGCGCGACTATGTGCTCGAGCAGCGCCGCCGCCTGCGCGCCGGCGCCGCAGCCCGCCGTCATCTGCCACGCTGTGCGTGATCTTGCGGCTTTGTGACCTCGCGCCTGGCCCGCGCGATTCGCACAATGGTGCAATGTCCCCGGTTGCAATCCCCGCTGAGCGCTGCTTGAATGCGCCGACTTCCATGTCCAAGCGCAAACTCGATCCCGCCGAATCGGCCTACTGGAACGGCTTCTACGCCGGCAAGCACCCCGACCTCGAGGTGGCGTCGACCTTCGCGCGCTGGGTCATGGAGCGCCTGCGCCCCGGCCAGACCCTGTTCGAGCTCGGCTGTGGCAACGGCCGCGACGCCCTGTTCTTCGCCGACCAGGGCCTCGCCGTGATCGCGTGCGATCGCTCCGAGGTCGCCATCTCGACCCTGTCGGAGCGCCCCGATCTGGCGCGCTTCAAGATCCGCCCGGTGTTCCAGGCCGGCGACATGTCCGCCCTCGACGACAGCCGCGCCGGCAAGCTCGACGTGGTGTACTCGCGCTTCACCCTGCACGCGGTGACCGCCGACGAGGCCAGCGCCGCGCTGGCCTGGGCCTACCGCAACCTGGCCCCGGGCGGGCAGCTCATGATCGAGGTGCGCTCGGTGCTGGGCAGCCTGTATGGCAAGGGCACCCCGGTGCCCGAGGATCGTGACGCCTTCATCCATGACGGCCACTACCGCCGCTTCGTGCGCAAGGACGAGCTCGAGGCCGAGCTCCGGGGCCTGGGATTCACGATCAGCGCCAGCGTCGAGGCCGCCCACCTCGCGGTCTACAAGGACGACGACCCCGTGGTCATCCGCATCGTGGCCGCCAAGGCGGGCTGACGGGTGCCGGAGGGCTTCGGCGCGCGGCTTCGGCGCCTGCGCAACAAGCGCTACGAGGACTGGTGGCACATCGTCTTCGGCGGGCCCATCGGCGTCTTCCTGGCCGCGCTCATCGCCCCCATCCAGTGGATCACCCCCAACGGCCTGACCTGGGCCGCCTTCACCTGCAAGCTGGCCGGCGCGGGCCTGCTGCTGGCGGACGACTTCCGCGCCGACCTCGCCGTGGTCGCGCTGCTCAACCTCAACATCATCCTCGACATCATGGATGGCAGCCTGGCGCGCTATCGCAAGAAGCCGTCGGCCACCGGCGCCTTCCTCGACAAGGTCACCGACGGCCTGGGTCTGCTGGCGCTGGGCACCTGCCTGGGCGTGCGCGCGCACCACGAGGGCGCCGGTGTGTTGACGCTGGTCGCGGGCGGCTTCATCGGCGGCTCGTACCTGGCGCGCTGCTACATGTACTGGCTGGTCGCGTTCCTGGAGAAGGATCGCGGCGTCGCGGTCGCCACCACCGGGCCGTCGACCATCAAGCCGTTCGGCGAGCTCGGCCTGGGTGAGCGGCTGGCCTACTACGTCAAGTCGACCTGGCGGGTGATCCTGGTCGGCGAGGGCGACATCTACTTCTGGGTCTCGCTGTTCCTGCTGCTCGGGCGCGTCGAGTGGGTGGTGCTGCCGCTGGGCGGCGCGATGGCGTTCTGGCTGGTGGCCTACTTCGGCAAGCGCTTCGCCACCGTGGTGGGCATGGACCGCGACGCCGCTGCAGCCGCGGCAGGCGCGTCAGGCGCCAAGAGCGCCGACCCCGGCCATGACTGAGCCGGTCTGCATCGATTGTCCGCCCGGCCCCGGCCCCGCCATGCGCGTCGCCGGCATGTCGGTGCTGGAGCGCCTGGTGCGCGAGGCCATCCGCGCCGGCGCCCCCCGCGTCATCGTGCGCGGCGACATCCGCGAGCTGCCCGCGCTGCCAGTGCTGACCGCGCCGATCGACCTGCTGGCGCCCGACGCGCCGGTGCCCGCGGGCGCCAAGGTCACCCCGGGCGACACCGTGCTGGGCATCCAGGTCAGCGACGAGGCCAGCCGCGAGCGCGCCGAGTCGGCCATGATGCAGAGCTGCCGGCGCCCCTATGACGGCCCCGGCGATCGCTACGTCATCCGCCCGGTGTCGCTGCGCATCAGCCGCGCGCTGACCCGGCTGCCGGTGTCACCCAACCAGGTCACGCTGGTGTCGATCTGCTTCGGTATCGCGGCCTGTGTGATGGCGCTGCGACCGGGGCGGCTGGCCATGGCGCTGGCCGGCGCGCTGATCATCGTGCAGGTCATCCTCGACTCCTGCGACGGCGAGCTGGCCCGCGTGCGCCACATGGGCAGCAAGCTCGGCATGTGGCTCGACAACCTGTCGGACGACCTCATCGACAACGGCTTCGTGCTGGCGGTCGGCTTCGGCGTCGGCGGACCGTGGCGCTGGGTCGCGCTGGCCGCGGTCATCGGCAAGGGCTTCTGCGCGCTGGTGACCTATCACGGCGCGGCCAAGGTCGGCGCACCTGGCGACGTGATGGCCTTCCGCTGGTGGTTCGAGTCGAAGGTCACCATGGCCGAGGTGTCGACGCTGTTCGCACAGAAGACCGACGCGCTGACCATCGTGCGCGCCATCGGGCGTCGCGACGTGTATGTGCTGATCTATGGCGTCGCCTGCGCCGCCCAGGTGCCCTGGGTGACCGTCGGCCTGGGTGCGGTGCTGGGCGGCGTCTACTTCGCCCTGGCCGGGGCGCACATCCTGCTGTCGAAGGGCGCGGCGCGCTGACGGAAACTGCTGGATTCCATCAGGCGAACCTCGCCTGTCAGCTTTTCGACGGTGCGTAAGGCTTTACGCGGGGGTGCGAGGAGGCGACAGGCGGCGGCGAGCGGCGAGCGGCGGGCGATGGCGCGGGCGCGCTAGACGGAAGCGGTGGCGTTGCTGGCCGGGCGCGTCGTCATCATGTGCGGGCGGTGCTTGTCGGCCTCGAGGATGCGCTCGATGCGCGCCAGGACCTCGACGGTCTGCGCCTCGGTGCCCAGGCTCATGCGCAGCACGTTGGGCAGCTGGCTGGAGCGGTCACGCACGTGGATGCCGGCCTCGGCCATCTTGCGCGCCATCTCGGGGGCGTCGCGGAACTCCATCATGATCCAGTTGGCGTGCGCGGTGCGGCACGGGATGTGGAGCCGGCGGCAGAAGTTCACGACCAGGGCGGCCGAGCGCTTCACCTCGGCCACGTAGGCGGCGTAGTACGGCAGGTCGTCGAGCGCCGCGGTGGCCGCGATCTGGGCCAGCATGTTGACGCTCTTCGGGTTGTAGACCCGGCGCAGGTCGTTGATGATGCCTTCCTGCGCGACCATGTAGCCGATGCGCACCGAGGCCAGGCTGAAGGCCTTCGAGAACGAGCGCGTGACCACGATGTTCGGCGCGCGGTCGACCATGTCCATGCACGACACGCCCGAGAACTCGAAGTAGGCCTCGTCGCTGATGACCAGGATGCTGGGATGGCGCAGCGCCATCGCCAGGACCTCCTCGGGGTCGTAGACGTTGCCGGTCGGGTTGTTCGGGTTGACCAGGTAGAGGATCTTGGTGCGCGCGTCGATGTGACGCTCGAGCTCGACCAGGGTCGGCACGAACGGGTCGCTGCACTTGATGCCGCGCAGCTCGGCGCCGGTCAGCTCCGCGAACTGCACGAAGTGGTTGTAGGTCGGGACCGGGAACACGACGTTGTCGTCGGCGTTCAGGTACGACTGCGCCAGCAGCTCGAGGGCGGCGTCGGAGCCGTTGGTGACCAGCATGCGGGTCACCCGGCTGCCGGTGTAGCCGGCCAGGCGGTCATACAGCGGGGTGTGGAAGAGGTCCGGGTACCAGTGCAGCTCGCCGCCCTCGGTGATGTAGCGGGCGATGGCCGCGTGCACCTTGGGAGAGGGCTGGATGGTGCTCTCGTTCCAGTCCAGTTTGTGGTGCTGGATCGAAGGGTTACGATCGATCTTCTCGCGTGACGAGACGGCGTCGTAAGGCTTCAGAGTCCGAACACGGGCGGCCAGCTCGGGGCTGGTCTGGAGCAACGTCTTGTACTGGGGCTGACCGGGCATGGGCAGGGTGGAATGCAATGGAGGTGCCTCGTGATTCTGGGGGTCTAGGACGCTAAGCCTTTGATCTGTGACAGTCAGGGAGCATCCAGGTGTCGGAGGTTTGACACCTTCTGACAGGTGCTGAACGATCTTACGCGCCTGCGCCCGCCCGTGCGGCGGCCCGCGAGCGGACGATCTTGATGTGGGTCGGGATGACCACGATGAGGCCGACGATGGCGCCGAGGGCGAGGCCGACCGCGATGACCTCGGGCAGGTTGGCCAGCGCCAGCGCGAAGGCGGCCAGGTCGATGAAGTCGCGCCGCACGATCTGCATGCCCCAGTCCGAGATGACCCGACCGATGGAGCGGGTGGCCGCCTTCTGCCCGGGGCCGACCCCGAGGACGTTGGTGTAGTCCTGGTTGTTCGAGGACTTGATCACGAAGATGCAGTACCAGTAGATGAGGCCGAGGGTCAGCAGCGTGGCGCCGATGACGATGGCGATGATGGCGTTGATGGGGATGGGCAGGTCGGGATAGCGCGGCGCGATGTGCAGGCCGACCGCCAGGATGAGGGCCAGCCGGGCCAGATCGTCCCCGATGGCGTCGAGCCAGCCGCCCAGCGTCGAGCCCTCGAGGCGCAGGCGCGCGACCTCGCCGTCGTTGCAGTCGATGATGCCGCCGGCGAGCAGGACGCCCATGCCGATGACATGGCTGCGCCAGTCGGGGTAGGCCGCGATGATGCAGCCCACGATGGACAGCGCCGCCGACACGAAGGTGATCATGTTGGGCGTGATCGGGGTCGGCAGCAGCAGGCGGGTCAGCGGGCGCGCCAGCGGGCGGTAGAAGTACACGCACAGGAACGAGTCGAGCTTCTTGTTGACCAGCTCGAACTGCCAGCGGTCGGCGGCGCGCAGCTCGTCGCGGGTGCGCGCGGGGTGGCGGGCGCGCTCGTTGACCGGGACCTTCTCGGCGGTCGCGGCCAGGGTGGCGGCGATGGTGGCGGTGCGGTCGTCGAGGTTGGCGGCGAGGGCGTCCCAGACCGCGGTGGCGTCGGCGCCATCGGCGCGCAGGGCGGACACATAGGCGCCGTCGCGGTAGGCCAGGCGGGTGCCGGGCTCGGCGGGGCGCAGAGGGTCGATCAGCTGGGCCGCGATGACGTGGTCGCTGGCGTCGAGGACGACCAGCGCGGGGGCGGGCTGGCTGTCGGGCGCGGGCGCGGCGGCGGGCGCGGGCGCGGCGGCGCGGGCGCGGGCGAGGTCGGCGGCGCTGCGCACCACGTGGACGCGGTCGGACGGGATGCCGGCGCGTACGGCGACGCGACGGCCGCGCTCGGCCAGGGTCAGGCCGGTGACCTTGTGGTTGGCAGTCGGGCCGAGGGCCAGCACGACACAGATGGGGCTCGGGGATGAGGCGGACACGCGCACTGTGAGTAAACGATGCGCGCCGCGGAGTCAAAGCCTGGGCGTCCGGGGCCCGGACAGGGCGTCGAAGGCGTCCGGGCGCAGGCCGAGCCAGGGGTCCTCGGGGGGCATCTGGAACAGGTCGCGGTAGACCCAGTCGGTCAGGGCGTCGGGGTCGCTGACGGTGCTGGTGGCGAGGTGCAGGTGGGCGCGCCGGTGCAGCTCGAACTGGCTCAGCAGGGTGTCCTCGGCGATCGTCCGCGCCAGCGGGAGGAGGACATCGAGCAGGGGGCGCTCGACCATCATCTTGGTAGGGGCCAGGGCGCCGGCGCTGTGGGCGTCGGTGGCGCGGGTGCCGGCGCTGGGCGGCGTGGCGCGCAGAGCGTCGGTGAGGCGGGCCCGCACGTCGGGATCGGGCAGCGCGACGTGGGCGTAGTCGGCGGCCAGCCGCTGCCACGGCGTGATGGCGGCCAGGTCCTCGGGCGCGGTGCGGGCGATGGTCGCGGGCGGCAGGCCGATGCGCACGAGGTCGGCGCGCCAGGCGCGGGTGATGGCCTCGGCGCGCGAGGTGTGCCAGCGCGCCAGGCGCTGCGCGCGCGTGGGGCCGCCCAGCGCCGCGGTGTCCTGCGCGAGGTCGGCGGCGGCCGCCAGCAGACGGGCGAACGAGCCGGCGTCGAACAGCCCGGGCAGCACATCGACCGAGCGACCGTGACGATCGAGGACCAGGTGAGCGCTGTTTCCCGTCAGGGTGCGGGTCAAGACGCGGCCGTCTCCGAAGTCGATGGTCACCACGGGCACCGGACGCAAAGGCTGCCAGTGCAGCGTGAAGCGGGCGTCGAGCAGCGCGGCGACCTCGGCAGCCGGATACAGCGTGGCGCGGAAGAAGCGACTGTTGGCGCAGCTCAGCTCCTCGTCGAGCCGCCCGAGCAGCCGCAGCGACAGGATGGGGCGCGCGCGCCGGGCGGCGTCGGCGCGCGCGGCGCTGAGGTCACTGTGCCAGGTCAGGTTGCAGATGCGCTTCATCGGAGCCTCCTTGCATGGAAGCTACGCAGCACGCGGCGACGGCTCGGTAAGGATTGGGTAAGGACGACCGGCGACGGTGTCCGGACGGTCCGGCGCTCCAGCTGAAATGTCAGCCGAGGTCGGGGCCCCAGGCGTAGCCCTGGCCGCGGATGGAGATCAGCAGGTGGGGCTCGGCGGGGTCACGCTCGAGCTTGCGGCGCAGGGCGGCGACGGCGACGTCGATGGCGCGGGTCGCGATGCTGGGCGAGACGTGCCAGACGTGCTTCAGGAGCTCCTGGCGCGAGACCACGCGCCCGCGATGGCGCAGCAGCCAGCGCAGGAGGTCGACCTCGAGCGTGGTCAGGCTGTGCGTGGTGTTGCCGCGCCGGCAGCTGGCGTTGCCGAGATCGAGGCTGCAGCCGTCGGCCTCGATGACCTCGGGGGGCGCGGGAGCCAGGGCGGCACGGCGCTCGAGGGCGCCGACCCGGGCCACCATCTGCGAGGCCATCCAGGGCTCCGACACGGCGTCATCGGCGCCGCTCTCGAGGGCGCGCACGCGGGCGGCGACGTCGGCGGCCGCAGTGACGACCAGGACGGGCAGCGCGCGGTGGGCGGCGCGCACGGGTTCGACGAGGTCGGGCGCGGAGGGGGCATGAATGAGGACGAGGTCGCAGCCGCCGAGGGCCAGGCGGGCCAGGACGGCTACGGCGGTGGGCGCGATGGGTTCGAGCTGGTGACGAGGGCCGAGAGCGGTCGCCAGCGGCGGCAGCGCGGTGTGCGCGTCAGCGGTGGCGACCAGGATGTGCATCAGACGCCGAGCAGCTCGAGCGAGGGCGCGATCACGTCTCGCCACGGATGCTCGTGGGCGTGCTCGTGCTCAGGTCCCTCGAAGCGGAGCTTCGAGGAGCCTGTTCCGTTCCGGGCTTCGTGCTCGCGGGCGGCGGCGCGCACGGCCTCGACGACCTCCGCGCCACCCTCGGCGATGCACCAGGCCACGGTCTGCCAGGCCAGCTCGGCGTGGCGGGTCTCGTCGCGCACGATCCGCGTCAACACTGCGCGCACCGCGGGATCCTCGGCCACCGCCAGCGCCCGCTGCGCCCGCAGCACCGCGCTGGTCTCGGCCACGCAGCCCTCGATGAAGGTGTCGCGCGCCACCGCGACCAGGCCGCCACCGCGCGGGGTCAACGCCGGCATCGGACCGGGGTCCAGCGGCTGCCCGGCATAGGCGCTGGCCAGGGCGAAGGTCAGCTCGGCGTGGCGGACCTCGTCGACCATCGCGCGTGCGCACGCGGCCAGCAGGCCGGGCGGCGCCGCGACCGCCATCAGCTCGAGGGAGGCGCGCGCGAACGAGGCCACCGAGGCGTGCTCGGCGCGCGCCACGGCCAGCCAGTGGTTGGCCTGCTGGGCGCGCTGCGCGGGTGACAGCTGCTCGACACGGGGCGTGCGACCACGCCGCCAGCGTGTGCCGGAGCGCACGGGCGCCAGCACGCTCTGGCCGTGGTCGAGCGCGGGACGGCCCTCGCCTGGATACGAGATCTCGGCGTCATAGGCGCAGGCATCGGGCTGGCTGGCCTGGTGGAAGGTCGTGCAGTCGCCATCCAGCGAGAAGCCCGCCAGCTCGCCGAAGTCCACCGTGACGCCGAGCAGCGCCTGGGCCTTCTCGTCGAGGTGCGTCGGGCAGCCCTTGTCGCGCTCGCCGTCGATGGCGAACGGGGTCACCTTGGCCGCCGGGGCCTTGCCCCAGTGGGTGCTGCGACAGGCGGCGGCCACCCTGGGATCGGCTGGACCTGCGTCCACCACCGCCGCCAGCGACGGCAGCGGGGAGGCCGACGGCGACGCGGTCAGGGTCGGCGTCGGCGAGGGCGTCGGCGGCTCACCGCCCCGCTTGGTCTTGGTGCAGCCGCCCAGCAGCGGCAGGCAGGTGATGGCGATGCGCAGCGTCCCGCGCAGCCTCCAGGTGTCCGTCGCCGTCGCCTTCGCCGTCGCCGTCGCCTTCGCCTTCGCCGTCGCCTTCATCGGGCCTCCGTCCAGGTCGTTGACACGTCTCCGCAGCGTCAACCATAGTGCCGCAAAATGGCCTCTGCGCGCTTCATCGTGAGTCGCCGGGTGGTGCTGCCCACGGGCATCGCGCCCGCCGCGGTGCGCATCGAGGGCGGGCGCATCGCCGCGGTGCTGGCGCCCGGGGCGCTGCCCGCCGACGCCGTGGCCGCCGACGCCGCCGGCGCCGTCGGCGACGTCCTCGACCTCGGCGACGCCGTGCTGATGCCCGGCGTGGTCGACACCCACGTGCACCTGAACGAACCCGGGCGCACCGAGTGGGAGGGCTTCGAGACCGCGACCCGGGCCGCCGCCGCCGGGGGCATCACCACCGTCTGTGACATGCCGCTGAACAGCATCCCGGTCACCACCACGGCCGCGGCGCTGGCCACCAAGGTTGACGCAGTGTCAACACATGCGTGGGTCGATTGGGCGCTCTGGGGCGGCGTGGTACCCGGCAACGCGCCCGACCTCGAGGCCCTGCTGGCGGCCGGCGCGCTGGGCGCCAAGTGCTTCCTGGTGCACTCGGGCATCGACGAGTTCCCCGACGTCACCGAGGCCGACCTCGAGCTGGCCATGCCCATCCTGGCCCGCCACGGCGCCGTCCTGCTGGTCCACGCCGAGGTGCCCGGGCCCATCGCCGCCGCCGAGCCGGCCGCACGGGCCGCGCGCCCCGACCAGTACCGGCGCTGGCTGGCCTCGCGCCCGCCCGCGTGCGAGGACGAGGCGGTGGCCATGATGATCCGCCTGGCCGAGCGCCACCGCTGCCGCACCCACATCGTGCACCTGTCGTCGGCCTCGGCGCTGCCGCTGCTGGCCGCCGCCCGCGCGCGCGGCGTGCCCATCACGGTCGAGACCTGCGGCCACTACCTCACCTTCGCCAGCGAGGACATCGCCGACGGGCAGACCCACTTCAAGTGCGCCCCGCCCATCCGCGAGCGCGCCAACCGCGAGGCGCTGTGGGCCGGCCTCGGCGCCGGCACCATCGATCTCGTGGTGTCGGACCACTCGCCGTGCACGCCCGCGCTGAAGGCGCTCGAGGCGGGCGACTTTCACGCGGCCTGGGGGGGGATCTCGGGGCTGCAGCTGGCGCTCTCGGTGGTCTGGACCGGGGCCGCCGCGCACGGCTTCGACCTCGGGCAGCTCACCGAGTGGATGTGCGCCGCGCCGGCGCGCCTGGCTGGCCTGACCGGGCGCAAGGGCAGCATCACCGTGGGCGCCGACGCCGACCTCGTCGTGTTCCACCCCGAGCGCACCCAGCGCGTCGACCCCGCGCAGCTGCACCACCGCCACCGGCTGACGCCCTACGCCGGGCGCGAGCTGCGCGGCGTGGTCGAGATGACCTTCCTGCGCGGCGAGCGCATCTATGCAGATCGCCACGACGGCCAGTTCCAGGCCGCCCCCACTGGGCAGCGCCTGCTGCCGCAGCACAGCTGAGGACCGATGCCCCACTTCACCGAGCTGACCGATCTCGCCGACGAACGCGCTGGCGGCGTCGTGCTGATGGCCAACGACGACTTCTTCGCCGAGAAGGAGAACCTGCTGAGGCACGCCGAGCCGATCTGGATCGGTGATCGCTACACCGACCGCGGCAAGTGGATGGACGGCTGGGAGTCGCGCCGCCGGCGCACCTCGGGCCACGACTTCTGCGTGCTGCGCCTGGGGCTGCCCGGGGTCATCCGCGGGGTCGACATCAACACCGCCTTCTTCAAGGGCAACTTCCCCGAGTTCGCCGCCATCGACGCCTGCGCGGCGCCGCCCGAGGCCCCGCTCGAGCTGCTCGGAAGCAAGGACGCGCCCTGGTTCCCGCTGATCCCGAAGACCCCGCTGCTGGGTGACGCGCACAACCTGGTGCCGGTCGCCAGCGGCCAGCGCTGGACCCACCTGCGCCTGCAGATCTTCCCCGACGGCGGCGTGGCCCGCCTGCGCGTGCACGGCGAGGTCATCCCCGACTGGGACGCGCTGCACGCCCGCAACGAGCTCGTCGATCTGGTCGCGCTGCAGCACGGCGGCCGCGTCATTTCATCGAATGACGCTTTCTTCGGCTCGCACGAGAACCTGCTCCTGCCCGGGCGCGCGGGCAGCATGAAGGACGGCTGGGAGACCCGGCGCAAGCGGCGCCCCGGCCACGACTGGGTCATCCTGCAGCTGGGCGCGCGCGGCGCCATCGAGAGCGTCCAGGTCGACACCAACCACTTCAAGGGCAACTTCCCCGACCGCTGCAGCCTGGAGGTGCTCGACGCGCCCGGCGCCACGCTGGAGACGCTGACCGACCCGCGCACGGCCTGGCTGCCGCTGCTGCCCGAGACCAAGCTGTCCGCCCACAGCCTGCACAGCTTCGCGCGCGAGCTCGCCAGGCCCGGCCCGGCGACCCATGTCCGCCTCCGGATCTATCCCGATGGCGGCGTCAGTCGCCTGCACCTGTGGGGGCACCCCAGCCCGCCGCCGGCGTCGCTGGTGCGCCTCAACCAGGCCGAGATCGCCGACGCCGTCGAGGAGCTGTTGCGCCTGTGCGGCTCGC
Organism: Deltaproteobacteria bacterium; assembly: GCA_020853705.1. Lineage (GTDB taxonomy): Bacteria > Myxococcota_A > Polyangia > Haliangiales > JADYYK01 > JADYYK01. The sequence continues at coordinate 14,562 of JADYYK010000217.1, forward strand.
GGCGCTGGGCCGAGGCGGTGGCCGACGCGCGCCACTTCGCCAGCCCGGCCGCGCTGCTGCACGCCGCCGAGCGCGCCTTCGACGCGCTGGAGCGCGACGACTGGCTGGAGGCCTTCGCCGCGCACCCGCGCCTGGGCGACCGCGACGCGCTGCGCGCGAAGTTCGCCGCCACCGCCGCGTGGGCCGCCGGCGAGCAGGCCGGCGCCGCCGCCGCCGATGACGCCACGCTCGACGCGCTGGCGCAGGCCAACCACGACTACGAGGCCCGCTTCGGCCACATCTTCATCCTGTGCGCCACCGGCAAGTCGGCGGCGCAGATGCTGGCCGATCTGCGCGGGCGCGAGCACAACCCACCCGACATCGAGCTCGCCATCGCGGCCGAGCAGCAGCGCGCCATCACGCGCCTGCGCCTGCCCAAGCTGCTCGACGACACCCTGGACAAGCGCTGAGGCCCCCATGAGCGCCATCACCACCCACGTCCTCGACACCTCGACCGGCCGCCCCGCCGCTGGCGTCCCCATCACGCTGTCGCTGCGCGAGGGCGACAGCTGGCGCGAGCTCGGCCGCGGCGCCACCGACGCCGACGGCCGCCTGCGCACGCTGCTGCCCGCGGGCCCGCTGGTGCGCGGCAGCTACCGCATCGTGTTCGACACCGGCGCCTATGCGCGCAGCCACACCCACCAGCCGTTCTACCCCGCGGTCACCGTCGACTTCGACGTCCACGAGACCAGCGGCCACTACCACATCCCGCTCCTGCTCAGCCCGTACGGATATTCGACCTACCGAGGCAGCTGAGTGTCACCGCACACCACCGAGTGGCTGCACCTGCTCCTGCGCTGGTTCCACATCGTGGCAGGCGTGATGTGGATCGGGAACTCGTTCTTCTTCATGTGGCTGGATCGCGCCTTCGAGCCGCCCCGGACGCCGAAGGACGGCGTCACCGGCGAGACCTTCCTCATCCACGGCGGCGGCTACTACTTCGTCGAGCGGCGCAAGCTGGAGCCCGGGAAGCTCCCGCCCACGCTGCACTGGTTTCGCTGGGAGGCCACCCTCACGTGGATCTCGGGCTTCTCCCTGCTGCTGGTCGTCTACTACGCCAGCGGCGGCGCGCTGCTGATGGATCGCTCGCTGGGGCTGACCCGGGTGCAGGCGACGCTGGTCGGGCTGGGGTCGCTGCCGGCGGCGTGGCTGCTCTACGACCTCATCTGGCTCTCGCCGGCCGGCAAGCGCATGGCCATCGCGGGGCCGCTGTCGCTGGCGCTGCTGGGCGGCCTGGCCTGGGGGCTGACCCAGCTGCTCAGCGCGCGCGCGGCCTTCATGCACGTGGGCGCGGTGCTGGGCACCATCATGGTGCTCAACGTGTGGCTCCGGATCCTGCCGCAGCAAGCCCGCATGCTGGAGGCGATGGAGGCCGGGCGCAGCGTCGACCCGCGCCCCGGGCTGCAGGCCAAGCAGCGCTCCACGCACAACAGCTACATGACGCTGGGCGTGATCTTCGTGATGCTGTCGAATCACTTCTCCATCGTCGGCTACCAGTACAACTGGCTCGCGCTGCTGGGGCTGATCGCGGCCGGCGCTGGCATCCGCCACTTCATGCTGGAGCCCGGCAAGCGCACCGCGATGCTGGTGGTGCTGGCCGCCGGCGTGGTCATCGGCCTGTACTTCGCGACCATGCCGAGGGCGCGCGCGCGGCGGGGCGGGCCCGCGGTCAACCTGGCCGCAGCCGACGCCCGCCCAATCGACCCGGCCGAGGTCGGCACCGTGCGCGGCACCGTGAGCTATGGCGGCGAGCTGGTCACCCCGCGCGAGCTGGCGCTGCCCGGCGATTGCACCGCTGGCGGCAGCGAGCCGACGCTCGACAACCGCGTGCTGGTCAGCGGCGGCATGCTGCAGAACGCGCTGGTCTACCTGAGCGACGGCGCCGAGCGCTGGCTGCCGCCGGCCGCCGCGACCACCCCGGTGGTGATCGACCAGCGCGGCTGCATGTACCACCCGCGCGTGCTCGGCCTGCGCACCGGCCAGCCGCTGGCCATCCGCAACAGCGACGGCGTCATGCACAACGTGCACGGCGTGGCCGAGGCCAACGACGGCTTCAACGAGGCCATGGTCCCGGGCGCCGCCGAGGTGCGCTACGACTTCCAGACCCCCGAGATCGTGAACCTGCAGTGCGACGTGCACCCGTGGATGGGCGCGCGGGTGGGGATCTTCGCGCACCCATGGTTCGCGGTCACCGACGCGCGCGGCGCCTTCGAGCTGACCGGGGTGCCGCCCGGCGACTATGTGATCGTGGCCTGGCACGAGACGCTGGGCACCCGCAAGGGTCGGGTCACGGTGACCGCCCAGGGCAGCGCAGAGGCCAGTTTCAGGCTGCCAGAGTAGGGCTCCCTGATATTTGCGAATGTCGTTCGCTTTTCTATTGCGAACGACATTCGCATTTGATAGACCGGTGGACATGACGCTCTCCACCGATGGTCTGGCTCACGACGATGTTCTGGCCGAGATGGCCGCTGCTGCCTCGGGTGACGCCGACTGGCGCTCGGGCAAGACCTGGTCGCTGGTGTACAACGCCGGCCCCGAGGTCGAGGCGGTCAGCAAGGCGGCCTACCAGGCCTTCTTCTCGTCCAACGCGCTCAACCCGATGGCGTTCCCCAGCCTGCGCCGCTTCGAGACCGAGGTGCTGGCCAGCGCCGCCGCGCTGCTGCACGGCGCGCCGGGCGAGGCGGTGGGCTCGATGACCACCGGCGGCACCGAGTCGATCCTGATGGCGCTCAAGACCGCGCGCGACTGGGGCCGCGCCCGCGGCATCACGGCGCCCGAGATCGTGCTGCCGCTCAGCGTGCACCCGGCCTTCGACAAGGCGGCGCACTACCTGGGGCTGCGTGCGATCTACACCCCGGTGGGCGACGACTTCCGCGCCGACGTCAGCGCCATGCGCGCCGCGCTCAGCCCCAGCACCGTGCTGCTGGTGGGTTCGGCGCCGTCGTTCCCGCAGGGCGTCATCGATGACATCCCCGCCATCGCCGCGCTGGCCGAGGAGCATGGCGCGCTGTGCCACGTCGATGCCTGCGTGGGCGGCTTCTTCCTGCCCTTCCTGGAGCGCCTCGGCGAGCCGGTGCCGGCGTGGGACTTCCGCGTCCCCGGCGTCACGTCGATCTCGGCCGACCTGCACAAGTACGGCTACACCGCCCGCGGCGCATCCACGATCCTGTACCGCTCTCGCGCGCTGCGCCGGCACCAGTTCCACGTCCAGACCCAGTGGCCGGGCGGCCTGTATGGCTCGCCCAGCATGACCGGCAGCCGCGCCGGCGGGCCGATCGCGGCGGCCTGGGCGGTGCAGCGCTTCCTGGGCAGCGCGGGTTACGAGCGGCTGACGCGCGCCGCGATGGACGCCACCCGCCGCCTGCAGCAGGGCATCCGCGCCGCCGGCTTCCGCATCCTGGGCGCGCCGACCATGAGCGTGTTCTCGTTCACCAGCGACGACATGGACATCTATGCGCTGTGTGACGCGCTGGAGGTGGTGGGCTGGAAGCTGGACCGCCAGCAGCTGCCGCCGGCGGCGCACCTCATGGTGTCGCCCGGCCACGTGCCCTACGTGGAGCCCTTCCTGGCCGACCTGAACCGGGCCGCCGACCAGCTGCGCGGTGGCGCGCCGGCGCCGGCGGGCTCGGCCGCGATGTACGCCGCGATGGCGATGGCGCCCGATCGCAGCATGGTGTCGGAGATGATCCTCGGCTTCATGGACAGCCTGGACCAGCGGTGATCTGGCTGGCGGCGGCGGTGTTCGCCGCCTTCCTCGCGGAGGCGGTGGCGGGTTTCGGCGGCACCATCCTGGCCCTCGGGCTGGGGGCGCAGCTGATGCCGCTCAGCGTCCTCTTGCCCGTGCTGGTCCCGGTCAACCTGGTGCTCAGCGCGGGCATGGCGTGGCAGGGCCGTGACGTCATCGATGTCCGGCTGCTGGGGCGGCGGATCTTGCCGGCCATGATCATCGGCATGCCGCTCGGCCTGCTGGCGTATCGCATGGCGGGCGGCGGGCTGCGCCCGGTGTTCGCCGGGCTGGTGGTGCTGCTGGCGGTGTTCGAGCTCGTCAAGATCGCGACCCGGCGCGTGGTGGTGGTGCGGCGCGCGCCCGTGGCGGCCGGCGGCCTCCTGTTCCTGGGCGGCGTGGTGCACGGCGCCTACGGCACCGGCGGGCCGCTGGTGGTGCTGGCGGCCGGTGGCGAGCTCGGTGACAAGCGCGCCTTTCGCGCCACCCTGGCGGTGCTGTGGCTGCTGCTCAACTGTGTGCTGCTGGCGGGCTTCGTGCTCGACGGCCACATCGGCCGCTGGTCGCTCGGGCAGAGCGCCCGGCTGGTGCCCGCCGCGCTGGCCGCCATCCTGCTCGGCGAACGGGTCGCCGCGCGGGTGCCCGAACGGCCGTTTCGTCTCATGGTCGCGCTCCTCCTGGGCGCGGCCGGTGTCCTGCTCATGCTTCGAGGTGCCTGATGTGCGTCCATGATCATCCGCAGCGCTTCACCGGTGTCCGCGACCTCGCGCGCCTGCCCTACTTCAAGGTCGAGGACGGCCGCCTCAAGCTGGCCGATCGCAGCCTGGGCGCGTCGATCGACTTCCACACCCACCTGACGCTGGCGTATGTGCGCCCGTGCCAGGTCGATCTGCACAAGCTGCACCCTGAGACGCTGAACTACATGCCCGGGGACAACGCCATCGACATCGGCCACTACGGCAACCTCGACTTCACCAGGCGCGATCTGCGCCGCCTCAAGCTCGACCTCTCGCTGGGCAGCCTGACCGCGCGCGGCATGCGGGTGACCCACACCGCGGCCAACCTGGCGCGCGACATGGACGACCTCAACATCCGCCACTCGGTGCTCTTGCCCATCGACTTCCCGGTGCTGTCGGACAACGCCGGCACCTGGCTCGACGCGGTGGCCGGCGATCCGCGCTTCATCTGCTACGGCTCGGTGCACCCCTACGCGACGCGCCGTGAGGAGCGCCTCGATCGCCAGGTCGCCAAGGGCGCCACCGGCGTCAAGGTGCACCCCAACGTGCAGTCGGTCGCGCCCGAGCACGAGCGCTCGATGGCGATCTACCGCATGTGCGAGGACCGCGGCCTGATCGTGTTCTGGCACTGCGGCCCGGTCGGGATCGCGTCCGCGGCCGGCGACCGCCGGACCCAGGTCGCGCGCTACGAGCAGCCCATCCGCGACCTGCCCGGCTGCACCTTCGTGCTGGGCCACGCCGGCGCGCTGCAGAACGAGGACGCCCTCGAGCTGGCGCGCAAGTACCCCAACGTCTACCTCGAGCTCTCGGGCCAGTCGGTCGAGCGCATCCAGCGCATGATCGCGCGCGGCCCGACCGACCGCATGGTCTACGGCACCGACTGGCCCTGGTACCACCAGGCCATCGGCCTGGCCAAGCTCCTCCTGGCCACCGAGGGCCAGTACGACGTGCGCGAGAAGATCATGTACGGCAACGCGGCGCGCCTGCTCGGGCTGCCGGCGCAGCCGGGGCCGCGCGTGGTGGTGCCGCCGCCGGCTCCGGGGCTCACCGCCAGCGCGCCGGCGGCGCACAGCCTCAGCTGACGGCGGCCTTGCGGTTGGCCAGGATCTTGACGAACGAGCGGCCGCGCAGCTCGTCGAGCGAGATCCCGGTGGCCAGCACCTGGTCCTCGCTGATGGCGCCGCAGCCGATCCCGCGCAGGAAGAAGTTGAGCAGACCCTGGCCGGTGGCGGCGTCGTCGAAGACGTCACCGACCAGGGTGGCCTGCGCGGCCTTGGCGACGAAGTTCTTCAGGCGCTCGGAGGCGGCCTCCTGGCTCTCCAGGAAGAAGGTGTAGACCGCGGCATAGCGCGTCACCAGCTGTGCGGGGTGCAGATCCCAGCCCTGGTAGAAGGCGCCCACCAGCGAGTGGCGCACGTGATCGTAGTGCAGCTTCCAGGCCCGGTGCACCATGCGGCGGTTCTCGGCGATCTGCTGCGCGGTCAGCGGCGGGCCACCCTTGGCGGCGCGGTGCGCGGGCACCGGCATCACGTTGGTGGCGCCGTCGGACATGGTCACGCCGGTGCCGGCCAGCGCGACCTGCATCATGTGCTTGGCGAAGTCGCACACCGGGTGCGCCATGTGCTGGTACACCGCGGTGATGTTCATGCCCGCGGTGTAGTCGTAGGTGCCAAAGTGCGCCGAGATGCAGCGCCCGCGACCGGCAGCGATCAGCAGCGGCATGGCCAGCTCGCCGCGCGGCGTGAGGATCGACTGCGGGGTCTCGACCATGATCTCGAACTTCAGCGCGCCCGCGGGCAGGCCCAGGCGCGGCTCCATCAGCTCGAGCAGCTCGGTCAGCGCGGTGACCTGGTCGACGTGGGTGATCTTGGGCAGCGTGACCACGAAGTTGTCGGGCAGCTTGCCGCCGCAGGCCTCGACCAGCGTGGTCAGGAAGATGTCGAGGGTGCGGATCGAGCGCGCGCGCAGCTCCTCGGTCAGCGGCTTGATGCGGATGCCCAGGAAGGGCGGCAGGGTGCCGGCGGCGTGGCCCTTGCCGGCCTCGCGCGCGGCCGACTCGGCGTGGCCGTCCTCCTCGGCGCTCGGGCGATTGCCATAGCCGTCCTCGAAGTCGATGCGGAAGTCCTCGACCGGCTCGCTGACGAGCTTGCGCTTGACCAGCGCGTGCACCGTGTGCGCCAGCCAGGCCGGCTCGCTGACGCGGCGCGCGGCGTCGTGGCTGCGAGCGTCGCCGGAGAAGGCGGCCGCCAGCTCGGCGATGCGCTCGTGGCTCTCGGGCAGGGTGTCGGCGCCGGGCAGCCCCAGCGCGCGCGCCAGGGTGACCGCGTCGGGCGCGTACTCGTCCATCGCGGCGCGGGCCAGCTGGCCCAGCTTGGCGGCGGAGTCGGCCGAGAACAGGTGCGCGCCGCCATACACCGTGTGCACCGGCTGGCGCGTCGCGGGATCGCCGGGGAACTGGCGGGCGACCTCGGCGTTGGCGCGCGCGAGGCGGGCATCGACGGCGGCGGTCAGCTCGGGGCTCAGGGTGCGCTTCATCATGTGGCGGCGATACTACCCGGCCGAGGTAGGCTGGAGAAATGACGAAGCGAGTGCTGCCGCTGGCGCTGCTCCTGTCCGCGCTGGCGGCGCTGCCGGGCTGTGGCGGTGGTGACTCCCAGACCCCGGTGACCCTGTTCGTGGTCGCCGCCGAGCAGCCGGTGCTGGCGGCGTTCGCGGCCGAGACGCCCTACCCCATCCAGCTCGAGGTCAGCGCCGATCCGTTCACCGACGTCGCCAACGCGCGCGGCAGCGGGCTGCGCGTGGGCCTGGTCAGCGATCTCGCGTGTGGCGACTGCTATCGCCTCGACAAGGTCGGCAGCGGCGTGGTCGTGCACGCCGGCGGCAAGCTGGGCGCGCAGTATGGCGTCGCGGCGGTGCTGGAGGGCGCCGGGCTGCGCTTCTTCACGCCGACGCGGCCGTACCTGCCGTCGCGCCTGGCCGATCCGACGCTGGCGCCGGGCTTCGGCGTCGAGCATCGCGCGCGCATGGGGCTGCGCGGCCTGCACCTGCACACGCTGCACACCATCGAGGGCTACTACGACTTCTGGGTCCCCGGGGCCACCCAGCTGGCGGGGGCGCGGCGGATCATCGACTGGGTGGTCAAGAACCGCGGCAACTACCTGCAGTGGGTCGCGCTGGATGACATCCAGGACGCGGACGAACCCGCGGTGGCGGCGGCGTGGCGCGAGCACACCCGCGCCATCATCGAGTATGCGCACCTGCGCGGCATCACCGTGGGCATCGGCATCCAGCTGTTCGGCGCCAGCAACCTGCAGCAGGCCTTCGACCTGGTCGACCGCGCCGACGAGCAGAACCCCGAGCCGGCCATCCGCGCCCGGCTCCAGGTCCTGGCCGGGCTCGGCTTCGATCGCATCAACCTGAGTTTCGGCGAGTTCTTCGGCGCCGATCCCGACGCCTTCGTCAGCGCCGTCAACCTGGCGCACGGCATCATCCTCGAGGTGCTGCCGACGGTGGAGGTCAGCGCCGTCATCCACGTCGGCAAGACCCAGGAGGTGATGTATCGCGGCGAGACGCTGCTGTATTACTTCCTGGTCAAGTTCGCCGACATGCGGATCGTGCCATGGATCCACACCGTGATGTTCTACGACCTGTTCGAGGACACCGGCGGCGCCTACCACCACGACGACTTCCACGAGCACCGCGAGTTCTTGCTGGCGCGCCTCGCGGCCGGGCAGCCGGTGGCCTACTTTCCGGAGTCGGCGTACTGGATCGCGTTCGACAACTCGGTGCCGCTGTATCTGCCGCTGTATGTGCGGTCGCGCTGGCTGGATCAGAGCGAGCTGGCGCGGCGGGCGCGCGAAGGCGGCTTCGCCGACCTCGGGCAGCATGTGCTGTTCTCCTCGGGCTGGGAGTGGGGCTACTGGCAGCACGACTACAGCGTGCTGCGCGAGAACTTCGAGCTCGGTGATCACTGGGGCGCCGAGGTCGAGGCCATGTATGCGCCGTTCGGCGTCGCCGGCGCCAGGCTGGCCGCGGTCATCGTGGCGGTCGGCGAGCTGCAGCACAGCTACCTGCTGGAGAAGCGGCTGATGCCGTGGCTGGCGGCGCGCGACGCCGTCATCGACATCGGCGACGAGGCCGGGATCTTGTCGCAGCCAGATCGGCCGTCCTATCCCGACCTGGCGGCGCTGCCGGCGGCGGACCGCGCCAGCTTTGCGACCAGCGTGGTCGAGCCGCTGGCGGAGTTCGCGACCCGCCTGCGCGAGCAGCTGGGCGCGGCGCGCGCGGCCGGCATGCCCGACGGGCCGTGGCGCCGCGAGGTCATCGACGGCATCGACGTCGACCAGGCGCGCGCCGAGTTCGCCGAGTCCCTGCTGCGCGCGGTGCTGGCCGGGGCCGACGGGCAGTCGCCCACGGCGTGGCTGGCGCGCGCCGACGCCGCCATGGCGCGCGGGCGCGCCGCGATGCTGCGACGTCATGCCGACCGCCACGACCGGCGTCCCGAGCTGGTGGACCGCAACTCCAACGCGACGCTGTACCAGTATGGCTATCTCTACGAGGCCGATCTGCTGTGCTACTGGGACCGCGAGCGCGTGCTGGCGCGCAACCAGCTGCTGGGCGAGACCACGGTGGTGCCGGGCTGCATCCTGTCGTTCTAGCAGGCTGCTAGCGGCTACTCGCAGCCGGGGACGCCGGAGGCCAGCGCGCAGGGCACGCAGACCTGGTCGGGCGTGCACACGTCCTGCAGGAAGATGACGCCGCCGAGGGGCAGCTTGGCGCACTTCGAGACGCAGGCGCCGCGGCCCAGGCGCGCGGTGCAGGTGCGCGGGGCGACCGTCGACCCGGGCAGGTTCTCCTTGGGCACGCACAGCATGCCGGTGCTGCACTCGCGCTGCTCCAGGCTGGACTGCTGCGCGGCCGGGACCTGGGCCGAGGGCACGCAGGTGGCCTTGGCCTCGCAGCAGTCGGGGAACTTGTAGGCCGGCTGCATGGGCATGTCGCACGAGGTCGAGCAGGCGCCGGTGGACATGCCGGTCAGCGGGTCGTTGCAGGGCACGCACAGCTCGCCGGTGTCGCAGGCCGCCTTCTGCAATTGAGCCGCCTTCGACGATACGCTTGGTAGACAGGCTGACAAGCAGCGACCCTCGGCGGCGGCCCCGGCGAAGGGCGCGCAGGTGGCGGGCACGTTGTTGCCGGCGGCGGCGATCATCTTGTCGGGCACGCAGAAGCCGCCGCTGCAGGCCGCCAGCAGGCTGCGCTGCGCCGCCGGCACCTGGGCCGACGGCACGCAGTGGGCGCCGCCGCAGCTGGGCGAGCAGGCCGGGAACATGGCGGGGTCGATGAGGGCGGGCCCGGTGTACGGGCACATCGGGCCGGCGCTGCCGCCGTCGCTCCCGGCGCCTCCGGCGCCAGGCGTGGCCGGGTCGCCGCCGCACAGACTCTCGCGCAGGGTGCAGGCCCCGGTCGGCTTGCCGTCGAGCGGGTTCACGCACGGCACGCACAGCTCGTCCTCCTGGCAGGTCGCCTGCGGCAGCAGCACGGCGTTGGGGTTGTCGGCGACCTGCGGGATGCACTTCGACAGACACACACCCGCGGCGCCATTGAGCGACGCGCACGCGGGCGGCTGGTAGTCGCTGCCGGCGCGCAGCACGGCGTCGGGCAGACACAGGCCGCCGGAGCCGTCGCCGGTCTCGCAGTCGCTGAAGGCGGCCGACAGCCGGCTCGACACCGCGTTGGCGGGCACACAGTGGGCGTCGCCCTTGGTGCAGCAGCTGTTCATCCCGGCGCGCACGGGATCGACGCCGGCCAGCGGGGTGCTGGAGCAGGGGTCGACACGCAGGCCGGCGGTGCCGCCGCCGCCACCGCCGCCACCACCGCCGCCACCACCGCCGGCGCCGAGGCCGCCGTTGCCCGCGGCCGGTGGGTCCTCGATGCAGCCGGCCTGGATGAGCAGGAGCCCGCAGAGTCCGATCACCGTGGTGCGCAGCATGTGTCCCTCCCAACGACCACGCTGCCTGTTGACGCGCCGCGGGGGATCGCATCCATGGTGCGACCCGCACCCACCTCGGCCGGGTTCGCACGTTGGTTGCGGCCAGCGCCGGAGTAGCATGGCGGCCATGACGAGGCGGCGGTCGATGCGGGCGGTGCAGGTGGGGATGCTGATGGTGGTGCTGGTCGGGGCGGCGGCGGCGGCGCCCACGGCGGCGCCCACGCCGGCGCCCACGCCGGCGCCGACCCCGGTGCCTCGGCCGGTGAGCGCCCCGCTGGCTGGCATCGGCAGCAGCGCGCCCGTGCGTGTGCTGGCGGCAGCGCCGGATCGGACCTGGGTGGTCCTGTGCGAGGCCCGCAAGGACACCAACAAGGACGGTCGCATCGAGGTCAAGCCCGGCTTCAACGGCCTGTATGGCGACGACATGGCCGCCTTCCTGGTCCAGCGCCCGGGCAAGGGCGTGGCCATCGACGACCTGCTGGCGGCCGACCCCACCGGGCGCTTCCTGGTCATCGTGCGCCAGGGCAAGCTCTGGCTGGTCGACACCACGACCACGGTCAAGGGCGTCGCGGAGATCGATCTGACCGCGCGCGGCGCCTATTCGAAGGCCAAGCGGGACAAGGCGACCGGCGCCTTCATGCAGGCGCGCTTCGCCCCCGGGGGCGGCAGCCTGCTCTATGTGGGGCTGCGCAAGCAGAAGGTCGTCGTCGTGGTGCGCGATCTCGCCAGCGGCACCGAGGTAGACGTCGAGCCCGGGCCCGGCGTCTTCTGGGATGCCGGGTTCGACAGCCAGGGCAAGCGCGTCGAGGTCGAGGTCGTGGTCGACGCCGAGGGTCGCAAGGGCCGCCTGCCCACCGCGCGCGGCCCGGGCCACCAGCGCATCCCCAGCTGCACCACCCGCACCGTCAGCGACGTCATCAACGAGCGCGGTGACACCCCGGTGCTGCGGCTGGCTCCGCTCACGGGTGGTGTGGCGGCGCCGCCCGACGGGCTGATCGGCTGGCTGGGCAGCGCGATGCTGCGCCGCAGCCCGGCCGGCGCGCTGCTGCTCGACGCCGATGACGGCAAGCCCGCGCGCGAGCTGCTCGAGGCCAGCTGCAAGCCCATCATCGATGGCCTGGATCCCGACAAGCTGCGCATGCTGGTGCACTGCCAGGCCGAGGGCGACAAGGCCAGGTGGCTGCTGGTCGACGCCCAGAAGACGCGCAAGCTCGGCCTGCTGGCCCAGGGCGACGAGGTCGACTCCCTGGAGCCGTTCGGGCGTCACCTGTTCTTCACCAGGAACGACGCCGACGACACCACCTTCGATCTCGAGACCGGCAAGCAGCGGCTGGCGCCGAAGTGGCAGCGTCAGCTCGGCTTCCTGGGGCCGCGCACCCTGGTCAACCGCGGCGGCCGCCTGGTGCTGCTCGATGGCGCCAGCGAGCGCGAGCTGGGGCCGCTCGACAGCGAGTACCCCGAGGTGATGCACAGCGGCGCGATCTACCTTGTGCCACCGTTCGTGGTCGATCTGGCGCAGGGCAAGCTGCTGGGCGGGCTGCCCACTGCGCAGTTCGGGCACAGCGCGCACGTGCTGGCGGTGGCGCGAGACGGCATGCTGCTGACCCTGTTCAGCAACGCGCCCACGCCGTTCTATCTCGGGCCCATGCAGTGGTACGCGCCGGGGCCGGCGCCAGGGCCGGGCCCCACGCCCTGACGAACGTGTATCCTGCTGTCATGCGTCGTGTCGCGATCGCGCTCGCCGTGACCGTCAGCGGCCTGGTCGGCGCGCGGCCGGCGGCGGCGCACATCGAGCTGCTGTCGCCCGAGCCGCGCACGCTGGAGCTGAAGGTCGCGCCGTGCGGGCTGCGCGTGCCGCGCGGCAGCAACGTGACGAACTACGCTCCCGGGCAGACCATCACGGTGCGCTGGCAGGAGACGGTGCCGCACCCGGGCCACTACCGCATCAGCTTCGACGCCGACGGCGACGACGACTTCGTCGATCCAGGCAGCTTCACCGACATCAACACGGTGCCCAGCGTGATGATCGACGGCATCGCCGACCGCGACGGCACCGGCCTGTACACCCAGCAGCTCACGCTACCGAACATCAACTGCGATCGCTGCACGCTGCAGGTCATCCAGGTCATGACCGACAAGCCGCCCTATGGCGACGGCAACGACGTCTACCACCAGTGCGCCGACCTCATCATCGGCACCCCGGGCGACGGTGGCGTGCCGGGCGCCGACGGGGGCGGCGGCGACGGCGGCGAGGACGGCGGCTGCGGCTGTCGAGTCGGGGTGGCGACCGGGCGCGGCGGCGCCGGGGCGGGGCCAGCAGGTGCGGGGCTGCTGACGCTGCTGGGTGCCGGGCTGCTCGCGGTCATCGTGGTGCGGCGCCGACGGGCGCGACGGAGCTGACATGGAGCTACTGACCGACGCCGACCTGGCCTGGTTGCGCCAGCGCGGCATGAACGAGGCCGAGGTGCGCCGCCAGCTGGCGCTGTTCGCGACGCCGCCGGCGCCCACCGCGCTGGCGCGCGCGTGCACCGTGGGTGACGGCATCCGGCGCCTCGACGAGGCCGAGCATCCCGCGCTGCTGGCGCGCTGGAGCGCCGCCGCCGAGGCCGGGCGGCTGTCCAAGTTCGTGCCGGCGTCGGGCGCGGCGTCGCGCATGTTCCAGGCCCTGGTCCCGCTGCTGGCGCCGGGGGCGCGCTATGACGGTGCTGCGGTCGCTGCCGCTGCTTTACAGGGTGACAAGCTCGCGAAGCAGCAGCGCGACTTCGTGGCCGGCCTGCCGCGCTTCGCCTTCTTCGAGCAGCTCGGCGTGCCGGCGCAGCCCGATGACGCCCAGGTGCTGGCCGCGGTGCGGCGGCTCCTGGGGCCGGCGGACGAGGGCGGCCTCGACTACCTGCGCCTGCCCAAGGCGCTGCTGGCGTTTCACCGCGCGCCCGATGGCGTGCGCACCGCCTTCGCCGAGCACCTGCACGAGGCCGCCGGCTACGTGCGCCGCACCCGCGACGGGGTGTGCCGGCTGCACTTCACCATCTCGCCCGCGCACCGCGCCGGCTTCGACGCCGCGGCAGCGGCCGCGGCCAGCCACGCCGCGCGCCTGGGGGTGCGCTTCGAGCTCGGCTTCTCGGTGCAGGAGCCCTACACCGACACCATCGCGGTCGACCTCGAGAACCGGCCCTTCCGGCAAGACAATGGCGAGCTCTTGCTGCGACCCGGCGGCCATGGCGCGCTGATCGACAACCTGGCGCGGCTGGGCGGCGACGTGGTCTACGTCAAGAACATCGACAACGTGGTCGGCGACGCGCGGCGCGCGCCGACCATCCTGTGGAAGCGGCTGCTGGGCGGGCTGGCCCTGGAGCTGGAGGCCCAGGCGCACGCGCTGGAGGCGCGGCTGTCCGCCGGTGAGGCTGCGGCGCTGCCCGAGGCGCTGGCGCTGGCGCGCGGCTTCGGCGCCACGCCCCCCGCGGCAGCCGACATGGCGTGGGCGCTGGCGCGGCTGCGGCGGCCGCTGCGCGTCTGCGGCGTGGTCAGGAGCCAGGGCGAACCGGGGGGCGGGCCGTTCTGGGTGCGCGACCCCGACGGCACCACGTCGCCGCAGATCGTGGAGTCGGCCCAGGTCGACCCCGGCGTGGCCGCGCAACAGGGGATCTTCCAGGGCTCGACGCACTTCAACCCGGTCGACCTGGTGTGCTGCCTGCGCGACGGCGCCGGGCGGCCCCACGCGCTGGAGGACTTCGTCGATCCCAGCGCGGTGTTCCTGGCCAGGAAGTCGCACCAGGGCCGCGAGCTCTGCGCGCTCGAGCTGCCCGGGCTGTGGAACGGGGCCATGGCGCGCTGGAACACGGTGTTCGTCGAGGTCCCGGCGGAGACCTTCGCGCCGGTGAAGACGGTTCTGGATCTGCTGCGACCGGAGCACCAACCGTAGTGCTCCTCCGGAGCACTACGGTTGTCCGGCTCCGCTTCCGCTTCCGTTCCGTAGGGCTCCTCCGGAGCACTACGGTTGTCCGGCTCCAGTAGTATCCTCCCCGCACATGAGCCTGCCCGCCTCGCTGTCACGTCTGCGCCTCCCCGTCGTCGGCGCCCCGCTGTTCATCATCTCGCAGCCCGACCTGGTGCTGGCGCAGTGCAAGGCCGGCGTGGTCGGCGCCTTCCCGGCGCTGAACGCGCGCCCGCCCGCGCTGCTCGAGGAGTGGCTGGGCCGCATCACCAGCGAGCTTCAGGCCTGGGACGCCGCGCACCCCGAGGCGCCGTCGGCGCCGTTCGCGGTCAACCAGATCGTGCACAAGTCGAACGACCGGTTGGAGCACGACCTCGCGCTGTGCGTGAAGTACAAGGTCCCGGTCGTCATCACCTCGCTGGGCGCGCGCGAGGACGTCAACCGCGCGGTGCACAGCTATGGCGGCATCGTCCTGCACGACGTCATCCACGTGGTGCACGCCCGCAAGGCGCTGGACAAGGGCGCCGACGGCCTCATCGCGGTGTGCGCGGGCGCCGGGGGCCACGCCGGCACGCTGTCTCCGTTCGCCCTGGTGCAGGAGATCCGCGGCTTCTTCCAGGGGCCGCTGGCGCTGGCCGGCGCCATCGCCAACGGGCGCGCCGTGCTGGCCGCGCGCGCCATGGGCGCCGACCTGGCCTACATCGGCTCGGCCTTCATCGCCACCCAGGAGGCCAGCGCCGGCGAGGCCTACAAGAAGGCCATCGTCGACGGCGCCGCCGCCGACATCGTCTACACCAACCTGTTCACCGGCGTGCACGGCAACTACCTCAAGCCGTCGATCGTCGCCGCCGGCCTCGACCCCGACAACCTGCCGGTCAGCGACCCGTCCAGGATGTCGTTCGGCGGCGGCGAGGGCGCCAAGAAGGCGTGGCGCGACATCTGGGGCTGCGGCCAGGGCATCGGCGCCATCCACGAGGTGCCGCCCGCGGGCGAGCTGGTGGCGCGCCTCGCGCGCGAGTATGAAGAGGCGCGCCGGAGCCTGTGATCCCGCTGGCGCCACGGTGATGCTGGGATAGACTGCCGCCCCCGATGGCCACCGCCTGGCAGACCTTCAAGCAGGCGCTCAGCGGCAGCGAGCGCGTCGATCACACCAGCGGCGTGCTGGGTCGCTCGCTGGTGCTGCTCGCCGTCCCCATGGTGATGGAGATGGCGATGGAGTCGCTGTTCGCCGTCTCCGACGTCTTCTGGGTGTCGCGGCTGGGGTCGGACGCAGTCGCTGTGGTCGGCATCACCGAGTCGCTGATGACCGTGGTCTATGCGCTGGCGATGGGGCTGGCGATGGCGGCCGCGGCGCTGGTGTCCCGCCGCATCGGCGAGAAGGACCCCGAGGGCGCCGCGCGCGCCGCCGCGCACGCCATGGCGCTGGGCGTCGGCGTCGCCCTGGTGCTGGGTGTGCTGGGCGCGACCCTGGGCGATCGCATGCTGGGCTTGATGGGGGCGTCGGACCAGGTGGTCGCCCAGGGCGGCAGCTTCGTCCGCATCATGCTGGGCGGCAACCTGGTCATCTTCATGCTGTTCCTGATCAACGCGGTGTTCCGCGGCGCAGGTGACGCCGCCATCGCGATGCGCACCCTGTGGCTGGCCAACATCCTCAACATCGTGCTGGGGCCGTGCTTCATCTTCGGGGTCGGGCCGCTGCCCGAGATGGGCGTCACCGGGGCCGCGGTGGCGACCACCATCGGGCGCTCGGTCGGCGTGATCTACCAGCTGGTCGCGCTGTCGCGCGCGCAGAGCCGCATCCGCATCCAGCGCCAGCACCTGCGCTTCGACGGCGGGCTGCTGGCGTCGCTGGCGCGCATCGGCGGCAACGGCGCGGCGCAGGCCCTGATCAGCACCGCCAGCTGGGTCGCGCTGACGCGCATCCTGACCGGCTTCGGCAGCAAGGCGGTGGCCGGCTACACCATCGGCATCCGCATCGTGCTGTTCGCCATCCTGCCGGCGTGGGGGCTGTCGAACGCGGCGGCCACCCTGGTGGGCCAGAACCTGGGCGCGCAGCAGCCCGAGCGCGCCGAGTCGGCGGTGCGGCTGGCGGCGCGCATCGGCTTCATGTTCCTGGGCGCGGTCGGGGTCATCTTCGTGGTGCTGGCGGGGCCCATCGTGGGGCTGTTCAGCGACGATCCCGAGACGCTGCGCCATGGCACGCGCGCGCTGCGCTTCATCGCGCTGGGCTTCCCGCTGTATGCCTGGGCGATGATCTACACCGCGGCCTTCAACGGCGCGGGCGACACCTGGACGCCGACGCTGATCAACCTGCTGTGCTTCTGGCTGTGCGAGATCCCGCTGGCGTGGGCGCTGTCACACGGCGCGGGCTGGGGCCCGGACGGGGTCTTCGTGTCGGTGACCTTCGCGTTCTCGCTGATGGCGGTGGTGGCCTACGCCTGGTTCAGGCGCGGTGGCTGGAAGTGGAAGGCCGTGTAGCGGCCAGCGGCCCGGCCGGGGTACCGTCGAGGTCGTGACCAGGCGGGGGCTTCCGTGGATCGTCGTGACGCTGGCGCTGGTCGGCCCGCTGGCGGCTGGCTGCGGCGACTCCCCGCGCGCGCGGCGCTATCCCGAGCGCATGTCGATCTGGGCCGAGGAGCTGCCCCAGGGCAGCCTCGACGAGCGCCTCGGCTTCGCCGGCCGGAACCACCTCAACGTCAACGTCAGCATGGTCAAGGGCAGCCACGACGTCGGCTACCTGACCGCGCTGTGCAGCGCCGCCGAGCGCGCCGGCGTCGCGCTGCGGCTGTGGCCCGGCCTGCCGCGCGAGCAGGGCTACTGGGCCAACCAGCAAAACGCCACCGCCTACCTGGCCTGGATCGACGAGCTCGTCGCGCTGGCGCCCAGCGCGTGCCCGCGCCTCGACGGCTTCGTGGTCGACATGGAGATGCCGCTGACGCGGGTCGACGAGCTGGCCGCCATGCGCGCCGCCGGCGCCAGCAACGTCACCATCGCGATGTGGCTGCTCGACGGCATCGACGTCGCCGCCTTCGACGCCGCGCGCGCGCAGTTCGCCGCCGCCGCCAGGCGCGTCCGCGCCAAGGGCTACCGCTTCGCCGTCAGCACCCTGGCGATGAACGCCGACGACTGGCGCGACGGCGACGAGACCATCGCGCACGCGCTGTGGACGCCCATCGAGGGC
Source organism: Deltaproteobacteria bacterium (assembly GCA_020853705.1). Lineage (GTDB taxonomy): Bacteria > Myxococcota_A > Polyangia > Haliangiales > JADYYK01 > JADYYK01. The sequence continues at coordinate 32,163 of JADYYK010000217.1, forward strand.
ATCGAGTGGGACGCGGTCTCGTTCCAGGTCTATCGCAACATCTATGATCAGCAGTTCCCCGCCAGCGGGGGCAGCTACACCTCGGGCCTCATCACCAGCTATGCCCACGACGTGGTGCGGGTCTGGGGCAAGCGCGGCGGCATCGACCTCGGCACCACCGGCGCCGGCATCGGCGTCACCGTGGGCTTGCCCGACGCCGCCGCCCTGGTGTCCGACATCGCCGCCGCACGCGCCGAGGGGATCGCCCCGGGCGGGATCGGGATCTACTCGCTGGAGGGGCTGGCCGACAAGGCCGACGCCGAGGCCTGGGTCACCCTGCCCGCCCCGCGCGCCGCCCCCATCACCGAGCTCGACAGCACCGCGCGCGGCACCTTCCAGAGCCTCGACCTGCTGGGCAACTGACGATCACACCGAGGGCCCGAGCCCTCGGTGTGATCGCCCAGGCTGAGGCTCGCGTCAGCCGAGCAGCGCCAGCGATGGGGCGATGACCTCGCGCCAGGTCTCGGGGCGGACGCTGGGCTCGGCGTCGCGGGCGGCGGCGTGCACCGCGGCCAGGACGGCGGGGCCGCCGCTGGCGACGGCCCAGGTCACGGTCTGCCAGGCCAGCTCGGCGTGGCGGGTCTCGTCGCGCACGATGCGCTCGAGGGCGTCGCGCACGGCGGGGTCGCCGTCGGGGCCCAGCGCGGCCAGGGCGCGCTCGGCCTCCAGCACGGCGCCGGTCTCGCCGACGCAGCCCTCGAGGAAGCTGTCGCGGGCCAGCGCGGCCAGGCCGCCGCCGCGTGGGGTCAGCGCCGGCAGCGGGCCGGGATCCAGCGCGCACCCGGCGTAGGCGCTGGCCAGCGCGAAGGCCAGCTCGGCGTGGCGGACCTCGTCGATGGCGGCGCGGCTGCACGCGGCCAGCAGCTCGGGCGGGGCGCCGACGGCCATCAGCTCGAGGGTGGCGCGCGCGAACGACGACACCGAGGCGTGCTCGGCGCGCGCGCTGGCCAGCCACTCGGCGGCCAGCGCGGCGCGGGCGTCGTCGCCCAGGTGGTCGACCCGGGGCGTGGCACCGCGACGCCAGCCGGCGCTGGCCTGCACGGGCGCGACGACCTCGGTGCCGCCCTCCAGCGCGGGCCGACCACGCACCGGCCGGCGCACCTCGACCTGGTAGGCGCAGGCGTCGGGGCTGCGCAGCTGCTGCGCCGCCGTGCAGGCCTCCGCAAAGTCGATGTGGACGGCGAACGGCGAGTCCACGGTGCCCAGCGCGGGCAGCGCCGCGGTGGTCAGGTTGACCGGGCAGCCGCGCGCGCGGGCGTCATCGCGGGCGAACGGCACGAGCTCGCCGGCGCGGCCGACCTTGATGTCGAAGTCAGCGCACTTGGCGTCGATCTCGGCCTGCACCTGCGGGCTCGGCGCTGCGTCGGCGACCATGATCAGCCCGGTCCCTGGACCGGCGTCGGTCAGCGCGGCCGACGGCGAGGGCGTCGGCGACTGGGTGCCGCCGCTGCGACGCGCCTCCTTGGTGCAGGCGCCGCCCAGCAGGGGCAGGCAGGTGATGGCGATGCGCAGGGTGCCGCGCAGGCGCCAGATCGCCGAGGTCGGGCCCGACCCCGCGCTCACAGGCAGCTCAGCGTGATGTCGGGCTCCTTGCGGTGCGGATAGTTGAACACCGCGCGATAGGGGAAGGCGCCGCCGCGGACCTCGAAGGTGATCGACCCGTCCAGGGTGCCCGAGCTGCCCGGCTGGTACTGCATGGCCCAGTTGGTCACCGTGATGGTCTGCGCGCCGCGGGTGGCCGCGACGTTGACCAGCTGCATCGGCAGCGGAGCGTGGCCGAACAGCGCACCCAGCGGCTGCGGCGGCGCGCTCAGGCTGTAGTCGATGCGCGAGGCGCCCTTCTCGTCGTGCACCGTGATGCTCTGCGCGGCGTGCACGGTGTTGCCGAACGCGGTGGCCATGGCCTGGAAGTCGACCTTGGGCAGCGGGTGCGGCGGGTTGGCGCCCAGGCCGAGCAGCTCGACGCCGGGGCCGGGCTCGGTGAAGTCGATCTGGTACGAGGTCGCGCCGCGGCCGCCCAGGCTGAACGACGCGCTGGCGCTGATGCGCGCGCTCTTGAAGTAGGTGCCGAGGTCGAGCACGTCGAACGGGATGATGTCGCCGCTCTTGCCGAAGCTGGTGTCGGCGCCGAGGTGCAGCGTCATGGTCATGACGTCGCCGGCCTGGTACATGCCGTTGCCCTTGTAGGTCAGGTTGTCGACGCCGGTCTTGCGCCCCAGCGCGGCATTGATGAGGCACATCACCGCGGCGCCGCTGAACGAGTTGACCAGGCCGCCGCAGATGATCATCTCGTGGCAGCTGTCGCGGAAGTCCGACACGATGGCCAGCTCACTGCTGACGTCACCCTTGGCGCACGCGGCCAGCGGCGGGTGACCGACCTCGAGCGTGCCGTCGACCACGACCGCGACGTTGGCGGGCGGGTCAGGGAAGCTGACCGAGGCCGACACCGTCAGGCTGCCCGAGGCCGAGGCGCCGCCGCCGCCGCCACCGGGGCTACCGCCACCGCCCGTCCCGGTCCCCATCTTGGGACAGCCCGCCAGCGCGAGCGAACCCAGAGCCACCAGCACCACCACGTGCCATCGCGTCATCCACGATTGATCGCACGGCCTCGGCCGCGGCGCAATCAGGCCAGCGTGACCGCACCGCCGCGCTGCACCTCGGCCAGCTGACCGCCGTGCGCGTGCACCAGCTCGAGCACGCGGGCGCGGTCGGCCAGCGTGGCGTGACAGTTGACGATGACGTGGAGGTCGACCGTCCCGGCGGCGCTGGCGGAGGCGGCGTCGGCGACCGCGGCGGCGATGGCGTCCCAGATCAGCGCGTGCGGGTTGCCGAACACGCCGCCGCCGATCAGCGTCAGCACCGCGGTGTGCTGGCCCAGCGCGGTCGCGGCGCGCAGCGTGCCCAGATAGGCGGCGCCGAGCAGCGCGGCGCACACCTCGCCCAGCGCGCCGGTGAGCTGGGCACGCCCGGAGTAGCCACCGCCGGCCAGGGTCGAGGTCAGCACCTGGGTGATGCGGCGCGGCGCGCCGTCCGCGGCGGCCACCGCGCCGTGCCAGTCGTGGCCGAACACGACCTCGACGTCGCGATGGACACCGACCCGGATGGCGTCAGCGTGGTCGCGCAGCGCGCGGGCGGCGGCGGCGGGGTCGCGCAGATCGCTGGCGCGCAGGTAGCCGCCGCTCACGGCGCCGAGCGCGGCCGGCAGCGCACGCGCGAGCAGGTCCAGCTGGGGCCCGCCGTCCTGCTGCACGAAGCGCGCACCGCCAGCGTCGCGCGGCGCGGCATAGTGGCGCACCAGGGTGCCCGGGAAGGCCGAGTAGGCGGCGCGCGGCCCCTGCGTCGGGTCGCTGACATAGCTGGCGACGTCGGTCAGGTGCGGGCCGGGCGCCTCCAGACAGTTGAACTGGGACGCGACCTGGAACAGCGTGCCCGGCGCGGCGCTGGCCTGCAGCGCGGCGACGTCGGTCAGGGCGTCGGCGCCGGCGAGCGCGGACAGGCGGACCCGCCGCCGGGGCGGGGGGCTCGCGCTGGGGCTCGAACTCGAACTCGAACTCGAACTCGTGCTCGTACTCGTGCTCGTGCTCGTGCTGGTGCTCGTGCTCGGTCTCGTGCTCGTGCTCGGTCCCGTGCTCGCGCCGAGCTCGCCGCAGGTCGGCAGCCAGAACACGCCCCCCGCGAACGTCCGCCCCGCCGCGCGCACGGTGGCCGCGCCGGCGCCGTCGAAGCTGATGGCCCGCGTCGGCGCCGCCGCGACCTCGGCCTCGACCCGCGCCACCAGCCCGGCATCACCCTGCTCACGCGACGCCATGAGGGCCGCCCGCGCCTGGCGCAGCGCCTCCGCGTCGCTGGCAAAGATCAGCTCGAGCAGGGTCACCGGACGCCCAAACATCTGAAAGCACGACCCGATATCGCCGCGCTTCCCGGGCGCGGATCCCACCGCGCGATACCCAGGAACACTTTCACGGGGCTATCGTACCATCCGCCCGCTGGCCACTTTGGCCTTCTGTCCTCAAGGAGCTGACATGGGATTCTTCGACAAGATCAAGGGTGCGATGAATGCGGTCACTGGCGGCGGAGCCAAGGTGAGCCTGGAGTTCCAGCCCCCGATCGCGCACCCCGGCCACCCGCTGCACGTGCGCATCACCGTGGTCTCCACCGGCGGCGAGATCAAGTCCAAGGGGGTCTTCGTCGACCTGGTCGGGAACGAGGTCGTCAAGCTGCCCAAGGGCACCGTCGCCAACCAGGCCGCCGACATCCACGCCACCAAGGCGTCCTTCCAGCAGGAGTTCCAGATCTCCCCCGCGTTCGTCCTGGGCGCCAACGAGACCAAGATGTTCGAGGGCGCCATCCAGCTGCCCCCCGCGCTGGAGCCGAGCTACACCGGCGCGCTGGCCAAGCACGAGTGGAAGATCCAGGGCCGCATGGAGGCCACTGGCAACGACCCCGACTCGGGCTGGCTCGACATCCGCATCGGCCGCGCCAGCTAGCCCCCTCGAAGCGCAGCTTCGAGGAGGCTCTTCCGTTCCGTTCCGGCTCCCGTGTCCGTCCTCACAGAAAGCCACGCTCGCTGAACGCGGTCATGGTGCGCGCCAGGCCGGTCGCGAGCGGGGTCGCCTTCCAGCCCAGCTCCCGGCCGGCGCGCTCGGCCGAGGGGTGCACGCTCTCCAGCAAGAACTGCAGCTGACCAGCCGGGATCAGCGGCGCGCTGCGCGTGACCTTGGCCAGCCCTTCACCGGCGCCGCTGACGATGCGCGCCATCCAGATCGGCATCACGCGCGGCACCTTGCCGCGACCGGCCGCGACGATGGTCTCGCGCGCCAGCTCGACCAGCGTCACGAAGCGGTCCGACAGGATGAAGCGCGCGCCCACCGGCGCCGACTCGGCTGCCAGGTGGCCACGCGCGACGTCGGGCGCATAGACCACCGGGATGCCGCCCGGCAGCAGCATGGGCAGCTTGCCCCGCACCAGGCGCACCAGGACGTCGTTGAGGCCGGGGTTGCACACCGGCGCCGGGCCGTAGACCGCCGACGGGTGTGTGTAGCGCACCGGCAGGCCGCGCTCCTGCAGGGCGACCATGGCGCGGTCGGCCTCCTGCTTGGAGCGCTCGTAGTGCGAGCCCTTGGGGCTGGTCGCCAGCTGGGTCTCGTCGAAGGCGGTGTCGTGCTGCCAGGCGAACACGTCGATGGTGCTGGTGTAGACGAAGCTCGCGACGCCGGCGGCCAGGGCGGCCTCGCCGACGTGCTTCGAGCCCTCGACGTTGACCGCGACGAAGCGCGACGGATCCTTCAGCCACTGCTCGGGCAGACCGGCGGTGTGGAACACCGCGCCGCAGCCCTTGACCGCGGCGGCCACCGAGGCGGCGTCGGTGATGTCGCCAGGGACCAGCTCGACCGCGGCGGGCAGCAGCTTGCGCGCGCGGTCCACATCGCGCACCAGGGCGCGCACGCGGCGACCAGCGGCGAGCAGCTCATCGGTGACGGCGGCGCCGACGGTCCCGGTGGCGCCGGTGACGAGGGTGATCATGGCGCATCCTACTCCGCCACGGTCGGCCTGGCGGCGCCGTGACGAGGTGACGTGTTAGCTTCGCGGCCTCGTGTGGGGCTTGGTCCACAGACATCGCATCGCGCTGGCGCTGGGCGCCGTGGCGGCGGCGTGCGTGGTGTGGCTGGTCATGCACGCGCGCCGCTACGGCGTCTTCTTCGCGGATGACTCGTTCATCTCGCTGCGCTATTCGCAGCGGCTGCTGCAGGGGCGCGGGCTGGGCTGGAACGACGGCGAGGCGCCGGTCGAGGGCTACTCCAACTTCCTGTGGGTGATCGGCTGCGCGCTGGTCGGCATCGTCAGCAAGAACCTGGTCAGCGCGGCGCGCACCCTGGGCCTGCTGTCCAGCGCGGCGGCCATCGTGGCGGTGGTGTGGCTGCGGCGCCCCACGCGCTGGGGCGACCTCATCGCGGGCGGCGTCGGCGGGCTGGCCATGGCGCTGTCGGGCACCGTCGCGGTGTGGGCCATCGGCGGCCTGGAGCAGCCGCTGCTGCTCGCGCTGTACGGCTGGGGGCTGTGGTTCCTGCTGCGCGCGCTGGGCGAGCCGGCGGCGACGCGACGGACCATCGTCGGGGCCGGCGTCCTGTTCGGCCTGCTGAGCCTGACGCGCCCCGATGCACCGCTGCTGTGGTGCGTCGCTCTTGCGGCGTTCGTGCTGGCAGAACGTTTACAGCGTGACAAGATGATGACCACGATCAAGATCGGCGCCATCGCCGGCGGCATCCTCTGCGCGCACCTCGTGTTTCGCCGCCTCTACTACCACGACTGGGTGCCCAACACCGCGTACGCCAAGGTCGTGGTCACCGAGGGCCGGCTGACCGAGGGCAAGAAGTACGTGCTGTCGTCGCTGCGCACGCACCTCGGCCTCGGGCTGCTGGCCGCCGCCGGGCTGCCGTTCGCCCTCCTCGATCGCGGCCGGCGCAGCGCCGCCCTGGCGCTGCTGGCGCCGCTCCTGGCGTGGGGGGTCTATGTCGCGGTCATCGGTGGCGACATCTTCCCGGGGCGGCGCCACTTCGCCCCCGCGGTGCTGCTGCTGGCGATGCTGGCCACGCTGGGGCTGGGCGCGGCGCTGGCGCGCTTCAAGCTGGCGCTGGCGGTCGTCCCGGTGGTCGCCCTGGCCGCGCTGCTGCTGCTGCGCCACGAGCAGTACGCCGACAAGCAGAACACCCGCGCCATCAAGGAGCGCTGGGAGTGGAAGACGCCGCCCATCGCGCACCTGCTCAAGAAGCACTTCCTGCCGCACGATCCGCTGATGGCGGCCGACGCCCTGGGCGCCATCGCCTTCATGTCGGAGCTGCGCACGCTCGACATGCTGGGCCTGAACGATCACTACCTGGCGCACCACCGGCCCAAGGACATGGGCAAGGGCTTCCTCGGCCACGAGCTGGGCGACGGCCAGTACTTCCTGCGCCGCATCCCCGATCTGGTCTTCTTCCTGCCGCCCGGCGGGGTGCAGCAGGCGCGCTTCCGCGGCGGCGTGGAGATGCAGGCCGACCCGCGCTTCCACCAGCGCTATGTCGCCATCAAGTTCGAGTCGACGCGCCCGTTCAAGAACAGCGCGAACATCTGGGTCAACTGGCAGAGCGAGCGCATCGGGCTGCGGACCGCGCCGGGCGACGGCGCCGTGCACCTGCCCGGCTACCTGCTGGCCAGCACCGGCGGCACCGTGGCCGCCGAGGACGGCGCCGGCAAGCTGTCGGGCAGCGCGCCGCAGGGCAAGCTGCTGCGCTTCGATCACCTGCCCGCGCCGGCCGCGGCGGGCCGCCGGCGCTTCGAGCTCATCGGCAGCGGCGGCCCCGCCAGCTTGCGCGTCGGCAGCCGCGCCACCGGCGCCCTGCTCGGCGAGGGCCCCGCCCCGCTGGAGCTCGACGTCCCGGCCGACGCCGGGGAGCTGTGGCTGGAGGTCACCCCCACGACCAGGCAGCGCAGCTTCGTGCACGAGGTCGTGGTCCGGCCGCTGTAGTCGCCTGGCACGGCCGCGCGCCGGGGCTAGACTGTGGTCGTGGTGATCGCGCTGCTCGGGGTCTTCGGGGTGCTGGCGGCGCTGACCGGTGGCGCGCTGCACTCGGCGCACCGACTGCGTCGTGGCCGTGTCCTCGACGCCCTGGTCGAGAGCTGCCCTGCCCAGACGTTGCATGACGACGAACACGCCGTGGTCAGGGTCGATGGCATCCTGGTCGAGGTGCGCCTGCTGCACCAGAGCGCCGCCTACACCACCATCGAGTGCGCGCTACCTGACGGACACACGCTGGTGGTCGCGCTGCAGCCAGGCCGACCTGGTGGCGGCGCGCCGCGCCTGCTGACGGGCGACGACCACTTCGACCAGGCCTATCACCTCGAGGGTGCGCCCGCCGACGTGGTGCGACGCATGTTCGGCGATGACGTCCGGCGCGCGCTGCTGTGCACCCCGGGCGCCACGCTGGAGGTGGCCCCCTCGGGTGGCCACCGCGTGCTGCGCATGACGCTGCCCTGGGTGCCCAGCGAGGACGGCACCCTGCCCGCGCTGGCGCGCCTGGTGGTCGTCCTGGCGGGCCGCGTGCGCGAGGCCAGCGCGGCCGCCGATCAGGCGCAGCCCGCGCTGCTGCGCGGCGCCCCCTACCGCCCCATGCTCGACGACGCCCCGATGCGCCAGGCGCGCAGCGCACGGCGTGCCGAGGTCACGGCGCTGGCCGCACGGCTCGCCGATCGCGCCGCGACCCGGACGGCGCTGAGCGCGCTGCTGCAGGCCGGCGCGCTGACCGGTGGCGTGGCGGCGACGCTGGCCGGGGCGCTGAGCTTCCTCGGCCTCACCGGCTGACGCCCGCGCCACGGCTCGCGGTCGGGCTCGCTACGAGCCCTTGCCGAAGACGGCGTCGAGGAAGCTGGTGCCGGGCAGGGTGACGTGGCCGCCCGGGGGCGGCGGCGTGAACGGGACGTAGCCGCCGCGGCTCCACTGCAGCAGCAGCAGGCTGGGATCGTCGAGGGCGACGTCGAAGCTGAAGCTGGCTTCGGCGGGGCGACCGTCGGGGCTCAGGGCGGTGACCTCGACGCGCAGGCCGCTGAGGTCGACGTGGTCGCCGACGGCGAAGCGGGCGCGCGGGCTGCGCAGCATGCGCTCGGCGGTGTCGGCCAGGTAGCCGCGCGCGGGGCGGATGCGCAGGGTGCGGGCGTCCACGCGCTCGACCTCGGCGGCGGAGGTGCCGGCGGCCAGCCAGCGCAGGCGCGCGGGCGCCGGGGTGCCGCGCGAGGCGCGGGTGACCATGACGTAGGCGGCGAGCAGGTCGGACGGCGGGTTGACCAGCACCACGGTCTTGCCGGTGATGTCGGGCGTGCGCGGGATGCTGGCCTCGGCGCGCGCCAGCGGACGCTCCACGGTGTCCATGGTGCGCGAGCGCAGCAGCAAGAAGAGCGGCGCCAGCACCAGGTGGATGGCGATCAGCGTGCCGGCCGCCAGCTTGCGCGCACGGGTGGTGCGCGGCTCGGCCAGCAGGCGCGCCAGCAGTCCGGTGGCGCCGAGGCCGACGAACCACAGCAGCCGGTCGGCCGGGAAGGTCGCGCAGATGGGCAGCACCGCCAGCAGCATCCCGGTCGCGAAGAAGCGGGTCTTGTCGTCGCGCCGCCACAGCGGCGCCAGCAGCCAGGCCACCCCCGCCAGCACCAGCAGCGCCAGGCCCAGCATGATGAGCGGCAGCCGCGGCGACAGGTAGGGATACAGCGACACCAGATCCGACCACGGCAGCGCCAGCTGGCTGGCCAGCAGGCCCGGCGCGCGCCGCGGGATGGCGGCGGCGAAGGCCACGAGGTCGCCGCCCGGATCGAGGTAGATCCCCGACCTCGACGCGCCATAGCCGAGGTGCACATAGATGAGGTGCCAGACCACGACCACGACCAGGTAGGGCACAAGGTGCGCGACCCGCGTGGCCCAGCGCGCGCGATCGACGTGCAGCGTGTAGGCGGCCAGGTAGGCGGTGACCGCCAGCGCCGCCTCGCCAGCGCCGAGGCCGAGCGCCAGCGCCAGCGGCGCCAGCAGCGCGCCGGGACGCCAGCCGTCGCGCACCCAGCGGTCGTGCCACACCAGCGCGGGCAAGGACAGCGCGACCGCGATCATGGCGTTGCGGTTCGCGATCCATCCCACCGCCGGCCCGTGCACGTCGTCGATGGCGTACAGGAGCAGCGCCAGGGCGCCGATCCAGGTCGCGCCCAGGAAGCGCCGGTGCACCGCCGCCACCGCCAGCAGCGCCAGCGCGAACCACGCCAGGTTGTGCAGGTGGCGCAGCGGCGCCGAGTCGGGCCACAGCGCGTGGTCGAGCACGTGGGTGGCGGCCGCCAGCGGGCGCCAGAACGCCAGCCGCGCGTGCGGGTCCGCGGTCCAGGGAAACACCCCGGCGTCCTGCAGCGCCTGCGTGGCCGCCGGGTCACCAGGCGCGAAGCGGAAGGGATCGAAGCGGCGCCCCGCCAGCGCCGGGATGGGCGCCGGCGAGCGCAGCATGACCTCGTGCAAGTGATCGTCGGCCACCAGCCCGGTGCTCAGCGACGGCAGCATCAGCGCGACGGCGAGGGCGATGGCGGCGACGGGCGCCCAGCGCGAGGACAGGCGGCGCTCGAGCCAGCGCATCATCGGCCGGGGTCCAGCGCCTGAGCGGCTCGGTTCATTCGACGTCGCGCAGGCGTTCTCCGGCCCATTGCCTGTTCCCTGTCGCCTGTCGCCTGTCGCCTGTTTCAATAATGACGTTCGAGGATGTACCAGCCGAAGGCGCGCAGCATGACCTTGGGGATGGAGTCCTCGAGCAGCGGATCGGCGGCGGCCCAGGCCGACTCCACCAGCTCGCGCGCCTGCTCGACGCAGGCGGCCAGCGCGCCGACGCTCTCGATGGTCTCGACCATGCCCGACAGCACGACGGGGTCGCTGGGCTTGGACTGCAGGAGCGCCCACAGCTGGCGGCGGCCCTCCAGCGGCAGCCGCGACAGCGCCTTGGCCACCGGCAGGGTCACGATGCCGTTCGACAGATCCTCGGCGCGCTGCTTCAGGTTGCCCTTGAAGCCGCGCAGGTTGAGGACGTCATCGACGATCTGGAAGGCCAGGCCGAGCGCCTCGAAGAAGCGGCCCACGGCCTCGATCTGGGCGTCGGTGCCGCCGCCGGCGACGGCGCCCATGCGCGCCAGGGCGCCCGCGGGGGCCGCGGTCTTGAGGCGATGCGTGGCCAGCACGCGGCGCTCCAGCTGGTCGGTGTCGCCCGACTCGACCACGGCGGGGACCACGTCACCGAGGCCGTCGAGATCCAGCGCCTGGCCGGCGTGGCCGGCGCGCATGGCCTCGAAGTAGAGATCGTACAGGCGCAGCTTGCGGGCGTTCGACACGTCGGTCGACACCAGCAGGCGCTGCGCGATGAAGTAGGCCGCGGTGCCGGCGTTGATGGCCAGCGGCTCGCCATACACGACGTGGCAGGTCGGGCCGCCGCGGCGCACCGTGGAGCGATCCTGCACGTCATCGACGATCAGCGAGCCGACGTGGAGCAGCTCGGGGATGGCCAGCCACTGCACGAAGCGCCGCGAGTCGCCCTGCACCACGTCGCAGCACGCCAGCGCGGCGTAGGAGCGCCACGACTTGCCGCCGCGATCGGTGATGGCGCGGATCGGCGCCAGCAGCGTGCGCGCCAGCTGGGCGCGGTCGACGCCGTCCATGTAGTGCTCGCGCTCCTCGGAGGCGATCAGCGAGCGCGCCTCCTCGTGCGTGGGCTCGAGCGGCAGCACGGCGCTGACCGACTTGCGGACCTCCTCGCCGACGGCGCCGAAGAACTCGTCCAGCGTGGACACCGGCTGGAAGCCGCTGCGCTCGACATAGCCGAGGCCGCCGACCTGCTGCCCGGCCAGGGTGCCGGAGATGTCGACGCGGCCCTCCCAGAAGGCGGGCTTGGAGATGACGGTGATGAACTCCTGATCGGGGAAGGCGGCGGTCACGGTGAGGTCGAGCGCGGCCTCGGGCACGCGCAGGCGCCAGCGCACCGGGTAGTCATAGAAGGTGCGCGTGCTGCGCCACCAGTCGAGCGCCTCGAACGACAGGTTGTGGAAGGCGCGACGCTCGCCGTCGGCGTCGATCAGGATGGCCCACTGGTACAGGATCTCGCCGTCGTCGACGCGGACCAGCGAGTAGGCCGACAGCTCGCGGTTGCCGTCGAGCTGGGCGGCGCACCAGTTCCAGGCGATGTCGACGCGCTCGGGAGGAGCCTCCGCGGCGGCCGCGGGCGTCGCCTCGTCCATGCGGGCCTGCTCGGGCGGGCCGCCGAACTCGTGGTCGTACCAGCCGTCGCCGGTGACCTCGCGCGCGCGGCCACCCATGGTGACGGTGCCGGTGACGCGGCAGCGCGGGATGAAGTAGTAGAACATGTCCTCGCCCGACAGCCCCTTGACCAGGCCGTCGTCGCCGTGGCGGATGGCGGTCTTGCCCGGGGTGAAGACCAGCTCGCAGCCGCTGGCTTCGCGCGGGTTCGAGAGCAGCAGGCGGTAGCTGCCGTCCTCGCGCTTCTCGAAGCGCGAGCCGGCGAAGTCGAGCTCGAGGCGGTTTTGCGCCACGAAGACCTCGCCGTCGAAGCGGCGATCGGGCGTGGGCACGCGGCCCTGCTTCAGCATCTCGGAGATGGCGCGGTTGAGCAGCGGGTCGCGCGAGCCGGCGCCCTTGGCGATGCGCTCGAGGCCGAGCTCGGGCGCGCAGCGATCGACGCGCGACTCCGGCGAGTACACCTTGCCGTCGGCGTCGGTCAGCGCCCAGGTCACCGAGTGCGCATACTCGAGCTCGCGCGTGACCGGGTTCTGCCCCTTGACGATGCGGAAGAAGGCGGCGAACAGCGACAGCCGCGCGCCGTCCCGTGGTTCGAGATGCGCGTTCAGATACCACCACTCGGTCATCGCCGAGCGGTGGGGCAGATCATGGACTGCGAGATCGATGGGGCCCGCGAGCGGCCAGTCCTTCGGAAATGCCGACATCCGGGCGGCATCCTACGCCGAGCGCGACGAAACACACCAGCCGAACTCGAGACATTGCAGCCGATTTCTGCTGGTTCGACCACTTTGGACAGATGACCAACTGTTAGAAGTGCGATCAAGCCAACACAAAAAGTGGGTGGAGCGCGTCAGTCGGCGGCGCTGACGGTGACCGCGAGCGAGGCGAATACAGCCGTTCCAGCGAGTGGATCGACACGCTGGTCGTCGCTGAGAGCGCTGGTGTCGACGCGCGAGTCGCGCGCCAGGCTGACGACGCCCTGCATCATGTCGGCGGTCAATTCCAGGCGGGTGACGATGCTGCCGGCCTGCGAGCTGACACGGACCTGCTCCTGGCTGGCGAGGCCGCGCGCGGCGGCGTCGTCGGGATGCATGAGGAGCGGCTGCGCGAGCGTGGGCGCCTGCCCGCGCTGCATCGGCGGCTGGTGCAGCACCAGCTGCAGCGACGGCGCTGCGCTGTCGAGCAGCGCGCCGAGGCGAGCTGCGTCGGCCAGCAGCAGCGCGGGCGCCAGCTGGATGCGGCGCCCCCGCGTCTCCAGCCGTTTCGGCAGGCACGGCTCCAGCGCGCCGAGATCGAGGCCGCTCGGCGTGGCCGCCAGCTTCTTCAGCGACAGCCCCTTGTAGGGGCCGAGCTTGAGCGCCCAGTCGACCAGCCCACCGGGCCCCAGGCGCCGCATCACGGCGCGAGACGCCGCACCCGCCTTGCTGGCCAGCCAGCCGCGCTGTGCCGCGACGCGCGTGGCCAGCTCGAGGTAGATCTGCCAGGCGTGGCGGGCGTCGGGCGCCGGCGCGAACACCGGCGGCGACACCTTGGCGACGTTGCGCTGCGCCGCCATGCCGAGCACCATGTCGAAGTGCTCGCGCTCCAGCGCGGGCGCGGGCGGCAGGACGAAGTGCGCCTGGCGTGAGGTGTCATCGAGCCGGTCGGTGATGCAGATCAGGAGCTCGAGCCCGGACAGCGCACGCTCGACGCGGGGGCCGGCGGGCAGCTCGCGCGTGAGGTCGGCGTCGAACACCACCAGGCCGCGCAGCTGGCCCGGGCCGGGCGTCTCGAGCTCCTCGGCCAGGGTGGCCGCGGGCAGATCGCCGCCGAACTCGGGCAGCCCGCGCACGCGCGAGCGAAAGCCGGCGTGGCTACCCTTGGCGCCGATCTTGGTGGCGACGTCGACCATGTCGACCGCGGGCTTGCCGAACATGGCGCCGCCGGGGCGATCGAGGTTGCCGGTCAAGATGTTGACGACGTTGATGAGCCAGCAGGTCAGCGCGCCGTGCTCCTGCGCGGTGACGCCGCTGCGACCGTGACAGACCGCGGCGGGCGCGGCGGCGAAGTCGCGCGCCAGGGCCCGGGTGATCGCGGCAGGCACGCCGGTGCGGGCGGCGACCGCGTCCGGGCTGAACGGCTGCGCCAGCTGGCGCACGGCGTCAATGCCATCGGTGAAGCCGGCCAGGCCCGCCGGTGCCACCAGGCCGTCGGCGAACAGCGTGTGCACCAGCGCCAGCAGCAGCAGGGCATCGGTGCCGGGGCGGATGGCGACGTGCTGATCGGCGAGGGCCGCGGTCTCGCTGCGGCGCGGGTCGACCACGACCAGCTTGCCACCGCGCGCGCGCAGCTCGCCCAGGCGGCGCCGCGCATCGGGCGCGCCGATGATGCTGCCGTGCGACAGCACCGGGTTGGCGCCCAGCAGCAGCACCAGGTGCGCGCGATCGAGGTCGGGCACCGGCACCAGCCCCTGGTGGCCGAACATCAGCAGCGCGGCCAGCAGCTGCGGCAGCGTGTCGCACGAGTTCAGGCTGTAGCGACGCTCGGTCTTGAGGGTCTCGATGAACAGCGCGCTGAACAGCAGGGCGCCGTGATCGTGCGCCACACCGCGCCCCGCGAAGACAGCGAGGGCGTCATGTCCATGCTGCTTCTGCAGCGCGGCGATGCGCTGCGCGATGTCGTCGAGGACGACGTCCCAGCCGACCTCCTCGAAGCCGGCGTCGTTCGCGGCGGTGCTCGTGCGCCGACGCAGCGGGCGCCGCACCCGCTGCGGGTCGATGCGCTGGTCGACCAAGCGCCAGGCCTGCTCGCACATGAAGCCGCGACCCAGCGGATCGCCGTCGTCCCCGCGCAGCCCGACCACGCGGTCGCCGTCGACCTCGACCAGCAGCCCACACATGGCCTCGCACGCGGTGCAGGTGCGGTGATGCGTCATCTCTGCACGATCAGGCGCGTAGCTTCGCGGCCAGTTCCTCGTAGCGCTTCCTGGGAAAGGTCCTCGTCATCGCGGTCTTCTGCGATGACAGCCAGGCGGCGAGTCCACTTCCGTCGCCAGGCTCCACCGCCCCCAGCGCCTGGTCAGCCAGGGACGCGAACGCACCAACGTCGTCGTGGGCCTGGCCAGCGAAGGAGCCGATATCGGTGATGAGATAGAGGCGCAAGGCGAGCACAGTCCAGATGGCGATGTTCTGTGCCCGATCAAGGGCCAAGCCGAGCGCACCTCTCAGATCGGCAGGCTCGAGCAAGGGCCGTTCCGAAACACGTTGGAGCATCCACCAGAGGATGTGCAACCCCGCAGTCCACCGACGGTCCCTCTCATGGCACCGGTGAACGTAGGAGCGCCCCAGCGAACTCATCGCGACGTCTGCTTTGGCACCAGGAATACGGTGCACGGCCGCAATCGAGTGGATCTTCGAATTGTGCCGATAGAGGCCAAACGCGACGACCTCCTCGACGACTTGATCGGAAGGATGCCCATTCGGCCTCTGAATGAGCGCATTTGCGAGCGCCTGGTTACGAGGCTGGGTCAACACGCAGACTCGGCCCGACGCGAACCTGGTCCTGTGGTGCCCTTGCGCAAGGCGCGCTGGCGAGACCAGAAGATCCTTGCGCAGCAGTTGGCCACAAGTGGTCTCGGACGGCGACGTCAGCATCATGTTGTGCCGAGTACAAAAGCCAAATTCGTACCCGACCAACCCAGCCCGAAGTGGGTTATGGCAGCAGTTGATGCACGACAGCAGCTCCATGACTACCAGAAGGCTCCACGGACGCGTGCCCGCATTCCTGCAGCGTTCACCCTACCGCACGAGCACCAGTCGAGAAGGTGCTCAGAAGTGGTTTCGGCATAGACGCGAGCCTGCGCAACCTCGCTGGGCGAGCCCTTGAAGCGCCTGCCACGTCCCCTCCCGCGAAGGTTCTGCATCAGTTCCGCATTCGAGATGTGCTCGGCGCTCTGGACTGCAGCGTGCTCCGGAGAGGTGCTCCAAACGCGTCCGGAGCTGCCGGCGAATCGCGCCGCAGTCTCTCTCGAGCTGCTCGTGGATGTGTAGGGAGTGGCTCTGCCATAGCCTTCCAGAAAGAGGATATGACGCACGACATTGTCAGGGGCCCTGGGGTCCGGCGTCGCGACGCCGTCCCTGTGGTCGCCTCGAAACAGCGTCGCTTGTGGTTTTCTGGTTCGCGGGGCAGGCACGTCGCTAGCCTAACATGGCCCCCGAGCCTGGCCATTCGGGGGCGCGATGAGTCGCCAGGACCTACCGCTCCGGCGACCCGGCCGCTTCCAGCTGCAGCTCGGCGAACGAGGTCAGCCACCCCGGGGGCACCTCGGCGCCGCGGGAGATCCCCACCGCCTGCAGGCCGGCGCCCCGGGCGGCCTCGAGCTCGCGCGTGGCGTCGCTCAGGAACAGCGCCTCGGCGGGGCGCACATCGAGCACGGTGGCGATGCGCGCATACGACGCCGGCTCGGTCTTGGGCCCCGTGGTGGTGTCGAACCAGCCGGTGAACAGCGCGCGCAGATCGCCGGCCCGGGTGTGCCCGAACAGGAGCTTCTGCGCGTGCACCGAGCCCGACGAGTACACCGCCAGCGTGAGCCCGGCGTCACGCCACGCGCGCAGCTGCGGCGCCACGTCGGGGTACACGTCGGCCAGCAGCGAGCCATCCGCATAGCCGGCCTCCCAGATCCAGCCTTGCAGCCGCTTGAGCGGGGTCGACTTGACGTCCCGCGCCATCAGGTCGCGCGCCACCGCCACCGGGTCGCCGGCCGGGCTGGCCTGGCCCAGCTCGGCCAGCGTCGCCTGCACCACCGGGTCGCCACCACGCGCGCGCACGAAGGGCTCGAGCTGCGCAGCCGCGTAGGGAAACAGCACGTCATGCACGAAGGCGATGGACGTGGTGGTGCCCTCGATGTCGGTGATGACGGCGCGGATCACGCCGCCAGCTCGTCGAACGTCGGGAAGCGGGTCGCGATGTCGTCGCCGGTGAAGGCGGCGACCCAGCCGTCGGGGTTGCCGAACAGGCGGATGGCGCAGAAGCGCGGGGCGGTGCCCATGTCGAACCAGTGCCGGGTGCCGGCCGGGACCGAGAGCAGATCGCCCTGCTGGCACAGCACCATGCAGATGTCGGCGCCGAGGCGCAGGTAGAACAGGCCGGCGCCCTCGACGAAGAAGCGCACCTCGTCCTCGGCGTGGGTGTGCTCGGCCAGGAACTTGGCGCGCGCGGCGGCGGCGCGGGCGCGGGTGGCCTCGGGATCGGCGGGGTCGGGGGCCAGACGGACGACATCGCAGCTGGAGTACGGCCCGGTGGCTTGCAGGCGCGCGACGTCGGCGGCGTAGGCGGCCAGGATGTCCGCCTGGGTCGCGGCGGCGGACAGCGGGACGCTGGCGTCCCAGCGCTCGAAGCGGACGCCGCGGGCGCCGAGCTCGCGCGCGATCACGGTGGCGTCGCGGCTGTCCAGGCTGGGGCTGCGCGGGGTGGCGATGGGGGTGATGCAGAGACGGCTCATGACGACCTCCGCTGCTGGAGCTCGCACTCGAGCAGGAACTCCAGCGCCTCGACGTGGCGCGCCGCCTCGGCGACGTCGCGGCCCCAGGTGTACAGGCCGTGGCCCGCGATCAGGTAGCCGGGGGCGTCGCCCAGCACGGCGCCGACGCTGGCGGCCAGGCGCGTGGTGTCCTGGTCGTTGCCGACCACGGGCAGGCGCACGCGGGCCTGGTGCGTGGTCACGCCGCGCAGCCCCTTGGCCATCTCCCACCCGGTCAGCTCGAGGCTGGCCTGGCCGGCGGCCTCGACGGCGCGCGACAGCACGGTGGCGGCCACCGAGTGGGTGTGCGCGATGGCGCCGATGGCGGGGTCGCGCGCATACAGGGCCGCGTGCAGCGGGGTCTCGGCCGAGGGGCGCTGCCCGGGCGCGAAGGCGACACGGCCGTCCAGCCAGACCTGGCCCAGGTCGGCCTCGGTGAGGCGCCCCTTGTCGAGGCCCGACGCGCTGATGAGGAAGCTGTCGGCGTCCGCGCGCAGCGAGAAGTTGCCGCTGGTGGCCTGCAGCCAGCCGCGGGCGTGGCAGCGCAGCATGAGCTCGATCAGTGCGCCAGTCCCGAGGTCGTCAGCCACAGGGCAAATCTAGCGCAGGCCGCGCTGGCGATACAGGCGCAGCACCAGATCGGGGCGATCGCTCTGCAGGATGTCGACCCCGAGGTCGAGCGCGCGGGCATAGCCCGACAGGTCGCCCTGCACGATGGCCAGGCCGTCCTCGACGAAGACGTCGCTCAGCACGCGTGAGCCGCGCGCGTGCACCACGGGCGCGCCGGTGGCGCGCTCGCCCGGGCCGAGCTCGACGATGGTCGGCACGCGCGGGGCGAAGTGATCGAGCTGGGTGGTGATGTCGGCCACGGTGTCGGGGCGGATCATGAACTGCAGGCGCGGCTCGAGGGCCAGGGCGCGGTCGATCTTGTCGAGGCTGCTGGTGTCGAAGATGGCCCAGTCGAGGGCGTCGGCGTCGAGGATGGCCTGCACCAGGAGGTCGACCCGATCGGTCTTGTTGGCGTCGACCAGGACCACCACGCGGCCCGTGCAGGTGCGCAGGATCTCGACCAGCGTGGGCACCTGCTCGCAGCTGTAGTCGCCCGCCAGCTTGCCGGTCTCGAGGTGCAGCGCGCGCACCTCGGCGAAGGTCATGACATCGACGCTGCCGCGGCCGTCGGTGGTGCGGTCGACGGTGGTGTCGTGCATGTTGACGATGACGCCGTCGGCGGTCGGGCGCGGGTCGGTCTCGACATACTCGATGCCCAGGGCGATGGCGGCGCGGTAGGCGGCCAGGCTGTCCTCGGGCGCCAGCGCGCCGAGGTCACCACCGGCGCCGCGGTGGCCCGAGACCTGGGGGGTCCGACAGGTACGCTCGAGGCCGCAGGCCAGGGGCACCGTGCTGGCGCGCGCGGGGACCATGCCGCCGTCGGGGCCACCCAGGGAGGTGCAGTCGAAGCTGTGCGGGTCGAGGATGGGGCCGGCGTCGACCGCGGCGTCGCGCACCGGGGCGTCGTCGTCATCATCTCCGCAGCCGCTGGCCACGGCGAGGGCCGCTGCGGCGAGGGCGCCGAGCCACGGCCCGAGGCGGGTGCCGCACATGGCTTCACCATACCCGTCCCGGCGCTGTGACGACGCTGTAAAGTGTGGTCATGAAGCAGCGCTGGCTCCTGGGTCTCGTGCTGGTGGGGCTGGTGGCGGTGGGTTGTGGTGGATCGTCGTCGGGTGATGACGACGACAGCGGTGATGGCGGCGGCGCGGACGGGGGCGGCGGCGCGGACGCCGGCCCACGCGTCAGCAACATCAAGCATGTCGTGATCGTCGTGCAGGAGAACCACACCTTCGACAACTACTTCGGGCGCTACTGCACCGCGCCCGCGGGCAGCAACCCGACCTGCACCGTGGGGCCGGCCTGCTGCGAGCGCGCGCCCGACCGCGACCCGTCGGGAGCCCTGCCCATCGTCCTCGATGACGCCGCCAACGGCGGCTACGACCCCAACCACGATCAAGACTGCGAGCTCAGCGAGATGAACGGCGGCGCCATGGACCGCTTCGTCACCGGCGCGAGCTGCTCCAACCCGAAGAACTGGGCCATCTCGCCCGACGCGCTGATGGCGACCTACCACGGCTATGCCGCGTCCGGCGCGCTGGCCGATCGCTACTTCCAGTCGGCGGTCGGGGCGTCGTCGTCCAATGACATGTTCTTCGCGGTGGCCAAGTTCGTGTTCAAGGACAACTCGTTCAAGCCCGACACCGTGGGCCAGGGCTGCATCGCGCCGCTGACGCCCAAGGCGCGCTACACCGGGCAGACCACCATCGCGGATCTGCTGCTGCAGGGCGGCCACAGCTTCGCCTATTACGCGATGGGCTTTCGCGCCATGCACGAGGCGCTGCTGTGCCCGGCGGCGCCGTCCGACTGCACCTCGATCATCGGCGCGGTGTGCAACTACGATCCGTCCGACGTGCCGTTCCAGTACTACGCCCAGTTCGAGGACGGCGGCATGTATGCGTCGTCGATGCGCGACACCGACGCCTTCTTCACCGACATCGCCATGGGGCAGCTGCCCGAGGTGAGCTTCCTCAAGGCCGCGGCCTACAAGAACGAGCACCCCAACTTCAGCACCAAGATCTCGAACGGCGTCGCCTTCGTCAGCTCGGTGGTCGACGCGGTGGCGACCAGCCGCTACGCCAGCGACACCCTGGTGCTGGTGACCTGGGACGAGGGCGGCGGCTTCTTCGATCATGTGCGCCCACCGGCGTCGCCGGATGCGAACCCGCTGGGAACGCGGGTGCCGCTGCTGGCGCTGGGGCGCTTCGCGCGGGCCAACATGGTGTCGCACGTGGAGCTGGAGCACGCCTCGGTGGTGCGCTTCCTGGAGCTGAACTTCCTCGGCGCCACCGGCCAGCTGGGGGCGCGCGACGTCACCGCGGCCAACCTGGGCAGCCTGCTGGATGCCAGCAAGACCGGGATCGTCATCCCCTGAAGCGGCGCCCCGAAGTCTGGTAGAAGGGCGCATGCGTTCGTGGTGGCATGTGCTCGGGCTGTCTGCGCTGTCGGCGCTGACGATGATGATGACGATGACGATGACCTCGTGTGGCGGCGGCGACGACGCCCCGGTGGACGCCGCGATGACGACCGACGCGGCCGTGCGGGTCGATGCTGCGCCGGTGGACGCGGCCGGCCCCGATGCCGCGATGTGCAAGCTGGTGCGGCCCTACTCCAGCCGCGACGCGGTCTGCAACGGCTGCGCTGAAGCCCACTGCGGCTGCGAGATCAACGGCTGTCTGGTCGACACCCAGTGCGACGACGGCTACGTCAACTGCATCATCGCGTGCGCGTTGGATCCAGGCGACGCCGGGGTGCCGCCCTGCATGACCGACTGCGCGCAGCAGTACCCGCGCGGCAAGGTCGAGTACGACCTGGCCATCGGCTGCGTGGACCGCGCCTGCCCGACCGAGTGCCAGTAGCCCGCCAGATGAGCGGCTAGATCTCCGCTCTCATCAATTCGTCACATCTCAGTCGCCCCGGATTGCATCGAGGGCCGGCTTCTCCAGTGGCCGGCCCTCGTAGCGCCTGAAGCCAGCCCAGGCGCGTCGTGGCGGGTGCGCTTCAGGTCTGGCGGCCGAGGAC